>SVQK01000013.1 GCA_015065385.1 Oscillospiraceae bacterium | reverse complement strand
GGTTATGCCATATGGCCAAGGGGGACCCGCACAGGGGGCACCTGCGGCCAGAGCTGGTGTCCCCCGTGCCGCCTGTCCCGCGTAGGGACATAAAATTCAGAAACCCGTAGGGTTTCTTTCCTCCTCCCTCGAAGAGGGTTAATCCAATCCGCAAATGCGGAGCATTTGCGCCTCCTTCGCCGGCAGGTCAGGAATGACCTGCGGCTGATGGAGAAAGCCGAATCCTGTGGAGTCGGGATCCAAAATCCGCAAATGCGGAGCATTTGCAACTCCTCCGCCGAAGGGTCAGGAGTGACCCTTCGGGCTGATGCGGAAAGGCGGTCCCGATGCGGTCGGGGAAACCGGATCCGGAAACGCGCAGGGTTTCTTCCCTTATCTCGCTCCGAGATTCTTCAATACCGCGTTCATGTAGCCGTAGCTCTCCGCCGCGATCCTCGTCGCGTCCGTGATCGACTGGTCGGGACCGATGACTTCGAGGCAGACCGGACCGTCGTACTTCTGATCCACCATCGCCTTGAAATAGCCGAAGAGATCGATGTCGCCGCGCCCGCACGCCTGATCCGTCGGAGCTCCCGGGGAAGGCCCGTTGCCCTTGCAGTCCCGGATGTGGATGTGCTTCATCGCGGAGAGCACCGCCGGAAGCGCGACCGCCGGATTCTCGCCCGCGCGGTGGATGTGGGACGGATCCATGTCCACGCCGAATGCCGGGGATTTGATCGTCTCCATCATCTTCAAGGTCGTCGGGGTCGAGTACACGCACGCGCCGACGTGGGCCTTGACGCACAGCGTGACGCCGAACTGCTCCGCGTCCTCCGCCAGAGCCTCGATCTCCTCCATCATCGGCCCCCACGTCTCCTCGACGTTCATCTGGCCGCCCGGGCCGATGTTCACGATCGGGATCCCGATCTCCGCGCAGGCCTCGAACGCCGTGTGCAGCCTCTGCCTGTCGTGGGAGGCGACTTCCGTTGAGAGGAAGGGAAGCTCGAATTCCTGACTGATGGCCCGCAGCTCGTCCTTCTGCGCCTTCCAGTCGGAGAGGTTCAGGTGCTCGCACATGCCGCCGATCGCGGAAATCTCCACGCCGTCGTAGCCGCACTTCTTGATCGCCTCCGCCGCCTCGCGGAACGATACCGTTTTGAAAAGTACGGAGTTCACGCCTAACTTGATCATAGTGTTCGTCCTTTCTGTTGTAGGATGGGGAAAACGGTCGCTTTCTTTAGGAAGAAAGCTCCGCAAAGAACTTTAATAATATGGATCGCCCGGAATGCGGCAAAACCGCAGAATTCAGTTGATCCGCGAAATCAGGTTCTGGAACGCGTCGTCGTAGAAGTCCTCGGCGCGCTTCTTGATTTCAAGACAGTTGTCCTTGTTGCAGTATTCCAGAATGAAAGGCTTCTTGTCGGCGTAGCGGATGTAGCAGGACATGAACTTCATCCAGTCGATATCCCCCTCGCCCACGTTCACGCCGTAGGTCGCGTTGATCTTTCGGTCCTTGCCGTGCAGATAGTAGATGTCGTGCTTGAGGTAGTAGAACATCCCCTCCTCGTCGGAGTTGGCGAGGAAATTCGCCGGATCCAGCATCGCGCCGAGCCGCACATGACTCTCCGCCTCCAGCTCCTCGATCAGGGTTTTCAGCCGCCTCGGGGACGGGATGATATCCAGCACGCACGCTTCGAGCGCAAGGTGGACGCCGCATTTCTCCGCCTCGAGACAGATCTCGCGGATCGTCTCCTTGATGTGTTCGTAGTCGGATTCGTAGGTGTCCGTGTTGATCCCGCGCCTTCCGGGGGTGAATCCGCATTCGCTGGCTATGTACGGGATCCCCGCCTCCGCCGCGAATTCGATATACCGCCGGGCGTAGTCCACCGCCTCACGCCTCTTGTCCTCCTCGGGGTTTCTGAGGTCGGTGAACAGCCCCAGCGACGTGACCGCCACGCCCCGTGAGGTGAACTCGGCCGCCGCCTCCCGGACCCGCTTCGGCGTGATGCCCTCGAGGGAGCCGATGCCGTTGTAGGTCCAGCCCGGGAGATCGGAGTGGACGAAGCAGAGCTCGGTGCACTTGAATCCGCCGTCGGCCATGCGCTGCGCGGTGTCGGAAATCGTCAAACCGTTGAAAGCGCGCGACGTGACGCCGATGTTGAGCATATCGGAACCTCCTGTGCGATTGGTTGAATTTGGCGATTCCCGCAGACTCGCCATTCTGAATTCATTATAAACTGACGAAAATGAATCGTCAAGAGGTTTCGGAAAACTTTCCTCTTTTATTTCTCCGAATCGCGGAAAAAGTCAAGAAGTTTGATTTCCGGGAACGGAAAAAGGAATGCTTCCTCCATCAGCTCAACAGGTCATTCCTGACCTGTCGGCGGAGGAAGCGCAAATACTTCGTATTTGCGGATTGGATTGCCCTGCTCAGGGCGGGAGGCACGGGCTGCGATCTTCGATCGCGGACACCAGCTCATGGCCGCTCAAGCTTCGCTGCGCGAACTTGGTTTCCCCCCGTGCGGGGGTTTTGAGCTGCTTGCAGCTCGGTTGGCCCCATATGGCATAAACTGACAGCTCGCCTCTGTATCCGGATTCGACCATTCATCCCGTGTCCTCGCGCGAAGTTTCGCCTTTGGCGAACTTCAGAAATTCGCCTTTGGCGAACTTTCAGCGGCCTATGTTCGTGCAGTTTGTGCCGTGCTCGGAGCAAGCTCCTCGGCCTCCGGCGGCGTTTCAGGCGCGCATTGGGCAGGGGGGCCATAGCAGGTTTGTACAGAGAAAACATGTTGGTACTGTTCTCCGCGCCGCGCAGATTTTTTTACAGTTTTTTCCTCAAAGGTGTAACAAAACCGTCCGGTTTTCCGTCTATACTATATACAGCTATACTACGGAGAAGAGTCCGGTATTTCCGTTTTCCGTCCGAAAAGGAGGCGCGTTCCTATGAGCCTGAGCTATCTTCTGACCTACGCTTTCCGGAATCTGATCCGGCACAGGCGGAACCTGCGCACGGGGCTTCTGCTGTTCGCCTGCCTGTCCGTCCTCTGCTGCATGCTGAATCTCGGAGGAGAGCTTGGGATGAAATACGACGAGGCGACGGAGCCGTACCGGGGACTGTACAATCTCCGCTTCCGGGACGAGCTGCAATACAAAGGAAATCCGGCGGCTTCCTCAAGATACGGCGGCGCGTACACAGTAAATCCGGACGGAACGAACGAGTTCCTCTTCGACGCGGAAGCCATGGGCGAGTATAACAGAGAGTATCCATGCGGACAGTCCGAGGTTGACGCGCTGACGGATGTCTTGAAGCCGGAGAACGCGCAGATCGCCTGTGTGACGCCCGTTTACCGGATCGAGGACACCCCGACGGAATACCGGATCTATCCGGACACGCCGGAGGAATCGGTGATCGAGTGCTATCTGCTGTCCGGCGATCCGGAAGCGTTTGCGATGTCCGTGAATACCCTGAACCAGAACGTGAACAGGAATATGATCCGCTGGGAGCTCCCCGCCGATCTCGGGCTGGCGGAGAACGAATGCGTTGTCACAAAACAGTTCGCTGACCGGAACGATCTTGCCGTGGGAGACGCATTTTCGGTCCGGGAGGGCGTGACGGACGGCGGTGAGATCTCCCTCCGGGTGGCGGCGATCGTCCCGCTGGCCGCCGCGGACAGTCCCTGGGGGCTTTTGACCTATCACGAAGCCAACAGTTCCGACGCCTCTCTCTGGATCCCGGGGACGCCGTTCGACCGCGTCGGAGAGACGGAGCTCGACGTATCGGACGCGTATTTGAAGATCCGCGGGGATCTCTTCAATCTGATCTATGCGAACTCCTCGCCCGTGCCGCCCGCGCGCGTCAATCAGTTTTTCCTGTGGTTCCGGTCGGAGGAGAGCGCGAAAGAACTGAACGCCCGCTATGCCGGGTCGGGATTCATGGGAGACCGGAACGGCGATTTCAGCGTGGTCCCGGCGTCCGAGCTGATCCATGTGCACGGACGCGTCTACGAACAGCAGATCGACGCCGTCCGGAAGACCGCGTGGGGGGCCGGTATCTTTCTCGCCGCCTGCATGCTCGTCGGGGCGCTGTTGAACAATCAGGACAACCGGAAAAACGCCCGGCTCGTCGGCGCGCTCGGGATCCCGCCGGTAAAACCCGCGCTTGCGGACAGTCTGGAATTCGCGTCCGTCACCCTGATCGCGTCCGCGGCGGCGCTCGGCGGGGGATTCTTGATCCATAAGCTCACGGAAGCCGGGTTCACGGTCATCCGAAAGCTCGCCATCCCCTACCGGATCGCCCCGGCCTATATCGCCCTGATCCTGCTTGCCGCCGCGCTCGGATTCCTCGTCAGCTTCGCCCTTTCCATGATCGCCCTGAAAAGAACTTACGGGAGGCTCGGATGAATCGGATGAATCGGATGAAACAGAGAGAGAACTATCCCGCCCTCTACGCCGTCCGGGACGCCGGGCGAAACAGAAAGCGGTTTTTATTGCTCATGCTTCTCGTCGCCCTCTGCGTCGGCGGCGCGGTCTTCGCGGACGGGCTGAGGCGGTTTGCTGAGCCGGTCGTTTCGGCGTATTCCGGAGAGACCCTCACCGTCGGGACGCCGGAATACAAGGCGTCTGTCTGGGCGTCCAAAGCGGCGGCCGTCGGCGGGACGATGCGCGTGAGCGGATGGGTGCTCTCCTGGTTCGCCTCGTATTATGCCGCTTCCCATGTGTTGAGCCACGGGACGCAGTCCGCCGCCGTTCTGTCCGCGCTCGGGGTGAGGCAGAAGACGATTATCCGGGTGATGCTTCTCGAATTGCTTCTTGTGCTTCTCCCGGCGGCGGCGTTCGGCTCCCTCGGCGGCACCCGTTTTTTGCGGATCTGGCTCCGGCGCCGCGTTCTTGAGGGGGGATTTCCCGCGGGGCTGTCGGGAACACACGGCGGCTTTTCGTCGTTTCTGATCTTATCGGCGGGGATCCTTTTGGCCGCGGCGGTCCCGCTGCTTGTGATGCGCCTGAGGCTCGGCGGCAGATCGGTGGGCGTTCTGTTCAGAGAGGGGGAGAAGGAATGATTTTCATGGAGCATCTTCAAAAAGCGTACCGGGTGAAGGGAAAGCCCCGCCCGGTGCTCGACGATATCACGCTCGACGTGCATGACGGGGAATTCATGATCCTGCTCGGGAAATCGGGCAGCGGCAAGACGACGCTCCTCTCGGTCATGGGCCTGCTCGAACCGTACGACGGCGGCGTTTACCGGCTCGACGGCGCGGACACGGCGGGGCTGACGGCAGCGGCGCGCACGGATCTCAGACGGGAGAAGATCGGATTTGTGTTTCAGTCCTACCAGCTCATCCCGACGCTCACGGCGTTCGAGAACGTCGAGGTGCCGCTCGGATTCGACGGCGTGCCGAAGGAGGAGCGGCGGGCGCGGGTGGAAGAGGCTTTGACCGCCGTCGGGCTGGAAGAGCGCGTTCATCAGCGCGTGACGGAGCTCTCCGGCGGCGAACAGCAGCGGGTCGCCATCGCAAGAGCGATCATCCGGCAGCCGAAGGTGATCCTTGCCGACGAGCCGACCGGAAATCTCGACCGCGTGAACGCCGGGGAGATCATGAAGCTCTTGCAATCGCTGCGCAAAACCGTCGTCATGGTCACGCACGACGAAGAGCTGACCGCCTATGCCGACAAGGTGTTTTACCTCCGGTCGGGAGCTTTGCGGGGATCACCGTCATAAAGAGGCTGGCCTGTGTCGATATGACAGTTTTTCAGGAATCGTCGGGGCCGCACAGCACAAAAAACTGCGCTGCAAGTAATGCAGAACACTCCCCCTGTCACGGCTATTGGACACTCCCTCCGTCACGGCTTTTCAAGCCGTGCCACCTCCCTCCGAGAGGCTCCTTCTGCGAAGGCGGCTTGTCTATCACCTGATTCGTTTACCGTAGAAGGATCTCGAATGTCCTACCCCCCAAGGCTCCCCCCTATAAAAAAAGAGGACCCTTCTCCCTCAGAAAGCGTCCTCTCCTGAAAATCTCATCCGCAAGACCGGCTTTTTTTCCGTTCCTGCCCTTCCGCTCACCTTACGAACGGCACGACCTCTTTTACCGCGTCCTTCGGAGTGATGCGGGCTCCGCCGTGGTCCAGATCGATCAGGACATACCGGTCGTTGCCCATGCCCAGCTCCTTCATATAGGAGAGCTGGCGGTAGCCGTGGCGGGTGGCGATCCGCTCGATCAGATCGTGATGATCCTTCTCCGTCATCGCCTGAATCATGTCCACCGACGCCTGATCGGCCGCCAGAATGTCGAGGGACGCGACGATCCCCACGTTCGGCGTCACGACCGGAGCCGCGCCCACGCCCTCGCAGTCGCAGGAGACCGACATGTTCCGCATCACGTTGATATAGGCGATGTGCCCGGCAAAATAGTCGATCGTCGCCTTCGTGGACTCCGTGATCTTCTCCATCAGCTCTTCCTCGTCCACACCCCACTGGTTGCCGTTCTTCTCGTGGATCATCTTCTTGCCGATCCGCCCGTCCGCGCAGCCGATGCCGATGTTCTTGTTGGATCCGCCGAAGCCGCCCATCGTGTGGCCCTTGAAGTGCGTCAGGATGAGAAGGGAATCGTAGCCCGTCATCGACGCGCCGACGCTCATCTCGTCGAACCACTTGCCGCCCTTCACCGGGAGCGCCGCCGTGCCCTCCGCGTCCATGATGTCCACGGGGCAGAACGTCCAGCCGTTGACCTTGAGCGTCTTCCGGTGCTGCTCCGTCGTGTAGCGGTCGCCCTCGTAAAAGGTGTTCGTCTCCACGATCGCGGCGTCCGGCAGCTCCTTCGCCATGAATTCCTTCACCCACGCCGACGGAATGATGTTCGGGCCGTGGGGTTCGCCCGTGTGCAGCTTGATCCCGACCTTGCCTCTGATCGTTCCGTTCACGCATTCGTAGATCTTTTCCAGTCCCTCCGGGGAGAGCTCCCGCGTGAAATAGACGATGGATTCGTTGCCGACCCGTTCCTCGTAGGGGACGTACCGGTTCCCGCCCTTTCCGGGCACTGCGTTTCTGATTTCCATACCGTTTGTTCTCCTCTTCGTGAGTTTCCGGGCGCATCCCCGGAGCGGCTTCGCGCCGCCTTTTTGATTATACCACATTCCCTCGTAAAATTCTACCGTATCGGCGCGTTTTTTTCGGAGAAGATTCCGTCCCGCCGCCCCGCCTTCATTGACAACCCGCGCCGCCCGTGATACAATAGACCTGTTGTTTTGACCGCCGGCTTCATCCGAGAAGAAAGGAAACCTCATGTACAGCGTCCGCCTCACCCTTGCGCCCGTCTGGAACGGCGATACCGTCGGATCCGTGGCCGTGCGCCTCGTCTTCGATCTCCCGGTCCGGGCCGGGGAACCGCTCTTCCGCATCCGCACCCGCAGCATCGACAAGCCCTTCGCCGCGCTCGACGGGGAACTCATTCTGTCCGAGACCACCCCCGGCGGCGCATGCGTGAAGCTCCCGTGCGAGACCGCCGACTGCGGCGAGGATATGGGCTCCGTCCGGGTCTTTCTGCCGACCAGGGACGCATCCGGGGAAACTTCCCTCGCCTATACCGTCCTGCCCGCTCCCGCCGGACGGAATCCGGTGCTCGATCTCGGCGCGGAACCGGGCGGGCTCACGGGCTCCGGCATGACCTTCCTCCCCGCCTTCTTCGCCGAGGGCCCGATCCGGTATGCCGTCCGCTGGGATCTCTCCGCCATGCCGAAGGGATCCTCCGCCGCCTGCTCGTTCGGTGAAGGCAGCGCGGAGCGCGAAGGGGACGGGAATACCCTCGTCTCCGCCTTCTATGCCGTGGGCGCGCCGCTCGACTGCGTCCGGGTCGGAGCCTTCCGCTATTACTGGATCCGCAATCCGAAGCTGCTCGAAACCGCCGTGGACGCCGCCCGGATCTTCTCCGCGGAGAGCGCGTTTTTCTCGGACGACGGCGGGATCTATTCGATCTTCACCCGCCATGGGACCGACTGCGCTCATCCCGGAGGAACCGCCGACGCGCGCGCCTACCTCTGGCTCTACCGGGACAGCGGACAGATCGACCGCGCCGCCCTGAACTTCCTCTTCGCCCACGAAATGGCGCACAACTGGATCACCGCCCCCGACGAGCCATACGGAACCTGCACATGGTTTGTGGAGGGCATGGCGGAGTTCTATTCCCTCGTCCTCCCGTGGCGCGCGGGCATCGTGACGGACGGCGAGCTTGCGGACGAGCTGAACCGGAAGGCCGCGGACTACTACGAAAATCCCAGCCGGAGCGCGCCGAACGAGGACTGCGGGGCGGCCTTCCTCGCCGATCCGGAGAAGACCAAGGTGCCCTATGGCCGCGGCCTCTTCTTCCTCCTCCATACCGACGCCGTCATCCGGAAAGCCTCGGATCGCCGATGCTCTCTCGACACATTGCTCTTCGCCCTTCTCCCGCGCATCGCCGACGCCGCCCGGGGTGCCGACGCCCCGACCGCATCCCGCCGGGTCAACGACCTCTGGATCGAGGAGTGCGCAAAACACATCGGCCCCGCCGCCCGGGAAGACTTCGCCGCCATGCTGTCCGGCAGAGTCTGGGATCCCGAGCCCGCCGCGTTCGGCGAATCCCTGTCCGTGAAAGCCGTCCCCGCCCGTACCCGCGTCACCGGTGAGGCGTGTACCGGGTGGCGGTTTGAGGGGGGAGGGAAAACAGAGTGAAGAGAGAAGAGGGAAGAGGCGGATCGCTTTGGGTACGACCTTTTGATGAGGTTAGGCATGGAGCGAACCGCCGAAACGGACTTGATACAAAAAATAGTTTCGGGCGACTCCCTCAGTCACTGCGGTGACAGCTCCCTCGGTGCACGAATCTGACGATTCGTGAGGGAGCCTCGGGGTTGGCAGGGGAGAGATTCTCCTATCATTCGCCTTTCCTTTGTGCCTCCTTCGAGCTGATAAAGAAAAGAGGCCCCGATTCAGTCAGAGTATGCGTTTTCTCCCTTTTCCGTCGGATTTCCTAAAATTTCTCTCCCGATCCGGCGCATTTCGGCGGTTCCGTTCCCCTCCGCGTATTGACTTCCGCCCGATTTCGCGGTATAATACTATTCGTACCATTTTGCATCTGTGCTGACACGTCCGGCGGCGCAAAGGCTTCCGGATGAACAAAACATCGGACGGCGCGGCGTAAAATATACGGGGGTACCGTCAGTAATCCGCCCGTAAAGCATAACCCGCGCAGGAACGAGGTCCGCCAGACGAACTGAATATCTCTGATGTTCACATCCGGCAGTTTTAACAAAACCGGGGCGCGGAAAGCCGCGTCTGAGAAATCGCAGCGTGCGCCGAATCTCCTCCAAGGCGGGGGAGCGGCGCGGGAACTCTTTGCGGGGGCTGCGATTAGCCGAGTGTGGGTCTCGCGCAGAGCTGGATTTCGGCTTACGCGGAGTCCGTCGGAGACCGGCTCTCCCCCATCCGTCAAAGCGGCGGGCGGGACGAGAGGGCGCGGCGTCCGGATGACGGGCTCCTGGAGCGGTTTTTCCCCTCCCCCAAAGCGGCGGGAACGGGACACGGCGCGCTCCGGTGATACCTTTGCCGCAAAGGGGGATGCAAAATTGACCGAAAAGAATATCATCGAACTGAAAAACATCACCGTCCGCTTCGACGGCGACACAGTCCTTGACAACCTCAACCTGTCCATCCGGGACGGGGAGTTCGTCACGCTTCTGGGTTCCTCCGGATGCGGCAAGACCACGACGCTCCGCATCATCGCGGGGTTTCTCGAGCCCAACGAGGGAGAGGTGTTTTTCGGCGAGAAAAACATGAATGGTGTTCCCGCGCATAAACGTGAGGTCAACACCATTTTTCAGCGTTACGCCCTTTTCCCGCACTACAACGTCTTCGACAACGTGGCCTACGGGCTCAAGGTCCGCCATGTGCCGAAGGACGAGATCCGGGAGCGCGTGACCGAAATGCTGCGCCTCGTGAACCTCGAGGGATTCGCCAAGCGGTCCGTCGCCAAGCTCTCGGGCGGGCAGCAGCAGCGCGTGGCCATCGCAAGAGCCCTCGTGCTCAAGCCGAAGGTGCTCCTGCTCGACGAGCCGCTCTCCGCGCTCGACGCCAAGCTGAGGAAGGATATGCAGGTGGAACTGCGGAACATCCAGCAGGCCACGGGCATCACCTTCATCTTCGTCACCCACGACCAGGAGGAGGCGCTCTCCATGTCCGACACCGTCGTGGTCATGAACGAGGGGCGCGTCCAGCAGATCGGCTCCCCGGAGGATATCTACAACGAGCCGAAAAACGCCTTCGTCGCGGACTTCATCGGCGAGTCGAACATCCTCGACGGCGTCATGAAGGCGGACTACACGGCGTCCTTCTCCGGCCACACCTTCAAATGCGTGGACAAGGGCTTTCTGCCCGGGGAGGCCGTGGATATCGTCGTGCGGCCCGAGGACGTGGATATCGTCAAGCCGGAGGACGGCATGCTCCGCGGCATCGTCACCACCGTCACCTTCCTCGGCGTCCACTATGAGATCATCGTGGATATCGGCGGCTTCAAATGGATGATCCAGACCACGGACTATGCCGGAGTCGGCGACACCGTGGGCCTCTCCATCGATCCCGACGCGATCCACGTCATGAAGAAGTCGAAGTACTCCGGCCTCTACGGCGACTACTCCACCTTCTCCGACGAAATGGAGGAGATGAACCAGATGTCCGAGGAGCTGGCGGAGGAATTCGCGGAGGAGATCGCCGAGGAGCGCGCGGAGGAAGAGGGAGCGGGATCCGCTCCCGACAGCGAAAGCGGAAAGGAATAAGGCCATGAAAAACCGTTCCTTCCTGCAGCGGATCATCGGCGCGCCGTACGTCCTCTGGGCGGCGATCTTCATCGTGGTGCCCCTTCTGATCGTGGCGTACTACGCGTTCACCGATCCGGCGGGCGGCTTCACCGTGGACAATATCAAAAACCTCGGCGACTACGGCGCGATCTTCCGCGATTCGATCCTCTATTCCGTCGCCGCCACGCTCATCGCCCTCGTGCTGGCCTATCCCTTCGCCTACGTCATGAGCCGGAAGCGGGAGAAGACCCAGCAGATCATGATGGTCCTCGTCATGCTCCCCATGTGGATGAGCCTTCTGATCCTAACCTACTCGTGGATGAACATCCTCGAGCGCAACGGCATCGTGAACGCCTTCCTCGGAAAGCTCGGGCTCGAGCCCATGACCCTCATCGGCACGCCCGCCGCCGTCATCTTCGGCATGGTCTACAACTATATCCCCTACATGATCCTCCCCATCTACTCCGTCATGTCGAAGATCGACCCGTCGGTGCTGGAGGCCGCGGAGGACCTCGGATCGGGCGGCGCGTCCAAGCTCTACCGCGTGATCCTGCCCCTGTCCATGCCCGGCGTCGTCTCCGGCGTCACCATGGTGTTCGTCCCCTCCGTCAGCACCTTCTATATCAGCCAGAAGCTCGGCGACGGCAAGATCCTGCTCGTCGGCGACGTCATCGAACGCCAGATCCAGGCGCAGAACAATTACAACGCGGGCGCGGCCCTTTCGCTCGTTCTGATGGTCCTGATCAT
Organism: Oscillospiraceae bacterium; assembly: GCA_015065385.1. GTDB lineage: Bacteria > Bacillota > Clostridia > Oscillospirales > CAG-272 > UMGS1696. The sequence continues at coordinate 2,444 of SVQK01000013.1, read as the reverse complement.
CCTGTCCCTCGCCCTGATGAAGCTCTTCGCCGGGGAAGGGGACGACAACCTGTATGTGTAAGGAGGGCGCGGCATGAAAAAAGCGATCGGCAATATCTTCGTCGGGCTCATGTACTTTGTGCTGTACCTGCCCCTCCTCATCATGCTCGTCTTTTCGTTCAACTCCGGGAGAAGCACCTCCGTCTTCAAGGGATTTTCGTTCAAGTGGTACGCGGAGCTCTTCACCAACTCCTCCGACGCCGTGCTCCCGGTGCGGAACACGCTCTTCCTCGCCGTCCTGTCCGCCGTGATCGCCACGGTGATCGGGACCGCCGCCGCCGTGTACATCTACTATGTGAAGAACAAGGCGTGGAAGAATACGCTGAACACCGTGACGAACATCCCCATGATGAACCCCGATATCGTGACGGGCGTCTCCCTGATGCTCCTCTTCGTCTTCGTGGGGCGGCTCGTCGGCGCGGTCAACTCCCTGAATTTCTTCACCCTTCTGATCGCGCACATCACCTTCAACATCCCCTACGTCATTCTGAACGTCCTGCCGAAGCTCAACCAGACGGACCCGCATCTCGCGGAGGCGGCGCAGGATCTCGGCTCCACCCCGACGGAGGCCTTCTTCCGGGTGGTCCTTCCGGCGATCATGCCCGGCGTCACGTCCGGTCTCATGATGGCGTTCACCCTCTCGCTCGACGACTTTGTTATCAGCTATTACACCACGGGCACGGACTTCCAGACGCTCCCCCTGTACGTCTTCAACATGGTGAAGAAGCCCGTCAAGCCGAGCATCTACGCCCTGTACAGCATCATCTTCCTGCTTGTGCTGGCCGTGCTGCTCTTCACGAACATCTCCGGAATGAAGGAGAAAAAGGAAAACAAGCCCACCGGCCGCCGTACCGGAATCCATAGAAAACAGGAGAATCACTGAATTGAAAAAATTTGCCTCCCTTCTGCTGGCCGCCCTGTGCGCCGCCGTCCCCCTGACCGCGTCGTCCTGCGGGTCCAACACCTCGATCGACTCCCCCCGGGCCGAGTATTCCAAGGAGTTTTCCGGAACCACGCTGAACGTGTTCAACTGGGGCGAGTACATTTCCGACGGCTCCGAGGGGTCCCTCAACGTGAACAAGGCGTTCGAGACCCTGACCGGCATCCATGTGAACTACAACACCTTCGACTCCAACGAGTCCATGTACGCGAAGCTCAGCTCCGGCGCGGTCTCCTACGACGTCGTGATCCCGTCCGACTACATGATCGAGCGGATGATCAAGGAAGACATGCTCCAGCCGCTGGACTACGCGAAGCTCACCAACTACGATCTGATCGACGGGCAGTATAAGAACCTGTTCTACGATCCGGACAACACCTACAGCGTTCCCTACAACGTCGGCCTCGTGGGCCTGATCTACAACACCACGATGGTGGAGGGCACCCCGGACAGCTGGGAGATCATGTGGGACGAGAAGTACACCGACAACATCCTGACCTTCAACAACCCCCGGGACGCCTTCGGCATCGCGCAGTTCCTCCTCGGCCTCGACGTGAACTCCACGGACAAGAGCACCTGGGACGCGGCGGCACAGAAGCTCAAGGAGCAGAACAAGGTCCTCCAGGCCCGCGTCATGGACGAGGTCTTCTCGAAGATGGAGGGCGGCAACGCGGCCATCGCCCCCTATTACGCCGGCGACTTCCTCGTCATGCAGGAGAACAATCCCGACCTCGCCTTCGTCTATCCGAAGGAAGGGACCAACGTCTTCGTGGACGCCGCCTGCGTGCCGAAGAACGCCTCCAACTACGAGGCCGCGCTGATGTACATCAACTTCCTCCTCGAGCCCGAGGTCGCCCTCGCCAACGCGGAGTACATCTGCTACGCCAGCCCCAACACCGCCGTTGTGACCAACCCCGATTACGCCTACTACGGGGAAGAGATCCTCTATCCCGATCCGGAAAACCTCCCCCGCACCGAGTATTTCCACGACATCGACCCCGAGATCCGCTCCTATTACGAAAAGCTCTGGGAAGGGATCATCCTCTCGGACTGACGCCTCCGCAGGCGTTCTGAGTCCGCCCGATATACGCCAATAAGCCCGATAAACCCTTCGGGCGGGAGAATACCCCCGCCGGAAGAAGGATTCGCCGGGCTTGTTTTTATAGTGTGTTCACACTATAAGGAAAGAAACCCTGCGGGTTTCGGAAAGATTTTTCCGACTCCGTCGGATTCGGCTTTCTTCATCAGCCCGAAGGGTCACTCCTGACCCTTCGGCGGAGGAGTTGCAAATGCTTCGCATTTGCAGATTGGATTAACCCTCTTCGAGGGAAGAGGAAAGAAACCCTGCGGGTTTCGGAAAGATTTTTCCGACTCCGTCGGATTCGGCTTTCTTCATCAGCCCGAAGGGTCACTCCTGACCCTTCGGCGGAGGAGTTGCAAATGCTCCGCATTTGCAGATTGGATT
>SVQK01000012.1 GCA_015065385.1 Oscillospiraceae bacterium | reverse complement strand
TGTCCGTTATTATGAGCCTGTGAATTGAACCATCCCGGGACGGTTCTCCCGGTCTTTTAATTGAACGACCCGGGACGGTCCTCCTGGTCCTCATATGAACCGGAGAGATACGTCCCGGGCGGCTCATAGAGTCATAGAGATACGTCCCGGTTGACTCACGGGATCATTTCTTTGTGACGCCGTCGCCGTAGATGGTGGTCCAGTCGTTCTTCATGGAGACCGGGACCCAGTCGAATTCTTCGCAGAGGTCGAACATCTTCTGCGCCTTGGACTCGTTTCCGTTCTCGCGGGCAAGGTCGTCGCAGCAGAGCATGAACGCGAGGGTGGGGTACTTGTTGCCGCTCGTGACGTACTCCGCCATGCTGGAATCGCCGGTGGAGTTGCCGAAGGAGAGCACGGGCTGCTGGCCGATCTCCTGCATGATCACGGAGACCTTGTTCATCTTGAGGTTCTTGATGATGAACTCGCCGCCGAGGATCAGCCGGTCGCCCTCGGCGAAGACGTAGTTCAGGCCGTCCGCGCCGTTCTGGTTGTCGGAGACGATGATCTCGTCCGAGCCGATGATCTGGCGGTTGGGGATGTTGAGGACGTTGTCCCACAGGATCCCGCGGACGATGAGCCGGTCGGTGCCGGAGACGACGTACACCGTGAACCCGTTCAGCTGGAGGTACTCCACGACCTCGACCATCGGCTTGTAGAAGCCCTCGCCGCGCTTCATGCCGTCGTAGGAGGGCATTTCCTGCTTCTTGAATTCCTGGATGTAGGCGTTGAACTCGTCGATGGTCATGCCGGCGAACGCGGTGGAGACGGCCTTTCCGTGGTCAACCTCCAGCCCGGAGAAGGACGCGCCGGTCTCGTTCTGCTCCTTGATCTTGTTCGCAACCTCCTTTTCGAAGTCGGAGGCCTTGTCCTTGTAGTCCGGATCCTCGAGGACGCGGTATTTCAGGAGGGTGTAGTCGAAGTAGTTCGGGTCGGTCTCGCAGAAGAGCGTTCCGTCGAGGTCAAACACCGCGATCCGGTCCTCAACCGGAATGAAGGTCGGCTCGCTCGGATCGGTCGCGCCGATAACGTAATCGACGAGAGCCTTCTTCGCCTTCGCGTCCGCCGTCCAGCTCGGGAGCGCGGTCCCGTGGGTGAAGTTCTCAAGGATGTGGGTCAGCTCGGAGCAGGTCAGGGTCTCGTTCGGCAGAAGCAGGCCGCCCTCCTCCCAGATCGGGATCGTGACGGACCACTGGAACGCCGGGATGCTCCATTCGGGGCAGTCAAACACGTCCTCGTAGTCGAGGATGTTGGTGTCCTCGCCCTCGGAGACGTCCACGCCCTTGTACTGCGCGTAGCGGTACAGCATCGCGGCGAGCTCGGCACGGGTGACGGCACGGTCGCCGCTGAAGTTCCCGTTCCCGTCCCCGTTGACGATCCCGACGGTGCGGCCCCACGCGGCGGCGTCGGCATACCACTGGACGGAAGAGTCGTCGAAGTCCTCCGTCGCGGCCTCGGGCTTGTATTCTCTCCGGTACAGCGCGTCGATCACGATGGCGCGGCTGGCCACGGCGTCCGGATTCGGGACGATCGGGCCCACGGCGGCGGCGGGAAGGACCATGACGAGGGCCAAGAGGACGGCTGTCACAGCTGAAAAGGTGCGTTTCATCACTGCGTTCTCCTTTGAAATGGGAACTCCGGCAAATCTCCGGCGGCGCGTCATCTGCGCAGGTACGCCGAGGAAACCGGGAATTCGAAATAGGTATCGGGATAGGGTTCGTTCTCGAGGGTGAAATGCCACCACTCGCAGTCAAGGGGACGGAATCCGCCGCGGATCATGGCGCTTCGGAGAAACATCCGGTTCTCGAACTGCTCTTCCGTGACGCCGCGGTAATCCGGATGGGAGATCTCTCCGAACAGATCGAACGGGGAGCCCATATCGACTTCGCGCCCCGTCTTCATGTCGAGCAGGGTCAGATCCACCGTGCTCCCCCGGCTGTGGCTGGACCGGGAGGCGATGTAGCCGTCTTTGAACAGCGTCTGCTTCTCGAGCTCCGGGTAGAAGTACGGCTTCATGCGCACGTCCTGATCCTCGAGGCCCCAGAGGACAAAGTGCCTCACGGCGCAGGCGGGGCGGTAGGCGTCGAAGACTTTCAGCCGGAATCCCTTTACAATCATCTCGTTCGAAACGGATTTCAGGGCGCGGGCGGCCTCCATGGTCAAGAGGGCGCAGGGCTCCTCATAGCCGTCGATCCGCTCGCCGACGAAGTTGTAGGTGGAGAAATACCGGATCTCCTGCACGATATGCGGGATCACGTCCGAGAGGAGCGCGAACCCCGCCGGATCGGCGGCAGGGTCGTTTCGATGGATTGTCTTCATAGTCTCACATGTTCCTCTTTCCGGCGTTCCGGCTCGGGAAAACCGTTTTCCGGGCCGCTCACTCGATGGTCAGGATGTCGGAAAAGCCCGTGACCTCGAAGATCTCCATGATGATCTCGGAGACGCCGGTGACCTTCATCTCGCCCTGCTTGTTCATCTGCTTCTGCGCGGAGAGCAGGACTCTCAGACCGGCTGAGGAGATGTAGTCGAGGGCGGAGAAATCGAAGGTCAGGGATTCGATCCCGTTCAGCTCTTCCTTCAGCGCGGCCTCGAGTTCGGGGGAGGTGACGGTGTCGAGTCTTCCTTCGACCGCCAGCGTGAGTTCGGTTCCGTTTTTCTGCTTTTTGATCGTCATATCGGTTGGCTCCTTTCGGATCGTCAGGTTTCGGCGGGTCTTCAGGCGCGGTCCGGCCCGGATCCGTATCCCCGCTGCCCGCCGGTGATATACGGAAACATTATAGCACAGCCGCCGGGGTGTTGTCCAGACAAAGAATGTAAAAATCTGCCGCGATTTGTGCGGGACGGCGCCCCGCGCTGATACTATAGTGGTTCAGACTAATCTCAAGCAAAAAGGGAAACGCGGCTTTCTTTCGGATGAAAGCTCGCTCAACAAGTTGAGCCGCTCAACAAGTTGAGCCGGCAAAGAACTTCATGGGGAGGATGTAAGGGGAAGGCTATACCAATCAAGTGAAGCTGAGGCTTCGGCACACCAACGAAGTTTCGCGCAAAGCGCGAACTTCTGAAGCCATCCAACCTTATCAGAGTTATCGCACGCGATGCTCACCCGCTCAACAAGTTGA
>SVQK01000011.1 GCA_015065385.1 Oscillospiraceae bacterium | reverse complement strand
GCCGTTCACCACGTCCACCAGCTGATCCGGGAAGTAGTTCCGGCAGGAATTGATGTGGAAGGACTTGTCCGTCCAGTAGTTGTCCTCTTCGGAAATGTCCACTTCAAAGTCAAGGCCGTTGCCGGAGGCGTCCTTCCAGACGGTCGCGTTCTTGTCCTGAGAACCGTTCTGGTTGTTCGCTCCATCGTACCACGCGACAAGGCCGTCCGTGACGTAATCGGAGGAAGAGGCAGCGGGGGCGGAGGAGGCAGCGGATGCGCTCACAAGTTTTGCCTTCGGAGCCGCTTCCCAGTCATTCACGCCTTTGTACTGAGCCTGATAGTTATAGGTGCCCCAGAGCTGATACGCGTCGTTGTCGCTGTCCCAGCCCTCTTCGCAGATGTTGACCGCGCACCATGTGACATTGACGGTCCCGCCGGCCAGCATGTCATGATTGAAATCGTCCATGCCCTTCATGTTGACCTTGGCTTCCATGACGTAGCCGTTGTCCGTGATTTTCGTTACAGCGGTCGCGTATTCCAGCTCCATCAGGTTATCGGAGGAGTTCTGGTCGGAATCCATGAAGAAATAGCCGATGATCGGATTGCCGCTCTTGTCCGCCGCCAGAAGCTGCAGCCCGTACTGCGACGCGTATTCCGTGTCGAAGAACCACATCAGGGCGCAGTCGGAGGAATACGGGCGGTGGAAGTTGTCCGAAGCGAAATTCAGCGTGGAGTCCACGCGCGTCAGAAGAATGTACAGATCCTCGCCGTCCACCATGAACGCGAGCTCGGTTTCAAAGTCTTCGTCGGTGTGGCCGAGCTTCGACCAGCCGTCGGTCCCGACGATGCCCGCGCCGTTCTCGGTCCATGTGGACGTGTCGGAAATGTTCAGGATCATGCGAGTCGCGCCGTCCCATTCGCCGTCCGAAATCACGCCGTCAACCGCAGCGGCTTTTTCGGGGATCTCAACCACATCAACCGGCTGGGCGGAACCTGTCTTTTCGGATGCGCCGCCCTGCAGGGTGAGATTACCGTAGAGCATCGTGCCCTGCCATGCGTTGTTGGCGTCGTCGCTCCATCCGTACGCGCCGGACCGCTCCGTGTCGCCGGATACCTGATCGTTAACCTGAATGTCAAATCCGATCACCTGACCGGCTTTCAGTTCGGTTTCCATCGGCTGCATCAGGATCTGCGCTTCGTAAGTGTACTTGTCGTCGGCGGTCGTCATGGCGACGGTCGCGGCTTCCTGCAGATTGAGCATACCCATGGAGGATCCGTCGTAGGTTAGGTAGGTTTCATCGTCCGCGCACATGGCGAAATACGCCTGAAGATCGTCCTCAAATCCGGCAGATTTCAGGTTGTTCAGGTCGAAATACACCTCCATGCCGTCGCCGACGGAAGGACCGCCGTTGAAGTTGTGGTCGGAGTCGTTGACCTCGATGAGGACATACAGAGCTCCCGGCTGCCACATGACGCGGAACTGGGAGGTGAGACCGGTGTCCCGGCCATCCTTCAGACGGTCGATCGGGTAGGCGGGAACAGAAGCCCACAAGTCGTCGATCACACCGTCAACGGTCGGCGTCCCCTGAACCGCGACCCCTTCCGGCGTGTCATCGTCGGCCGCGGATACCGGGACAACGATGAGTGAAAGCAACAAAGCTGTCAGAACAAAGAAAGACAGTACTTTTTTCATGGCAGATAAGCCCTTCTTTCTCCCCTGTTGAGGGGGTAATATTGGTCGTTTGAAGAACGATTTTGCCGCATCGGTCACGCCGTCCTCTTTTGCCCATCAAACGGATGCCCGCGAAACGCCGCGGAAACTGGTTGAACGGATTGTCCGATCGTTCTGTCTTCAAAGATTGCTCCGCGGTGGTCTGCGATACGACGGCAGGGGATTTCTCACCTCCCGTGCGCATGTTCCGAATGAGGAAGCGGCCTGTTCGGCGCGGTCAATCCAAGATCACGATCCTGCCTTCCCCGCACGGATCGGCATATCCGGCACCGATCTCGCCGTTCAGCGTCCCGGTGATGTATTCGGTCAGCAGATGAAAGTCTTCCATCACGCATGTCACAACAACTTCCGCGCCGTCGAAAGCCGTGTATCCGTCGCCGTGATCGAAAAACCAGTAGCCGGTTCCCGCCGCTGTGTATGTCTTTTCAGGATCCAAAGGTTCCCCGCCGATCAACACATTCCGAACTCGACGCTCGCCCTCGATCCCGCTCATCATACCGCTCTCATCCTTTTTGCAGCAGGACGGTACGGACACATCAATTTCGTAGCTCATCCCGGAAACCTGCATAAATCCGCCGAATTGATCGGGAACTTTGCTCGCTCCCCATTCGAGCGCATCCAGTATCTGCTGTCCGGTCACACGGATGACACAGACCTCGTTTCCGAAGGGATGCACTTGAAAAATGTCATTCAGCGTAACATCGCCTTTTTCGATGTTCTTACGGATTCCGCCGCCTCCGACCATAGCGATGTCGGCGCCTGTAATAAAGCGGAACGCATCCGCGCAGAAATCCCCGAGATTGGTCTCTGCGCGGCGGATCATACGGATTGGCGCTCCCGATGCGTCAACGGCAACGGGATCGTAAATGGTCAATGTCACATCCGAACGCGCTGCTACCTGTCCGAGCAGTTCGTTCAGTTTTTCTTTCTCCGACCGGATCTGCTCCCCGATTTCACTTGCGTAATCGTAGGCCTCCGGCAAAGCCTCCGCAGCGTTCCAGCTCCAGATCCCGGTCTCGACAATCCCCTCTTCCCAGGAGATATGCACATATCCGATGCATTGCATCTTCGTGCCGCAGGCGGAACGGATCACATTCTTCCCTTCTCTGTTCTTCATGACGACCTGATCGGTATCATGGCTGTGTCCGTCCAGAATCACGTCGATCCCGGAGGTATTGGCTATGATATCGGCATATGTCCACGACAGGACTTTCGCCAAGTTTCCCAAATGCCCCAGCGCGATTATATAATCTGCGCCGTCCGCACGGGCGTCGTCTACGGCTTTCTGCACCGCCGAAGAGAGGGCTTCTCCGGTTTCGTCCCCGCAGAAGCCGTAGATAAACTCCCCGTTTTCATTCTGGAAAAACCTTGGAGTGGAGGAAGTGATCGTTTCCGGCGTTGTCATGCCGACGAAGGCAATCTTTTTTCCCGATGCCTCGATGATCCGGTACGGATCGAAAACAAGTTCGCTTCCCTTCATGAAGTTGCAGCTGATGTACGGGAATTCCGCCATCTCCGTCAGCTCCAGAAAACGCTCCATCCCGTAGTCGAACTCATGGTTGCCGGGAATCACGACATCATACTCCATGTCGTTCATCAGGTCGATGATCGCTTCACCCTTGGTAAAGGCGCCGATTGCTTCACCCTGTACGGAATCTCCGTTATCCACAAGGATCGTGGAAAATCCCTGTGCTTCCAATGCGTCCCGGACCGCTTTCAGGCCGACGTAGCCGAAGCCTGCATCGACGCCGCAGTGAACGTCGCTGGTGTAAAGGATGTAAATCTCGCCTTCCTGCGCGGACGGTTCGCCGTATCTGGCGAGAATCGTTTCCAGCTCCGCCTTTGTGCAGAGATCGTCCTCCTTTTTGCTGAGGGGAAGCGAATCCCCGAAGATCCGGATATTCCGCAGCGACCATTGCGCCGCGTCCTTGTACCATGTGCCGTCCCCGGTTTTTCCGGGCTCGCCGGATTCTCTGTACAGGAAAGCGGCAACCTGCGTCCGGGTAACGGGGTCATCCGGCGCGAAACAATCCGCGCTCACACCGTTTGTTATGCCCTTCTCGACTGCCCAGAAAATCGCCTCCCGATACGGCGATCCGTCGAGGTCGGCAAAGGGCGTCTCATTGTTGGTCGGCTGAGGAGATCCAGCCGCGCGCCAGATGAGGTCAACCGCTTCCGCGCGTGTAAGAGGCTGTTCGACCGCGTCAGCAGCCAGTACGGCCGGAATCATGGCCAGCAGCAGGGATAGGCTGAGAAAGACGGAGAAAATGCTTTTTTTCATGATGAGGCTTTCCTCAAAAGCAGGAATTGAAATTCTGTATTATTATACATCGGGGATGCGGAGCTGTCAACGGAGGGGAAAGATTTTCCGGCGAACTGACTTCGGAATTCGGCTGGATTTGCCGCTGTTTCCGCATATGTCCGCTCCCAACCACTGCCGCGCGGTTCCCGGCTCCTGTCCGGGACAATCCGGCTCACTCTGCCGGCGTTGCGGCGGGATATCAACGCGGACATTATACCCGAAAACACGCGGGCTGTCAATACGGAAAAACGGAGCCTGCACCACGCGGCAGACCCCGCTTTCTATTCTTCATCTGACGCCGCCTCATTTCCATCCGATGGGCGCGATGCTGACTCCCCGGCTTGGCCATTCGGCGCTGGCGATGAACCAGTCGCCGTCTTCATCCTGGAACAGCTCCGGCGCGTGGGCGTCGATCTGCGCGATGCAGGAGGCCCCGTCCAGTTCTTCCATTGTCGGCGCGGCATGGACGTATGTGCGGTAATCGTAATACCCGTAGATCTGATCGGTCCCGTCGTAGATACAGTACAGCAGGTAATATGCGCCGTCGATGTATTTGAGGATCGGGGATTCCATCGGCGCCCCGCGCAGGCGGAACAGCAGCTCTTCCCCGCTGTACCGGATCAGGTCCCGGGACTTGCGCATGTAGATGCCGTCGTCCGAGGTATAGATCGCGTAAAATATCCCGTCCTTCTCCATGATGTTCGGATCGCGGCTCACATTCGGCGCGTGCGTCAGGAACGCCTCGCCCGCCGGCTTCCACTGATACAGATCCTCCGAGACCGCCAGACGGAAGGGATCCGGGCCGTAGAGCATGACGAACCTGCCGCCTGTTTTCCATACGATCGGCGCGTGGATTCTGGGATCTTCGTCCGGGCGCTCTGGCGAGCTCAGGACCAGAGGAGCCTGAGTGAACCCGCCTTCCCTGAGACACTGCTTCAAAGGCGCCGGTTCGGACACCGCGTGGAACAGCTGCCACTCCGCTTCATGGACGTTCGGAAATCTCGATTCCGGGCTGAGGAATTCTTCCGGCCGGGGATGTGTGATGCCGAGCATATGCCATCTCTTCCCGTCGTGAACTACCGTGAAATCGTTCGGCACCCAGTCCTCGTAGCGCGCGCCCGCCCTGAACCGTCCGGTATCGGGACCCGGATACACATCCGCGGAAGGCTTGTAGACGTTGATATAATCACCTTTCACATAGGGGATCTTCACTTCGGTTTCTCTCCTTTCGGGACAATACGCGGGGCTGTTCCGTACCATTTTTCAACGTGCGGATCAGCCCGAAAGGGAGTGTGACGAGAACAGGAAACGGCCGAGGAGGTCTTATTCGTGTTTTCCCATTTCACGAATCGTCTCACACAGCTTTTCGATGGTCTTGTCCGTGGTCTTTTGGATTTTCGCGTAGGAAGAGGCATAATTCGTGTTGTTTCCCATGACGGCGTCCCGCAGTGTGGCTGCCGAATTGCCCCAGTTGAAGAACACGTTCAGGTCGAACCGCGCGCCGTCGGCGATGATGTCCAGAATCCGGGCTGTGCGCTCGTCGCGGGCCAGTTTTTCCTTATAGGTGGTTTCAAACATAGAGTCCCGGACATAGGAATCCGACAGATACGCCATCGCTTCAAGAATCAGCCCCGTGTCGCCGAGCTTCGTATTGGTAATGGGGATCGCAACTCCAGTGCCGCTCCACGGCTGGGCGTAGGATAAATATTCCTTCTGGTTCTCATCGTATTTGGGCATCGGAAGAAAGCCGTAATCGTTTTCCATCTCCCGATATACGGTCCGGACAAGGTGGAGCGTATTGGCCACCAGCAGGGCGCGTCCTTCCTTGAATACCGTCTGCTCCGCATTTTTGTAATAGTCCTCTCCGCGCAGGCACTTTTCCTTGTCTCCGACGATGGAGCGGAGGTGCTCCACAAGATCGATCACCTGATCGGTCCCGATGTCAAGGTACGGCATGCCTTCTTCGTCAAACTCCGTCATTTTGCCGCCGACGCCGAAATAGAAGGCGTACCCGGCGACTTCATCGTACACAAGGGACCACCGGTCGTCCAGATCCATCTTGCCGTCGCCGTTCAGATCGAGGGTGGCGGATTCCATGACGCTCCTCATCTTGTCGAGGGTCCAGTTCCCTTCGAGGGCGACTTCGTAGAGATCCTCAATTCCGTAATCGTCCGCCAGCTGCCGATTGAAGAGCATCAGGAAAAGGGCGCTGAAATACTGGGGCGTGATGACGCCCGTCGGGAAGAACAGCTTCCCGCCGATCGAAAGATCTCCGTTGTACTTGCTCCACCAATGCTGGGAAAGATCCACATAAGGAACTGTCGAATAGTCGATCAGCAGGCTGTTCAGCGTGAGCGTCCGCGCCGTGTCCGCCATATCCGCGAAAATCGCTTCGTATGCGTCGTCGCCGGCCGTGATCGCCGCGCTCGTGAGCGTCATGAGATCGTTCAGCTGATCGATGCTGTTGTTCACGATTTTGACGTTGTATCTTTTCGTCAGTTCCTCGTTCCGGGTGTACAGGGCGTCGTTGACCGCCTCGCCGGTAAAGGTGTCTTCCGGAAAATTGATCCGTCCGCCCGATCCGCTGCGTCCGATCAGACGGATGGACTCCCCGGCCAGATCCGTTTCGGGAAGAGAAGACGCGAGATAATCGGGTTCCTCGGTTTCGGGAACGGATTCAGGGACGGTCTGTTGTACAGCGGAAGTTTCCGCGATATCCTGTTCGGCTTCGGTGCCGGAAGAACAGGACAATGCTGACAGGATCATCAGGCTACAAGCAGAAGCGATATGACTTTCTTCATTTACGGCCCTCCCATGCGGTACAGTCATTATTCCTTAAGCGGCGGGGCTTTTTCGATGAAATCCATGTATCGCTGCCAGTCGGCTGGTGCGAGGAAGTGTTCGCCGCGTCGCAGATGATAGCCGACCGAGCCTTCCTGAAACGCCTCTTCGGGTTCGGGATACCGGTCGGGATGCGCGAAGCCCCGTCTGCCGAGCTGCTCGTAGATCTCCCCGGCGGCACAGCAGGACAGATATTCGGACATCGGGTCGGACCAGATATCCCCGTCCGCGCTGCCCACATACACATACCGCGGCGCGCTCGCTGCAACGAGAAAATGCTGGTCGTAGGGCATTTCCTCCTCATGATCCGCGTACTTCGCATAGTTCGGCGCGAACCACTGCGTATGGTGCTCCACGCAGAAGCGCGCACTGCAGAAGGTTTTGCCGTTTTCCCTGTCCGCGCGGTTGCGGGAAAGCGCCGCGCCCGCGAAGCCGGATTCGTTCGAGATCACGAACTGAAAGCGCGTATCGAGCATGCCGGTGTACAGTGCGGTCTTTCCGAGCCGCGAATGGCCGATGACCGCGGATTTCGAAAGATCGAGGCAGTCAAGCGTCGCGCAGAAGTCCATAACCCGGGAGGCAGCCCACGACCACATCGGGATCTTTCCGCAGTCGGCTCCCGTCCTCTCCCGACCGCCGTACAGGATCCCGGCGAATTTGTCGGTGAAGTCAAGGTCGTCCGAGGTCACATCCTCATAGCCGAAGGAAAAAACCGCGAAGCCGCGTTCCATCATGTCCATGGTCGGCATGTATTCGTCCGGGACGTTATTTCTGAAATTGATGTGCACGAAAAAGGGCAGGCAGTTCTTCCCTTTCGGGATCGCCGCGTAGAACGGGAAGGAAAAGGATTTTCCTCCTGCGAGCTTTGTATTTGCCGTGATTCTGAACGTGTCGGCCGCGGATTCGAAATCCGGCCTCGGGTCCGGCGTGACGTCAAAGGTCACTTCCTCCGGTTCGGCCGGACGGTATCCGAACAGCTCCCGCTGCAGAAGGTCGGCGATCTCGGCTCGCCGGGTTTCCCAATCTACAGTAAGATCGGGGCGGATCGGGGGCAGATTTTTCTTTTTGAGTTCATTTTCGCAGAACACGGCACACTCCTTTGATGACTCTTACTCGCCGCGGGCCTTGACCATCCGCTCGGGTCGATGCGATCCGTACTTCAAAACGCCATTCTCGCCCATCCCGGCCCGTCGGGCACGGGCAGCCCGAGCATTTCGCGTCCGAGGGCGACATAATAGCGGTAGGTTTCGATGGGAACCCCGTTCGGGATGCGGTGATCGAGCGCGAAAACCGTTCCGCCGTGGAGAAGATTCGGCGCAATGCGGTATTCGAGCTCCTTCCTCACGGCCTCCGGTCCGGTCCGCAGGGCATGCTTGTCGATGCCGCCCTTGAAGCAGATTTTGCTGCCGTATTTTTCCCGGAGTTTTACGATATCGTTGCCGCCCACGGGCTCCATCGGGTGAATGCAGTTGAGCCCGCAGTCGATCAGCTCGCCGAGGATGGGGGAGATATCGCCGTCGCTGTCCTGCGAAAAGAGCTTCGCGCCGTACGCCTTCGCCGCTTCCCATACGCGGGAATAATAGGGCTTGAAAAACTCGTTGATCTGTGCCGGTCCGAACATCGGCCCCGACTTCCCCGCCATATCCTCGTGGACAAAGAGGCAGTCGATCGGACAGATCTCGCCGACCCGCTCGATCACCTTGATCGCGGTATCCGCAAAGGTCTCGAGCATATCGGTCAGCATTTCGGGCTCCTCGTAGCAGGCGATACAGAGTCCCGCCTCACCCATGAGCTCCCGCGGTTCGTCGAACGCCCCGGGAATACCGATGAGCGTGAGGGTTCCGTCCTCCCATCTTTTTCGCTGTTCGGCGAGCGCCTCCCGGTTGACGCGTCTTTCGTCGAAGGCATACCAGTGCTTGATTTTCAGCCAGTCGTCCGGCGTTTCGACCGGGAAATCGAGCGGAAGGGGGATCGTCGCCGTACTCTTGATGAGCTCCGTGTGCCGCCCTTTGCTGTCGATCGCCAGAGTTTTCTCCGGCGTGTCGGACAGGAGGACGGGCGTGATGCCGGTGATCGGCCCCGTTCCCCCTGCCAGGTCGCATCTTTTGACGTAATCCCATCCGAACGCGGTCAGGTTGATCTCGTCCTCCGGCACGCCCGCCGCCCGCCATTCCTGCTCCAGCACATGGAGGGGGCCGAACAGCTCGCAGAACATCTCGCGTCCCGTGTCCTCAAACAGGCAGTGCGCGATGTATCTCTCTCTGTCCCAAATCATAATCGCTCCCCACGCCCTATCGTCAAGATTCCTGTTCTTTCCGACGGCGTCTCAGCTCGCGGAGAGAAAGAGCGGTAGCGGTAGTCGTCAAAATGGAGCCGGTGATGAGGAACGGGATAGCGGTGCAGCCGCCGGTGGAGGGGAGGGATGCTCCCGGGTGATTCTTGATAACAATTGTTGTACTATCGTCTTCTAGGTATGAATATTCGTACTCTGTTTGATCCCCGTATGCATCTGTCAGAACGACTACGCCGTCTTCCACTTTGAAGTAAGTTTCGCTGGAGAGGATGATATACCCGTCCGGCGCAACTGTTTCTTTCAGCCTGTAGCGGCCGTTCCTCATTCCGGCAAAAGTATGCACTGATTTATCCGTCAGATCGATCAAGCCCTGATTCAAACCGTATTCACCGACCACCGCCCAGGCGTCATTCTCATTCAGCATGCACAGCTGGAATTTGGATCCTGTCAGATTCACTCCCTTTTCATCCGTCTTTTTGATAGAAATTCCAAGCGGCATGTTTTCTACTTCGATTTCGTAGCCGATCTCCCCTGCTGCAGAGGCGTTCGTTTTCAGCCAGCCCGAATAAGCAGCCGTATTGATTGTGACTTTTCCGTCTTCGCCGATGGTGAAGCACAGGTCATCTGCGAGCTTCTTATATCCGTCGGGCGCCTCCTTCTCCCTCAGATAATATGTACCTGCTCCGAGGCCCATGGTGATCTCTTCGAGCATACCGTTGTCATTTGTCTCAAGATCTTCATAGCCCACCTTCGGATTATAATTCGGACGATAATTGCCTTCACTATCCTTAACCTGATCATACAGCGCGAAATGAACGCCGACGAGCAGTGGTCTGGTTCCGTCAGCCACACCTACCTTGACCACTTTCAGCCCCTGCGCGGTGCGGTTCTTGACGGTGATGCGCGCCATATCCGTCGGCGTAGCATTGGCAGTTGTGTAGGATCCGGTCGGCCCGGACAGTGTAATATAATAGGTAACACTACCCTCTGTCACCGACAAGTCATACGATCTCGGTTCTGTCGTCGTCACGGTCAGTGTGATCGGCTCGTCCAGAGCCACATAGCCGGTCGGAGTCTTGGTCTCGTTCAAAGTGAAGGTCCCCTCGCTCAGATAGGCAGTGGTGACATAGCCTTCGCTGTCAGAGGTATAGGAGGCAGCTCCGACATCTTGCCCTTCCGCGTCTTTCAGGGTAAACACAGCGCCGGACAGGTAATGTTCTCCGCTCCAGTCTGTCTTATAAATCTGAATACCGGGCCGTGAATTCTTCACTGTGTCGTTGCGGATGTTTTCGTTCTGTCCTGTGGAGTCGCCAGTTTCATAGCTTACAGTGTAGGTTTCCTCCCGATGAGAGCCGCCAATAGGAACCCCGCCGATTACGATCGGCATCCCGTGAGAAATGGGATTTACAGTAACATGATCATCCACCGTCACTTTCCCATCGCTGTCCACCTCGAGTGTATGACCATCACTTATAACCAGTTTCACTTCCCGGACAACAAACTGATCAAACCGATACGGTTCTCCATCCACTTTCAGATCTGAGAAGAAGTAGTATGCTTCCGTATCACTGTTCGTCAACTGCCTAACTTTATCCGGCAATAAAGTGTATGTATAATTTGGTTCTTCTCCTTTCCGCAGATAGACCGCCAGATAAATCGGATCATGGGTCATGAAGTCCTTATCCGTCCATACCTTCTTCGCGGTCAGGCCCCAGCCTTCCTGATTGCGGATTTCGATTTCGGGGGATTCTGTTTTGGAAACGATGGTATCGCTTATGGGTTCCGCTGTGATTATGTTACCCTCCGCAGGATGATGCCCATACGTTTCTCCCGTAGTATAATAGACAACAGCACCTTCTGGCAGATCCGTCCGGACATAGCCGTCCCCGTCCCGGCGTGTGAATCCCTTCGGAATCTCACGATCGGGTTCTTCTACCTTATATTTGGTTCCGACGATCAGATCGCGCACCTCGACAGTATAGCCGGCGGGAATTTTTGAGATCGAGCCGTACATAGACGTGGTAAATGTACCTGCATGCTGATCGGCTTTAGGCAGGCTTTTGAATTCTTCGAAGGTACCGACACCAAGCGATACAAATTTCTGGTCTTCTTTATCCCATTTGCAGTATCTACCATCCGGCCCTTTTACATAATAGGTGTACATATCTGCGGGGAGCAGATTTTCCTCATTTGCAAACTCATTGCCGAGATAAAGTCTGAAAGAAAATACGGACTTAACATTTGCGGCCTGCTCATCGGCAAGGCGGTTACCGCTCGAGTCGTAAAGCACCTTCTCGAAGGACAAAGTCCGCATTACCTCCGGAGGGACCTCGTTTGTGTACTCGACCCTCGGACGTCCTTCGGTTGTGTCATATGTGACACCAAAATCCGACCGTGAAGTCCCATCATATGTTGTTGTGAAAGCAGGCATGGTCTCCGGCTCGGTTGTGGAATCCCATCCATCACTGTTATTGTATGGTTTCCCGAAGATTTCATTCCCACTCTCATCGCCATTTATATAGACATGTTCATATACCGAAGTATCCACACCGCATTCAACGATTTTGTACCGGTATGTATTTTCGGGGAAGTTTACCACTGCCGTCTCGCCAGCCTTGAGCAGGAATACATTATTATATGGTATTCCGCCTATCGACATGGAACCCTTATAAGGAATCAGAGTTTTCGTTCCCTTATACACAGCATATACCTGCCCGGTCAGATTCGCGTTCGATGCAGGCTGAGACAGAAGGATAGGATTGTTATAACTTTCTATGATACGATTGCCATTTCCGTCAAGCTGATAGGTTCCATCTTCATTTTGCGCGTATTCCGCCGTCTGATACCAAATCTGATACGGATACTGGATCAGTTTATTCGATTTGCTGTCCGCACCCTTCAGATTTTTTGACAGCTCCACCGTGCCGGGCTTTACGGAAGCCAGATTGAACCGCATCTTCAAGTTCGACGCGCCTGAGCCTCGCTCCATGTAAAACATCTTCATGTTGTGGGTAGAGTAGTTCTTAAATGTATATACATCATTACCATGGGTGTCTTTCAAGGGGTTTCCGTCATCGTCAAACTTCTGTTCAAAGATACCATTTTCGCCATCAACATATGAGTCTGCTTCCGCATCAGTGTGTCCGCGGGCTATATAATTCTCCCGAAACAGGGTCTTCAGCGTCGTCCATGTACCGTTCACGTTGACTTCGCCCGTACGGAAATTCACGGAACCGGGCAGTGCGCTGTGAATACCGCCGAGGTCGATCACCAATTCTCCATCGACATAGAACCAGAAGTCGTCGTCTCCGGTAAACTCAAAGATGATGTCATGGCCCCAGTTGTCCAACCCGTTCGGAGTCTGGGTAAAGGATGCGGAAAGCTCCATGCCGAAGAAATAGTCAGCAGGTTTTGGAGTCTCTGCCAGTCCCATCAGGTTCTTTATTTCTCTTGCCTGATTGTTGTTCTGCGGAATCGCATACAATGGTTCGCCCTTGCGCGGATCAGTATCGGGCAGCTCAGCTCTGTTTACATCAGTGGTATTCACAATCACTTCACCAGTACCGTCATAGGCGGTACGAGCATATCCGACCTCAGCGCTGATATCGTTGTACGGCATAAACTGACCGTGTGCTCTGGTTTCGCTAACGACCGAACCAATTGCGCCAAGCTGATTATAAACGACATAATCACCGACTTCGTAATTACCTCTGGAAGAATCGCACCAATAATCATTCTCGTCCGTAATCAGATGCGCGAAGTTCTGCGTGCTGTCGTATTCAAAATAACCGCTCTCATTATACACGCTCTGTATGAATAAGTGGTTGGCTTCAGTCATATTGTTAAATAACTCTGAAAAGCTGTGGCCTTCCTTTTGCGTTTTATCTGTAGCAATGGGGTATCCGTCTGTGAGATTTGTAGACAGAAGCCCTTGGGTTGGATTATATTGATTCCAGTCTTTCCAGTGGTTTTCCCGTGGCAAGAAAAAACCATTCTGCACGGGATCCCGCTCATTCCAGAGGGTATTGTTAAAATCGATCATCTTGATGCTGATGCCGAATTCGTTGTTGTCTACTGTCTCCACCGTTGTGACAGGATCCGCTTCCTCAACGTGAGGCGCAATCACAGCGAAATAGAAATCTGATGCGTCATCGAGTGAGCAGGTAACCGTCCTGAGAACGCCCTTCTCATCCCGTACTACTTTCAGACCGGAATATGCATATGCGGCATCATCCCATGCAACAATGGAGGTATAATCAAATCCGTCCCGGCGTCCGTTCATATTGATACCGACAGGTTGACGCGCTATGATGCCTTCGGACTGGGGAACCAGATAGGTTCCGGAGTATGCGGTGTTTTCCAATTCATAGAAATAACTCGGAGTGCCGTCATTATTGGTATATTCCGTAAACTCCCAGAGAGCGGAATTGACCTGATTGCCGACCCAGTTGATCATATCGCCGCTGTCATAGACGCGCACCAGAGAACCGTCGTGGTCAACCGCGTAGTATTCGTATTTCTTGGTCGTCTCGTTCCAGACGCGAGTATAGATAATGACCTTTGGCCTCTCCGGCTCCGTCTCACTGAGGATTTCGTCACTGGCACTGATCTTGCGGGCGGAATACTCGACAAAGTCATCATCTGTAAGGGTAGACTTTTGAACGAGATTCAACCATGCAGCATTTTTACTGCCAAAGAACCCTTTGTCGGTTTTCTCCCCATCAAGATCGACGCATAACTTATACTCACCTACGCTGAACTGGTATTTGCCAATGTTCTCCCCAACTCCAGCCGACACAGTAAAGGTTGAAGCAGTTATTTCTGTTGATGACAACTCAAGCTTGTCGTTGTTCAGCGAAAGGAAACGCATCCCGTCAGCAGTTTCTACTGATATAATGTATTTGTTTTTCTCAACATTGTGAAAGGTCCATTCGGTAATGTCGCTGTCCTTGGCAACAAACAAGATCCCACTGTTGGTCAGCACATCTGGTTGCATCAGTAATTCTTGTGCAGCAAGGTGTTTATTATCCTTACTGTTGGAAGACAAAGCTGCTGCTGCTGCTTTGTCGTTGTGATATGCGATCCCATAGGTCTTGCCATCTAATTCCAAATAATCATCTGGGGAAGTGACAGGTATTCCAGTGGCCACATTTGTCAAGGTAAAGCTACAGTTTTCGATGTCATTATTTGCTTGATATAGCCGGACGCCTCCGCCGCCTTTGGAATGTTGTAGCCATCTGTCCTCGGACGCATGCTTGATATAGAAAGTATCGTTTTTTCCTCCGTCGCTCACAATGAACGCTGTTCCAACAGACTCTGTCAGTTCCATATCATTTCCATTTTGCTGTTTTTGCTTCATGTATTTTTTTGCATTGTTTATAAAAGTATAAATATAATACTGGTCATTCGTGCCATCAACCCGTTCGAAATACCATTCCGCCGCGTCGGCAACATTGTTACTTTCTATGAAACAGTTCTTGTTGTTTAGTGAGTTTTTGACATACAGCGGAGAATTTCCATAAGACAGATAATAAGCGATATTCTCCTCTATGCAGTTGTATGGTTCCGGCGCGTCCACGATCGCGTACACGGAGAACCCGTCCGTTTCAAACCGGACAACCTCTCCCTCGGTTTCAGAGGACAGCACGACAACCTCCTCGCCGAAGTGAACGACCTGAGGAGTGATTGCAGCGTCTTTATCCGCCAGTTCTATATCGACCTTGACGAAGGTTCCTTCCGCGGGTTCAACCAACAGACCGTCGGCGGTTTGAAGACTGATATCAAACAAACGGGAGTATGACACGTCTCTGTCCTCCCACCCGAGCGCGGCCAGGGAATCTTCAAGGTAAAGGCTGTAGAAATCATCCTCCGGAAGGATTTCTGCCACATTCAGTTCCGCGTCCTCCGGGATGCCCGTCTCGGGGCCGAATGCAGCGGTGATACGATACATATTCCCGTCGCTCGCCAGCACGGTTTTCTCAATCGTCGTGCCGATCACGCCATACACGGAAAATCCATCCGCGACAAAGGACAGGATCTTCTGACCATCCTGTTCGATAACTGTATATTCTATTGCTTCGGGAAGGAGAGCGCGTGTTTCTTCTTCTGCCGGAAACGCCTCATCCTCTACAGAAGAAAAATCTGCTTCGTTCCCTTCCTCCGCCATCGAACGGTACCCTGTGAGAACGTCTTGAGGAAGGAAGAGATCGTCTTCGACCGCTTCCGGGAGAGCCGTTTCATCCGCCTCAGGCTCCGTGAAATGCACCACCCTGATCTCGTCCACATCTTCTTCCAGCTCGGGCACTGTGATCTCAACCTTGACGCTGCGTCCCTCAGGCTGAACTTCGCTCTCACCCGACCAAATCGAGATGTCAAAGAAGCGCGCGTATTCAACGCGCTCTGCTGCCAGCGCGCGAAGATACTCTTCCCCATCAACTTCCTCAGCCCGGAGTTCCAACTCCTCCGGCCATTCGTCCCGCCGGTCGAGAGCGGCCTTCACCTTCCAATCCTCCCCCTCAGCCGTGAGGACGGAGTTTGGAACCTCTTGAACCGTGGTAACGGCAATCAGTATCGCTCCCGTGGGCGCACTGATCCCCAGCGTTATGGAGAGCGCCAGAAGGAACGCGATTGCCCGAAGATAAATCGTTTTTTTCATTGGTGTATATCTTTCCACAGGTTTCGAACAAATCCTGAATTGATCACTTGCCGGATTTCCGCTGACCAGAACAGCAGAAATCCCCTGACGATATATTATACTCCCAAATCCCCTTCATTGCAAGGGGGTTGGGATAGAATTTTCATCTTCTTGCCTCACTGAAAAACACGGATCTGCACTCATAGAGACAGTTTTTCCCCTTGCTGACCGTGATGTTTGTTCCCGGCCTCTTTTGTTTTTCTGCCCATTCCGGATATGCCATTCCGGTTCCCTCCGATACATAATATTACTTGCTACAAAATAAGTATTTCCACCAAAAACTCCCGAAGCCAAGCGGTTTTTCCTGATATCATGAGAAAATGTTAAGTGGTGACTGAGAGTTAGAGCTTGACATCTCCTTTCCATTATTATATAATGATGCCGTAATATGTGTCCCACTATCCATGAAAGGAGTTATTCCCACGAATAAATTCTTCCGCCTTCTCAGTATCTGTTTATCTGCCGCCGCATTATCCGGGATGACCGCCTGCGGAACCGGTCATGGTTCCGACGAAATCGAGACCCTTCCGACACCTCAGGTGCAGCCTGAGACAGAAGCCCTGCCGGAGACGGAAACCGAACTGACTCCCGATCTTCCGGATACGGATATGAACGGAAAGAATATCAGCATTCTCGTTTCGCACTGGTGGACCTATTATCCGTTGTATGTTACCGATATAATGGCAGAGGAGCTGAACGGCGAAGGGATCAACGACGCAACGTTCAACCGGAATATAGAGATCGAACAAACGCTGAACTGCTCTGTCTCCGCTGAGCAAATCAATAATCCGGACGGCGCCTACAATGCCGCCATGACCTCCATCAAGGCTGGCGACGCAGAATTCACGATGGGGCTTTTCCGTGCCCAGCAATACAACGCCCTCTGCCTGTCCGGCGGATTCCATGAGATCTCCGAGATTCCCCATAACAACTTCACAAAGCCCTGATGGGACAGCAAATACGCGGATGCCGTCGGTATCCTCGGGAAGAAATTCGGCGCGATCTCGGATATCACCATGAACTCCTATCTTCTGGCAGGCGCCGTCTACTTCAACAAGCAGATGATCCCGGATCACGATCTCGAGGATCCCTACGAGCTTGTGAACGAAGGCCGCTGGACATGGGACAGGCTGTTTGCCATGGGCGACACCGTGGACGCCGACCTGAACGGCGACGGGAAATACACGAACGCTGACCGGTACGGAATGACCTATATCGATGACAGCCCGGAGGTGCTTCTTGCGGCGGCAGGAGTCACGTTCGCGGAGCTGGACTCCGACGGCATTCCGCAGGTGACGCTGGACACCGAAGAGAACATGACCAAAATCATGCGGCTGTCGGGGCTTTTACAGGACACCGCCGTTTCCTTCAACTGCCATGCCAGAAGCTCGAACGCGTCGGAGGACGAAGTCGGGATCTTCATGCGCGGCGATGCGCTGTTCAGTCTGGGCGGACTGTACTACGCGCCGCAGATGCGTACGATGGATCAGGATTTCGGGATCATCCCCTATCCCCTGTACGACGAGGAGCAGAAAGACTACCGGATTCCCATGATCACAGTGGCTCTGACCTATGTGAGCGTCCCCGTGACCAACGCGGATCTGGATGTCACCGGGATCTTCATGGAATACTACGCGTATCTGGGACGCCGGGACATCATGCCCGCGCTCTATGACAAGCTGCTCCTTGGGAAGGTCTCCCGCGACAACGAGTCCTCCGCCATGCTCGACATCATTTTCAACAACCGCATCTTTGACACGGGCATGGTATTTGATTTCAGCGGGCTGAGGACGAATCTGCGGACGATGTACCACAATCTGCAGGAAGACTTTGCATCGTCCTTTGCCAGAAACGCTAAGCTGGTGAACAAAAATATCGAAAAAATCGTAAAGCAGTTCGAAGAACTGGACGGGTAATCCTGAGGGAGACGGCACATCTCTTTGAAAGCATGTGCTGTCTTGTACCCGCCGTACCGAGAACGCCTGGCGCACCACCGAAAAAATCCCGACCTCCATTCGGAAGCCGGGATCTTTTTGTCGATTCAGTTAGTTTTCCGTATTCTTCATTCTGTCAGCCGCGCGGAACGGCGTGAGCGAAACGCTTCCGGACGCGGCCTCCTGCGCTTCACCGGAGCCCTTGCGGGCCAGTCCGGTAAAGCGCATCAGCATCGCGGCGACCTGCGCGCGGGTGACCGGGTCGTTCGGCCCGAAGGTGTCCGCGTCGTAACCGGTGACGATCCCGTTTTCAGCAGCCCACGCGACCGCCCCCGAATACCATGTGTCTGAAGCGACGTCGTCAAATGCGGAATCGGACCACGGGAGAGGTTCTCCTTCCATCCGCCACAGCATCGTGACGACCATCGCTCTGGTGGTTGTCAGATCCGGCGCAAAGGTGTTCGGGCCTGTGCCGTTCATGATCCCGTTGTCCAGCGCCCAGCGTACGCTTTCCTCATACCATGCGCCGCTCGTCAGATCCGCAAAGTCCGCGTAACCGGACTTGTCGGAGGGAGCGGGTTCGGCAGAGGGGGCTTCGGAAACCGGGATTTCCTCGGCGGGCTTCTCCGGAACCGGATTCGGCTTTTCGGGCAGGACCGGCGGGAAGAACGGGGTGTTCGGTCCGAACGGGCCTGTCTGGCCGCCCGGATAGAACGGGAAGTTCGGATAATAGGGATTGATTTCCCCGCTCGGGTTGGTCACGCTGACGTCCACCGTTTCGACGGCGTTTCCGCTGCTGTCCACGGGCGTTACTTCGGCGATCTTCACGCTGAGCGCCGACGGTTCCGCCGACGCCGCTTTTGCTTTGAACGTCAGCCCAGCAGCGCTGAGCTTGCCGAACAGAACGACGGGAACGGTGAGCGTCTTCGTCTGCGGGTCATAGCTCACGCCCTCGGGCAGCGCGTCCGTGTCCGGTTCAAGCTCGTCGCTGTTGAAGTCCAGCTTGACCTCGACCGATTTCACGGTGTCGTCCGCAAGATTTTCTGTGAGCGTGAGCGGAACGTGGATCTGATCGTTTCCGAGTTCAGCCGGATTTCCCGCGGCGACTTCAATCGTGTTCGTCTGCGTGTCGTCGCCTTCCAAGACCGTGACCGGAATGCTCACGCTCTGTCCGCTTGAAATCATCGTCGCGGTGAGCGTCGTCGTGCCGGAAGAGAACCCGGTGACGCGTCCGTCCTTGTCCACCGCTGCGACGGTCGGATCGTCCACGGTGTAGAGGACCGTCTCCGAATCCCGGATGAAGGCGTTGGAGTCGTAGTCCGCCGGGAGATCGATCGTGTTCCCTGCCTTGACGGCCGCGGATTTTCCGCCGTTGAGCGAGAGGTTCATCGGCGTTTTCATGTTGATGAAGAACTGATTGGTCGATACATACGGCATGTCGCGTTCGTCCTCGACGATTGCCTGAACCGCGTCGTAGCCGCTGAGACGGAAGACGGTCGCGGGCAACGTCACGGATCTCTTCACCGTCCGGGTCTCTCCCGCCGCAAGGCCGGAGATATCCTCTTCGACGAGAAGGTCGTCGTCCATGCCGTAGACGTCCTTGAGGTCGCCGTAGAGCGCCTTTAGATAGAGATCTGCGCGCATGCCGTCGGGAGCGGGCGCGTTGCCGGTGTTCGTGACGGTGTATTCCACGTCGAACGCGTCTCCGTTCTGCTCGAAGCGGTCCACGGTGAGCTCATACTGCGGGGTGGTTACAAACGGATCGGAGAAGGACTCGACGGGCTCCGCGTAGAAGCTGCCGTCCGCCTTTCTTTCGGAGATCACGGCCATGAAGCCGTATCCGTCCGCTCCCTCCGCGGGAACCGTCCACTTGAAGGAGGTCTCCTTCGCGGAATTGACCATGACGATCTCATCCGAATGGATCGAATGGACCGGCCCGCCGACCTTCATCCCGTCCTTCACGGCATAGAAATCGACGTCACAGCCGTAAGCCGCCGTCAGACCAGTGTTTTCGACGACTGCTTTCACGGTGATTTCGTCGCCGGGCATCGGGCTGTCGTCCGAGTATTCGAAGATCGTCGCTTCAAGGGATCCGACGGGTGCGCAGCGCGTGATCATCAGACTGGTCTCGGAAGGATAGTACGGGGAACCCACCAGATAGGTCTCGCCGTCCACTTCCTTCCATCCCGCTCTCCCCTCGAGCGCCATCTTCTCCTGCTCTTCCGGCGTGTCCGCAAGAAGCATGTCGTACTGATTGTGCACGATGATCAGGCCGCCGTCGTCCGCCAGCGCGATCGACACGCCGTCGTGATACTTGCTGTCGCGGGTCAGGCGGTAGGGCTTCGACCAGCGCACGGGCTGTGCGGTCCCGACGTCGTTCGTCTCCGCCAGATCCGCTTCCCGGATGCGCGCGGTGGCGTAGATCTCGACGCTGGATTTGCTGACCTCCTCATCGATCTCTTCATTGTAAACCTTGTCGAGCGTGGTGTCGGTCCAGACGACGTAGAGGTTGTCGTCCGCGTCGGTGATGATCTGATAATCCGTAATGCTTAGTTCGTCACTCGTCGTGTAGGAGCCGAAATCCACCTTCTGCACGTTCAGGGTGTAGGCCGGGTCGAGCGTGCCGTCGTCGCGCAGCGCGTACCGGACATTCGACGCGGCGATCTCTCCGATCTGATCTTCGGAATATCCTTCGTAGTCGGAGTAGTTGTCGTCCGAAACCTTGGCGGTCAGAAGTTCGGAGATGTTCAGATACCAGAGCCCATCGTTGTTCTCCCTCCAGAAAAGCCATGTGCTCCCCTCGGAGCGGATGAGCTTCGGCTGGGCCACTTCGACCGCCTCGGTGAAATCATAGATCTCGTAACCGCTCTTCTGGCGGTCGGGGATGTTGATGTCGTGCAAGGTGATCTCGCCCGCCACCTTGACGGGAACGTAGGTCTTGTGATTCTTGAAATCGTAGAACTGAACGTAGAGTTCGCGGTCTTCCGTGGTCTCCGCGTTGAAGTCCCGGTCCGCAGTGAAGGCATAGGCCGCCAGCCCGTTGTAGCCGTTCGCCACCGTCAGATCGTAGATCGGCGGGTCGGTCAGGCCATGGAACGAGGTTGCGAGGAAGCGCTGTCCGCCGTATTTCGTGAGGAAATTGGCCTCCTGCTCAGCGCTCTGGAACGCGCTGTTTTCGTGATCGTACAAATGATCGCGCACCCGCCGACCGGCGCTTCTTCCCCGTCTTCCTGCGTGCCGTTGTACAGCATGTAGCACATGACGGAGTAGGTGCTTCCGGGATCGGCGTAGGGGTTCAGGTTGTCGATGAACTTTTCGTCGAGGGTGTCATACTTCTTCGAATCCTGAGCGGTCTTGGTGTAGAGAACAATGTAGTCCTTCGTCCCCTCGTCGTAGACTACCCTCGGATCCGTGTCCTCCCATTCGTCATCCGTGAGCTGTTCGATGGGCCCGAAGGCTTCGGAATCCTTGTCGAATTCCACGCAATAGATTCCTAACCATCGGCTGGATGTTGCCGAGGGCGAGCTCTTTCAGCAGTTTCATCCGAATCACCATCCTTCCGGCACACAACAATACCACACCTTTTGCCGGAAGTCCAGAAACATTTTTGTGAACTTCACTTTCCTCTTTTTCAAGAAAAGATGAGTCAAGAAGGAACAGGAAACGCTATATGATAGCCGGACAATGAGGAGGAGTCACACAGGGCAGTTAGTTCCCCTATACCACCATAATCCTTCTCTTCAACCGGTGAATCTACAGAAAACCCGCTTCAATTCGGCAGGTTTCTTTCTGACAATAATGATACGTCACATCCTTGACATGCTCGAACATGGTCTGATTGTCGAAGGCGTAGGGCTGACCGTCGGACACGGTGACAGAGATCTGCACCTTCTTTCCTGTCATTTCGAGAGCGGAGATGACATCCGAAACCAGGGAATCCTGGTAGACCTTGACGCCGGTGAAACGCACGCCGTTTGCCGCCCATGTGGGGACTTCTGGGTACTGGCCCGTCACGTCGATGGCGTCCCAGGTCTTCCACTCACCGCTCCACGGATCAAAGCCCGAAATGGCTGTTTTCCTTGCACGAACGGTGGGGAGTCTCGTTTCCTGGATCCTCGACGAACCGTTGTAGGTCACGAGATACCGGAGGGTGGTTTCGCCGACGAGCAGCTGAGGAGGAATGGTGAAATTGCCGTCCGGGTCGGAAACGCAGCCGTAAAGACCCGCCTGTACCGGCACGCCCTCCGCGGCATCAAAGAGATCCGCATCGCCGCCGCCGGACAGGATCATGCCGTAGGAGTACACCGTCCCGGACACCGCGTAATACGCGTGGTTCGACGCGGTCCGGTCCACGGTCAGGCGGACCTCGTTGTCCGACGCGCTCACGCCCGTGTTCAGATAGAAGCATGTGCCGGAATACCGCTGGGCATCCCCCGCCATGCTCCAAACGGGAACGTCTCCGCTGTCCGCCGGGAAAGCATACAGTGTGAAGAGCTCGTTTGTGAGCACATTCCGCGCGACGTTGAAATGCCAGGTGGTTCCGTCGAGCCATTTCCCTTCCGTATCAAAGATGCCGGAGGAAGTGTTGAAGTACGGAAGGTCCTCGTCCTCCACAAGCACCGTGACCGCGTTCGCCGTTTCGGTAAAGGTCGGCTCGAAGACATAGTAATAGCCCCTTGACTTGCCGTCGCGGCCGATGGTGCTCAGTTCGAAGCCCAGCGCATCGTTGATGTAGTTTTCGCTGTCGCCGTCGTTGAGGAGCAGGCCGTTCTTATGGTCGAAAAGCTGATAGGACACGCCTGCCGGGGAGAATCCCGCCAGCTCGCCGGCTTCCGTCATTTCCGTGTGGAGGTTCAGTATGTCGCCCGCATGGAATTGATAAACCTCGGGGAGGAGCTGGCCGCCTTCGCCGATGTTCGATATCTCCACATCGGTATGGTACAGCTTCGCGTCCTTCTGAGTCGGGAAGAACGCGATATAGTCGATCAGCATCGCGCCTTCCTTCCCCATCCCGCCTTCTCCGCTTTTCCACATGGGGTCGAGCCGGATCCAGTTCACTTTTCCGGCCCACGCCGAAGCCGACAGATTCTGGCCCTTGTACGCGTTGGCGGCTGCGACGTTTTCCGCGGGGATGCTGATGATGTATGTGTGCCACTCCCTGTCCTGTACCAGATTGATATGGACGCAGTCCGCGCCGACGACTGCCTTGTCGGAGCCGGTACAGCCGGTACAGCTCGATGGCGGTCGCATCGCTCAGGTTCTTTGCCCGGATCTTTGCCCATGCCACATCGGAGGCATCGGGCGCGGAAAGATCTATGGAAACCTTCGGGTCATCCCCGTGGGTGAGAAAGACGAAGTAATCGTTGCCTTCCTCGTCGGCTTCGCTGTACCAGCTTGTATAAAGCCAGTCGTTGCTGCCCATATGGGAGTCCATTTCCCAGTCCGTGCCGAAGTCCCAGAGAAGCGAGGGCTCCTTCGCGCTGTCGTAGTCCTCGACGCTGAGGCCGCCGGTGTACAGGAAACCGTACGGGTTGTCCCGCACCTCGACCTGAACGTCCACATAGTCGAAGATGGGACGGACGGTGATGTTGCCTTCGGTTTTGGAATCCTTTGTCGTCCAGCGGATGTATCCGTCCTTCCCCAGGGTGTTGATCTGCTCCTCAGTCAGGGTATAGGTGACGGAACCGGAATCGGTGCCGCCGGAAAGCATGATCCGTCTCCATTCATCTGAATCCGCCTTCTTCACTTCAATGCCTCTGATCCGCGCCTGGTCCGTCGACACGATCTGGTTGAGGGTGAAGTCCTCGCCCATGACGCGGCTGAAGGAGCGGCGCAGGCTGTCGCCGACCGTGAAGCCGAGATTCGCAACTCCACCGCCCGCGAGGGGCAGGGGCGCGGCGTCCTCCACCGTGAAGTTGAACTTCCGGCAGATCATCTGGAGGCTTTCGATCCAGGTGCGCACATGGCAGTCCCGGAACCACTCCCAGTGATTTTCCAGATTGCAGATATAGAATCGGGCCCAACCCATGCCTTCCGCCTGGTTGTAATACTGATCGTGTGTTCGGGTACCGGATTTATCATCGGGCACATTCAATTCATTCACAATTATCTGATGATTCTGCGTGTTATAGACATCTATACTATAGTCGGCGTCGCACCAGTTCCGGTAAGAAACGAATTTCAGCCGGAAACCGTCGTAGGCATAGCCTCCGGCACCGGGAAGATAGACGGAGATGCCGGCGATCTGACCGTAATCGTCGTAAGCCGTCCGACCATAGAAACTGTATCCGTTTTCCCTGAATTCCGCTTCACACCCCCAAGTTTCTTTGACGTTATCCTTCAGACTGACGGCGTCGGTGAGGACCGCGTCATCGTCCTGAAGCTCCGCCTCGGGATCGATCTCCGCCGCGGGAATGACCACATGGACCGTGGGCTTCACGACCGTGCAGGGGGAACCTAAAATCGTATTGATCGTGACATAGAAGTCCTTCTGCTCCGCGCCGCGGCCCGCCGGCAGCTTCACAGTGCGCTCCGTGATGCCCATCGGGAATCAGAGATCCGCCCCGACGCCGCCGTATTCCGTGCCCGCTTCCGCCGTGCCGTCCCAGGAATTGAAGGTCACGCCGACCATTTCGTTGAGCGAGCCCTGCCGGGTGACGGTGACGTACGCGAAACCGTCCTCCGCCCGGATCTCGGTCTCCTTCATGCCGACGAGTACGGGGTCCGGTTCATCCTCATCGAACACCGTCACATCAGCCATGAAGTAATTGTCCGCAACCTCCATGTTCTCGGAAGGATCGCGCAGGAAAAAGAGCGTCTCGCTGTTGCCGTCGTTCCGCTCGGAGTACTTCGGCGTGAAGACGAGGAATTTCACCTGCTCGCCTGCGTCGAAGTGCAGACGGAATTCCTTGCCGGGATAGCATTCTTCTGCAAGAAGGGCTTCGTTGGTCGAACCGTCCCCGCCTTCCGCAGCTTCATCCGAATACAGGAGCGCGTTCAGGGATCCCATCTCCTGCCGGTCGGAAACCGTGCCGGTGAAGGTATTCCGCGCCTGACGCAGCTCTCCCGTCGCGCTGTCTCCGTAATCCGGATCGACCGGTTCTGCGCTTGGAGCGGAAGACGGCGCGTCCGGATCTTCGATCGGATTGCCGTTCTCGTCCAGCGGTGTCGCGGTGACGCGGCCTACGACGTTTTCGTCCTTGTCCACGATATCTGCGCCGCCGTTCAGATAGAGAATCTCGCCGATCTCCTCCTCGTCGGCCTGTTCCACCTCGTCGATGTCGGCTGTCTGAACGAGATCCACAAGGGAGACATCGCCGTATTCCATGACGGGTTCGACTTTTTCCTTATAGATTTCGAGCGTGTAGTTCTCGCCCCAGTGGGACGTGAGGTCCACAACCCTTACGGTCACCTCCGCCTCTTCGCCCGGATCCCCGGTTCTCTGCACGGGAATATAGACCTTATCCCGGCCGGTTTCCCGGAGATAATAGGCGGACTGAGCAAAGAAGAAGCAATTGCCCGCATCCTGCAATTCTTCCGGGACGGACAGCTGGACCTGTTCCGCCGGATTGAGCGCGCGGTCGGCAGCTTCCACGGCAGAAGCCAGCGTGAGCTGTGCCATCTCCAGAATCATCAGAACGGAGAGAATCGCCGCGAGAATTCTTTTTCCTGTAATTTTTATGGATCGTGTACCTCACACCGAATAGCTTATTGGCTTTGGGATGTCCGATGAACGGAATACCGCGGGGATCAGCCGTCCTTTCTCAGTTCTTCATCGATCGGTTCCGGTTCGATGCGCGGAATGTCTTCAAACGGATCCTCGCCGCCGGATACCTTTTCAAGGTCGTCAGTGGACAGCTTCTTTTTCTCTTCCTCCGCAGTCTTTTCTGCCGCGGCGACGGATTTCTTCTCCTCCTCGGCGGCTTTCATGATCTTCTTCTCGGGGGCTTCTGCAAGGTTTCTCATGTTTTTTCTTCTTTTTTCGAATAGAATTTGTTTCTTTCATAACCCCTGAAAACCCCAATAAAGACAAGGTAAACAGAGGATGATAAGCAGCTGAACTGTCAGAGAAATCGGCGCGGAGGCCATTTTTGTGCACTCAGTCAAGCTCCCTGACAGCCGCAAAGAATTTGTCGATGGAGGCCTGGTAAGATTTTTCCTGTGATTTCCATGCGGAGGACAGATTGCCGTTCGTGGATATGTTGCTCTTCCAGAAGACGTTCATATAATTCATGGCAAAGCCGTAAACAAGACCGAAGTTGAAAACCACGCCCTCTCGGATCAGATCAAACATGCGGGACATTTCCTGATCTGCGGAATACCGCGTTTTCATATTGATTTCGTAAATAGCCGGAGAAACGAGACGATAACTCTCCGCCGCCATCATTTCGAGCGCCGCGGACGTCGCGTCCAGATTGCCGGCCGAGGTCAGGATCCCGAAGAGGGTATTACTCTCGCCAATCCATGTATAGTAGCCTGCCTGCTCTTCGTCCCACTTGGGCATGGGAAGGAGGATGTAACGGTCCTCCATTTTCTCCACGCAGTATTTCACGTTGCCGAAAATGCTGATATCGAACAGCGTGCGGCCTTCCACGAACGCGCTGCCCGCGTTGAAATAGACGTTGCCCTCTCCGCCGTAGGCGACGTCCTGCGTGTCAAAGCACCAGGTCATCATCTGCTCCCATGCGGAGATGGTCTTGTCGTTATAGAAGGTCAGTTCGGGATAACCCTCTTCGTTGAGCGTCGTATAGGATATCTCCCATGCGTTCAGGAACGGATAGGTACAGTTTGCGTCTCCGATCACAAGACCGAATGTGTCGCCGCCGGATTTGGCCTGATTGCCGTCCGTATCCGCGTAAACGCCGTGAAGCATGGTATTCATGGTGTCCTTCGTCCATTTGCCCTCGTGAACCATACCGATGAGGCTATCGTACCCCAGATTTTCGCGCATCGTGTCGTTGCCCATGACGCACCATACCTGATTGATCGTGATCTGGGACAGATCCCCCGTGACAAGGAACAATTTCCCGTCGATCGACGTTTCCTCGATGAGCTGCTGTACCCAGTAGGGCTTTGAGAAATCAAGGTATTTCCGGTCTGTAAGGTTGACGAACACCTTGTCCGCCACCAGCCCGGGCAGGGTAGCATACTGTCCTGACGCCACGTCATACGCGCCGTCGTTCGCCATGACGCTGGATCGGATCTTGTCGAGATACAGGTCTTTGGTATCCCATGTGTAGGACTCGCCGACGTTGACAATATCCACATTCAGACGCGCTTCCACCGACATCTCGCGTTCAAAGGCCGCGTCGTTGACAACCTCACCGGTGTACTCTTCCGCGAATTCATGATTTTCAGCCCACCACATGAATTTGACTGTCTGACCGCCGAACTTCACATCGTCGGCTATGTCGTCCGCGTAAACCCGCTTTTCCTCGGTTTCGACTGGAAGAACGTCCCCGCTTCCCTGCGCCTGAGCGGACGAGGAATCCGACCCGTCCTTTCCCGCCGCTTTTTCGCCGCAGGAGGAAAGAACCGGAAGCAGCATGGAGAAGACAAGAAACGACGCTATACTTGTTCTGATCTTGTGTTTCATTTTGTTCCCCTTTCTCGGAGCAGTCACGCCTGACGCGTTTCGGCGTTTTCCTGAAACGATTTTCACCCTCTCCCAAAATCCGGACGTCGGAAAATGTTCCATTCACTTACCAATATAGGTATTATACAGCATCCAGCTTTGTTTTTCAAGTCTCCAAAGAATCTTCGTTCTGATTTTATTGATACAAACCCTCGGACCTCCCCGTCGGCGGCGGAAGAGAAGAAACCGCTGCTTCACGGTGTTTCCGGACAGAATCCCCGCGGTCTCGGAAGGGGCATCCGTCTGCGTGATATCCTCGGGTTCGGGATGTTCCGGGCTTGCTTATGCTTGACGGTAAATACCTGCGACGGGACTTTCACCCGTTAGACCTGGGACATGCCCGGCACACATGAAAAGCCGGAGAACGCGGTCTGTGCTCTTTGGCTTTTTGAGATTTTACCGCGAGGGACTGTGTAAATTCACAGGAAGACGATAGATTTTCCGGGCTTGCTATTGACAAGAAAACTTGGCAGGAGTATAATCAGGATGTGCCAAGAGAACTTGGCAATCAGGAGGGAGGCCGGTATGGATAAGGAATCAATTCTAAAGATGAGCCGTGAAGAGAACGAGGGGCGGCGGGATGAACGCGAGATGGCGGTATCTGCTGAGGCAGCGAAAGTTGGCATGCTGGTCGGCGGGCTCGTGTGCATCGTGCTGGTTTTTCTTGGCAGACTCGTTCTAAATGCTCCCGAAATCAGTTTTGCCGGATGGATGGTCTACTTTTCGATGTATGCCGGCAGCGACTTTTTCCTGTTTAGAAGATTGGGAAATCGTCGTTATCTGATCTGGGGTATTATTACAGCCGTTGCTTCAGCAGGCTTCTGTGCGGCATTGGTGTTGAAAAGTGTGATGCGGTAAAATGAATGAAAAACTGATACTAAAAAACAACCTGAAAGAAACCCGTATTGAAAAGAGACTGTCTCAGCAGCAGCTGGCAGATCTGGTCGGGGTGTCCCGCAATACGATCAGTTCCATTGAGACAGGTCAGTTTAATCCCACCGCAAAGTTGGCTTTGATACTGTGCATTGCATTGGATAAGAAATTTGAAGAATTGTTTTACTTTTAAGGAGGTTTCCATGGATAAGCAAACAGAAGGAATTGTTGTCTCGGTCAAAAAACAGTGGTGGTTATCCATCCGCACCAAGGCGCTGAGAACCGGCCCATTGGATGGTACGATTTTTCCCCACATAATGAAAGTCGCATATACCGTGGACGGGCAGGAATACACCAAGCGGGTATGGATCAACGCGGGTCTTCCGGTACCGGAGGTGGGAAGTACTGTGCAAGTTTTGTATAGTTCGGACAAGCCGTCAAAGGCAAAAGTGATGTGAGAAAAGAGGGCTTTCTCCCGATGCATGACGACTTCTTTCAACTCCCGATGATCACAGTTTGATTTGTCCGGTTATGCTTTTTCCTGCCCTTGCTTCTGCCCTTATGAGCGGCGCGGGCATTGTAGAAACGGTGTAACATTGATTAAATAGATTCGGTGAGCAGATCGCAGAAAATCCTTTGTTTGGGCGGTTTCAGAGGATTTCTTTACAGCCCTTTCATCACTGGCGGATGCCTGTGATTTTGAGGATTTCAAATTCTACTTTGGCGGGGATGTCGCGGCGGATCACATATAACAATCGAATAGTGGAAAAAGCCGCTCCCGAAGGAACGACTTTATAGAGATATAAATCCTTGTTTTGGCAGGGGCAAACTGTGTTTTCATGAATCGAAGTTTAGCAGCTGCCCGACTCCGCTGATTTTCCGGTCTGTACCGGCGACGGACCATTCGTTTTTCAGACTGTAAGCGCGTTGTAACGGAGATCCCATGAAGCTGCGGGGCCGTCCGTCGCTATGGCAAGCGCGTTTTCCGCCGTATTCATGAAATAGCCCCAAAGATGCGTTCTCTCGCCGCGGAGCAGCGTCGGGAAGGAAACCTCGTGCCACTGCGGGTAGGTTTTCATGAAGGTATCCGGGCCGGTATGAAATCCGATCCGCCCGTCGAAATCTTCCCCTCTGTTCTCGATCCGCACATGAATGACCAGATGCGTATCGAAGATTTCGTACCGCAGACCGAATGCAAGGTCTTCGATGGCGCCCGCGTATTCCGAAAGCGCCCCGTCCTTTTCCGTCAGCTCCGCATCCGTGATTTTTCCGTTCTTTTCGGCGAAAAATCCGAATTTGTCGGGCGTAAAGGGGACGGAAAGGTCCCGCTTTGAATGTCTCTGATTTTTCCATGATCCTCAAAATGAATGATCATCTTTTTTTCCTTGTCCCTGCCGGGCCGTTCCG
Organism: Oscillospiraceae bacterium; assembly: GCA_015065385.1. GTDB lineage: Bacteria > Bacillota > Clostridia > Oscillospirales > CAG-272 > UMGS1696. The sequence goes on along the minus strand of SVQK01000011.1, from coordinate 2,114 downwards.
GTTCACTCAAAAACGCCGGTGAATTTCTCCGATTCCTTCTTCCCCATCTTCTCCGCCGCGATGAACGCCGCCGCTGTGTTCTCGCACGCAAGGCAGCCTGCGCCGCGACGCGCTGTCATTTCGCTCAATCCCCGAGCAGAGTGGACGTGAGCTTGCCGATCTGTTTGTTCAGGACCTTTTCGTTCGCTTTCATGACAGAGGCCCAGTTGGTGTTCTTTTCGATCACCGCGCCGCGGAAGAGAGAGTAGGTCAGACCGTTCAGGTCGTTGTTGAACACACGTCCGAAGTCGAAGGAGACCGTAGAGCGGATCAGGTCGTACATCAGGGAGGACTGCTCGTCCTGCGCGTACTTGACCTTGAACGCGTTCTCGAACAGCGCGGGGGAAACCGTACGGAAACTCTCGGACGCCATCGCTTCGATCACCGCCGCCGACATATCGGGATCCCGCGCGTCGATCGGAATGCCGTAGAGAGTATAGGGGAAGGACGTGATCGTCACATAGTCCGTCTGCTCCTCGTCGTACTTCGGATACGGGACGATACCGTAGGTGAACTCCACGTCGCGGAGGTGCTGAACCGCGTAGGTGAATTCATGGGAAATGAAGAGGGCGCGGCCTTCCTTGAAAACATCGTTGGAAAGAATCATCTGTTCCGCGCCGTTTCCGAGAAGATTCGTCTCGTCGCTGGTCATCGCAACGACCTTTTCCAGCACGGAATGTGCTTTTTCGCTGCTGAAATCCGGGGACATGAAGGGAATATCGTTCTCATCCTTCTCCGTCGTGCGGAGGCCGCAGCTGAAGAAATACGGATCCACAAAAATCGCGTAAGTGATGTAGCCGAGACGGTCCTCAAAGCCCTTTTTTCCGTCCCCGTTCAGATCGATATACACATCGGTGGACATTTTGCTCATCCTGTCGAGCGTCCATGTCCCGCTCTGCACAAGATCGTACGGACTTTCCAGATCGTACTCCCCGAGCATGTTCTGATTGAAATACACGCCGTAGAGGTAGTATATCATGTAGGTGGAGATATCACCGGAGCAGAAATAGAGCCGTCCGCCGCAAGTCGCCTCATCCAGCAGGGACGACGGCCACCAGGGCATCGAGAAGTCCAGATAATTCTGATCGTTCAGCGGCAGGCACATGCCCTTCGAAGCGAGCGACGCGCCCGCCATCGAATAGCCTCCGGAAATGTCGTACGCGCCGTCTCCCGCCGTGATGCTCGCGCTGAGCGTTTTCACCCAGTCGTTCCGCTGATCGTACGCGCCCGGTTCAAGACGGTATTCGAGTCCGATGTCGAGTCTTTCCTCAACGGCGAGGTTCCGCGCGAAGATCGCGTCGTTCACGATCTCGCCATTCTGCTCCTCGACGAAGAATTCCACAAGATCCGGTCCCGACCAGCCGAAGATATTGACCGTCCGACCGCCGAATTCGAGACCGTCCGGCAGATTGTCGTGAGGGTATTCCGTCTCTGGCTCCGTTTCAACGACTTCCTGAACGGCTGCGTCCTGCGCCGGCGTATCCTCAGAAGCCGGATCCTGCTCCTCCTTTGATTCGCCGCACCCGACCAGTCCGGGAAGCAGCAGGGCCGCCGCGAGAAGCATCGCTCCGGTCCGTCTCTTCATCTGGCTCTGTTTCATGTTGTTCCTCCTCTGCTTTTCTTTGCCGATAGGGGGGCTTTAGGTTTCCTTCTGTGGGATCATTATAGCATACTGAGGAGCAGAGCGCAAGAGGGCGGAGGGAAAACTGACTCTCCAAGTGTCAGGCAATAATCCCGATCACATCCCAAAGAGACGGAATTGTTCCTATATCCATCAATGCAGATCACGGGGAGAAAGTGTTTGAACTACCATTTCGCCAACCGAGGCTATCCCCATCCCGGTGATTCCCCCAAATTGCACATGGATGTGCCTTCCGCCTATCCCGGTTCGTTAACCATGGAAGGAACGCCGCGATATGAGTAAAGATCCCCCTGCAAAGCCGGGGGCTTTTCATCGACCGGGCAAAGCCCTAATCTACCAGCAACGCCTAAAAGGCGTTTCCACGGCTACCACACGCTAAGGGCAGTTTACTTGTTACCCGTAAACGGGTCGGGCTCTTCGAGCGTCATTTGAT
>SVQK01000128.1 GCA_015065385.1 Oscillospiraceae bacterium | reverse complement strand
TGATGCCGGTCGCCGCCCATGTGCCGTTTTTCGGATCGACGCTCGGGCAGGCGGTGTAGCGCATCAGATCGTCGGGCAGGGGGATTTCGAGATGGGAGGGGACGGTTTTGTAGGTGCGGGGCTGATCCTTGGGATTCACGACGATCAGCTTCTTCACGTCGAAAAAGCCGTCGTCGGTGCGGGCGATCATGGTGGAGCGGTCGTTCGAGGCGTTCTTGCCGACCAGTACGGTGGTGCAGGGCATGGATAATCTCCTTCTTTCTTTGGGTGTTTCAGTCGTGTTCCCCGCTATTGTATCAGATTCCGGGCGGGATTGCAAGCCGGGCGGAGGAGTTTCGCGCGGAAGCGCGTTTTTTTTTCGCGCATCCCCTTGCGTTTTTTAACCGGATTTGCTATGATGAAAGAAAAACGAAAGAATGGGATGCGGCAGATTATGGAACGGAAGAAAAAGACGGTTTTCAGAAGGCTTTCGGCGGCGCTGCTTGTCCTGATCCTCTGCGCCGCACCATCCTGCGGCCACGGGGAAGATACGGCGCGGGATCCGGCGGCGGAGCAGGAGACGGTTGAAACGGCTGCGACGGCTGAAAACGAAGTCGGGAATCAAGCGGACGCCGGGGAGACAGAACCGGACGCCGGAGCAGAAGGGGAGAGCGCGGTGACGGAAGACGTTGAGGCGGCAGTCGAAGAGACGGAGTTCGAGTCGGTCTATCCCAAAGGGATTCAGGCGAAGTCCGTCGTGCGGATCACGGAGCCCGGCTCGTTCAGCGACAAGCTGACGGTGGCGTCCCTGCAGGGGCTGGCGGCGAAGCACACGGACGAACAAATCCTGATCCGCACCGGGGCGGCCGATCTCTATGCGCCGGTCATGGATTCCGTGTGGGGCGCGGAGCTGACGAACCGGATCGGGGGAAAGCCGGCCACCTTCGACAATCTTCTGGCGGGATACCGGGACCGGCTCCCCGGCGGTTATGTGCTCTGCTCGGCGAAAGCCGGGGATCCGTCCGTATCCGTCGCCGTTTCGGTTGCCGGGGTGACGGACAGCGTGATCGCCACGGAGGAAAACCGGGCGGCGGTGGAGAAGGCGGGCTATACGCTCCTCCTCGATCTGACCGGAAAGGATGACAACTGGCTCCGATCCTCGGAATACTGGGATCGCCTGAGCCGGAGCGCGGCGTTCGAGCAGCCGGATTCCATGGCTCCGAAGCTCGTGGATTACGCGGTCATGGCGGGAGCCTATTTCAATTTCTACGACGGGAACAATCCGGCGGCCCACAAGAAGATGTACAAGTTCCTCGACGAAGGCGCGGTGATCTTCGGATACAACAACAGCCTCGGCGAATACGAGACGGTGAAGTCCTTCTCGGAGATGAACCTTCAGATGGTTCCCGCCGACCACGCGTACAATCTCTCCACGCTGAGCGGATTCCGGATGGCTTCTGCCGAGCAGGGAGGGGGAGGGGCCGCGGCGGAAGAAAGCGATCCGGAGCAGGTCCACACCCTGTGCATCGTCATGTCCGACGGGGACAATCTGCAGTGGGTGCTCAACAACTTTGCAACGGGGAGCGAGTGGTACGGCAATCCGAAGCGGGGGCAGTTCGCCATGGGCTGGGGGATCTCTCCCGCCGCCATCGACACCGCTGCCCCCATGCTCTCGTGGCTTTACGGCGAGCAGAAAGCCTCGGACGAGTTCATCATGCAGCTGAGCGGCCTCGGCTACACCTTCCCGTCCCGGTGGAAGGCGGACGCGCGGCAAAGCATGGCGGAAAAGCTCGCCCAGTCCATGAAGCGCAGCGGCCTGAGATACGCGGAGATCCTCGACGACAACGGATTCCGCGCGGAGTCCCTCGGGGATTTCGCGGCGCAGGACGGCATCGACGGACTGTTCTATATCGAATACAGCGGATACGCCTCCCTCGACGGGCAGATCCTGTGGCTGGACGGGAAACCCGTCGTCTCGGCCAGATACATGATCTGGGCGGATCACGCGGGCGGAGGGCTCGGCTATATCGCGCGCAAGATCAACCGCGCCTCCCGGGATCCGAAGTCCGAGGATGCCTATTCGTTCCTGATCGTTCACGCGTGGTCGGGGATGAAGGACGGGAAGCTCGCGCCGCACGGGAACACCATGGACGCGGTGGCGGAGCTGATTTCCGAGCTGGACGGGGACGTGGAAGTCGTGACACCCTCCGTCTTCATGGACCGCCTGATCCGCAACTGCGGGTGAAACGTCTTGACAGAAGGGCGGAACCGGAGTATAATCATTAAAACGGTTGAAGAAACAAAACATACAGGGGAAAGCAGTATGACGCTTCGTGAAAGAGCTATTGCCGCGCTGGAATGCCGGGTTCCGGACGCGATCCCGACCTTTGAGCTGGAATTTCAGCTGACGCCCGAGCTCAGAGGGAACGGAATCAACTTTACCTCCAGCTGGGAGCTGGACCGGATGAACCTCTCCGAGAAGGAGCGGGACGAGAAGATCTATCAGAACGCGGAGCTGATGGTGTCCGTCTACGGCGAGCTGGAGTATTCGATTTTCAACGTGGCATACCTGAACTTCGAGGACGTGAAGAAATCCGTGAAGTACATCAAGGAGCTGTCGGGGGACAAGTTCCTCCTGACCCACCACGGAGACGGAACTTTCGCCATTCCGGACGGGGATCAGATGTTTGACTTCGCCTACCGGATCGCGGACGACCCGGACGAGGTTCACGCACAGGCGCGGCGGATGGCAGACGGCGCCATCGAATACAACAAGAAGCTCTTCGACTGCGGAATCGAATCCTTCATGCTCTGCTCGGACTACTGCTACAACTCCGGGCCGTTCCTCTCCCCGCAGATGTTCTCGGAGTACATCACGCCTTATCTGGCGGATATCATCTACAACATCCGGAAGATGGGCGGGTATGCCATCAAGCATACGGACGGGAACATCATGCCGATCCTCGATCAGCTGATTTCCTGCGAGCCGCACTGCATCCATTCGATCGATCCCATGGCGGGCGTGGATATTGCTGAGGTGAAGCGGCGGACCTATCCGAAGGGGATCGCCATGTGCGGAAACGTGAACTGCGCCCTGATGCAGACGGGCACGGACGAAGAGGTGCGGGAAAGCGCGCTCTACGCGATCCGGTCCGGAAAGCCCGGCGGCGGGTACATCTTCTCCACGAGCAACGTCCCCTTCCGCGGCCTCGATCTGAACCGGTACCTGATGATTCTCGATATCTGGAAGGAGCACCGGTATTACACCGACGAGGCGGATATGGTGTACCGGGGATAAGCGGGGGGAAAAGGGAATATAAAAACACGGCGGCGAGCGCGTTCCGATTCCAACGGATCGCTTTCGAAGCCGTGTATTTTTGTTATTGGTTTCCCCCATCCTCCGGCAGCCGGTTCAGAAATTTCAGCATGACCGGCAGGGAGGCGATCGCGGCGATGACGTAGGCGGCGGGCTGGGCGATTTCGATCCCGCGGACGCCGAGGCCCGCGATATTGGGCAGGATCAGGCAGAGCGGGATGAACGCCGCGCCGCTCTGGAGGCAGGAGAGCACGAGCGCGGGGACGTTCTGCCCGGTACTCTGGAACAGCATCGTGGCGACCACCGAGACGGGCAGAAACAGGATGAAAACGCAGTGGATCCGGAGCGCCTCGCCGCCGATCCGAAGGACCGCCTCCTCACGGCGGAACAGGCCGATGATTTCGGGAGCCAGAGAGAAGCAGACGGCGGCCAGCGTTCCCATGAGGGCGATCCCGAAGAACAGGGTGAACCATGTGCCGCGCTTCACTCTCGAAAACTTCTTCGCGCCGTAGTTGAACCCCGATACCGGCTGGAATCCCTGCCCGACGCCGAGGCCGACGCTGAATACCATGCTGGACGTCCGCCCCACATAGCCCATGGCTGCGATGGCGGCGTCTCCGAACGGCTTGGCGCACGAGTTCAGCACCATCGTCGAGACGCTGTTCAGACCCTGCCGCGCGAGGGAGGGAAGACCGGTCAGAACGATGTCCCGCACCACGGACCAGTCCCGGGAGACGAGCTTCGGGGCGAGCCGGGTCTGCGTCCTGCCCGAGAGGAACATGAAGAGCAGGATGCAGAACGAGATGGTCTGAGAGAGCGCCGTAGCCAGTCCCGCGCCGCGGATGCCGAGCTTCAGTCCGAAGATGAAGAGCGGATCCAGCAGGATGTTGAGGATCCCGCCCGAGGTGAGTCCGATCATGGCGAGCGCAGCCTTGCCCTCGTAGCGGAGAATGTTGTTCAAAACGCATGAGGAAGTCATGAACGGCGCGGCCAGAAGGATGAAGGTCCCGTACTCCTGGGCGTAGGGGAGAATGGTGTCCGTGCTTCCGAGCAGGCGCATCAGCGGATTGATGAAGCACAGCCCGCCGGCGAGGATGACGGTTCCGGAGAGAAAGGCCCATGCGAATCCGGTGGATCCGTACCGCCCCGCCTTCTCCACCTGACGGCTGCCGAGCATCCGGCTGATGTTGCTTCCGGCTCCGTGGCCGAACATGAAGCCGAACGCCTGTAAAATCGCCATGATCCCGAAGACGATGCTGGTGGCTCCCCCCGCGCTGAGCGAGATCCGGCTGACGAAATAGGAGTCCGCCATGTTGTAGATGTTCGTGATGAGCATGCTCACCGTGGTCGGGAGTCCGAGGGTGACGATGAGGCGGCCCACCGGCGTTTCGGTCATTTTCCGGTACTGGGCGTCGTTTGTGCGGTCTCTGTTCATAGCTCTTCTTCCTGCGGTTCGGCTTCTGACACGGGCATGGGTACGGAGGGGAGAAGGTTCCGTGCGGAGAGGACATTCCGGAGGTCCCGTGCGCTGCCGTCGAAGCGGATGCCCTCCATGCCGACCGAGCGCGCGCCTTCGACGTTCGGTTCCCAGTCGTCGATGAAAAGGGATTCCTCCGCCCTCAGCCCAAACTCGGCGAGAAAGGCGCGGAAGATTTCCGGATCGGGTTTCAGGAGGCGGTGGTCGGCGGAGATGAATTCCCCCGTGAAAAACCGGAGGGCGGGGATGCGGCCGCGGAAGGAATGGAACGCCCGCGAGGTGTTGGAGAGCAGATAGAGGGGATAGCCCGCGCCGTGCAGTTCATCTGCCAGCTCCTCCATACCCTCCACCGGGCCGGTCAGCTCGTACCAGCGGGTGAGCCGGACCACCTCGGGTTTCAGCCGGTCCGGAACGCGCGCTGAGGCCAGCGCGATGAGATCGTCCTCGCCGATGTCCCCGCTGTCCAGACGCTTCCAGTCCGGGGAGCCGTACACCGAGTCGTACAGAATCCGCCCGTCTTCTTCGCCGTAGTCCCGGAACGCGATCTCCGGGGACCAGTGGTAGAGCACCCCGCCCATGTCGAATACGATGTTCCGGATCATTCCGCCGCTCTCCTCTCCGCGCTTTTCATGCTTGTCTTTATGATATCACAACCGTCCCGGGATTGCAAGGTTCCGCGGGCGGTTTTCGAAAGCCCTTCATCCCGGCAGCTCGAAGCAGAGGATCGTTTCGCGCCTGTCCCCCGGAAAGAGATCCGAACAGTCGATCGCCCCCGCCGGGATCAGCGCGCCGGAACCGTTCAAAAGGTCGATGTATTCGTCGGACGGATAGTAGAAAAAGAGCAGGATCCGCCTCGGCGCGTCGTACCACGATCCCGTGATTCTCGAAAGCGCGGAACGGAGGATCTCGGCGGAAAAGGGGTTGAAGAAATAAAACCGGTCCGCGTCGGCGGGAGGCTCGTACCGCTCCGCGCATCTGACGGCAAAGGACGCCCGGACGTTCCCCTTCACGGAGGCGAGGTTTTCCTCCGCCGCGGCGATCATGTCCGGATTGAAGTCCACCCCGATGCTCCGGCATCCCGTGACGCGGGAGAGAAAGAGACTGACCCGCCCTTTGCCGCAGCCCATGTCCACGAGCAGATTATCCGGCCCGATCCAGCCGCTGTCCGCGAGCTTTTCGAGGACGGCGTAGGGCGTGGGTTCGTAGGGGAGGCGGTGGGCGTCTTCGGAGGCGGCGTCTCGTCCGGCGGTGCGGATCTGCATTTCGCGCTCAAAGAACCGTTCCCGCGCGTCCGCTTTTTTCATGCCCCGACTCCGGTCAGGCGGGCGGCGCGGAGGATCGCGCACTGGGTCTTGCCGTCCGGGATCTCCCCGTTCATCACGGCGCGGACCGCGTCGGAGAGGGGCATGCGGAACACCTCGAGAAATTCGCCCTCGTCGAGATCCGTTTCCCGGAAACTCAGGCCGCGGGCGAGGAACATGCGGATGCGCTCGCCCATGATGGCGGGGGATCCGTAATAATCGCCGAGGTCGATCAGCTCCCGCGGGACGGCTCCGGTTTCCTCGCGCAGTTCTCTCAGGGCGGCTTCGGCAAAATCCTCGTCGGGAGCGTCGAGCTTGCCCGCCGGGATTTCCGTCAGGATCTGACCGACGGCGTAGCGGTACTGGCGTTCGAGGATCACGTCCCCGTCGTCGGTGAGCGGGATCACGCAGACCGCGCCGATGTGCTTCACGATTTCCCGGACCGAGGAGGAGCCGTCCGGCAGCTCGACCGTGTCCCTGTAGAGATGAACGACCTTTCCGTCGAAGATGAGCTCGGAGGAGGTCTGTTTTTCGGTGAGATTCATGTGCGTCCCTTTCTTTGCTGCGCCGTCTTTTGGGTCAGAGGATTCTTTTGCGGATCGTGGTGACGTTTTTGCCGTCCCTGTATTCATAGCGCATCTCGTCCGTGTTCTTCCTGACCAGAAAGATGCCGAGGCCGCCGATCCCGCGCTCTTCCGCCGACAGGGTCACGTCGGGATCCGCCCGTTTTGTCGGATCGAAGGGCATGCCGGAGTCGGTGAACCGGATTTCCGCCGTGCCGGGGATCTCTCCGACCGACACGCCGATCTCCGCCGTTCCTTCGCCCGGAGCGTAGGCATAATGCGCAATGTTGACAAAGAGCTCCTCCACGGCGACGTCGAGCTGCATCTGCGCTTTCATGGGGCATCCGGCGGCTTCAAGCTCCCCGTCCACGAACGCGAGGACTTCGTCGAGGCGGTCGGTTTTCGCTTCTGTAGTCAGTGTTTTCATCCGGTTTCAGGCTCCTCTCCGTTTTTCTGTATTCTATTATACACGATCCGGCGCGGGATTACAAGGGAAGCGGCTTTTTTTGCGTGTCCGTCGGGCGGAAATCCGCTTGTTTTCGGCGGCGTTCCGTGGTATAATGAACCCGGAAAAAGACGGGAGAACGGAAGGAGAGGCGAAAGATGGGGATTGCGGTGCGGATGGTTCGGTGCGGCGGGTTTTCCATGCGGTATTTCCGGTTCGGTCAGGGGGCGCGGTCCATGGTGATTCTGCCCGGGCTGAGCGTACAGTCGGTCATGGGATCGGCGGACGCGGTGGCGCAGGCGTACGGGACAATGGCGGAGGACTTCACGGTGACGGTGTTCGACCGGAGAGAGGAGCTTCCCGCGGTGTATTCCGTCTCCGAAATGGCGGAGGACACGGCGCGGGCGATGGCGGAGCTCGGGATGAAGGACGTCTGTCTGTTCGGCGCGTCGCAGGGCGGCATGATGGCGATGCTGATCGCGGCCCGGCATCCGGAGCTGGTCGGACGGCTTGCCCTCGGATCGACAGCGGCGAGAGTGGATCCGGAGAGAGCCGGTACGCTTGCCGGATGGGTGCGGCTGGCTGAGGACGGGGACGCCGCGGGGCTGTATCGTTCGTTCGGGGAGGCGGTCTATCCCGTGCCGGTGTTCGCAGGACTTTCGGATCTTCTCGCAGAGGCGGCAAAAACGGTGACGGCGGAGGAGCTTGCGCGGTTTGCGGTTCTCGCCCGGGGAACGGAGGGATTCGACGCGTCGGACGAGGTTCCGGCGATCCGCTGTCCGGTGCTCGCCCTCACGGCGTCCGACGACCGGGTGCTCGGTCCGGATACCGCGGCGGAATTCGAAAGGCTCTTCGGCGGGCGCGTGGATTTCTCCCTCCACGTCTATGACGGATACGGTCACGCGGCGTACGACACGGCCCCGGACTACAGGGAACAGCTGTACCGCTTCTTTACCGCAGGGTAATTCACGCTCTTCCCTTGACGGCGGTTTTGTTTTGTGATAAGATACCGTTGAACGAACCACAGAAAGTGAGACTCGGGAGGAGGATCCGAACATGAAAAAAACACTCTCTCTGCTTTTGGCAGCGGTGCTGCTGTGCGGCGGACTGGCCGGGTGTTCCGCGCCGGTTCAGGAGGAAGAGGGGCCGGGGAACGCCGGAGCCGACGTTCAGAATCAGCCCCCGGAGGCGGTCGCAACGGTTCCGGAGGAGACGGAGGGCTTTTCGGACGGGCTCGAGGACCGGGACTTCGGCGGCCGGATCTACACTGTTCTGTACCGGGACGAGGCCGAGCACCTCCGTGAGATCACCGCGGAAGAGCTGACCGGAGACGTCATCAACGACGCGGTCTACAACCGCACGGTCGAGCTGCAGCAGCGGTTCAACATGGAGCTCGGCCTGCTTCCCGTGTCCGAGGGGAGCCTCAACAACACCTTCTCGAACGCGGTGAGCGCGGGGGATCACTCCTTCGACGTCGGATTCCAGCACATGATCCTGACGGCGTCCCTCGCTTCGGCGGGCGTGACCCTGAACTGGTACGACATGCCGCACCTCGACTTTGAAAAGCCGTGGTGGACGGACGCTACAAAGGAACTCGCCGTGAATCACATCATGTATGTCACGGCCTCCGACTACTGTATGAACACCTTTGAAATGACATGGTGCCTCATCTTCAACAAGGAGATGATGACCAACCTGATCATCGAGGAAACGCCCTACGATCTCGTCCGGGAAGGGAAGTGGACGCTGGACGCCTACTACAATATGGTCAAGGGCGTCTCGAACGATTCCAACGGCGACGGGAAGATGACGGACGCGGACACCTACGGCATCAACTCCTACGGCTCTCCGTGGCTGGCCTCCGTCTCGAACTACTGGTGGGCCTGCGGGGAGAGCATCTCGAAGTTCGACGAGGACGGCATGCCCTACTTCGCCATGGATTCGGAAAAGACCTATGCCATCTATGACAAGATGTACGCCCTGCTCGTGAACGACGATATCGCGTTCATGGATCAGACCTCCGGCAAGAAGATGATCTTCTGGAACGGCCAGGCGTTGTTCGCCTCCATGATGGTCCGCGACGTGGAGGTCAATCGGGACAAGGAGCTGAGCTACGGTCTCGTCCCCTATCCAAAGTACGACGAGCTGCAGGAAAAGTATCTGACGCAGGTGGACGGCCACGCCTCTATGATGGCGCTTCCCGTTACGCTGACGGAGGACGACCGGGACTTTGTCGGCACGATGATCGAAGCCTTCTCCGCCGCGGCGTACAGCGAAGTGATTCCCGCGTACTACGAGACGGCGATGCAGACGAAGTTCGCGCAGGACGAGACCATGCCCCTCATGCTCGAACTGATCCGGCAGGGCCGCGTGTTCAACTTCGGTTATGTGTACGACCCCGCGATCAACCGGGACATTCTCGTGAATCTGATTCTCAGCAAGGGAACGGATCTCGCCTCGAAATTCGTCTCCGCAAAAAAGATCACGAACAAGGCGTACGAAAAGATCCTCCAGGACTTCGACTGAGCGCGGATCACAGCACAGGATCCGATCAAGCAGAAAAAGAGCCTGGCGCGGTTTCTTCCGAAAGGGAGGCTGCGTCAGGCTTTTGTTCGTCTGAGTTTTATTCCGCCCTCTTTTTCAGTGTGACGAGGACGGTGGTGTACAGGGGCAGGGGAAGGATGTGCGCGCCGGAGGTGCCGAAGAAGGTCTCCTCCGAAACGGGCGTCAGGCTGTGCGTCCCGTCGAGGATCCGGTATTCAACGTCCACGCCGCGCTCCGAGGCAAATCCGGTCCACCCGAGGCGGAGCGTCTCGGCGGCGTCCTCCGTTCCCGATCCGTCGATGGATTCGGCGTCGCGGTAATAGGAGACCATGATCTTCGCCTCGCTTTCCCCGGGATCAATCGCCGCGAGCGTCCGCACCTCGCCGCTGTCCGAGGAGGCATGGACCTCGCACCCGAGGCGGAAGCAGTCCCCGAACGCGCGCATGGCGAAGTAGGGCGGCAGCGGTCCCCTGGTATAGTAGTCGAAGAGGCCGTTCCAGTGCGTGTCGATCCGCGCGTCATAGTACATGAAGTGGTCGAGCGGGGAATGCTGTGCCTCGATCAGGGAGGAGGCGACGAACGCGGCACCCTTGAGGGAATGGTTTGTCCGATAGGAATAGAGGATCTCCTCGGCGGGCGTCCAGTGGCGGACATAGTTCCATTCGTTGAGAATGAGCTCCGCGTCCCGGTATCCGTATCGGTCGGCGACCTCCCGGGCCAGTCTGGCGTCGCGTCCGTATTCGGCGGGATCGCGCGCGTATCGGTGGAAGGAGAAGAAGTCCATCGGGGCCGGATCATTCGGATCCCTTGTCAGATACCGGAAGAAGGGGTCGTAGAACCAGTGCGCGTCGATCGAGGTGAGCGCGGGGCCGCCGATTTTCAGATCGGGGAAGCACTTTTTCAGGTGGCGCGCCGTCACGTCGTAGAGGGGGAAGAAGGTTTCGTCCGGCCCGTCCCAGCACTGGGGATGCAGATCCGGCTCGTTCCAGATCTCCCAATACCGGATGCCGTAATGATGGCCGTTTGCCCAGCCCTCGTTCATGTGGCGGACGACGTGCTCGCAGATCCGCGCCCATTTGCCGTAGTCCTTCGGCGGGACGGATCCGTACCGCTTCGACTCGTGCTCGATCTTGTTGCCGAGGCGGTAGAAGACCTCCGTCCCCGCCGAGAGGATGGCCTCCATGTATTCGTCCGTCAGATCGAAGTCGTAGGAGGCGGGGTCGTTCTCGTCTTTCTCGAAATCGGGGAAAATGTTGATGATGTCCACGGTGTGCTGCCCCCCGTAGGAGGAGCAGAAAGCCGCGTCATGGGTTCTCGCAAAGGGGAATCCCGCGTCCCGGAAGGCATCGAAGTTCCCGAGCCCGCGGGTGACGGCCGGTCCGTTGTTCACGCTGTGCATGGGCTTAACCGGCCCGGTTCTCTTCTGAAAATCGACGTTGATCTGTACCATGAGGATCCCTCCCTGCCGACGGACGGCGTCAGAATTCCGGGTGTCTGATCTTGACGGCCTCGAACGCCTCCTGCGCCACGGCCACGGTCTCGGCGATATCCGCGTCGGTCAGGGCGGCGTTGACGAAATGGTTGTGGTGGCTGGTGAAGAACACGCCCCGGCGCACGCACTCGGAGATCCACTCCTGATGGAGCATCAGGGACGGGTCGTCCGCCAGACGGAGATAGAAGAGGCTCGGTACGCCGGACACATGGAGATCGAACCCCACGTCCGCGGCCGCCTTGATGAGCTCCTTCTTGAGCTGGGTCCCCTTTCGGATCAGAAGCTCCGGGCAGCCGAGCCGCTTCATCTTCTCGATGCAGGCGATCCCGGCGGCGAAGGGAACGGCGGAGAGCCAGTAGCTGCCCGTGTAGGACATGGAGGAGATGGTGTTCTTCATGAACTCCTTGCCGCAGAGGGCGGAGACGTTGTAGCCGTTGGCGATGGCCTTGCAGAAGCAGATCATGTCCGCTTCGAAACCGAAGTAGTGGTCGCTCCCCGCGATATCCAGACGGAATCCGGCCCGCACGTCGTCCACGATGAGCACCGCGGAGTTGTCCGTACACATCTTGCGGAGCTTTGCCCAGTACCCGTCCGCAGGGAGTTCGTTGTCCTTGAAGTTCCCGTGCATGTAGGGCTGGGCAATGACGGCGGCGATTTCGTTCTTGTTCTCGGCGAAGACCCGCTCGACGGCCTCGGCGTCGTTCCAGTCCACATAGAGGTTGTTCATGACGTCCTCTTCAATGACGCCGGCGTAGTCGATCTTCTGCGTCCATGGGGAGATGCCGTGATAGTAGCCCTTGAAGAAGACGATCTTCTTTCGGTGGGTGTACGCGCGGGCGGCCATGACGGCGAGGGTGGTGACGTCGTTGCCGTTCTTGGCGAAGAAAGCCCAGTCCGCGGACGCCACGGTATCCACGAGCAGCTCGGCGAAGTCCACCATGAGGGCGTTCGGAGCGGTGGTGCAGTCGCCCTTTTCCCGCTGTTTCCGCGCCGCCTCGTCCACGTCCGGATCATTGTAGCCGAGGATGTTCGGGCCGTACGCGCACATGTAGTCGATGAAGCGGTGGCCGTCCACGTCCCAGAAGTACGTTCCGGACGCGTGATCGCTGAAGAGGGGATAGGCTTCGATGGGAATATAGCAGCCCTCCGCGGGTCCCTGATGGCCGTAGATGCCGGACGGGATCACTTTTTCCGCCCGCGTGAAGAGCTCTCTCGATTTCGGATAGGTATAGATTTCGTGTGCCATTCTGGTTAGCCTCCGATCAGTTTCCATGAGGATGGTGAATAGAGGGATCCGCGCTCATCTCAGATAGAGCTCGACCCGGGAGAGGATGCGGTTGACGTTGTCGATCTGGGAGATCATGCCGCCGATGCGCACGGCTCCGGTCCCGACTGCCGCGACGCTGTTGATCTTTCCGTCGAAGAGATCCCGCGCGGTCTTCACGTCGGCGAACTGCATATAGGACATGACGGTCTTCGGAACCTTCTGGCTGAACGCGAGCCGTCCGTCCTTCGCAATGAGGACCGCCTTCTGGAAATCCTTGATTTCCATGAGGATCGCGCCGTCCACGATGTTCGAGGCGGAGAACTGCCCGATTTTGTCGTGATTGGCGATCTGCGCGACGGCGTTGACGATCACGCGGAACATGACCGCGGTGCTGGCCCGGTAGAATTCCTCGTCCTTCATCGCCTCGTCCGTCGGGCGGAGGTAGGTTTCGAGAAGGTTTGTCAGCTTTTTGAATTTGCCGAGCAGAAAGGGCAGGTGGGTGATGCCCTTCGTGGGGACGGGCGTGACGGTGCCGTTGATCATGCCGTTGAATTTAGCCGGAGAGGAGAAGGGCAGGCGGATCTCGCAGTCCTCCACGCCCTCTTTGATGAGACAGCGTCCTCCGATGAAGGTCAGGGTCGCTTTCGGCCCGTCCTTCACGGCAAAGCCGATGGAGCAGCCGCTCTGCCCGAGGATCTTCCGGGCTTCGGGGACGTTGTCGCAGAGCGAGACCAGTCCGCCCAGCACGCCGTACATATTGATGTAGGCAAGCGTCTTCTGATCGATGAGTTCAGCCATGGTATGCCTCGATTCTTATAGTATAGAATACCTGAAAACGTTAAAATGAAACGGGAAACGCGACGTCATGCCCGCGGGGAGAGCCGGACGCTGATTTCGCCGCTGTCCAGACGGACGGGGCCCTCCGGAGTGTCCGCGAGCAGGGATCCGTCGTCGTCGATCGCGCGGACGGTGCCGGTGCGGGAGATCCCGTCTCGGACAAAGACGATCTGCTGCCCCAGAACGACGCTGCGCTCGCGGTATTCCCGGACGGCGCGGGAGAACCGGAATCCGTCCCGCGCGAAGGAGAGAAAGCGTTCCGTCAGGCAGGCGCAGAGCAGCTCCGGCTCCACGGGATGATCAGGGCGGGCAAGGGCGGCGGGGGGAAAGTTCGCGCCCTCCACCTTCGGAGCCGATCCGACGTTGAGCCCGATGCCGATCACAAGCGCGCTCCCCGACTCGGTCTCAACCCGCTCGCAGAGGATCCCGGCGGCCTTTCCCCATCGGCCGGAGGACGGGATCGGCACGAGGATGTCATTGACCCATTTGATCCGGGCGGGGACGGCGGCGCACTCCTCAACGGCCCGGCAGGCGGCGACGGCGGCGCATCCGGTCACGCCGACGGCTCCCTCGGTGGGAAGTTCCGTCGTCAGGAGGAGGGACATATAGAGTCCTCCCGGAGGCGAGACGAAGGTTTTTCCCTGCCGTCCGCGCCCTGCGGTCTGCCGGTCAGCTGCGAAGAGAACGGGTTCCTTCGGAGCGGTTTTCGCGTATTCCTTCGCGTCGTTGTTGGTAGATCCGGTTTCGGGCGGGGCGAAGCATGCGAGGGAGAGCCCCCGTTCCGCAAGACGCCGCCTGAGCAGTTCCCCGTCGAGCATCGAACGCTTCACCTCCAGCAGACGACGGTTTTCTTTGGAGCATATTGTAGCAGAAAACGGGCGGGATGTCAATGCGTTTGGATGGGAGCGGGGAAAGATTGCGGGATCCGGTTCGTTCCTAAAAGGCGATTTTTGCGGTTTTTCTTGACAAAATCCCCGCTTCATGGTATAATAGGCTCGCATTGGGGGAGTAGCAAGCGCGGAGGTTTTCGCGCAGCAAGTCAACAGTCCCGGCGCGATTGGCGTCTGGCTTGCTTTAATTTGCGAGACTCATGGCGGCAGATCCCGTCCTGTGTCCCGCGTTCCGTTCCCGCTCCGCTCCGTTTTTGTTCGGATCGGGGAGAGGGAGACGCGCCCCCGGCATCATCCGGACTTTGTGACCGATGGCATCGCACCGCGGTCTTTTTTCATGCCTCCGTTCCGCGGACCGCATGAGGAAGGGGCCGGGCGGATACAATGCAGGGGAACGAATCTCTCTCGGGGGGAAGATGAACGATGGCTCTGAATCTGTTGTTTTTGCTGAACAGCGCGCTTTTGGGGGTAGGTCTGGCGATGGACGCCTTCTCCGTGTCGCTGGCCGACGGGCTGGCCGAACCGGATATGAAGCGGTCGAGAATGGCCGGGATCGCAGGCGTTTACGCGGGATTTCAGTTTCTCATGCCCATGATCGGGTGGTTTCTCGTCCGGAGCGCGGTCGAGCTGTTCCGCAGCATCGAGCCCTTCATCCCGTGGATCGCGCTTATCCTGCTCTGCTGGATCGGCGGAAAGATGCTCTTCGAAGGGATCCGCGGCGGCCCGGAAGGGGAAAAGCCGACAGAGGAAGGAAACCGCCGGTCCGGGGGGACGCTCTTCTGGCAGGGCGTGGCGACCTCCATCGACGCGCTCTCCGTCGGGTTCACCATCTCCGCTTACGACTGGAAAGCCGCTCTGACCGCCTCCCTCATCATCGCCGCCGTGACCTTCGCGCTCTGCTCGGGCGGGGTACGGCTCGGGAGAGTGTTCGGGACAAAGCTCTCCGGACGCGCGTCCGTGCTCGGCGGCTGCATCCTCATCGCCATCGGGATCGAAATCTTCGTCAAATCGCTGCTCTGACGCGGCGGACGAACATCCATACAGGAAAAACAAACGCAAGGAGTGAATCAAAATCATGCTCGTACCGGTACTGCTGTTTCTTTTGGGCCTTCTGCTCCTGATCAAGGGAGGGGACTGGTTCGTGGACGGAGCCACGGGGATCGCCCGCCGGTTCCACATTCCGGAGATCCTCGTCGGGGCGACCGTCGTCTCCATCGGCACCACCCTGCCGGAGGTCATGGTCTCCTCGGCTTCCGCCGTGAAGGGCGCGGGCGGGATCGCCTACGGAAACGCCATCGGCTCCGTGATCTGCAACACCGCCCTGATCGCCGCGCTGACCGTCGCCGTGAAACCGGGCAAGGTGGACCGGAAATCCCTCAGGCTGCCCGTGGCCTTCTTCTTCGCGTCCGCGGTATTCTATCTCTTCAACGCCTACGCCTTCGGACGGTTTGACCGCTGGTCCGGCATCGTTCTGCTCCTCGTCTTCCTCGCGTACATGATCGTCACCGTCCGTCAGGGCCTCTCGGGGAGAAATCTGCCCTCCGAAGACTCCGCAGATTCCGCGGAAAGCGGGGAGATCGAGCCTGCCCGGAAAAAGCCCCTCTGGATGGAGATCCTCCTGCTTGTCGTCGGCGCGGCGTTCATCGCGGTCGGCGCGGACCTGCTCGTGGACAACGGCACGATCATCGCGGAGAAGATGGGCGTCCCGGAATCCGTCATCGCCCTGACCTTCGTCGCGCTCGGTACGTCCCTCCCGGAGCTGGTCACCGCCATCACCTCCCTGGCCAAGGGGCACGGCGCCCTCTCCCTGGGGAACATCGTCGGCGCGAACCTCTTCAATCTGGTGCTGGTCAGCGGCATGGCCGTCACCCTGAGCCCCTTCGCCCTGCCCGCCGGAAAGACCGTGGCCGGGATCAACGCCTCGCTCGTCATCGACGCCCCCGTCATGCTCGGCGTAATGCTGATCCTGACCGTCCCCGCCCTGATCCGCGGGAAAATGGCGCGGTGGCAGGGGATCCTGCTTCTCGCGGTATACGCGGCGTTCTGCGTGTTCCAGTTCGCCTTCTGAGTCCGGAGCAGTTTTTGGGGGCTGAAAAAGAATTAACAGGTTATTTTGCGGAAAGAACTTGATTTTTCCCGCTGTATGCGGTACAATAAACCGGTTAGCAAAGAGCCCTTATTTTATTGAGACAGGAGATACCTATGGCACTCGTCACCACAACCGAAATGTTCAAAAAGGCCTATGAAGGCCATTACGCGATCGGCGCGTTCAACATCAACAACATGGAAATCATCCAGGCCATCGCGGAGGCTGCCGGAGAGGCGAATTCCCCGGTGATCCTTCAGGTTTCCGCCGGCGCGAGAAAGTACGCGAAGCAGGCGTATCTGATGGCACTCGCCAAGGCCGCCATCGAGGACAGCGGCATCGACCTCGCGCTTCATCTGGACCACGGCGCGGATTTTGAGATCTGCAAGGCCTGCATCGACGGCGGGTTCACCTCCGTCATGATCGACGGCTCCCACCACAGCTTCGAGGACAACATCGCCGTCACGAAGAAGGTCGTGGAATACGCCCACGCGCACGGCGTCGTTGTGGAAGGCGAGCTCGGCAGACTGGCCGGCGTCGAGGACGAAGTGAAAGTCTCCGCCGAGGACAGCTCCTACACCCGTCCCGAGGAAGTCGAGGAATTCGTGTCCCGCACGGGCGTTGACTCCCTCGCCATCGCCATCGGCACCAGCCACGGCGCGTACAAGTTCACCGCCGCTCAGTGCACCAGAAACGCCGACGGCATCCTCGTTCCCCCGCCGCTCCGCTTCGACATTCTCGAGGAAGTGGCGAAGAGACTGCCCGGATTCCCGATCGTTCTCCACGGCGCGTCCTCCGTTCCGCAGGAATACGTCAAGGAAATCAACGCCCTCGGCGGAAAGCTCCCGGACGCGGTCGGCATCCCGGAGGAGCAGCTGAGAAAGGCCGCCACCCTCGCGGTCTGCAAGATCAACATCGACTCCGACATCCGCCTCGCCATGACCGCCGGTATCCGCCGCGTGTTCAACGAGCAGCCGGAGGCGTTTGACCCGAGAGTCTATCTCTCCGTCGCCCGCTCCGAGGTCAAGAAGATGGTCTCCCACAAGATCCACGACGTCCTCGGCAGCGCGAACACCCTCTGATCCGGAATAGACGAAACCATGGGGAGGAACTCAAACGGTTCCTCCCCGCTTTGAACATCGCGGCCCGCGCGGCAGGAGAATACAGCACATGAAATGGTCCGGGGAATACCGGGTGAACGCCAACGAGGTGGATCAGAACAACATCGTATCCGTATCGAACCTCCTCAAGTACATGCAGGACGCGGCGACCAGCCAGATGGAGGCGGACGGCCCGTCCTACGACTCCCTTATGGAGCAGGGGCTGTCCTTTGTCCTCAGCCGGATCAGGATCAGCTCCTACGCGCCGCTTCACACGCACGACCTCATCACGACCCAGTCGTGGGCCTGCGAATCGAGGGGCGCGCAGTTCAACCGCTGCTACCGGGTGCTCCGGGACGGCGTGATCGTGGCGGAGGGCGTCTCCGTCTGGGCGCTGGTGGGACTGCACGACCATAAGCTCCACCGCGTGACGGAGTTCGATTTCCGGTACGGGCAGGATGAGATGATCGAGCTGGATCTGCCCTCCCGCTTCCGGATCCCGGAGGAGGCCGGACTTGTGCTGAACGGCGAGCGCGCGGTGGAATACGCCGACGTGGACATGAACGGGCATATGAACAACACCCGCTATCCCGACGTCCTCTGCTCCTATCTGGGAACGGAGATGAAGGGACAGCGCGTGATTTCGATGGGGATCGCGTTCCTGTCGGAGGCTCCCCTCGGAGAGAGCATCAAGTATTACGCGGGCGCGGCGGACGACGTGTACTATCTGCGGTCGGTCCGGGAGAACGGACAGACGAACGCCGAAGCGGAAGTCATACTGGAACCGCTGGAGTGACCGCCCGCCTCGGAGAAACGGAACGATAACGGGAAAGGAAGGGGACGAAACCTATGTGGAAGAGAACCGCGGCGGGACTGCTTGCGCTGCTGACGCTGGCCGTGCTGTTTTCCGGCGTTCTGACCGGATGCAGCGAATCGGCGGTCGGCGAAATACTGGATCTCGCTCTGGAACTGGCGGACAACGGATCGGCGGACAACTCCTCGAAGGATTACGGCGACGGCGGACTCACGCTGAACGATCCGGAGGAACCGGAGCAAGCGGAACAACCGGAGCAGGCAGTTCAGCCGGAGCAGCCGGAACAGCCGGAGCAGCCCGCAGCCACCGAAGCGGAGGGACAGGACGAGCCTGCCGAAGCGGCCGAACCTGCCGACGATCCCGCCCCCGCCCCGGAGGTCACGCCCGAGCCCGAACCGGAGCCTGTGCCCGAACCGGAGCCCGCCGCAGAGCCTGAACCGGAGCCCGAGCCTCAACCTCAACCGGAGCCGGAACCCGAACCGGCCATCGACGAGAACGGATCCTACGACGACAAAGAAAACGTCGCACTGTACATCCACACCTACGGAAAGCTCCCGCCCAACTACATTTCGAAGAAAGAGGCGGAGAAGCTCGGCTGGACGGGCGGATCCCTCGAACGGTACGCGCCCGGAAAGTGCATCGGCGGATCCTATTTCGGAAACTACGAGGGGGTCCTTCCGAAGAAGAAGGGCAGGGAATACCACGAGTGCGACATCGGGACCCTCGGCAAATCCTCCCGGGGAGCGAAACGGATCGTATACTCTAACGACGGCCTGATTTACTACACCGGGGATCACTACGAAACCTTTGAGCTTCTTTACGGGGAGGAATGACATGAAATATGTGATCCTTGACGGAGCGTCCATCGCAAGCCGCCGCGAGCTGTACGACGCGCTGGAATCCCACATGGATCTGCCCGACTATTTCGGACGGAATCTGGACGCGCTCCACGACGTACTGCTTCACGAACTCCTTCCCGCCGCTCCCCTGACGATCGAGATCGAAAACTTCGACGCGCTTCGTGCTGGCCTCGGCGAGTATGCCGTGGGACTGCGCCACATGCTGCGGGACGTGGAGCGCGAGGATGACCGCTTTACCGTGGTGTTCCGGTGACCGGACTCACCCCCAGCCGCGCAGGCTTCCGAACGAGGTCTGCGCTTTTTTCATACTGTTTCGCTTCAAAACAATCTGGTCGTACACAGAACTGCTCTGACAAGTTTTGTCTGCACTAACCAACTATGTTCCCAATGCCCAATGCGCGACTGAAGCTCTTCGACCTCCAACTGCACAAACGCGGACCGCTGAAAGTTCGCCAAAGGCGAATTTCTGAAGTTCGCCAAAGGCGAAACTTCGCGCGAGGACAGTGGGATACATAATTGATTTTCGATTCAAGGACGAAAGGTTAGGTTATGCCATATGGCCAAGGAAACCCCCGCACGGGGGGAAAACTTCGGCCTGAGATGGTGTCCCCCCGTGCCTCCCGCCCTGAGCAGGGCATCCATTTCCAGAAACGCGCAGCGTTTCGTTTTTATTTCCCTTTAGAAGGGTTATTATATCAGTGTGCCGAAGGCACAAAAAAACCGCACGTTCCATCGTGCGGTGAGGGTGAAATATGGGGTTCGAACCCACGACCTCCAGGGCCACAACCTGGCGCTCTAACCAGCTGAGCTAATTCCACCGTGAGCCGCTGTCATAAAGACAGCGTATGAAAACGCCGCGATGATCACGGCGGAGGAACGAACGTCCCTCAGTCGGGCACGTCCGTTTCGGCATAAGCCGATGGCGTGCCTTGGGGGACTCGAACCCACGACCTACTGCTTAGAAGGCAGTTGCTCTATCCAGCTGAGCTAAAGGCACATCAAGCGAGTGATGGGAATCGAACCCACATAACCAGCTTGGAAGGCTGGAATTCTACCACTGAACTACACTCGCATCCGTCCGGAACTGGATTTCGTCTCCCGAACAGAACATATCATACCACAGGCAGGTCGATTTGTCAAGGGGTTTCTCCGAAATAATTTTGCGCTTTCCGGAGAGACACCGGACAGGCAGCATGAAGGGCATGTCCCTCCCATCCATTGTCCCCGACGCGCGGGAGTGGGAGCGCTTTTGAAAAAATCGATGAAAAATTATCGAAAAACGATAAAAACATATTGACAAACGCTCTGCTTCGTGCTATGATAGGGGCACTGGATCCGGAACCTGTCCGCGGCAGGGGATCCATATTCAATCACTGACATCTGAGAGGTGCGCTTATGACACAGAAAACCTTTTCAAACCTGTTGAAAGCAGCGATCGTGCTGGCTCTTCTCTGCTGCGCGGCCGTGTACGGGCTGTACGTTCCCGCCGTCGCGGGTGAGTGGAAGGAGGCGGCGCCCGAGCTGTCCGGCCTGTATCTTCCCTGCTTGATCTTCGTGGAGCTGACCGTCCTTCCGATCCTCGCGGCGTTCGTTCTCTCGTGGAAGATCGCCTCGGAAATCGGACGGGACAACTCCTTCTCGAGGGAAAACGCGCGGCGCATGAAGATCATCTCCTATCTCGCGCTCGCGGACGTGGCGTATTTCTGGATCGGGATCATCGTCTTCGCCTCCGCGTTCAGCGCGATGTCCGGACCGTGGCTGATCCTTGCGATCCTCGTCGGGGCGGCGGGACTCATCGTCGCGGTGTGCGCGGGAGCCCTGTCCCACCTGATCCTCAAGGCCGCCGTCCTCCGGGAAGAAAACGATCTGACGGTGTGAGGTGCGATATGATCATTGTAAATCTGGATGTTATGCTGGCCAAGCGGAAGATGAGCCTGACGGAGCTCTCCGAGAAGGTGGGCATCACCATCGCCAATCTGTCGATTTTGAAAAACGGACGCGCCAAGGCCGTGCGCTTCGAGACGCTGGACCGGATCTGCGCGGTCCTCGAGTGCCAGCCGGGGGATATTCTCGAATTTCGGGAGGAGAAGGAGTGAAAGGCATCCTCAGAGCCGGGACAGCCGTCCTGCTGCTGTGGCTTCTCGTCTCATGCGAAGTCGGTTTCCCGTTGACCCGTTCGGCGGCGGAGGCGTACCATCTTGACCGTCTGTCCGAAGAATGCGGCGTCGAGTTGGTCCATACCCGCCGTCTGCACGGAATGCTCGAAGACAAGGATACCCACGGCGGGTTTCTCGGCGACGGGGAGCGGCTGACCCGGTACCGGTATGACAGCTTTCGTTACGGGGGCGAGGACACGGGCGCGTTAGCCTATGCCCTTCCGGCCGCGTCCCGCTGGAAGCCGCTCCCCTTTGGAGAGGAACTGTCCGAGTGGATCGGAGGAACCGGCGGGCTGGAACTGCTTCCGGACGAGTGGCCTGCGGAAGGATACTACTGCTTCTTTGACCGGCAGTCCGAAAGCTGGGATCAGGAGGGGGAGACCCGGGCCTTTCTCCGTCCCTCGCTGAATTTCACTCTGTTTGTCTACGATACCGATACGGACGTTCTGACGGTGTACGAGCTGGATACCTGACGATTGCGGCGAAAAATCCGACCTCAGCCCCGGAAAAGGGAAAGGCCGGATTCGTTTTTTCTGTGCGGTTATCTGTGCGCCGTCGCCATCCCCACGGCCTCGTGCCAGCCGTCGAGCAGGGCGGAACGCTTTTCCGGGGTGATGGACGGGACGAATTCCTCCTCCGGCTGACGGTTTTCCGTGAGGGCGTCGCGGGAGGACCAGAAGCCGGTCGCCAGTCCCGCCAGATACGCCGCTCCGAGGGCTGTCGTCTCCCGGATCGCGGGGCGGAGGACGGGCTTGCCGATCACGTCCGCCTGAAACTGCATGAGGAAGGAATCCCTCGTCGCGCCGCCGTCCACCCGGAGCGCGCGGATCGGAGAACCCATGTCCCGCTCCATCGCCGCGATGAGATCGGCGGACTGATAGGCGATGGACTCCTCGGCGGCCCGGACGATGTGCGCGCGCTTCGTTCCGCGGGTAATGCCGGTGATCGTGCCGCGGGCGTACATATCCCACCACGGCGCGCCGAGTCCGGTAAACGCGGGAACGAGATAGACGCCGCCGGAATCCGGAACGCTCTTCGCCATTTCTTCGATATCCGCGCTGTCGTGGAAGAACTGCATTTCGTCCCGGAGCCACTGAGTGACCGCCCCTCCGGTGAAGACCGAGCCTTCGAGCGCGTACTGCACGGGTTCGCTCGCCGCCGTCGCCGCCACGGTGCAGAGCAGTCCGTTTTCGCTCATCCGCGGCTCGGTGCCGACGTTCATGAGCAGAAAGCAGCCCGTCCCGTAGGTGTTCTTGGCGTCTCCCGGGCGGAAACAACCCTGGCCGAAAAGCGCGGCCTGCTGATCCCCCGCGATCCCGGCGATCGGGGTATTCCCTCCGAAGAGCGCGGTGGTTCCGTAAATCTCCGACGAGCTCTTCACCTCGGGGAGCATGGAGCGGGGAACGCCGAAATGCGCGAGCAGCCCGTCGTCCCACCGGTTTTCACGGATGTTGTAGAGCATGGTGCGGGAGGCGTTGGTGCGGTCGGTGGCGTGAACCCGCCCTTCGGTCAGCTTCCAGAGCAGCCAGCTGTCCACCGTGCCGAAGCAGAGCTCGCCGGCCTCCGCCTTTTCCCGGGCTCCCGGGACGTTGTCAAGGATCCAGCGGATCTTGGTGGCAGAGAAATAGGCGTCGGGGACAAGTCCGGTCCTGTCCCGGATGATCTCGCCCCATCCGTCCGCGGTCAGCTCTTCCACAAGGGGCGCGGTCCTGCGGCACTGCCAGACGATGGCGCCCGAGACGGGACGGCCTGTAGAGCGCTCCCATACGACGGTGGTCTCCCGCTGATTGGTGATCCCGACGGCGGCGATTTCAGCCGGAGAGACGTCGCAGCGGGCCATTACTTCGGTGGCGCAGCCGTACTGGGACGACCAGATATCCGCCGGATCGTGCTCCACCCATCCCTCCTTCGGGTAGATCTGGGGAAATTCGCGGGAAACGGAGCCGACGAGCCGCTGATTCCGGTCAAACAGAATGGCCCGGGAGGAGGTGGTTCCCTGATCCAGCGCGAGAATGTAGCGTTTTTCCATTTGCGTCACTCCTGAGAGGTGGTGGGATTCGGCCCGACGGGGAGCCGGGGGGACGGTCAGAGTTCGATCACCGGGCAGCCCAGTTCCCGCGCGGCGTCCGCTTCGTCGGAACGGCAGGTGAAAACAAGGGTCTGGGCAGGGGCCGGGCTTTCCGTCAGGGTTGCGAGAAAACGGGCGGTTCGGTCGGCGTCCATGTGGGCGAAGCTCTCGTCGAGGATCACCGGGGGACGCTCACCGCGGAACAGCTCTCCGGTCAGCGCGAGGCGGAGGGAGAGGAAGGACAGATCGGCCGTGCCGCGGGACAGAAGCTCGGAGGGCAAAACGGCGTCGTCCGAAGCGAGGGAGCAGGAGAGGCGGTCGTCGAGCAGCATCCGGTCCCAGTCCCCGCTGACTTCGCTCACCCGTCTGGAGGCGGCTTGCGCGATGCGGGGGATGATCCCCTGACGGACGCTCTCTCCCGCCTTTTTCAGCGCGGAGGAGGCCAGCTCGAGCGCGTCCCGCCGCAGGGTCAGCTCTTCCAGCCTTTCGTCCGCGGCTTCGATCATGGTGTCCAGCTCGTCCGCGGTGCGCGTGATCTTTCCGATTTCGGCGAGCTTTTCCTCGAGGGAGGCGCGGCGCAGTTCGGCGGACCGGAGCGCGCTTTCCGTGAAGTCCCGCTCTCTGGTGAGATCCTTGATCTGCTGTCCGTTGAGGGAGGCGGCCTCGCGTCCCCAGACCGTTCCGAGCGCGGCGTGGGCGTCGAGCTCGGCGGCGGAAACGTCCACCTCTCCGAGCTGTTCTCTGAGCACCTCGAGCCGTCCTTCGAGCTGACTGCGGCGGGCGGACAGCTGGCGGCGGTCGGATGCCTCGGAATTGGTCTTCTTCCGGAGCAGGCGGAGCGTCTCGTGGATATCCTGACGGGGAGAGATCCCCACGCGGTCGGCAAGCTCGTTGATCCGGGCGGCGGCGGCGTTTCGTCTGACGCGGGCGGATTCGAGGGAGGCGGAGAGGCGTTTGCGTTCCTTTTCACCGGCAGTCTTCCGCTCCACGGCGATCAGATGCTCCTGCACCGCGATTTCGATCTCGTCCGCGGATTCGGCGTTCCATTCCGCGAGCAGGGCGTTCAGGCGGGAGGAGGACAGCACATGGGCCACGACCGTGGTGAGGGAGAGCGTCATGAGAACGAGGGTGGCGATCAGCGCGGGCACCGGGGAGATATCCGTTCCCGAGAGCCCGATCGACAGGCCAAGCCCGAGCAGCGCAAGGCAGGCGAAGAAGATGCCCGCGAAGAATTCCCATTTCGTGACCTTCGAGAGATGCTTCGCCGTTTCGATCGCCTCGTGGGGATCGGGAAGGCTGTCGTCCCCGCCGTCCGTCACAAGCTCCCCTTCCATGGCGAGCGCGCCGGTGTCCTCGTAGGGCTCCACCATGCCGTCCTCCGTCAGCTCCGACAGGGACGCGGCGGGGATGGGGCCGTCCTCGGGCAGATCCGGGATCAGGCGGGTCGCCTCGTCCTCGTCCGAAGAATTGTCCGAGGAGAAGGGATAGGGCCGCAGCTTCGAGGGGAAGTCCCGCTCGCCCGGGAACCGCTCCCGGAAGGCGATCCTCTCCTCCTCGTAGGTTCGAATCTCGCGCTCGGCCTCGTTCAGAAGGTCGTCGAAGCTGTCGTCGGCGGAGAAGGTGTCCCCGCCCGGATTCAGAGCGGCGAGGGCGGCGCGCACCTTTTTGAGCTGGCTTTCCGTTTCGTCCGCGGCGTCGATGCGCCTCTTGACGGTGATCTTTTCGAGCGAATCGAAAATCCCCTCGTACCGCGCGCGGTTTGCCTCGAGCTCCGCGATCCGGCGGCGGATATCGTCGAGCGAGACGGAAAGGGACAGGGCTTCGGCGGTTCTTGCGGCGGTGGAGTTCCGTTCGGCCAGAAGCGCGGCGCGTTTTTCCGCAAGGGCGGCGATCTCCCCTCCTCCGTTCTTCCCGGAGAGGGATTTGCGCCGCTCCTCCAGCGATTCGGACGCCCGCCTCAGATCCACCGCCTCGTCCGCGGAGGTCAGGAGGTTTTCCACGGCCCCGCGCATCCCGCCCGAAGACGGATGATCGGGGGTACCCGGACGGATCGCGCCCTGACGGACAAAGGCCGAGGACGCGTAGACCTCCTCCGGGACGCCGAAGAAGAATTCTCCGGGATTCACCCCTTCTGTGATCTCGCCCGTCTTTTCGTTCACGATCCGGACCCGGTCCTTCACGGCTCCCGTATCGCCGGGGGAGGCGGTCCGTTCGAGACGGTATTCGGCGCCGTCGTCCGCGCGGATCTTCATCCAGCCCGAGGCGGATCCGGTCTCGCGGTCGAGCGCGCGGCTTTTCTCCGGGTTGACGGCCTTTTCGCGGGAGGGAAGCCCGTAGAGCATGAATTTCACGAATCCCGCCGCGGAGCTCTTTCCCGATTCGTTGGGGCCGAAGAAGACGTTCACGCCCGCGTTCAGGTTCAGCGTTCTGTCCCTCAGTCCGCCGAAGCGGTCTATGTGTAAGGTTCTGATGATCATGATCCAACCATTCCGATCTTGTTTCAGACTTTGTCCCCGGCAACTGCGGAGAGCGCGTACCGGAGAGCGCGGACGGCGACCTCACGGCGGCGGGGATCGGCCGATTTCAGCTCGGGCTCCAGCTCCCGCCAGACGGCTCCCCTCAGCCCGGGATCGGCGGCAAGCTCGTCGGGCGGGGCGTCCGGCCGGGTGTCGTCCGTCAGCCGGAGGGAGAAGAGACCGCAGTCCTCCGCGGCGAGGGTTTCCGTATCGACAAGCAGGGAGGGGGACACGAATCCGGTCAGGCGGAGCGCGGCGAGGGTGTCGTCCCCCCATCCGGACGCGGAGATCTTCTCCCGAATCCGGATCCGGACGTCGTCGTTCGTGTCGCACCCGGTGCAGTCCAGCGTGTCCTTCTCGTACCGGCGGCGGGAGAAGCGGATCCTGCGCAGGCGGACCTTCGAGACGCCGTCCTCCTTTTCGATTTCGGCGAAGATCGCGCCTTTCGGGCCCGTTTCGTCAAAGCCCCGCGGTTCGGGACAGCCGGGATAGGCCCACCGGTTGTTCTCTCCGGGCGGCGGGGGATTGTGGATGTGTCCGAGCGCGGCGTAATCCGCTCCGAAGGCGGCGAGGTGGGCGGGCGTGACGGGGCAGTCGGAGGACTTCGGGTTCGTCATGTCGCAGTGGCAGAGGAGCAGGTTGATCCGCTCCGGTTCGTCCGCTGTCCAGCCCGCGATGGGAACCGTCACAAGATCCGGCCCGGTGAAGGCGAATCCGTAGATGGTGACGCCGGTGTCCTCCCCGTCCTCGTCCGAGAGATCGATGCCCTCCGGCTCGGCCGAGGTGAAGACGTGGACGTTGTCCGGGAAGGTGACCCGCTGCCAGACGCTCCCCGGGGAGGCCGGATCGTGGTTCCCGGGCGCGATGAAGACCGGACGCCCGAAGGTCTCGAACTCCCGGCAGAGCATCCGCACGGTGTCCCGGCTCACGGACGCGCCGTCAAAGAGATCCCCCGCGATGAGGATGAGATCGGCGTCGGCCCGTTTGGCGGCGGTCATCATGGACATGAAGGTCTGGCGCAGTTCGTTCCGCCGGAGCTCCGCCGCGCTCGGATCGAGCCCGGAAAAGGGGCTGTCAAGATGTATGTCGGCTGTGTGCAGTATTCTGATCATGGCTTTTCTTTCGGACTAAGTCCGTCATACGATGGCGGAGAAGGCTTCCACGGCGATGCGGAAGGCTTCCTCGGGGGTGTCTGCTTCGATCGTGCAGCCCGCCGCTCTCCTGTGCCCTCCGCCGCCGAAGGACGCGCAGACCGAAGCGCAGTCCACGTCCTCGTTCGCGCGGGAGGAGAGGCGGAATTTACGGGGATCGGCGGGATTCTGGCGCAGGGTGAGCGCGACGGCGGATCCCGATACGCTGCGGGGAATGTCCACCGCTCCGCCGAGATCCTCCTCCGTCAGTCCTTCTTTCCGAAGCATGTCCGTGGTGAAGAGGACCGCCGCGAGCCTGCCTCCGCGACAGAGCTTCAGGTTCTTCACGGCCAGCGCGCGGGCTTTCAGGTCGGTGAGCGTCCGCTCGGTCAGCAGCCTGCGGCACAGCTCGGCGGGATCGGGTTTGCCCGCGTCGGCGTCCCGGACGATCACGTCAAGGAGCTCCGCGGCGGCGCGGTGGGTGGCGGGGGTGGTGTTCGAGAACTGGAACCCCCCCGTGTCTCCGACGACGGCGCAGTACAGGCACCGGGCCGCGTCGGGCAGTTCGGGGAGGATCCCCCGCCCGCGCAGGATGCGGTACAGGGAAACGAGGATCTCCCCGACGGCGGCGGCGTTCGGATCGATCAGGCAGGGGGCGAAGGGCACGCCTTTTCCGTGGTGATCCACCATGAAGCGGATCCGCGGGATATAGGCCGCAAGATCCCCGAGCTGAGCCGGTGAGGCCACGTCCACGGACACGACGGTGTCAAAGCGGTCCGCGTCCTCCGGATCCGGCGTCAGCTCTTCTGGCGCGCGTCCGGCGAGGGAGGGCAGGAAGGCGGCGTAGGCGGGCAGCGGCGTGGGACAGACGATTTTCGTCTCCTTTCCCATCACGCGGAGCATCTCGCCGAGACCGAGCGCGGAACCCACGCAGTCCGCGTCCGGGTTCACATGGGTGAGGATGAGCGTCCGCCCGAAGGAGGGAAGGGCGTCGGCGAGCGCTTCGACGGATACGGCGGGGAAGTCAGGCATCGTCCTCTCCCCCGTCCTCCGCGGCTTTTTCGGCGGCGTCACGCGCGTCGGCTGCGGCCAGCTCCGGCTCGATCTTCTTCAGCAAGGCGGAGATCTCGGCGCCCCGGCGGATCCCGTCGTCCCGGATGAACTGAATGTCCGGGTTGATCCGCAGATTCAGTTCTTCGGCGATGCGGGAGCGGACGTAGGGAACGGCGGATTTCAGGCCCTTTGCCAGTTCCTTCGGGTCGTGCTCGCCGTAGACGGAATAATAGACTTTTGCGAATTTGAAATCGGCGGACACGTCCGCGTCGAGGATGGAGATCATCACGCCTGCGACCCGGGGGTCCTTGATGTCGCGGACAATGCCGGAGCAGGCCTCGGCGAACGCCGTGTCCACGCGGGATTTGCGGTATTTAGCCATGGAGGTGGTTCCTTTCGTGTTCGTTTGATTCCCGCCGGTCACTTCATCCAGTCCGGGAGGAATTCCGGATCGACGGCGTTCGTGACGTACTGGCGCGCGGCGTCCGGGGTGAGGGTATAGCCGGAGATGGCGAGACCGTGGGTTGCCGCGATTTCGGGAGTATAGTTGTACAGCATATAGACGTGCGTATTGAACCAGTCCATGCCGTAATAGAAGACGGTGGGCTCGAGGACGGGATCCGCGGGGATCAGCCGCCCGTCCGCGTCCGAGACGACGTTGAAGCGGAAGAGACCGCCCACCATATTCACGGGCCGCGACATGCCGGAGACGAAGTTGCCGAGGGAATAGACGCAGAGGGTGCGCCCCCGGTCGGTCTCGAGCCACTCGATGGGCTGGAGGGTGTGGGAGTGGTGGCCGAGGATCACGTCCGCCCCGTTGTCCGCGATCAGCCGCGCCAGCCGGTATTGCTCGTCGTTCGGCGTCTGGGTGTTTTCGTCTCCCCAGTGGATCGACACGATGACAAAGTCGCCGGCCTCCTTCGCCCTCTCGAGATCGGAGAGAATGAGCTCGTCGTCGATATACGGAACCACGAGCGGGGAGGAGGCGGGCTTGACGATGCCGTTTGTGTGAAGGGTGTATGCCAGCCATGCGAACACCACGCCGTCCCGCTCGATGGTCCGGATCCGCGCGGCGTCCTCCTCGTCCCGGTACGCGCCGACGGTGAGAACCGGCTGGGTGTCCCAGAAGTCCATCGTGGACGAAAGCCCGTCCGCGGTCTTGTCCAGCATGTGATTGTTGGCGAGGTTGACGACGTCGATGCCGAGAGACGTCATGTCGCGCCCCAGCTGCTGCGGGCAGTTGAAGCAGGGCCAGCCCGTGTAGCCCCATTCGGCTCCGGCCATCACGGTCTCCTGATTGATGAACGCCACGTCCGCGGACGCGATGGCTCCGGCGACGTCCTGATACATCGGGAGAAAGTCGTAGGCCTTATCCGCCGTGCCGCGATAGGACGCGTCCATGTGGATGTTCTCGTGGATCAGGTTGTCCCCCATGGCGAGGAAGGACACGCTGACGTCGGAAAAGAACTTCCGCGGCGGCTCGGGTTCCGGCACAGGTTCGGGCTCGGGCTCCGGCACAGGTTCGGGTTCCGGTTCGGGCATGGGCGGATCCGGGGGAAGAGCGGCAGCCGGGACCGCGGCCTCCGTCTCCGGTTCCGTGACCGGCGCGGGGATCGGTTCCGCCTCCGTCTCGGGTTCCGTCTCCGGCGTCGGTTCGGGAACGGGTTCCGGTTCCGCGACGGGTTCGGGGGCGGGATCGTCCGGCGTCCGCGGCGTATCCGGAAGGGGCGCGGGATCGCGTTCGTTCCGGGAGACCGTTCCGCCGGCCGGAGATTCATCTATAAAGGGACTCGCTTCTATGCGGGGACTCGCTTCGCGTAGCTGGATCCCAGGCAGGGCGCAGGACGAGAAGAGACCCGCGGCCAGCAGCAGGACGGCTGTTTTTTTCAGTTTAATCGGGATTCGGTTGGTCACGTCTGATCCTCCTGTCCTGCCGCAGAGGACCGCGGACAGGTCTACAATTATATTATACCATCCGGACGGGAATAATGCAAGGACATTTCTGCAATTTCCGGCGCGGATGCGGAGATTGCGTTCCCACTTGCATTTTTCTCCGGTTTATGGTACAATGCTACCAACACTCCGTACCGCGGAGAAGCCGGAGGGAGCGCATGAGCAAGAGAAAACCGGATACCGTATCGGGCGTGCTGATCGTCAACAAGCACGGCGGCGTCACGTCCCACCGGATCATATCCGCCTGTCGGAGACTGTACGACACGCAGCGCATCGGTCACGCGGGGACGCTGGATCCCATCGCAACGGGCGTCTTGCCGGTTCTGATCGGGCGCGCGGCCAAGGCGGCGGACTACATCATCCGGCACGACAAGTCCTACCGGTGCGAAATGCTCCTCGGGATGACGACCGACACGGAGGACGTGACCGGAGAGATCCTGACCCGCGCCGATCCCGCGCTGATCCCGGACGAGGAGACCGTCCGCGCCGCCATCTCCCGGTTTGTCGGGACGATCGAGCAGGTCCCGCCGATGTACTCCGCGCTCAAGGTGGGCGGGAAAAAGCTCGTGGATATCGCAAGGGCAGGCGGGGAAGTGGAACGCGCGCCCCGGGAGATCGAGATCTATTCGATCGGGGCGGAAAAGCTCTCAGCGGACCGGTACGCGCTCGACGTGTCCTGCTCGAAGGGAACCTACATCCGGACCCTCTGCGCCGATATCGGGCGGGAACTCGGATGCGGGGCGGTCATGGCGGCGCTCACCCGGACCCGCACGGGACGCTTCACGCTGGACGAGGCCGTCACGATCGAAGAGTTGGAAAGCATGACCGAGGCGGAGCGGCTCCGCGTCCTGCGGCCTGTCGAATCGCTGTTTGAAGAGCTGCCCGCGCTGGAGCTGGACGAGTTTCACGCCCGTCTGATCCGCTGCGGCAGCGATCTGTATCAGAAAAAGATCCGGACGGATTATCCGGCGGGGACCCTGATCCGGCTGAGACGCGGCGGGGCGTTCTTTGCCCTGGGACGCGCGGAGGTCAAACCTGCGGAACCGGGGGACGGAGGGGAAGGGATCCCGGTGATCCGGCTGGAAAAGCTCTTTGTGCTGGAGGAATCATGAACGAAAGACGGGGAACGCGCATTCTCGACTGCCCGTGGCTGGATCAGCGGGAAAAATGGCCCACCGGATGTGAAAGCGTGTCCGCCGCGCTCTGCCTGCAATACGCGGGATGGGACGTGACGCCGGACTTCTTTATCGACTACTGCCTCCCGAAGGCGGGGACGCCCCGGCTTGAAAACGGCGTCTGGCGCGGACCGGATCCGAGGCTTTGCTATCCCGGCGATCCGCGCACCGAGGACGGATGGGGATGTTTCGCGCCCGCCGTCAGACGCGGGATCGAGATCTGCGCCGCGCTTCTCGGGAAGAGCGCCGACGCGCGGGAACTGTACGGCAAATCCCTCGACGCCCTCTTCCGCGAAGAGATCGACGAGGGCCGTCCCGTGATCCTCTTCGCCACCATGGGGATGAGGCCGCCCCGGGAGTCCCGCCGCTGGCTGATCGACGGCTCCGGCGAGACGTACGTCTGGAAGACGCCCATGCATTGCCTGCTCCTGATCGGTTACGACGGGGAGGACGCGGTGTTCTCCGATCCTCTGGCAGGCCCGCGGGAACGCTATTCCTTCCGGGACACGGACGTCTCCTACCGCGGGATGGGAACGCAGGCCGTATCCGTGCGGGTGTGAATGCAGGGCGGAAGAGTGTGAATCGTTTGTAAATATTTCCGCAGTCCGGCTGCTCCGGTCGGGATTTGTGCTATAATAAAAAAACCGGCTCCGGGCATGATCCCGGGCGGATCGAACACGGAAAAGAATCCCGGATCCCGGAGGGCGCGGAGGACAGATGAAACAGAAGTGGAAAACCGGCTGGCGGCGTTTCGTGACGGGCTTTCGCCGGATCGCGGCCTTTTTCGACCGGAACTATCTGCTCCGGACGCTCGGGTACGCGCTGGTCTCCGTTTTGGCCGTGGGGCTGATCTTCTATGTGGGATACCACATGGTGGACGAGCTGCAGCCCGGGCTCGAGCTCGCGGACGCCGTCACGAGGACCGTGACCACGACGGTCGAGGCGGACGCGTACATCATGCGCTCCGAGCGGCCCGTCTACGCTTCGTACACCTATACCGGATCCGTGACCGCGGCGGTTGCGGACGGCGGGAAGGTCGCGCGCGGCGGCAAGCTGGCGGACGTCTACGCGGCTGCTGCTCCCGAGATCGAGAACCGGATTTCCGAAATCGACACCCAGATCGCGCAGCTGAGAAAGAACGACGCGGAGGACCGGTCCGCCCAGACGACGACCACCCTCGACGCCGCCATTTACGACAAGTTTTTCTCCATCGCGGCCGACTGCGCGGCGGGGGACTGCGGGGACGCCATCGCGCGCCGGGTCAGTCTCCTTGTGGACATGCAGAAGCGGGCGGCTGTGCGCGGGACCGGATCGGACTATGAAACCAGGATCCGGCAGCTGGAATCGGAGCGGAATTCCCTGACGAAGCAGCTCGGGGACAACCTCGAGACCGTGCGGTCGGACATCAGCGGTTATTACTACGCCGAGTACGACGGATACGGGGAGATCTTCTCCGCCGACCGGATCGACAGCATGACCTACGACGAGTTCGAGGAGCTTCTCGACAGCGAGCCGCGGTTCGAGGACACGCTGTGCGTCGGGACGGTGCTCTCGGATTTCAACTGGTACATCGCCTGTCCCATGAGCAAGAAAGAGGCTTCCGCCCTTGTGGACATGTACGACTGCAGCGTGCAGTTTCTGACCGCCGCGCAGAGCTTCACCATGGATTTGTACCGCATCATCCCCGAAACGCCTGGGGAAGGAGCCGTGGTGATCCTGCGCTGCGAGACCGTGCCCTCCGCGTTCGATTTCACCCGGATGCAGAAGGTTCTGATCTCCACCGTGGAATACTCCGGGTTCGAGCTGCCCGTCACGGCTCTGCGCGTGGTGGACGGTTACCGGGGCGTCTATGTGCAGGACGGCGTGACGGTCCGTTTCCGCCGGGTCAACGTGATCCACGAGAGCGAGGACGGCACCGTGATCTGCACCGGAAACACGCAGGAAAACGAGGCGATCCGCGAGGAAGTGCGGCTTGCCAACCTCAGGACCGGAAAGGCCGGCGCGTACGACGAGACCTCCTTCGGAACGTACTACTGGATCGAGGAGAACGACGTGGTGATCGTGGGAGGCCGGGATTTGTACTCCGGCAAGATCGTCGGCTGAGAGCTGAGAGCCGGGGCGGGAACCGAGAACGGGAGGAACCATGCTGACCGAAGAGAGAAAGACCGAGCTGCGGGACAACTACCTGCGGGTGCTCGAAGAGATAGAAAACGCGCGGCAGAGACGCGGAGGCGGGGATCCCGTCACGCTGCTCGCCGCCACCAAGACCGTCCCCGAGGAAGAGGTGCTGTACCTGATCCGGGAGTGCGGGCTGAAAATCTGCGGGGAAAACCGGCAGCAGGAATTCACCGCCAAATACAGTGCCGTGACCGAAGCCGGCGCGCGGATGGACTTCATCGGGCATCTTCAGACCAACAAGATCCGCTTTGTCGCGGGCCGGGCGGGGCTGATCCATTCCGTGGACTCCCTGCGGCTGGCGTCGGAGCTGGACGCGCGGTGCTCGACCCTCGGTGTCGATCAGGACATTCTGATCGAGATCAACATCGGCGAGGAGGAGTCGAAGACGGGCGTTGACCCCGTCCTGTTTGACGAGATTCTGTCGCGGATGGCCGAATATCGGCGTCTGAACGTGCGTGGAATCATGACAATGGCGCCGAAATGTGAAAAAAATGAAGATTTTCGCGCGTATTTCAAGAAATCTTATCAAATCTACCTTGACTTTTTGAGAAAAAAACAGCATAATATAGGGGAGGGCATTTTGTCCATGGGTATGAGCGACAGCTACGTCTGCGCCGTGGAGGAAGGATCCAACATGGTGCGCGTCGGCAGCGCGATTTTCGGAGCGCGGACATACCCGCCGAAGGGCTGACGGCTTTTCTGCCGGATGCCGGACAGGCTCGCTTCTGTGTTTTATTCTGATAATTCATCCTGCTTCAAGCAGAACGGAGGATTTATATGGGACTCATGGATCGGATCAAAAAGGTAACCGGAGCAAACGATACCTACGACGATACCTATGAAGACGATTACTACGGAGTCTACGGCGACAACTACGACGGTCAGCCGGAAGACGGAGACGTGCAGTATGCTCCGCAACCCCAGCCCGTCAACGCTGGCGCGAACATGAACCCCGGCGTTAATCCGGGCCTGAATATGAATCCGGGAATGAACCCGGTTTCCCAGCCCATGGGCGGCGGGATCTCGCTCTCCGGCACCAACCTCAAGATGCAGGTTGTCCGGCCCGAGACCTACGACAGCGACACCGCCACGCAGATCGCCAATCATCTGCTGAACAAGTGCACGGTCGTTCTGAACCTCGAGAAGACCAGCAAGGAAGCGTCCCGCAGACTGATCGACTTTCTGACCGGCGTCGCGTACTCCATCGGCGGCGACCTCAAGAACATCGCCACCAACGCGTATGTCATCACGCCCTCCAATGTGGACGTGGAAAACGCGAAGATCCGTACGACGGCCCGTCAGCCCGAGCCGGAACCGGAAGAGACCGCTCCCGCCGGAGACTTCAACGATTTCAACTGAGTTCTCCGCCGTCCGCGTCCTTCGGAACGGGGATGGAAACAATGATATACAAACATAGAACCGGAAGGGCGCGCTCTTCAGGTCTTGTTTGCATACTCTGACCAAACCATGCGAGGCGTATTTTGATTCAGATTGCATATGTCCTGATGGCGACCGTCCGTGCGCTCCTCATGGCGCTGGAGATTCTGATGCTGGGGCGTGCCGTCGTCAGCTGGCTCCCGATCCCCGAGGATTCGCCCGTGGAAAACTTCCTCTACGCCGTGACCGAGCCGGTGATCATGCCGGTGCGGACCCTCTGCGAGCGATTCGGCTGGTTCGAGGGATTGCCGATCGATATGCCGTTTTTCCTCACCTTCATTCTTCTCTCCGTTCTCGCGGCCATTCTGTAGGGCGGCGGGATCCGGAATACCGGAGCGATATGAAAAATCAGAGCGATGTTGACTCCCGGGCCTTCGAGCTGTGGCGCGCCTCCGAATACGGGATCGCCGTCACGGATTTTCTCTCGCCCGGGGAAAAAATCGAAGTCTATACGGAGCTCTGCGCCCGGATCGGAAACGGCATGCAGAGATGCTTTTTCTGGGGCGGATGCCGCGGTACCGAGCGTAGTGCCGCGGTTTTTTTGCCGGAATGGGCCGCCCCCGAAGATCCGCCCCGGCACTCCATGCCGCTTGATACGGAACGGACCGCCTTTTTCGCGGACTTTCTCGAAAACAATCCCGCCGTCCTCGAAGAGATCCCGATCGTGCCTATGACCGTTCGCGGGAGCGGATTCCGCGCACTCGGCCACCGGGATTTCATGGGCGGGATTCTGTCCCTCGGCGTGGACCGGGCGGTGATCGGCGATATCGCGGTGCTGTCCGAAAGCGAGGCGCTGGTGTTCGCCGCGGAGAGGATCGCGCCGTTTCTCGAAACCGAGCTGACCCGGATCGGACGGGACGCCGTGATCTGCGAAAGGCGCGATATCCCGCCCGGATTCGAGATCCCGCGCCGGTTCGAGGAGATGCCGGTCACCGTGGCGTCCCTGCGGCTGGACGGGATGGTCAAGGCGCTCATCGGCAAATCCCGGGAGGACGCCGCCGCGATGGTCCGTCAGGGGCTGGTCGAGCTGAACTACCGGGAATGCGCGGACGTGGCGAAGGAAACGGCGGAGGGGGACGTACTCTCCGTGCGGGGATATGGTAAATTCGCAGTGGGAGCCGTATCCGGTTCCACGAGAAGTGGGCGGCTCCGCGTTTTATGCAAAAAATATCTGTGAGGCGGGCGATCGCTTGCGTTGATCCGCGCTCCGGAGACGGATTCAGGAGGACATATGCCGGTTGATTTCAAAAACAAACTGTTTCAGAAAGCCCTCTGGGGATATGTGCCGGAGGAAGTGGACGAGTACATCGCCTATGTGGCAGGGGAATACACCAAGCTCGAAAAGCGTCTGAACGCCGTCCGGGCCGAGAACGCGAAGATTGCGGCCGAAAAGGCGGCGTCCGCGGCGGCTGCGGATATTCCCGGCCTCTCTCCGGATCCGGAAGAGCTGTCCCGCGCTCATGCCGAAGCCGATGCGATCCTTGAGCAGGCAAGGAGAGAGGCGGAGGAGCTTTTGGGGTCTGCCGGTCGGGACGCCGGAACGGTCCGGGAAAAGGCCGAAGCGGAATCCGCCCGGATCCTCGGCGAGGCGAAAGAGGCGAAAGAAGCGGCGGCGCGCGAGGCGGACGGGCTTGACGGGATCCGGAAGAACCTCGACGAGGAACGGGCCCGGCTTGACGCGTTGAAGCAGGAGCTTGCAGACGGAAAGGCGGATCTTGACGCCCAGATCCTTCGGATCGGGGAAGAGCGGCGCGCGCTTGAGGCGGAACGGGCTGCCCTGAACGAGGAGAGGCTCGCTCTATGCACGGAAAAAGATGCGCTCTCTGCGGAAAAGGAGGCGCTTTCTGCCGGACAAGGAAACGTGGAATCGCTCCGGGAGGAGGCGGCGGAACAGCTCCGGGAGAGCGAGCGGATCTACGCGGGACTTTCCACGGCAGCCGCGCGGTTCCGGAACGACGTTCTGGCGTTCTCCTCCTCCATGCGCTCCATGGCTCAGTCCCAGCTGAGCGCGGCGGAGCGGTTCGGTGCGGACGCGGACCGGTTCCTCGACGAAGTGAACGCGTTTTCCGCGAAAGCTCCGGCGGACACGGATCCGGACGACGCGGGCGATCTCTTCGGATTTGCCTCCGCGGCCGCGATGATCGGCGAGATGCTGAAGGATCTGCCCGAAGAGCCGTCGGAGCCGTCGGAGCCGTCTGACTCGTCAGAGCAGCCCGGGACCTCCGAAGAACCTTCGGAACCGGAACAGCCCGAACGCGCCGAACCTGCCGCCGAGCCTGAACCGGTACGGGAATCGGCATCGGAAGAAACCGGCTCTCACTTGACAGAGGGGAGCGAGACGGACGCGCTGTTTGCCGAGACCGCCGTCTCCGAGCACATCGCCGCCGAAACCGACCGGATCCTCGATTCCATCCGCGGCCTGACGGAGGAAGCGTTCGACGGTTTGGTGGAGTATGAAATGGAAGAGTCCGAAGAGCTGGCAGAGCCCGAAGAGCCGACAGAGTCAGCAGAGCAGGCAGAGCCGGAAGAGCCTCAGCCGCAGGAACCGGAAGAGCCGGGGGCGTTTGCTGTCCCGTCGGAACCGGAGCCGGCGGAGGAACCGGAGTTTTCGTCGGAATCCCGAGAGGTCAGCGGAGAAGAGCCGGTTCTTCCGGACAATCCGGAGTCCGGGGCGTCCGAGCCGGAGGAACCGGGGGACGAGGAGCTGGAGGCGGTGATGAAAGCGCTGTCCGGCATTTCCGAGGACGACAGCTACGACGCGATCCTTGAGGCGTTTCAGCCCGAGGAGGAAGTGGATCTGAATCTGGCCGCGGACCTCGAGAAGAAGCGCCGTGAGAATTTCCGCCGGATGATGGACGCCGCCGCCGCAGAGAGAGAAGCGGAGAAAAACAGCGGTAAGCGTGAAACCGCACAGAGCCGCGTGACCGACGCTCCGGCGCGCCGACCGAATCCGGGTAAACCGGCTCCGAAGGAAACGGAAGAGGAATCGGATCTCGAAAAGGAGATCGCGGCGGCGGTTGAAGCGGCGGTCCGGGCCAAGCTGGATCCCGGTCAGGCGCTGGACGAGGTGTTCGCGGAGCTCTCCCGGGAAGACGGGAACGCGGAAGAGACACTCGGCGCGGCGGAAGGCTTATTCAGCGAGACACCCTCCGAACTGCCTCCTGATATGCTCGAGCTTCTCGATTTCGACGAGCCCGGAGGGGATTCCGCGGCCTACACGGATCACGATCTGGCGGAGTTTGCGGCGGGCATTTCGAGGGATCGGAAGGAACCTCAGAAGGAGGAGCCGGAGGACGAGGAATGACGCGCGGCAAAACAACACGAATGGGACGGTACGAAACAGTATGATCTTCGTTTTTCTGACAGCCGCGCTGGTTGTTCTCGCGGATCAGGTCACCAAATACATCATGGCGGGGCTTCTGCCCGGACTGCCGGAGCGGACTTTGCCCGTGATCCGGGACGTGCTCCACTTCACCTATGTGGAGAACGAGGGCGCGGCTTTCGGGATGCTGGCGGAGCACCGCTGGATCTTCATGGCCCTCTCGATCCTCGGCCTCTGCGCCATCGTTCTGCTGGTGGCGAAGGAGAAGCCGGAGAGCGCTTGGGTGCGGCTCGCGGCGGGACTTGTGCTCGGCGGCGGGATCGGCAACATGGTGGACCGGCTGGGGTTCGGATTCGCCGAAAAGTCCGGGGCGGTGCTCGACTTCATCGACTGCCGGTTCGTCGATTTCTATGTGTTCAACGTGGCGGACGCCTGCGTGACCGTGGGCTGTTTCCTCTATTTATTCCTGATCATCGTTGGCGAGATCCGCGCGGCGAAGGAGAAGAAAAACGCCCCCGCCGAAGGATCGGAACCCGGATCCGCGGAAGACGGAACCTCTGCCGACGCGACCGTTTCGGGAGACGGGGACCCCGGGGAGGGGACCGATGCGTGACGTCTTCGACGACGGCGGCGTGTTCTTCTGCCGGATCCCGGACGGGAAAGGTCCGGAGTCGGAAGGGGATCCGCTTGACCGGTATGTCGGCATGCGGCTCGACGCGGTGTTTGCGGAGGAGACCGGACTGACTCGCTCCCGCGTTCAGAAGCTGATGGAGGACGGGTTCGTGACGGTGAACGGACTCGCGGCGAAGAAAAACACGCGGGCCGCGCGGGGGGACGTCCTCGAGCTGACCCTGCCCGAATCGGAGGACGCCGAGGCACAGCCGGAGGACATCCCGCTCCGGGTGGTCTACGAGGACGGGGACATCATCGTCGTGGACAAGCCCGCGGGGATGGTGGTTCATCCGGCTCCGGGACACAGCTCCGGGACGCTGGTGAACGCGCTGCTGTTCCGGTGCGGGGATTCCCTGTCCGGCATCGGAGGCGTGAACCGCCCCGGGATCGTCCATAGGATCGACCGGGACACCTCGGGACTGATCTGCGCGGCAAAGAACGACGGGGCGCACGCGGGTCTGTCGGATCAGCTCCGGGATCACAGCATGCACCGGGAATACCGCATGATCGTCACGGGCAGTCTGCGCGGGGAGAGCGGGACGGTGGACGAGCCCATCGGACGGCATCCCGTTGACCGAAAGAAAATGGCCGTGCTCCGGGGCTCGGACAAGAGAGCGAGATCGGCCGTCACGCACTGGCAGGTCTTCGAGCGGTTTCCCGCGTCCGGATTCACCTACGCCGGGGCGGTTCTCGAGACGGGGCGGACTCACCAGATCCGGGTGCACATGGCGTTCATCGGGCATCCCCTCATGGGAGACGAGCTCTACGGGGGCGGGAGGACCGTCTTCGAGAAGCACAACGCGCCCCTGCTCGACGGGCAGATGCTCCACGCCGCCGCCCTGATCCTGCGCCACCCGAGGACGGGGGAGGAAATGCGGTTCGAGGCTCCGCTGCCCGAGCGCTTCGAGACGGTTCTCGGAAAGCTCCGGGCGAGGGAGGGCGCGTCGGGCTGAACTGTCAAAAATCCCGAAGACTTTTTTCGCCCGTCCTCTTGACAAAAGGGCGGGTGAGGATTATAATGGCATTGTTGAACAATTGCTCAACCGTATGTCTGAGAAAGGAGATTCCATGACCGAAAAAGACTTCTGTTCCTGCGAGATCATCCACGAGGACGCCGTGCGCGAGGTGGCGGCGAATCTGTGCGAAAGGGAAGAATACGTCGCGCTGGCTTCCCTGTTCAAGCTCTTCGGCGACGGCACACGGGCGCAGATCCTGCACGCGCTGGAGCTGCACGAGATGTGCGTCTGCGATCTGGCCGCTCTGCTCGGGGTGACCAAATCGGCGGTGTCCCATCAGCTGAAAGCCCTCCGGCTGGCCAATCTGGTCAAGTTCCGCAGGGAAGGGCAGATCGTGTACTACACGCTCGCGGACGAACATGTGAAACGGATTCTGGACATCGGATTCGAGCATCTCAGGGAAGAATAACGCGCCACTGAAACGGGACCGGTCCTCCGGGGAGGGATCTTCGGATAAGCGAACCGGTCCCTTCCGAAAACCCATACAGTTGAACAATTGATCAAACGTAAATTTAACAGCGAGGAAGGGTCACATGGAAAGAACCTATCTGCTGAAAGGGCTGGACTGCCCGAACTGCGCCGCGAAGATCGAGAGAGAAGCCGGACGTCTGACAGGGGTGAAGGACGCCGTCGTCAACCTGATGAATCAATCGCTGATCGTACACACCGAGGCAGAAGCGGACGGGGGGGAACTGCTTTCCAAAATCGAGAAGATCGTTCACGCGCATGAGCCGGACGTGAAGGTGATCGAAAAAACAGGCGCGCGCAGCCAACAGGCGGATGAAGACGCGCATGAACACGCCCATCACCATGACCATGAGCATGACCACGGCCACGAGCATGAGCATGAACATGACCATGAACACGAGCATGAGCACGGCCATCACCACGGGGAGGAAGAGGAGGAGGGAAGTCTCTCCTTCCGGCTCGGAAAGCTCGCGGCGGGCGGTGTTCTCCTGCTCTGCGGACTGCTTCTGCCGCACTTCTTCGACATAAACCCGTGGATCCGGTTCGGGATCTTCGCCGCGGCATGGCTGGTCGCCGGATACGACGTGGTGTGGAGCGCGGTTCGGGGGATCCTTCACGGCGAGCTCTTCGACGAGTGCTTCCTTATGACCGTCTCCACCGTGGGCGCGTTCGCCATCGGGGAGTATCCGGAGGCCGCGGCGGTGATGCTGTTCTACCAGCTTGGTGAGCTCTTTCAGGACGTGGCGGTGGACCGCTCCCGGGACTCCATCACGGCCCTCATGGATATCCGCCCGGATTCGGCTGCGGTCCTGCGCGGCGGAGAGTGGAT
Organism: Oscillospiraceae bacterium; assembly: GCA_015065385.1. GTDB lineage: Bacteria > Bacillota > Clostridia > Oscillospirales > CAG-272 > UMGS1696. The sequence goes on along the minus strand of SVQK01000128.1, from coordinate 25,101 downwards.
CACCGTCTCTCCTGCGGACGTGGAGATCGGGGAAACCGTTCTCGTCAAACCGGGGGAGAAGATCCCGCTGGACGGCGTCGTGAGAAAGGGATCCTCCTCGGTGGACACCCGCGCGCTGACCGGCGAATCCGCTCCGGCGTACTGGACGGAAGGCTCCGAGGCGCTGTCCGGATGCGTGGCCTCCGACGGGATTCTGGAGATCGAGGTCACGAAGGAGGCGGGCGAATCCACCGCGTCGAAGATCCTCGAACTCTGCGAATCGGCCGCGTCGAACAAGGCGCCCGCCGAGACCTTTATCTCCAAATTCGCCCGGATCTATACGCCGGTCGTGTGCGCGCTGGCTCTGCTGCTGGCGGTCGTTCCCCCGCTGATCCTCGGTCACGGATGGGCGGAGTGGATCCGGCGCGGCTGTGTGGTGCTGGCGGTGTCCTGTCCCTGCGCTCTGGTGATTTCCGTTCCGCTGACGTTCTTCGGCGGCATCGGGGCGGCCTCCCGCCGGGGCGTTCTCGTGAAGGGGAGCGCGTATCTCGAATCGCTGTCCTCCCTCCGCGCCGTTGTGTTCGACAAGACCGGCACGCTGACGAAGGGCTCCTTCTCCGTGACGGACGTGATCCCGGCGGAGGGCGTGGAGCACGACGAGCTGCTCGAGCTGGCGGCAAGGGCGGAGTCCTGTTCGGGCCACCCGATCGCCCGCTCGGTTCTCGAGGCCTACGAGGAGATCGGAGAGCTCGGTGAGGAGGACTTTTCCGGCGCCCGTGAAATCGCGGGACGGGGCGTATCGGTTCCATGGAACGGGCAGGAAATCCTCTGCGGAAACGCCGAGCTGATGCGGGAGAGGGGGATCGCGTTTCCGGCGTCTGACGAGCGGGGAACGACGGTCTATGTATCCCTCGGCGGACGATACGCCGGTCGGCTCGTGATCGCGGATACCCTGAAATCCGACGCGGCGGAGGCGGTTTCCGGTCTGCGTTCCCTCGGCGTGAAGCGGATCGAGATGCTGACGGGCGACGGGGAAGGCGCGGCGAAACAGGCAGCGGAGGAGCTGAACCTCGACGGCTTCCGGAGCAGGCTTCTCCCCGCCGGAAAGGTCGAACGGCTTGAAGAGCTGATGGCGGAGGGCGGAGGTGTCGCTTTCGTCGGAGACGGGATCAACGACGCTCCCGTGCTGGCCCGCGCGGATGTTGGGATCGCCATGGGCGGGATCGGCTCCGACGCGGCCATCGAGGCTGCTGACGCGGTGATCATGACCGACGAGCCCTCCCGGCTCTGCGACGCGGTCAAGGTCTCCCGGAAGACCTGCCGGATCGTGAAGGAGAACATCTGGTTTGCCATCGCGGTGAAGGCGGTCTTCATCCTGCTCGGCGGCCTCGGCCTCTGCGGCATGTGGGCGGCTGTGGTCGGCGACGTCGGCGTGATGATCCTCGCCGTCCTCAACGCGCTCCGGGTCAACCGGTAAATCGGCTCCGGACGCTGAGACCGGAGGGAAGACTGCGCCGGGCCCGGATTTCCCGTGAAAAATCCCGCAAATTCGCCGAAAAAAAGGACGGAATTGCGGGATTTCTCGTTTTGGGACACCATTGACAGAGGCGGGGCAGGGTGGTATAATGCCCTCGAATTCCAAGAATCACAGACCGCAAGGAGCACTGTCATGACACTCGCCCAGCTTACCGACCTCTTTGAAGCGCTGACCATCCTCTGTTTCGGGCTCTCCTGGCCCATTTCCATCCGCAAATCGTGGATTTCCCGGACCGCGAAGGGCAAGAGCCTGTTCTTCGAAGTCTTTCTTCTGATCGGATACGCGTTCGGTATCGCGCGGAAGGTCATCCAGCTGGTCGTGATGCACCAGTCCGGATTCCTCTTCTTCCTCAGCGCGATCTTCTATGTGCTGAACTTTATCGAGATCTCCATCGATGTCGCTCTGTACTTCCGCAACACCCGCCTCGACCGGGAACGCGACGCCGCGGGAAAGTGATACTAAATCCCTTCTAAAGGAATTTAAGGAAAGAAACGCTGCGCGTTTCGGATCTAATCCCGCTACGCGCGGGAGGCGTCGGGAGGGACACCATCTCAGGCCGAAGGTGCCCCTCCCGAGGGTCCCCCTTGGCCATATGGCATAAGGCAACAGCTCGTGCCTGTAAACAAGCCTGATTGCGCAACCCGCTGTCCTCGCGCGGTCCGCGTTTGTACAGCCGGAGGTCGAAGAGCTTCAGTCGCGCATTGGGCAAGGGGATCATCTTGGTTTTGTGCAGACGAAACTTGTCAGATCTGTTCTGTCTGTGCACGATCAAACCGTTTAGAAGCGAAACAGTATGGGTTTATTGGTCCGCGATCGAAACGGCCGGATTCCGCTGAAAACGGAGTCCGGTTTTTTCAATTGGGATCGCATCGGCGGACACTTCTTGACGCCCGGCCTCCTGCGTGCTATAATGGATCCGCGGAAAGACGGCGGCGGGGGTGAGGACATCATGCGCATTTATATCGTCAGGCACGGCGAGACCGACGGCAACACGGAGGGGTATTTTCAGGGCTGGACCGACGATCCTCTGAACGAAAAGGGGCGGGAGCTTGCGGCGGTTACGGGCCGTGCTCTTTCGGGGATCCGGTTTGACCGCTGTATCTCGAGCCCGCTTTCCAGAGCCCGGGAGACGGCGGAGATCCTTCTGCGCGAGAGCGGAAACGGGGGAGTTCCCATCGAGTTGGACGACCGCGCTAAGGAGGCGCACCTCGGAGACTGGGAGCACAAAAAGTTCCGGGCCGGGGCGTGCGAGCTCGATTCGGGAAAAGTGGCCCTGTTCTTCGAAAATCCGTTTCTGCTCGGCGGATTTCCCGGAGGAGAGACGGTGCGGGACGTGTGCCGCCGGACACAGTCCCTGCTGACGGAGCTGCTTCGGGATCCGGAAAACGACGGCGCTACCGTTCTTGTGACTACGCACGGCTTTGCGACGAGGGCGATGCTGAACGCTCTGTACGACGATCCGGACGATTTCTGGCACGGGCACGTCCCTTACAACTGCGCCGTGAACGTCGTGGAAGGGAAGGACGGGATCGGCAGGCTCGTCGAGGACGACAGGATCTTTTACGCCTACCCGAAGGCGTTTTCCGGGGATTGAATCCTACGCACACGGCATAAATCGGACAAAAACGGACAAAAGGCTGAGAGAAGAACTCCCAGCCTTGTTCTAACGTTATCCGGCAGATCAAGTCTTATCCTTCATGCACTCGTGAATGTACACCGCCGCCATGGACGCGAAGCCGTGGTTCAGACTGGACGAAAGCTGAGCGTGCTCCCAGAGCGTGTCCGTCAGCTCTGCCATTCCGAGGAAGAAGTCTCGGCACTCGTCCAGTACCCGCTCCCTGAAGCCCCAGCGCAGAAGCAGCTCCAGACGGAGATAGTTGCCGACAATGGCGTTCGACGGGTAAACGGTCGGATACTCCGTTTTCGGGTCGCGCTTCGGCCCGAACCGGGTCACCAGCGTTTCAAACAGCGCGGGATAGTCCTCCTTCGACGCCGTCCCGAAGTAGAAGGCGTAGTACTGGCAGGTCTCCGTGGTGTGGCCTGTGCGGACGAGGGCGCCGTTTTCATCCCGGACGCCGTTGTCTTCGAAAAACTCCCCGTTGAAGGCGAGGCGGCGGATGGTTTCCTTCATCTGTCCGGCCTTTTTCCGGAGCGCGGGATCGGCGTAGAGATCGTCCACGGCTTCGAGCGCGGCTGCCCAGAGCATGTTGGACGGATAGTTTACCCCGCGGATGTAGTCCCCGTCGTTGCACTTGCTCCATTCGATGAAAACCCAGCTCTCGAGGTTCTCGAGCAGTCCGTCTTCGTTGTAAAACCGCTCGAAGAACTTCACAAGACCGTAGACCTTGTCCCGGGATATTTTCGCCATCGTCTCATCCCCGGTGCACCGGACGTAGTTTCTCAGCTCGAGAATGTACCACATGGACCAGTTCGGAATGTACACCCCGTCGTTGTGATCCGCGGGATAGCACATGGGGATCATCCCCTCCGGCAGGAACCGGGAGGGCGGGCAGAGGGCGTAGTTTTCGAGGAAGCTCTTTTCCACTAAATTGTTCCCGGTGAAGAGCGCTTCGGCGCGGGAGGAGAAATAGCTGTCGCAGAGCCATCCGGCGCGTTCACGGGACGGGCAGTCGGTGAGAACGTCCACCGCGTTCTGCGCAAAGGTGTTGACAGCAGCCTCCGTGATGCGGTTCAGCGCGTCGTCGCCGTAGTCGTACCGGAATCCTGCCGCGTCGGGGTTCTCGTAGAGCACCATGCCGAAGGAGGCGATCTTCGCGCAGCCTCCCCGGACCACGGCTGCGGCATACCTTGCGGCGTTGGCCTCGAAGCTCACGATCCGGTATGTCCCGGACTCGGAGAAGGAGTACTGAATCACGTTGCAGCAGCTGTTGCGGAACGGAGAAACTTCCAGATGATCGCCGCGCTCCGTCGCTATCTCGTCGAAAACAAGCGTCAGCTCCGTCCCCTTTTCCGCCTGAACGGTGAAAGAGAAGAATCCGGTGCAGGTCCGCCCGAAGTCGTACACCTGATAGGACAGGGGCGGGAGCGTTTCCGCGCCTCCTTCCGCCGTGCGCCGGTAAACGAACTTAGCGGCTGTGACGTTGGGATCCGCCTCCAGCTCGTCGGGGGTGAACCCTTTGAACTTCACGGGATCGATGTTGTCATACGAGCGGTCGCGGAACGGATTCCTGCTTTCGTCCACCGAGACCGTTCCGTGCTCGACCGGGGACGCGGGGACGGTGTTCAGCTTCGGCATGTGGGCATAGCGGGGCAGGAGTTTATTCATCGGAACCGGCTCCGTCTCCTCGGATCTGTGCTCTCCGGGATCTCCCGCATAGAACGCCATCGGATCCCCGGTCAGACGGTAGACTTCCGTATAAGCCCGCTGGAAACTGAACCGGCGCACCTTCTGAACCCGTTCGGTCATGGGATAGGCGGTGAAATCTTCGGCGGACGCGACGACTTCTCCCCCTTCCCGGATCTCCGCGGCGAAGAAGGGCGGCTCGTCCACGATGTAGAAGGTGTTGGTGTTGGCGGAATAGACTTCGACGGACAGAACGGTTTCACGCCCGGAATACGCCCCGAGCGGATAGACGTCCGTCCGGGAATAGCCGTGCGCCGCTCTCGCCGGACCGTATCCGATCAGCTCGCCGTTGACGAACAGACGGTACAGATTGGACGCGGCGAGGGTCAGAGTCGCGTCTGCGGAGGGAGTCAGCCGGTACTGAAACGTCACGGCTACATTTTTTTCTTCATAAAGACGCTTGATCCATACAGCTTTCATACTTACCTCTCAAAGTACAGTCAAAGGGGACGGCCGGAGAGGAGCCGCTCAGGCGGATGCGCTTGTCCCCGGCGTCCGTTCCGGCTCCATTATACCGCACGGGGAGGGGAAAGTCAAGGACAGCGACCTCAGCCCGCCTCCCGCCCCGCCTCCCGATATCAAAAAATAATTTCAAAAAATCACGAAAAGGACTGGACAAACGCCTCCATTTGTGTTATAATACACGTCACAGACGGAAGCATAGCTCAGCTGGTTAGAGCGTTCGGTTCACATCCGAGAGGTCTTGGGTTCGAGTCCCAATGTTTCCATGAAAAAAGGTCCTCAACTCGTGTGAGGCCTTTTTTCGTGAAATTGTTGGTCTGAGAACTCAAGCGGAGTTTCTTAGCCTTTACTATGATACCGACTTCAGGATACCCGGACGCTAAAAGAACAAGTCCGGTTGTCATTCGAGGAAACTCCATTGGCGACGTTTACGTCGCCGGGGGTTCGAGTCCCAATGTTTCCATGAAAAAAGGTCTCCACCTCGCGCTGTATCCCATAGGGATATTCAGTGGAGGCGGATCCCACATTCAGGACGGACAAGTCAAACTGCCCGTCCTGATTCGTTTTTCACGCGCTGGCGGTTTTCTCCGGCTCGGATTCATCCACGTCTGTGCGGCTTCCGAGATACCGATATTCCTCTCTTTCCTTCCATCCTGTATGCGTTCGCTCCTGTCACAGATCGTGGATTATGCACCAATTATAGCATCCTGCCGCGAGAACAGGGGAGAGGCGAGAAAAAGATTTTCTGTTTCCCCGAAACAGGTCCGATCCCCCCTTATCTCACCTCTCTCCCGTCGAGGCGGAGCGAACCGACCGTTCCGCAGCCCGTGGATCGTCCGTCATGGTTGATGTTGTCGAACCGGACCGTGCGCAGGATCGCGGCCGTGTCCTCCGGTTTCCCGCCGTTGATCCGGAGCCCGTTCACTTCAATGGCATCCACATGACAGTTCACATACGGATCGAAGACTTCTACCTCCCCGTCCCGGATCAGACAGGATTTCGGACCCACGCAGAGCAGCGCGGACAGCGGATAGCGGTCCCGATGAAGCGTCAGATCGATGTTCTCGAGTACCAGATGCCCGATATTCGATCCGATTTCGAAGGCGGCGAATTTCCCGCGCACCGGATCGGACTCCAGATACTCCCGGAACCCGTCGTTCGGACCGTCCAGATCCATCAGGATGTCCTCGAAGAACAGCCAGTCCCCGCTTCCCGGCGCGCCCTTTTCCGGAGTCCCGCCTTCGATGCGGTAGGCCGGCGTCTGATAGTAGAGCTTGAAGGACTTGATCCCCCGCACGTTCCGGATGATCGTGTCGTACAGCGCGCAGTCCACGGAGGAGCCGTCGTCGTAATAGTACAGTCCCGGCTGAACGCGCATCGCCTTGCACGGGCTGTCCGCGGAGAGCTCGAGGTTTTCGCAGAGGACCGTCTTCATGGGGCCGAAATCCACGGACGAGTTCTGCCAGTCGTAGGCGTTCAGCGCCACCAGATCGTCCCCGCACTGACCGCGCACGTCCCGGATCCACAGGTTTTCCATGTTTCCATTGACGTGCAGGCCGTCCGCGTAGCATTCCGCGAAGGCGATGTTCTTCATGACGGCGTTTTTGATATCCCCGACCTGTACGGAGAATCCCGCCGTGTGGGCAAAGGTCAGGTTTTCGAGCAGCAGCCCGTCCATGTTGTTGAAAAACATGCAGGTCGAGACGCCGTAATAGCTTCTCTCCGCGTCGATCATGCCCGTGTAGCCGTAACCGGCCCGGTGGTCGATGCTCTCCTCCCAGCGGCCTCCGATCACGGCGATATTGCGGTCGCGCTCTCCGGATACCGGGCGGTGTGTCCCGTCCGAGGTGTGCGCGTTGCGGAAAAGAATCGTCCGAACCCCTTCCGTCAGGCGGATCACCGCTCCGTCCTCCGCTTCGATCCGCCGGTTTGACGGAAGGATCACGGGCGCGTCGATATAGTATGGTTCGGAGGCCGCCGGAATGCGCACGATTTCGTTTTCATCGAGCGCTTTCTGAAACGCTTCGGTCCAGACGGTGACGTCTGTCCCGTTCTGCGTGCCGCTCTTCGCACAGCGGGCGTAGTCGGCGAGAGACGCTTCTTTCGTCAGCTTCTTCTGCTCGGCGCGGACGGACTCCTCCATGACGGCGAGGGCGGAGATGATTTCGGCTTTTTTCGGATACATGGCATCCTCCCGGTTGATACTAATCTCAAGCAAAAGGGAAACGCGGCTTTCTTTCGGATGAAAGCTCGCTCAACAAGTTGAGCAGCAAAGAACTTCATGGGGAAGGAGACAAAGGATAGATTATACCAATCAAGTGAAGCTGGGGCTTCGGCATACCAATATAGTCATCCAACCTTATCAGAGTTATCGCACGCGATGCCCATCCGCTCAACAAGTTGAGCCGCACGGCGATTCGCACCCTACATGGAGCGATCAAAACCCATGAAGTTTTGCTTTTTGACTGTGAATAGTATGACTTGTATTATTCACCGCAGAAGGGAAGGCTGTTGTTCGCTCCCGCGGCTCCGGCGTCATTATACCACAGCGGGGGAGGGAATGCAATCGGAAGTCCGCGGGATCCGGACGGGATGAGAAAAAGGGGCCTTCTTTCGGAAGAACCCCTTTTCGCGCGTCCGGTTATACGCCGGAATCATTCAGTTGGCAAGACCTTCGAACTTCGAAACCAGCTTGTCCAAGGTCTTCGTGACCACCTTGGTCTGCCGCTGGTACTGGGAGGCGAGGTCGGTGTTGTAGCTGTCCGCCATGCTGTAGAGCATGGAAGAGATGCCGAGACCGGCCAGATAGCCGATGTCGTACTTGATGGAGGAGATGATGATGTCGAGGGACTGCGTGGACTCCTCGTCGCGGGAGACCTTGCCTTTCAGGTTGACGTCGTAGTAGGCGGGCGTCAGCAGGTTCTTGGAGGCGGCTCCCAGCGCGTCCGTGACGTAACCGGTCATCTCGTACTGCGTATTGTCCTTCGGGATCACGATGGTCGCGCAGACGTTCGGGTTCACGCAGTGGTGATAGCCGTTCTGGGCCTCTTCGAACTTGGGCATGGGCATGATGCCGAAGTCGGATTCCATATCGCGCATCGTGGCGACCGCGTGGAGCTCGCCGTAGTAGAACAGGGCCTTGTCGCTCTGGTACATCGTGAAGGCAGGCTGTTCGCCGACGCCCGCGCGGGACCAGGAGTAGGTGATCAGCGGGTCGTACATGAGGGTGGAGAGCTTTTCCACCACGGAGACGGCGCGCTCGCTCATGAAGGTGTTTTCCGGAATGTCGTCCGCGTTCTTGGTGCAGAAGTCCACGTCGCAGCCGATCATGGCCAGCGCGATCATGTCGCAGAAGCAGATCAGGCCGAAGCGGTCTTCCTGCGTCATGCTGCCGTCGCCGTCGAGGTCTTTGGACACCTGCGTGCCCATTTCCACCATTTTGTCAATGGTCCAGCCGCCCTCGCGCATGACGTCGTAGGGGTTGTCCAGCTGATAGTCGCGGAGGATCACTTTGTTGAACATGATCACGCCGATGGATTTCTTGTACATGGTGCCGATATCGCCGGTCAGGGCGAAGTTCATGCCCATGATGGAGAGGTCGCCGAGGATGTTCGGGTCCCACCACGGCGCGGCCAGATCCAGCGTGCCGTTTTTCGAGAAGGCGTTCAGCTCGTGAATCACGCCGTTCTGCGCCATGGTGAAGGAGTTCTGCATAGCCAGCGTACCGATCTGATACGCGCCGTCTCCCGCGTTGACGGAATTGGTCAGGGTGGTGGTGTCGCCGGAGCCGGTCATGTAGGCGGGCGTCACGTTCACGTTCAGAAGGTCGTTCACATACTGCATTCTGTTGTACACCGCGTCGTTGAGGACTTCACCGGTGACTTCCTCCGCGCTCCAGTCCACGTCGCCCCAGATGTCGCTGGTGTTCGGATAGGTGAGGACGGTGAAGGTCGCTCCGCCGTAATCGGTGCCTTCGGGAATGTTGGCGTAGAAGCGGGAATCCTCCGTTTCCTCTTCGCCGCCTTCCGCGCTGCCGGAGGGAGTCGTCGTTGTGGGCGCGGGCGTTGTTTCGTCGGTGTTCTCCTTGCTCTCGGAGCATCCTGCGAAGGCGGGCAGGAGCATGCACAGACAGAGGAGAAGGGATACTGCCTTTTTCATGGGGAAAAACCTTTCCATTCAATAAATTGAGTAGACTGTACACAATCATACACCAAACCGGAGAGGCTGTCAAGTGTCGGATTGGAGAAGATCGGCGGTTTCGGAGGACCGGAACGGTCAATTTGCCGGAAATTCACGCCGCGTTCATCAATTCCGAATCACCGTTTTTTCGGAAAACCGTCACATTCCGGACGAGAAGCCAACAGGGAAGGGGGGTATAATGGAGCCGTGAAAAGACAGAAGGCAGAAGACGGAATACGGAATACAGAAGACAGAACACGCGGCACAGCGAAAGGAGCCGGAATCAATGAAGAACGAAATCAGAAAGGCCGCGGCGGTTTTCATGGCGGCCGCCCTCACGCTTGCAAGCACCGGATGCGCCGCGCTGGGACTGCGGACCGCCTCTGAAACAAGAGCGGGATCCGTGGAAAACGGGACGTCCGTGGTCGAAACCGAACCCGCGTCGTATGAGGATATCGCGGAAACCGAACGCAGGACCTTTGAAGAAATCATCTCCGCCTATGAGAACGGGCGGAACAGCGCTGACGAGGACAACGAGGAGAACGCGCCGAAGGAAGACGGCCCGACTCAGGCAGCTCCGGCTCCCGACGCGGCTGACGATGATTCGAACTCCGATACAGAATTGGAGCGGGGCGGAAGCGTATCGGCGGAGAATGAAGCTGCGGCAGCTGCGGCGCTTTCCTCTCTCAAGCAGGGGAATACGACCGCTGTGACCGCGGAATACAGCACTTACGCGTACGGCAACCTAACCGGCGTCGAGATCTTCACCGAGCGGGATCTCACCCAGACCGCCGATCTTTCCGAGGCCTCCGCCGTGGCGCTCTCCGACAACGCCGTGATCGAACTCAATCAGGCGGGCGTTTATGTCCTCTCCGGGACCGCGTCGGACTGCACCGTGCGGATCAATGCGGACGGGGAAGAGAAGGTTCAGCTCGTGCTGGCGGGCGTCAGCGTCACGAACAGCAGTTTCCCGGCGATCTATGTGCTCTCGGCGGACAAGGTGTTCGTCACCACCGCCGCGGGAACGGAGAACACCCTCGCGGTCACGGGCGCCTTTGCAAAGGATGCGGAAAACGGGGTCAACACCGACGCCGTGATCTTCTCGAAGGACGATCTCGTCTTGAACGGCCTCGGGAGCCTGACCGTTTCGTCCGCGTACGGCAACGGCATCACGGCGAAGGACGATCTCAAGATCACGGGCGGGTCGTGGACGATCGTCTCCGCGCTCGATTCCATGGAGGCCAACGATTCGATCGCCGCCTGCGCCGGGACGTTCGATATCACCTCCTCCAAAGACGGCCTCCACTGCGAGAACGACGACGACGACACCCTCGGCTGGATCTGGATCGGCGGAGGCACATGGACGATCAACGCGAAGTCCGACGCGATTCAGGGGACCACCTTCGTGCAGATCGACGACGGAATCCTGAACATCAGCGCCTCCGAGGGGATCGAAGGGACCTTCGTTCAGATCAACGGCGGCACGATCGGCATGTACGCCTCCGACGACGGGATCAACGCGAGCCGGAAGAGCAGCGCGTACAGCAGGCCCATGATCGAGATCAACGGCGGCGACCTGACCGTGGAAGTCGGCCCCGGCGATACGGACGGCATCGACTCCAACGGCGATATCACCGTCAACGGCGGCACGATCATCGTCACGGCGGGCATGTCCTCCTTCGATTACGACGGATCCGCGGCCTATAACGGCGGCACGATCATCGTCAACGGCGTGGAAGTGGACGAAATCCCCCAGTCCATGATGGGCGGCGGATTCGGACACGGAGGTGGCTTCGGCGGCGGGTTCGGCGGAGGCTTCGGAGGCTTCGGCGGATTCTGGGGCGGAGGCGGAAGAGGCTGATCGCCCCCTGTGTCCCTCATTTGGCAGCGAGCGGAAGCCCGACTCGGCTCGTCGGCAGAATCAGACGGTATTAAAGAACAGAAATCAAATCGGACGCGGTCCCAAGGCTGTGAAGCGCGGGACTTGCGTCCTTTTTTCGCTGCATTCCGCTTGACGGAAGGGGGAAGAAGGAATATAATAATAGGAAAGCAGATCAGACCGGTCTTTCCTGGAGATCGGGGGAAAGGGGGAGTCAGCCGCCCGCCTCCCATGGAACCAGCGCGCGGAGTGTGAAAACGCTCTCCCCGGAGGCGCGGAAATCCCCTCTCCCGAAACTTTGTGCAACTTGCTTATATATAGAAAAAACAGACGAAAAATTGTTGAAAAACCACAAAAGCACCCGTTCCGCCTTCACCGCCCCAACACATTTCTTTCAGGGGAGCGACAACCGTAACCGTAACAGAAATTTACTTTTCCCGTTTCCGTTTCCGAATACGATGCTGAAAATTGCGAAAAAGAAACAAATTGCCAGTAAAAAGTTTCGTAAAAGCAACAAGACGCGTGAAAATAAATTACGCACGGTCGGTGCTGCGGAGGTGGATCCGGGGGAAAACGGGACCCTGCCCATCGGAATCCGGACGGGGCGGAAAACGGCGGGGCGGGGAAGGTCGTCCCGCGGGATTCAGGTTTCACAAGTGTGCGGCGTTCACGCTTGACTTTTTTGGGTTATTATGCTATGATATGGCCATATACAAATCGGAAGAGGGGAACCTCTGCCGATCTGCGGGGACTCTTTGACAGAAATCCGCGGCGTTTGCCGTTCAAGTTGGCAGGGTTGCTGTCAAACGGGTCTCCGAATAACGTGCCGGACGGCGGAACAGCTGCCCTTCAGGGGAGAAGCACACCGCATGAAGGCCATTCTGCCCCCCGGTACGGGGACGGGCGGTCCGTCGGTCAGCGGATTCCGCCCAGAATTTTGCAGGAGGAAGGTTCTATGAGAAAATCCACAAGCAAACGGCTGCTTTCTCTGGCCCTGTCGCTTCTCACGTTTGCCTCAACTCTCCCTGCGGCCGTCCACGCCGCGGAAGAAGTGGAAGGCGACGCGCCTCAGAAGACGACGCTTCAGGAAATCAGCGAATCCCTGATCTCGTATTCCTACGCCGATTACCGCGAAGAATACGCGAGCGCGCCCAAGGGATCGGGGACCGTTTCGATCAAGGCGACGGATTACGACAAGTCCGCCACCACCGCCGCAGTCGAAGTCGTTTCGAACTACAACGGAAAGAGCGGCGATTCCCTGAAAATCGCCGACGACGGTACCGTGACCTGGAGCATCAACGTTCCGGCTGACGGCCGCTACGCCATCAAGCTCGACTATTGCTCCGTCACCAACAAGACGAACTCCATCGAGCGCAGCTTCTACATCAACGGCGTGCTCCCGTTCGCCGAGGTCCGCGACCTTGTCTTGAAGAAGATCTGGACCAACGCCTATACGGACGGACGCTTTGAGGTGGACTCCAACGGGAACGAGCTGAGACCGGTGAGCTCCGTCCAGCACGAGTGGCAGGAATACACGCTGATCGACCCGAACAGCTATTTCGCCGAACCCTTTGAGTTTTACTTTGAAAAGGGCGTCAACACGATCGCACTGACCGCGGTCCGCGAAGACGTCGTGATCCAGAACATCACCCTCTTCCCCTACGAAGAGCTCCCCACATACGAAGAGTACATTGCGGGCAAGTCCCCTGCCACAGCGGAAAAGATCCACATCGCCGCCGAAACTCCGGACAGAACCTCCGACTTTACCGTGTATCCGATTTATGACCGTAAATCCGCTATCACGGAGCCTCAGGACGCCTCCCGCATCAAGCTGAACACCATCGGTTCCGAGAAGTGGCAGACCGCCACCCAGTGGGTCGAATACGGATTCGACGTCACCTCCGCGGGCCTGTACGAAGTGGTGTTCCGTTACCGCCAGAACGAACTGCAGGGTATGTACACCTCCCGCAAGATCCTTCTGGACGGCGAGGTACCGTTTAAGGAAGCCAACTACCTTAAATTCAACTACGACGCCAACTGGCAGGTCGAGTCCGCCAACGACGGCGCGGATACCTTCCAGTTCTACCTTGAGCCCGGTCATCACACCATCCGCCTTGAGGTCACCCTCGGCGAAATGGGCAATGTGGTGAGAGAAGTCGCCGCCATCCTGAACTCCATCAACAACGACTACCTCTCCATCCTGAAGCTCACCGGCGCTTCTCCGGACTCCTACCGCGACTACGGTTTCGGACGCGTCCTTCCCGATGTCGTCACCGACATGGTCGTGCAGTCCATTAACCTGACGGACGTTATCTCCTATATCGAGAACATGTCCAACGTCAAGTCCTCCAACTCCGCCACGTTGGAACAGATCGCAAGACTGCTCCGGAAGATGGGTACGGACGAGGACGAGATCGCAAAGAACCTCGGCCAGCTGAAGTCCCAGATCGGTACCCTCGGTTCCTGGGTGTCCGACGTCAAGAACCAGCCGCTCGAGCTGGACTGGATCGACATTCAGCCCGCCGGCGCTCCGAAGGCAAAGGCGGAAGCCAACTTCTTCCAGGCCTTCTGGTATGAGCTGAGACAGTTCTTTGCCTCCTTCTTCACCGACTATAACTCCCTCGGCGCCACCACCGACGGTCAGAAGTCCGAGCGGAAGGTTGACGTCTGGATCACCGCGAACCGCGACCAGGCTCAGATCTGCCGTAACCTGATGGACAACGACTTCGGTCCCACCACCGGCATCGACGCGTCCCTGAAGCTCGTCGCCGGCGGTACCCTGCTGCCCTCCGTGCTTGCGGGCGTCGGACCCGATATCGCCCTGCCCGGCACCGGCGTTGACCCGATCCAGTACGCGATCCGTTCCGCCGTCGTCGCCGTGAACCCCGAAGCGTATGAAGGCGAAGGCAAGGACGAGATCACGAAGCATGACAACGCCGAACTGAAGAGCATCTTCGCCAACTACCACGATGTGAAGACCCGCTTCACCGAGGCGGCGATGATCCCGCTGACGCTGTACGGCAAGGTTTACGGCCTGCCGGATACGCAGTCCTGGAACATGATGTTCTACCGGACCGACATCCTCTCCGAGCTGGGCGTTGAGCCTCCGAAGACCTGGGACGAAGTCCTCTCCCTGATCCCGGTGCTCCAGTTCAACAACATGACCATCGGTCTCTCTCAGGACTATCAGATGTACATGTACCAGCTGGGCGGTCACCTCTGGGCGGACGACGGCATGAGAATCAACCTCGACGCGAATATCTCCCTCGAGGCCTTCGAGACCATGTGCAACATGTTCACCCAGTATTCGCTGCCCACCGCGTACGACTTCGCAAACCGTTTCAGAACCGGTGAAATGCCGCTCTGCATCCAGCCCTACACTTCCTATAACAATATCATCATCTTCGCAACCGAGCTTGCAGGCCTCTGGGAATTCGGTCCCGTGCCCGGATTCGTTCGCGACGACGGTACGATCGATAACACCGCGATGTCCGGTACCTCCGCTCTGGTTATGATGTCCGGCGTGAAGGATATCGAAGCCGCGTGGGAGTACATGTGCTGGTACACCGACACCAAGTATCAGGTTGACTACTCCAACGAAATGGTCGCTATCCTCGGTCCCGCCGCAAAGAACGCGACGGCAAACCAGGAAGCCCTCGAGGAGCTGCCCTGGACTTCCCGTGAGTACGGCCAGCTGATGAAGCAGATGGATACCACCATCGCCATCACGCAGTATCCCGGCTCCTACATCCTCGCCCGTTATACCAACTTCGCGTTCCTGAACGCGTACAACAACCACGCCGACCCGGTTGACTCCCTCCTGTCGTACATCAATACGATCAACAAGGAAATCAACCGTAAGAGAACCGAGTTCGACCTCGAAACCCTTGAGATCGGTCAGACCCTCGCCTCCAAGCGTATGGATCAGGCGGCCGAGATGATCGACGACCTCGACGACGGCGCGAAGAGCAGCGCGGCTGTGCAGGCGGCCTCCGAAGCCATCGGCAATCCTTCCGTAGAAGGACTCCGGGCGGCGGCGTCAGGTCTCGGCGGCAGCGAAGCCCTGACCAAGATCGCGGCGTACCTGAACGAGGCTGCTGACGCGCTCGAATCGTACCGCAGCTGATTTCCGCAATGAAATTCGATTAAGGAGAGAGACATGGCTAAAAAAGAAAAACAGGTAAAGCCTCTCCACGAGATGACGAAGAGCGAGCGGACGTGGTTCCTGATCAAGAGAAACAAGACGGCGTACTTCATGATCGCCCCCTTCATGATTCTCTTCTTCATCTTCACCATCATCCCCGTCGCCCTGTCCCTCGTGCTGAGCCTCACGTCCTTCAACATGCTCCAGTGGCCGAAGTTCGTCTTCCTCGATAACTACGTCACGCTGTTTTTGGACGACGACCTCTTTATCACCGCTCTGAAGAACACCCTGATCTTCGCGGCGGTCACGGGCCCCTCGGCCTACATCATCTCCTTCGTGGTGGCTTGGTTCATCAACGAGCTGCCTCCGAGGATCCGCGCGGTGGTCACGCTGGTCTTCTACGCGCCGTCCATCGCCGGAAACGTCTACCTGATCTGGACCACGATCTTCTCGTCCGACTCTTACGGCCTGATGAACGGTTTCCTCCTCCAGATGGGCGTCATAGACTCCCCGATCCTCTTCTTCCAGAACGCGAAGTTCGTTATGCCGCTATGTATCGCCGTCGCGCTCTGGACATCCCTCGGTACCTCGTTCCTCGCCTTTATCGCAGGTTTGCAGGGCATCAACAAGTCTCTGTTCGAAGCGGGCGCGATCGACGGTATCAAGAACCGGTGGCAGGAGCTCTGGTACATCACCCTGCCTTCCATGAAGCCGCAGCTGATGTTCGGCGCGATCATGTCCATCACCGGTTCCTTCAACTTCGGCGGCATCGTAACGGCGCTGGCCGGCAACCCTTCCGTCGATTATGTGGCATACACCCTGCAGCATCACCTTGAAGAATATCAGAACAACCGCTGGGAGGTCGGCTACGCTTCCGCCATTTCGTTCCTGCTCTTCCTCATGATGATCGGCATGAACGTAGTCGTCACCAAGCTCATCTCTAAGTTGGGAGATTAATCATGGCCAGAAAATTAAGAACAAGAGGAAATCACGAAGTTGTTCTGAACAGGTCGGCCGGCGGCGATGCGGGTATCACCTTCGTTCTGACGCTCTTCGGAATCGTGATGTTCCTTCCGATGTATTACACCATCATTCAGTCGCTCAAGCCTCTGAACGAGCTGTTCTACTTCCCTCCGCGCTTCTATGTGACGCACCCGACTCTCGATAACTTCGCAGACCTCTTCAACCTCATGGGCGACTCGTGGGTCCCGTTCTCCCGGTACATTTTCAACACGGTTCTCATCTCCGTGGGCGGTACCTTCGGTAACCTCGTTCTCTCGTCCCTCTGCGCGTACGCTCTTGCGAAGATCGACTTCCCCGGAGCAAAGGGCTTCTTCTGGATCATCCAGAAATCCCTGATGTTCACGGCGACCGTTACCGGTATCGTCAACTTCATCACCCTGTCCGTGCTGGGCTGGATCGATACCTACCTCGCCATCATCGTTCCCGCGTGGTGCTCCACGCTCGGTCTGTACCTGATGAAGCAGTTCATGGAATCCAACGTGTCCACGGAAGTCCTGGAGTCCGCCCGTCTGGACGGCGCGTCCGAGCTCCGCACGTTCTGGTCCATCGCAATGCCCATGGTCAAGCCCGCGTGGCTGACCCTCATCATCTACTCCTTCCAGGGTCTCTGGAACTCCGGCGCTTCCACCTTCATCTATTCCGAACAGCTGAAAACCCTGAACTACGCGATCTCCCAGATTACCAACGGCACGATCGCCCGTTCCGGCGCATCGGCAGCCGCTACCGTCATCATGATGATCGTTCCGATCCTGGTCTTCGTTATCTCCCAGTCCAACATCATCGAGACGATGGGCTCCAGCGGCATGAAAGACTAAGGAGGTCAGAATGAAAAAATTTCTTAGCGTGCTTCTGGCATCGCTGACACTCCTCTCGGTACTGGCGGTCACCGCCTCGGCCGCTCCCTACGCGACCTACACCTACTCCGCGCAGGGACAGGTGCTGACCTCCCCCGCGGCGTATGTGCCGGACCTGATCGTTGATTCTGCCTATATGGGTCTTGGAACCGCGATCGACGATCCCCGCGACCTGTTCGTAGGTCCCGATCAGAAGGTCTACATCGTGGACGCCGCCAACAACCGCGTCGTGGTCCTCGACCGGTACTACAAGCTCCAGTTCATTATCACCACCTTCACGAACGAACACGGCGTGCCGGACAGCTTCAACAACCCCTCCGGCGTGTTTGCCAACGAGGAAAACATCTACGTCTGCGATACGGACAACAACCGTATCATCATGTTCGACACGGAAGGCAACTACATCAAGATCATTCCGAAACCGGAATCCAGCCTCTTTGAAGAGGGATCCATCTATAAGCCCGTTGCGTGCGTGGCTGACGACTACGGCCGACTCTTCGTCGTGTCCTCCACCACTTATCAGGGTATCATCGTTCTGAACGACAGCGGCGACTTCTACGGCTTCATCGGAGCCCAGAAGGTCACCATCTCCGCCCTCGACATCATCTGGAGAAAGATCCAGACCGACGAGCAGAGAGCGCAGAGCGAGGAATACGTCTCCACCGAGTTCAACAACATCTCCATCGACAAGGACAACTTCATCTACGTTACGACTTCTTCCATCGACCAGAACCAGCAGCAGTCGGCCATCAACTCCAAGTCCAAGAGCTCCGACTACGCTCCGGTCAAGAAGCTGAACGCATCCGGCGCGGACGTTATGAAGCGTAACGGCTTCTATCCTCCGTCCGGCGAAGTCCGTATCACCAACCTCTCCACCGCGAACATCACCGGCGCGTCCAAGATCATCGACGCCGCTACCGGTCCCGAGGGAACGTGGTCCATCATCGACGAGAAGCGGTCCAAGGTCTTCACCTACGACGACAACGGCGACCTGCTCTTCGTCTTCGGCGATATCGGCCAGCAGACCGGCAACATCCAGTCCGTCGAGGCCATCGCCTACCAGGGATCCAAGATCCTGCTTCTCGACAAGACCAACGACAATTTCGTGGTGTACCGCCGCACCGAGTACGCTGACCTGCTGATCTCCGCGCTCGAGCACGACAACAACCGTCAGTACGACCACACCATCGAAGACTGGACCGAGATCCTCAAGAGAAACAACAACTTCGACTCCGCGTACATCCAGATCGGCAAGTCCCTGTACCGTCAGGGCAAGTACGAGGAATCCATGGAGTACTACAAGTCCGCCTACGAAACCGAGAACTATTCCGAGTCCTACAAGGAAATCCGGAAGAACTGGGCGAACAAGTGGTTCGTGGTCATCCCGATCGCCATCGTGGCCGTCTTCTGGGGTCTGGCGAAGTTCTTCGGGTTCGCCGGCAAGGTCAACAAGCGCACCGCGCTGAAGGTCGGCCGCAAGAGCCTGAAAGAAGAACTGCTCTACGCGTTCCACGTCATCCTCCATCCGTTCGACGGATTCTGGGACCTGAAGCACGAGCAGCGGGGCTCCGTCAAATCCGGCTTCGTCATCCTGCTGATCACCATCATCGCGTACTTCTACAACACCATCGGTACGGGCTATATCTTCAACCCGCGTCCGTCCACCAGCTTCAACATCATGGGCGCGATCACCGCCGTCGTGGCGCCGCTGCTCCTCTGGACCGTTGCGAACTGGTGTCTCACGACCCTGTTTGAAGGCGAAGGCTCCATGGCGGATATCTTCACCGCCTGCTGCTACTGCCTGACTCCCCTTCCGCTCATCATCATCCCTGTCACCATCATTTCCAACTTCCTTACCAGAACCGAAGGCGGAATCCTGACGATGCTCCAGAGCTTCGCCTATATCTGGATGGGCCTGCTCCTGTTCTTCGCCATGATGGTCACGCACGATTACTCCGCGGGCAAGAACATTCTGGCCTGCGTCGGAACCATTGTCGGTATGGCGTTTATCATGTTCATCGGTGTGCTGTTCTCCTCCCTTATGGCGAAGATCGTCAGCTTCATCGCTAACATCGTGAACGAAATCAGTTACCGCGTATAGTACAGAGAAGGAGAATAGATATGAAAGTGAAAAGAATCGTTTCATCGTTCCTGACACTGGTAATGTTTCTCGGTTCTCTGGTAGTCCCCGCAGAAGCCGCCTATGCCGACAAGGTCAACGAAGACGGCGAGCCGCTGATTGATTATCTGAACACGAACTATGAGACGGCGGAAGACAAACTCGCCGAAATGATCATGGTCAAGGAACAGAACGGCTACCAGCTCTGGTACGAGGAGTTCACCGGCGAAATCGCCGTCAAGGACCTCTCCACCGGTCAGGTCGTGTTCTCGAACCCCTTCGATCTCGCGTCCGGTTATCAGACGATTTCCGACGCCGTGAAGCAGCAGCTTCTCTCTCAGATCATCATCACCTATCTCGAGAACGACGTTCAGAAAACCATGAACAGTTATTATGAAGCCGCTCTCCGGAACCAGATTACCAAGAAGAACATCAAGAACGGTATCCGCGTCGAGTACATCCTGGGTGAAGAGCAGACCATCCGTCTCGTTCCCCGTATGATCAAGCGGGAACGTTTCGACGAACTGATTCTCGGCCAGATCGACTACGACTGGCACCGCAACAAGCTGAACTCCTTCTACACCCTGAAGGATAAGGACGACGAGACCCTGACCGAGCGCGGCGTTCTGGAAATGGTGGCGAAGTTCCCCATCACGAACGAAATGGCCGTGTACGTCTGCGACCCGGACATCAAGGCCAGAGAGCTGAGAGAACTTGAAAACATCATCAAGACCTACTGCCCTCTGTACACCTACGAAGAACTCGACTACGACCACGAACTCACCAAGTACACCGGTGCGGACGCGGCCCCGCCGAGATTCCGTCTCAGCCTTGAATACACCCTCAACGACGACGGTCTTGCCGTCCGTCTGCCCGCAAACGGTATCGAATTCGACGAATCCGCGTACCAGTTCCAGACCGTATCCGTTCTCCCGTTCTTCGGCGCGGGCAGCAACGAGTACGAAGGCTATTCCGTGATCCCGGACGGCTCCGGCGCCCTGATCCGGTTCCAGGACTTCAAGGGCCAGTCCGTCAACCTGTCCGGCCAGCTCTACGGTTCCGACTACGCGTACCATGAGATCTCCGGCCAGCACGCCGAAAGCATGAGAATGCCCTACTACGGCGTGGTCACGACTTACCCGGGTTCTCCCTCCGGCGCAGTCCCGACCTCCGGCGACGAAGAAGCGGCGGAAGAGAAGACCTACAACAACGGCTTCCTTGCCATCATCACCGAGGGCGACTCCCTGGCGTCCCTCATGGCGGTCTGCGGCGGTTCGCTCCACCCGTACAACACCGTTTACGCCATGTTCACGCCCCGTCCGTCCGACGAATACAACCTGGCCGACTCCATCTCCGTGTCCGGGTCCGCAACCTGGACCGTGACCTCCAAGAGAAAGTACACCGATTCCTACAGAATCCAGTACATCTTCCTCAAGGATGAAGAAGTCGCCAAGGAAAACGGTACCGACGGCTACAAGGCGGAATGGACCGGCATGGCCACCGCTTACCGCGATTATATGACCGCGAGAGGCGACCTGACCAAGCTGACCGCTTCCGACGTGAAGGCCGACGTCCCGCTCTTCATCGAGACCTTCGGTTCCATCAAGACCACCGAGCGTATCCTGTCCTTCCCCGTGGAAGTGGATACCCCGCTGACGACCTTCGACGACATCAAGACCATCTATTCCGAGCTCTCCGAGCAGGGAATCAAGAACATCAACTTCAAGCTCACCGGCTATGCCAACGGCGGTATGAACCCGACGGTTCCCTACCGTCTGAAGTGGACCCGCGTGGTGGGCGGCAAGAGCGGATTCAACGACCTCGTTGATTTCGCAAAGACCAACGATTTCAGCGTGTACCCGGACTTCGACTTCGTGTACATCCGCAATCAGGAACTGTTCGACGGTATCAGCCTGAAATGGCACGCGGTCCGCACTATCGACGACCGGTACACGACCAGACGCGCCTATGACGCCGCTACCCAGAGCTTCGACCGTTCGTTCGCCATCGCGATCTCCCCGGCGTACTTCGGAAGACTCTACGACAAGTTCGGACCTACCTACCTCTCCTACGGCAACGACTCGATTTCCGTCGGTACCCTCGGTACTGACCTGAACTCCGACTTCGACGAAGACGAGCCCTATCACCGCGAGGACGACAAGCAGTTCACCCTCGATCTGCTTGAGCGCATCAGCACCGATATCCCGCACGTCATGATCGAGGAAGGCAACGCCTTCGCCGTCAAGTACGCGGATGTCATCCTGAACGCCTCCCTGACCTCCTCCACTTATGTGAAGGCCAGCGAGTCCGTCCCGTTCCTCGGCATGGTTTACCACGGCTCCAAGGTCTTCGCGGGCACGCCGATCAACATGGAAGGCGACATCAATGAAGGCATCCTCCACGCCATCGAAAACGG
The DNA here is from genome assembly GCA_015065385.1 of Oscillospiraceae bacterium. Classification (GTDB taxonomy): domain Bacteria; phylum Bacillota; class Clostridia; order Oscillospirales; family CAG-272; genus UMGS1696. The sequence continues at coordinate 3,145 of SVQK01000128.1, read as the reverse complement.
CGCCGCGATGTACTTCATGCTCTCCTACCAGAATACCAGCGACCTGAAGGAAGATTTCAGACTCTCCAAGTATTACTCCGTTTCCTATGAGATCTGGAAAGACGACGTTGAGCGTTACTACAGCACGCTGAACAACGCCATCAAGGATCTGCAGACCTCCTACATCGTGGACCACGAGTTCCTCGATGCGGAGCGCGTTCCCGACGAGGACGAGGTGGAAGCCGACGCCGCCGCCAAGGCCCTTGAAGACGCGGCAGTCAAGGAAGAGGAAGCGCTGAAGAAGGAAAAGGAAGACCGCAAGGCCAGACTGGAAGCCCGTCTCGCGGCTGAAGCTGCCGCCGCGGCCGGAACCGTAGTGGAAGAACCCGCTGAAGAAGAAGCCGCTCCCGCTGCTGCCGAAGACGAACAGGAAGAAGCTCCCGAAGGCTTCCATTACGACGAATTCGGCGAACTTGTTCCCGATGAGGAAGAGGAAGAAGCGGAAGGCCTCGACAAGTACAAGACCACCCGCGGTTCCGTGGTGCGCGTCGAGTACGAAGGCGGCGTAAACTTCATCCTCAACTACAACTCCTTCGAAATCGTTGTCAACTACAACGGCCAGAAGATCAACGTCGGTCCTCTGAGCTTTGAAAGAATTGGTTAAGAAAGGGGAGCGAATTCATGAACTTAAATATTGACGCCGGCAAAGGCGGAAAGAAACAGAAGATTCAGGTCGATGCCCCCGGCAAGAAGAAAAAGAGCAAAGCTTCTCTTGAATCCAAGAAAGCTAAAGCCGGCTGGATATTCGTACTCCCCTTCCTCCTCGGCTTCGTTCTGATCTACCTGCCCATCATCTTCGACTCGATCCGGTACTCCTTCAACGAGATCAAGATCCTGGTGGGCGGCGGCTACCGGCTTGAATTCGTCGGTTGGAAGAACTACTCCGACGCGCTCCTCGTCGATACGTCCTACGTCACGACGCTGGTGTCCGGTCTGAGACAGCTCATCCTCGACATTCCGTCCATCGTCATCTTCTCCCTGTTCATCGCAATTATCCTGAACCAGAAGATCATCGGGCGCGCCGCGTTCCGCGCGATCTTCTTCATCCCGGTCATCCTGACCACCGGTCTGATCTCCGATATCGACCGCGCCAACACCCTGAGCTCCTACATGGAGAACTCGGCAGGTATCGACGACGGTTCCGGTCAGGAATCTCAGGCGACGCAGATCGTTTCCGTCCTCGACGTGGAACGGCTCTTCGACAACATGATGGTGGGTACCGAAATCGTGGAATACGTTGTGCAGATGGTCAACAACATCTTCAACATCGTAAACCGCTGCGGCGTCCAGATGCTGATCTTCCTCTCCGGTCTTCAGTCCATCTCTCCCGCCATTTACGAATCCTGCTCCATTGACGGCGCGTCCGGATGGGAAACCTTCTGGAAGATCACTCTGCCGATGGTGTCCCCGATGATCTTGGTCAATACGATCTACACGATCATCGACGCGTTCACGGCGGACGACAACGCGGTCATGCGTTATATCTCCACGGTTTACGAGCAGGCGGACGGCAATGTCCTCTCCTCCGCCATGTCCTGGATGTACTTCCTGATCGTCATCCTGATCCTGGCAGCCGTGGCCGGTATCCTGAGCGGATTTATCTTCTATCAGAGAAGAGACTGAGAAAGGAGGAACTGATTGATGAATAACGCGCAGACTGCACCGAAAATCAAAAAAGAAACGAAGAACACCATCAAGGTTGAATTCGATGACCGGACTCCGTTCTGGGACCGGGTTAAGGCGAAGCTGATCAACCTGTACACTCTGAAACGGGTAATCTACTACATCTTCCGCCTTGTCCTCCTTCTCGGTATTTCCTATGTAATTCTCTTCCCGTTCTTCTCCAAGATCTCCTCCTCCTTCATGTCCAAGGAAGACTTCGTGGACGTGACGGTGGTTCTGATCCCGAAACATCCGAACCTTGAAATCTACAGAGCCATCATCAAGGACAACAAGTACTGGGAAGCCCTTCTCAATACCTTCATCCTGTCCCTTGTGTGCGCTATCATCCAGACCTTCATCTGCATGTTCATCGCGTACGGCTTTGCGAAATTCAAGTTCAAGGGCAACAGCATCCTCTTCATGTGCGTGCTGTTCACCCTCGTGGTTCCCCACGCTACCCTCCAGCTGTCCCTCTTCATGAAATTCCGTTACTTCGACGTGCTCGGCATCATCAACTTCTTAGGAGGCGGTGTTGTTGACGCAATCAACGTAACAGGCGGCAAGACTTCGATCAACTTCATCAACTCGAACTGGCCGCTGTATATCCTGTCGCTGACGGGCCTTGCCTATAAGAACGGTCTGTACATCTTCATGCTGAGACAGTTCTTCCGCGGTATCCCGGATGAGCTCGAAGAGTCCGCTTACCTCGACGGCTCCGGCATCATGAGAACCTTCTTCTCGATCATTATCCCGCTTTCCACCACGATGATGATCACGGTCTTCATGTTCGCCTTCTGCTGGCAGTGGACGGATAACTTCTACACCGACCTGTTCTACACGACGGCCGGCGACAAGCTCCTTCCCGATATCATCAAGATCCCGAAGTCGCTCGATACGAACTATGCGGGTCAGTCCCTGTACTCCTCCGCGATCACGAATACCTGCGGTATTCTGATCATCACTCCCCTGATCATCCTCTACCTCTTCGGTCAGAGATACATCGTTCAGGGTATCGAACGCTCCGGCCTGACGGCTGACTAATCCAGAACCTAAAACGGGAGACGGCTCGCAAAATGGGCTGTCTCCTGTTTTTTAGATGAAAAGATATCGAAAAACGATAAAAACATATTGACAAACGCTCACGAGCGTGCTATGATAGGGGTACAGGATCCCGGTTCTGTCCGCGGCGGGCGGGATTCGATCCACCAAATGACATCTGATACTAATCTCAAGCTAAAAGGGAAACGCGGCTTTCTTTCGGAGAAAGCCTGGCAAAGAACTTCATGGGGAGGATGTAAGGGGAAGGCTATACCAATCAAGTGAAGCTGAGGCTTCGGCACACCAATATAGTCATCCAACCTTATCAGAGTTATCGCACGCGAGCTCACGGCAGAGGCCGTTCGCCTTCTACATGGAGCGATCAAAACCCATGAAGTTTAGCTTT
>SVQK01000127.1 GCA_015065385.1 Oscillospiraceae bacterium | reverse complement strand
GAGCTGTTGTCTTATGCCATATGGCCAAGGGGGACCCCCGGGAGGGGTACCTTCGGCCTGAGATGGTATCCCTCCCGGCGCCCGGCCTGCGCAAGGCCATAAAATCCAGAAACCCGTAGGGTTTCTTTCCTTCTCCCTCGAAGAGGGCTAATCCAATTCGCAAATACGAAGTATTTGCGCCTCCTTCGCCGAAGGGTCAGGAATGACCCTTCGAGCTGATGAAGAAAGCCGTTTCCGATGCAGTCGGGATCTAAAATCCGCAAATGCGGAGCATTTGCAACTCCTCCGCCGACAGGTCAGGAGTGACCTGTCGGGCTGATATAGAATAGCCGGTTCCGACACAGTCGGGCGCCCGGTGTGACCGGGCGGAAGATCACTTCACCAAATGCCTCTTGATCTTTCTCGTCGTCGTCTTTTCGAACTCCGTCTTCCGGAATTCCAGCTTGCGGATCTGCTTGAACGACGGCAGCTTCTTGTTCAGCGCGGTGATCGCCTTCTGGATCTCGCCCCGGAAGTCCTCGTCGGTCTTCTCCGGGTACTTCGCGTAGTTCGGGTAGATCACCGCCGTCAGCACCACGCCGTCCTCCTCCTCGCGCCCGACGACGACCGCCTCCGCGATCAGATCCACGTTCGAGAGGTATTCCTCGATCTCCTCCGGGAAGACGTTCTTGCCGTTGTCCAGCACGATCACCGACTTCATCCGGCCCGTGATCGTCAGGTATCCGTCCGCGTCCATGTGGCCTACGTCGCCGGTCCGGTACCATCCGTCCTCCGTGAAGGCCGTCGCGTTCGCCTCCTCGTTGTTCATGTAGCCGAGCATGACGTTGTCACCCTTCACCTGGATCTCGCCGATCAGAAGGCCGTCCTCGTTCTCCGCGCCGTCGCCGATCCGCGCCTCGCAGCAGGGAACGGACGGACCCACCGAGCCGGGCTTCCGCCTGTAGTACGGCGTCACGGCCACGAGCGGCGAGCACTCCGTGATCCCGTAGCCCTCGTAGATCGAAATGCCGAAGGTCTCGAAGATCTGGATCAGCTCCGGATTGAGCGCCGCGCCGCCGCAGATGATCTTCTCGAGCCGCCCGCCGAACGCCTCGCGCACGTCCCCGAAGAGCTTCCGGCTCATGTCCACGCCCACGAACGAGAGCGCGTGCGCGGCCTTCGTGGCCCCGGCGAGGATCTTGTCCTTGCCCGCCTTCTTAGCCTCCGCGAGGACCTTCTTGTACATCGTCGTCACGAACAGCGGCACCAGCACCATGCCCGTCGGCTGATACTCCTTGAAGTCCCGCATCAGATACCGCAGGGATTCGTTGATGCAGATCGTCAGGCCGAAGTCGCAGCCCGCCAGATAGGTGCAGGTCAGCTCGTAGGTGTGGTGGAGCGGCAGAACGGAGATCAGAACGTCGTCCTTGTTGAAGTCCACCGTCTCGCAGGCCGACTTCATCGCCGCGAAAATGTTCCGCTGGCAGAGCATCACGCACTTCGAGCTCCCCGTCGTCCCGGAGGTGAAGAGCAGCTCCGCCACCCGCTCCGTGTCGCGGTCCGCAGAAAATTCCCGCCCGCTCTCCTGGCCGACGGCGCAGAGCTCGTCGAAGGACAGGCGGTTCAGCCCCTCCGGCGCGTCCTCCCCGGGGGCCTTCATCGGGATCAGCAGCTTCAGCGTGGGATGCCCCTGCCCGATCTCCTCCATCGATTCGTTGAAGGACGGCGCGTACACCACCCCCGAGATCCCCGCGAACGCCATGAACCCGGAGATTTCGGAGAGCGCCAGCTCCTTGTCCATCGGGACCGCCGTGAATCCCGCCGCCAGAATGGCGAGGTACGACGCGAACCACCTCGGCGACGTCTCCCCGATCACCGCGATCCGCACGCGCTCGGGATCCTCTCCCGCGAACGCGCCGGACAGCCCGAGCGAAAAGTTCTTCAAAAGCTCCGTGAATTCCCCGTAGGTGATTTCGTTCCGCTCGCCCTTTTCCTTCCAGACGAACATCGTCCGGTCCCCGTGACCCGCCAGCACGTCGATGTACTCCGCCACGTTGTCCGCGAGCGTGTAGATGTGATCGGTCTTCCTGTGGTTTCTGACCTTGTATGTCTTCTGACTCATATTCCGTCCCCTCCGTCTGCCGGAGCCTCGGTCTCGTCCGATTCGGCCCCGTTTTCTTCCCCGGCAGATGCCCCCGCGCGGGAGCCGCCGTTCATCGCGTTCAGATTTTTCCCGAACCGGTCCAGCACCGCGTAGAAGGTCTCGACCTCCCCGTCGGATACGCCGTCCGTGATCCGCGCCACCGCGTCGTTCAGCATCCGGTAGATCTCCGCCGTCACCTCGGCCCCCCGCTTCGAGAGGGAGACCCGCGCGTTGTAGCGGCCCCCGTCCACGGAGAGATAGCCCAGCCGCCTGAGCTCTCCGGTCGTCCGCGAGACGAACGCCTTGTCCACCGCGCAGAGCCGGGAGAGATCCCCGGGCGTGAGCCCTTCGCCGCCGGAGCGGAACAGACAGACCATCGTCATCAGGTGCATCCCGCGCAGCCCGTAGCGGGCAAGACAGTCGTTCTTGTAGCGTGTGATGGCCTTGAGCACGGATTCCGTCGCGTGGGAAAAGCGGATAAACCGGTCGTCGCAGGCTTCCGTCATCGGAGCAACCTTCCTTCCTTGCGTCAAGCGCGTCCGCCGAATACTTCGGGAAATTGAACGTTGACTTGTCAATTCCCGCACAGTATAGCACACCGCCCCCTCTTTGTCAAGCCTTTTCGGAAGATTTTGCGAAATCCCCCGCCCCCGCGGGACCGAACAGTTCCGACAGCGCCGAAACCGGCTTCCCATATCAGCTCGAAGGGGCATTCCTGCCCCTTCGGCGGAGGAGGATCGTAACCGTCTCACCCCCCAAGGCTCCCTCACGAATCACCAGATTCGTGCGCCGAGGGAGCTGTCGCCGCAGCGACTGAGGGAGTCGCGCGAGACAATATCACATGCCTGTGCTCAGGAAAGACCGGATATGTGAAAGAGCAAACAGTTTTTTAGGGAAACTTTGGTGTTATTGTTCCGCTGACAAACAGAATGCCGCCGGAATTGGGTTCCTGTGTCTGAAAGCCAAGCCAATCAAGGGCTCCGGCTGCTGCACGCTTGAAAACCGACGTTCAGTTTGCTGTCTCAGCAATAAAAGACAGTTTTGGAGAAAAGTTTGGTTGATAGTAAGGAAGAGGAGACACTTTCTGCTGTGGAAAAGGTGTTTGTGAGGAAAGTTGAAGTTCTTCGGGAAGAGCTTCTTTTGTGCGGAAAGCTGATGTTCTTCGTGAAGAGCTTCTTTTGTGCGGAAAGCTGGTATTCTTCGTGAAGAGCTTCTTTTGTGCGGAAAGCTGGTATTCTTCGTGAAGAGCTTCTTTTGTGCGGAAAGCTGGTATTTTAATGGAAGAGGGGACACTTTCTGCGGAAAGTTTCCCCTCCCTCCACCCACCCTTTCAAAAGGTTGTGCCGGAAGCGATCTTCCTCTGGTCTTCTCTCTTAATTCTTAATTCTTAATTCTGAATTCTGATTCCGCATTTCCCCCATCGCCCGATCGATCATCACGCACACCTCCTCCCGCGTCACCGCGTCCCTGAGCGCGTAGTCCCCGCCGCCGCGGCCGCGAAGGATCCCGAGGCCGATCATCCGGCCGACCGCCTCACGCGCCCACGGGGAAGCCTGCGCCTCCCAGGACTTCGCCGGATCCGCGCCCGTTTCGACGTTCGTTCCGTCTTTGTTTCCGCTCTCGGATCTATGGACAAACCCCGCCTCGTTCGGGATCCCCAGATACGCGCAGGGATCGATCTGTACCCATCCGCGCCGCGCTTCGAAGTGCAGATGGTTCCCGAGAGAGCGGCCCGTCGAGCCCTGGATCCCGATCGGCTGCCCCGCCTCGACCCGGTCCCCCTCCGCCGCCATCCGCTTGGCCAGATGGCAGTAGTAAAGCGTCACCCCGTCGTCCCCGAGCACGGAAACATAGTTCCCCCACTCCCACGTCCGGTCGCCGGAGCCGTCGTTGACCACCATCCGCGAGCGGAGCACCGTCCCGCCCGCCGCCGCGAGGATCATCGACGCCGGATCCGGCCCGACCAGATCCACCCCGCCGTGCCAGACGTTTTCCTCCCCCGTGATGGGATCCGTCCTCAGCCCGAAGGGGGACGCCACCCGGAATCCCCCGGCGAACGGCATCCCCGCCGCGCGCAAAGGTTCAGTTTCCACAGCCGTCCCCCTTTTCGCCCTCCGCTTTTTTGTCACCGGATCCCGCGCCAGCATCCGCCCGGTCCGCCTTCTCCCGCAGGACATGGATCGCCGACGTCACCGCGCGCGGGATCGGAACGCCCATCAGCCCCGCGTTTTCGAGGATCGACAGCCCCTCGTTCGCAAGGAATCCGATCACCGCCGCGTCCCGCACGAACTCCGTCCCGATCACCGCGTCCAGCCGGGCGGCCACCAGCACCACAAGGAGGGAGACCCCCTTTTTTACCAAACCCTTCCAGCCCGCGCGGGATTCCAGCGTCCCGTCCCCGGTTTTCTTCGACCGGTGAAAGACCGCCGCCGCCGTCATCCCCGTGATATAATCCACCGCCATGAACACAAGAAGCGTCGTCATCGCCGCGTCCCATCCGCCGAACGCCTGCGCCAGCGCGGAGAACACGATCCCGATCCCCGCGCAGATTGCGTTTTTCAACATCTTACCCCTTCCTTTCGTCCGTCGTCCTGCCTGCCTTGTCCGTCCCCACTGTCCCGTCCGTCTTGTCCGTCCCGTCCCCGCCTGTCTCTCCCGTCCCGTCGCAGATCCTGTAAAACGTCCCCGTCCTCTCGTCGTACCGCCACCCCGGGGGAGGGACGGGCCGGAGAAACGATCCGTCCGAACCGATCCCCCAGCCCTCGAACGCTTCGTCCGGAGCCGCCGCCAGCTCCCATCCCCCGCCCGGATCGACCCCGGGTATCTGATCAAGCCGCCCCTCCGCCTCCCGGATCAGCTCTGCCGCGCATTCTTCCGAAATCTCCCCCCGGATCCCGAACGCCCGACGGAACTCCTCCGTCACGTCCCGCGCGAGACACCCGCCCCGCGCAAGAAAGATCTTCATCGACCCGCCTCCCCATGCTCAGCCCGGCAGAGACGCGCTCACACGACCTCCACGCCGGTATAAGTGATAATCACAACGCCGTCACCCCCGGCGTATCCTCCGGCACCGCCCGCCGCAATGCCGCCCTTGCCGCGGGATGCCGCGGAACCGCCCGCGCCAGACAGACCGTAGCCTCCCCCGCCGCCGGCAGAATAGCCGGACGCGTCTCCGCCCGGGCCTCCGAAGCCGCCGCCTCCGCCGCCAGAGTAGGTCGAGCCGTTTCCTCCCTTCGCGCCGTAGCCTCCGCCGCCTCCGCCGTGGCTGTTCGCGCCGTTCCTGTAGCCATTACCGCCCGGGCCTCCGTAACCTCCGCCGCCTCCGGCATCCGTGCCCGCCGCGCCGGTTCCTTCGAAGTCCAGCCCGAAGCCGACCGTGTTGAATCCCGCGCCGCCCTTGCCGCCTGAAGAAGCGTTGGCCGCCGCGCCGTTCGCCGAATAGCCGCCGCCCCCGCCTCCGTGCCGGTAAGTGTCACCCGTCGCGCCCGATCCGCCGGAATACTGACCCGCGCGACCGGAGCCGCCCGCGTATCCGCCCGACGACGTATTGGATCCGCCTCCGCCTCCTCCGCCGTAGGTTCCGCCGTTTCCGCCCGGTCCGTATCCTCCTCCGCCGCCCCCGTAGGAGCCGTTTCCGCCGTTGCCGCCTCCGGAGCCGCCGCTCGAGCCGGATCCGCCCGCCGCCGAGACGAGGGAGCCGAAGGAGGTCGTACCGCCGTCCTGCCCGGGTTCTCCGCCCGCGCCGATACTCACCTCGTACCGCTTCGCCGTGAGCTGTCCGGTCCACGTCGCCATGTGACCGCCGCCCCCGCCGTAGGCCGTGGAACCGCTCTCCGCGATCCCGCCGCCCGCGCCGCCGCCGAACGCCCGGATGGAAACCTCGCCGATCAGATCCCGCGGAACAGACCAATACTGAGAGGACGTGAGAATCGCCGTCTTCCGCACCTCCCGCGCCGCCGCCAGAAGCGACCAGTGAACGCCGTTCGAGGAAGCCGTCAGAGCCGAGGAAAACTCCGCCACGTCCGCCGTCTCCGCCGTGTCCTCCGTCACCCGCGCGATCAGAATGCGGAACCGCATATCAGCGGAAACCGTGTAATCCGCCGTGCGCAGCGAGACCACGGACATGTATTCACCCGCGTCATTGAACCGGTACAGCGCGAACCGGAACCCGGACGCGATCGAGAGCACCGTCCCGCCCGGGATATCCACGATCCGGGACCGCACCCGGTAATTCGCCGCCGATGAAATCCCCCCGGTCGAGATGCCGCCTCTCTCCCAGTCCGCGTCCAGATCGATGGGCCGAATTCCCACCGCGTCGCAGACGAAGACATGACGCCGCCCGTCCCCGTCCTCGTGCACATAGAGATCCCCGACCTGCCCCGCCGTGCCGGTCCCCGGAGCCGCCGCGCCGCCCCGGACCGTCGCCTTCGTCCGGGCAAGCATGCCGAGCGCGTCGCTGACCGTCGGATCGGAGCCCGTCAGCCCGATCGCCTGAGCCACCGCGTCCGACAGCAGAGACGCCTTGTTCAGCGGCGTACCAACCTGTTCCGGATCGTCCGCGCGGGTCAAAGTGAAAAAATCCTCCCCGTCGGCGGACGGAGCCAGCCGAACCCGCCCGGGATACCTCGGAATCCTGTCTTTCATGTTGTTCCCTCCCTGTTTTTTCGCTGTTTCATGCCTCGGCCTCTCCGGCAAAGACTTCGCCGCATTCCGTCCATGACGCGCCGATCCGGTCCATCGTCCCGTCGAGCAGGGCGAGGAATTCCTCGATGGCGTTCGCTCCGCGCCAGTCCAGCCGATCCGGGGACGACGGCACGGATCCCGCGAGTCCCGGCGCGTCCGCCAAAGGAACCAGCCCCGCGAACGCCCGCACCGCAAGAAGGATCCCCGCGACCCGTCCCCTGCGCGGAATGTCGTTCTCCTCCCAGCGCACGAACGCCGGATCGGGTTCCGGGATCCGGTCGTACCCCGCCTCTGCGAACCGCTCCCTGAGAAATGCCGCCGCCTCCTGCACCCGGTTCAAGTCCGTGTGCCTGTAAAACCCCTTGTCATTCCCCCGGACCACATCCTCCTCCGTCCGGTCGTAAATCAGTTCCAAGTCCAAATTGTCCCCCTCCAACTCTCATCAGATCGTCCCGCTTCATAGAACCGAAAGAACAATGCACCCCGATTTGTGTCTTCCCTTTTTCATGCGCGTTTCGATCGCTGTTTGCGTCTGCCCCCCACTCAAATGAAATTTGAGTGGGCAGAGCAAACCGATGAATTTCGGTGAAGCCGGAATTCATCGCATGTTTCAGCTTCACGAACAAAGTCCGCGGAAAGTTCGCCAAAGGCGAATTTCTGAAGTTCGCCGTAGGCGAATCTTCGCGCGAAGACAGCGGGATAAGAAATCGAATTCGGATACAGGTACGAGCTGTCGTCTTATGCCATATGGCCAAGGAAACCCCCGCACGGGGGGAAACCTTCGGCCCGAGATGGTGTCCCCCCGTGCCTCCCGCCCCGAGCGGGGCATCCCAATCCACAAATGCGCAGCATTTGTGACTCCTCCGCCGAAGGGGCAGGAATGCCCCTTCGAGCTGATAGAGAAAGCCGACTCCGACGCAGTCGGATCCCTTTAAGGGGCCCCCCTTAAAACTCCCTGTCCGCCTCCGTCACGGCGTATAACCCACCGTCATAAACAATCTCCAGCCCCGTCACGACCGCGCATTCGTCGTTGCGGAAGGCGTCCGCGATCCGGATCGTGTCCCCGATTTCGACCGCGGGATCGCACCGGTTCTTCACCGCGTATTTCTTCCGCCGGTTCGCCGCCGAGAGGAGCCAGTCCGCCACGAGCTGCCCGCGCCCCGGAGCCACGCAGGGATTTTCGTACGCCGCCTGCGCGTTCCCTTCGTCGTCCGATGACCCCGCGGAATACTGCTCCGTCACGACCTCTCCGTCCTCGTCCTTTTCGAGCTCGCGCGGGACCGTCAGCGTCACCCCCGCGATTTCCTCCGCGACCGATACCCCGGACCAGTCGTAGAGCTCGTCCGCCGTGATCTCGGCAGCCGCCTCCGACGCCGTCACGATCCGCCGGATGCGGAGCACCCCGTCCCGGTCGATCCACAGCGCAGCCCGGGCAGCCTGCGCCAGATACCGTAAAACCGTCCTCCGGTCGTGCGTGTTCCGGATCCGGAGGGAGACCGGCTCCGCCCCGAGCCCGCCGAAATCGACCGCGAGATCCGACCCCTCGAGCGCCTTCGTCACCGCCTCGTCCAGCCGCACCGACGGGAGAGAGGCCAGCGAGCCGGGATAAAACCTCTGATTCGCCAGCAGCCAGCACGCGTCGTGCGCCGTCACCCGGGCGAGCAGCCGGTTTTTCCCGATCTGAGCCCGCGTCACGAAGAACGAGCCCATGTCCACGGCCTCTCCCCCGATCTTCAGCTTCGCCGTCAGCGTCTGCCCGTTCCGCCAGTACTGATAGACCCCCGCCGGACTGAGCACGTTGAACGCCCCGTCCGCGTTGTCGAAGGTGAAGTCGATCTTCTTCGCCGGGAACGCCGACCCGTCGGGAGCCATCCCGTACCGGATCCGCGCCTCCGTGATCGTGTCCCGCGTGAACCGCTTCGTGATGCCGAAATCCACCTCCGCCAACCGGAGCATCCTGTGAGGCAGATTCGTCCCGTAAAACGTGAACTCCACCGCCCGGTACCCCCGCACGAACCGGTTGTAGCTCCATCCGCTGACGCCGCCGTCTCCGAATCCGTCCACGAACGCCTCCGATTCGTCCGTGACGTTATCACCGGCATCATAGCAGACCGCGCGGATCCGGGACGCCCGCACGCCGCCCTTCGGATCGAAGTGGAACGTCCAGCCGAACGTGTCCGTGTCCTCCGGAAGCTCGAGTCGGAGCGTGACCGGGGAGGAAAACGCCCCGTCAGCGCCGGAGACCTCCCGCGGCCAGAACCCCGCCTCCGATCCTTCATCCGGGAAAACCGCGCACGAGCCGTCGAGCGGCCACCCGTATTTCTCGAGCGTCCCGTATTTTGCGGCAAATTCCGGTACCCCGTTCACCGTTTCCGAAGGCGAGCCCAGCCGCGCCGCCGATCCCGAGGCCGATATGTCCCGCTTGTTCAGCGTCTTCGCCAGCACCTCGAACGAGATCACAGCGTCCGCGTCCCGCACCCGGGGAAACGGATCGTATGCCTCAGACGTCCTCCGCATGCCCGCTCCCTCCGTTTCCTTCCGGCGGATCGACCCCGATCTGCTCCACCGTAAGCGTGACCCCGTACCACTGGCTCACGCCGTCCTCCCCCCACCGGAACGCGCGGAAGACCGGCAGATCCACCGCGCACAGATCCTCCCGGTCCCCCTCCGGCGTGGGATAGCGCACCGTCAGCGCCTCGCTTTGCGCGATCATCCGCTTCAGCCGGGCGAGATCCTCCGGGGACAGCCAGCCCACCGGGATTTCCGCCGTGTTCTTGACGCCCACCGTGTCCATGACGATCCGCCCGGACGCCATCACCGCCCGCTCCCCGATCCGCACGGGCCTCCAGACGAATTCCGGATCGGAGCGGATCACCACCGTGTCCCGCCCGTCGGAAAAGAAAATCTCACGCATCGGACGCGCCTCCCTTCAAAGCCTTCATCTTCCGCTCCTTCCGCTCCGGCCGCCTTGTCCTCTCACACTCTGACCGAGGCGCAGGCCGACCTCCTCGAGCGGATCGTATAAAGCCTCCGCCGCCACCTCGCCGTCGAGGATCAGCCGGATCTCGACCGGGGCCGCGCGGCCTGAAAAACTCCCGAACCCGCTGTCCGCCGCCGTCAGGGACGCGATCCCCGCAGCCGAAGACCGCCCGATCGCGGAGTCCCCGAAGTCCAGCCGGTCGGACAGGATCCCCCGCCGCAGAGCCAGCCGCCCGAAGGATCCGAGTCCCCCCGAACCGAGGACCGCCGCCTCCGCCGCGCCGAATTCCTCCGTCCAGCCGATTTCGAGACCCCGCGCCATGTTTCCGCCGATGTCCGCGAATACCCGGGACGGCGACTGGATCCCGAGCAGGCCCTTCACCGAGCCGACGAGGGAGGAAACCTTCTTCCCGATCGCCGACACCACGGAGTCCCAGAGGGAGGAAAACCCGCTCTCGAGCCCGGACGCCATCTGCGAGCCGATCGCCGAGAACGCGCCCGGAAGGGAGGCCGCCGCTTCGACCGCCGCCGACGCCGCCTCCGGGATCCGCCCGGCGAACACCTCCGCAATGCCCGATCCCGCCGAGATCGCCGCCTCCGCCGCGGAACTCCAGCTTTCCCCGGCCTCGCGCGCCCATCCTCTGACGGATTCCGCCGCCGCCCCGAGCGATTCCGGCAGCTTCCCCGCCGCCTCCGCGTTCTTCGAAACAGCCTCGCTCCCCGCGTTCAGAGCCGCGTTCACCTCGTTCTGCGCCGCCGCCTGCGCTTCGGTCGGTGCGAGGATTTCGGCAAGCGCGCCCCCGAGGGAGAGGAACGCCCCCGCCGCCTGGCCGATCCGCGCGCCCAGCTCCTCGTCGAAAGGCGCGAACAAAGCCGCCGTCCCGTCCGCCGCGGAGAGAAGAAGCTCGCTCCCCTCCCCGCCGAGTACGGACAGCACCGACGTGAGCGCCCCGGAGATGTCCGCCGCCCTCTCCGACAGCCCCTCCGCCGATCCGCCGAGGGAGTCCCCCAGCGACCGGAACAGCGCGCCCGCCTCCTCCACAGACTGACGGAATCCCCCCGTGTCGAGCGTCAGCGTCGCCTGTAATTCGTATATGTTCATCTCATCCGTCTCCTTCCTCCTCCGCGCCGACGATCCGGATCCCCGCCGAATCCCTCAGCCGCGCGAGCGTGTCCGCCACCGTGCTGTCCGGCCCGTTCCCGGTTCCCGCGCCGCCAGAGGATTTACCTCTGCGCGCCGCCGGGATCCCCTCGATCCACCGCCGCCGGAGCGTCTGCCCGCCCCCGATCCGCGCCGCGTTTTCGCAGATCAGCTTCGCCGCGTCCGTCAGATAGACCCGGAACGAGAGCTCCCGTTCCTCCTCCCTCAAAAGCGCCGGCGCGACGTGCCCGAGGAAGGACAGGGACGGGAGCCCCTCCCGTTTTCCTAAGCGGCAGAGGAGCCATTCCCTCCGTTCTCCGCTGCCGCAGAACCAAAAAGCGCGCCGAATCCCGGATCCTTCAAGAGAGCCGCCAGCCGGGAGGGGACCGAAGCCGCCGAGAGCCGCGCCCCCTCCTCCTCCGGTGAGATCCCGTCGTCCAGCGCGAGGAGCCGGAGCACGGCGCCCCCGTGACTTCGGAGAAGCCGCGCGGCAGCCTCGCCCGCCGTCATGCCCTCCCTCAGTTCCGAAAGAAGCTCCCGGTCGTCCGCCAGCTCGCCGAGGATCCCGATCAGATCCGCCGCCAGCGCGAGAGCCTCTTCCCCCCGCGCCTCGGAAAGCCGTCCCATCTCAGTTGCCTCCGTTCTCCGGCGTCCCGGGCGTCAGCCAGATCTCGAAGGGGACCTCCCTCTGCGCCGCCACCGACCCGTGCGCCGTGAATTCGAACGCCAGCTTCGCCCGGTCTCCGTCCGCCGTCTCGAGGGAGAATCCGCCCGTCGAGAGCGCGTTTTTCAGCCGGATCGCCGCCCAGCCGCCGTTCTGCTCGCCGTTGTATTCCGAGTAGTCCCCGACGATCCAGAGGTCGTGAAAGTCCCCGTCCTCCAGATCGAAGCGCGGCGTCACCTTATTGCCGGAGACGTCCGCGGCCGCCGTCAGCTTTTCGGCCAGCCCCGTGTCCGCCGTCACAAAGGTCCCGGACGCCTTCGCCTCCCATGAGACGAGCTTTTTCAGCTCCTTCATGTTCTTCGGGCAGTTGTCCACCTTCTCGCCCATGTCCGCGTAAACCGGAGCCGCGGTGAACGCGATGCCCCCGGTCGTCGCGCCGAGAATGTCGTCGTTGCGGAGCACGCCGGTCTCGGGATTGAACGCCGAAGCGATCACCGCCGCGTTCATCACCATCCGCCGGAACGCGTCCGCGGGAATCTGCGTGAATTTCATATCATGACCTCCCTATCATGTCTCATACTGTTTTCGTTCTTTGATTACCGGATCGATTTTCCATATCAGCCCGACAGGTCATTCCTGACCTGTCGGCGGAGGAGTCGCAAATGCTCCGCATTTGCGGATTTTGAATTCCGATTGCATCGGAACCGGCTTTCTTTATCAGCTCGAAGGGTCATTCCTGACCCTTCGGCGGAGGAGTTGCAAATGCTTCGCATTTGCGGATTTTGAAACCCGACTTCGTCGGGGGAGGAAAGAAACGCTACGCGTTTCTGGATTTTATGTCCCTACGCGGGACGGGCGGCACGGGGGACACCAGCTCATGGCCGCCCAAGCTTCGCTGCGCGAACTTGGTTTC
>SVQK01000126.1 GCA_015065385.1 Oscillospiraceae bacterium | reverse complement strand
GTTCGTAGGCTCTTCGGCTTTGCTACACCGCTTCCTCCCCCGAGGTCATTTCTGACTTCGGCTTGCGGTTCGCTACGCTTGGCGGTAAATACCTGCGACGGGACTTTCACCCGTTAGAACTGGGACATGCCCGGCACACACCGAAAACAGCCGGAGGGTTCCGTCAAGGCCCTCCGGCATTTTGTATTATGGGGTTCGAATGTGGCTCGAAGCCGGGAAAAAGGATGCGGCGCGAGGTTCTCGGTTTTTATTGGAAAGTGGGGGAGCGGACCGTCTCAATGAACGTTTATTGAAAGGGTGGAGTGTGTGTCGGCCCTCTCCGTCACAGTCTTCGACTGCGCCACCTCTCCCAGAGGGCGAGGCAAGGGACAACTAAACTTTACGTCCTTCCCTTTCCAATGCGCGTTTCGATCGCTGTTTGCGGCGCGTGAAATTGGCCGAAGGCCAACTTTCGGCAGTGCAAACCGATGAATTTCGGCGCAGACGGAATTCATCGCATGTTTCGGCTGACGTATCAGAGTTCGCGCGAGGACAGTGGGATGTGCAATCGAGCTTTCGATTTTGAGGTGAGCTGTACGCTTATGCTCCTCGGCCAAGGGGGACCCGCACAGGGGGCACCTGCGGCCAGAGCTGGTGTCCCCCGTGCCGCCTGTCCCGCGTAGGGACATAAAATCCAGAAACGCGTAGCGTTTCTTTCCTCCCCCGACAAAGTCGGGTTTCAAAATCCGCAAATGCGAAGCATTTGCAACTCCTCCGCCGAAGGGTCAGGAATGACCCTTCGAGCTGATGAAGAAAGCCGGTTCCGATGCAATCGGAATTCAAAATCCGCAAATGCGGAGCATTTGCGACTCCCCTCACGCCGTGATGTCGTTCTTGTTCACCGCCTCATTCGCGTTGGCGGAATCAAGGACGGGGGAGGCTTTGCAGAGGGCGGCGAACTGGAGCCCGGTCAGGATCCGGGACGGGTTGAATTCTTCGCCTGCGGCATAGGTGAGGATCCGGTTTTTCAGCCAGCGCGCGCCGGGATCCGTATCGGTCAGGTTCAGCGTGCAGACGAGGAGTTTTCCGCCCCTCTGCCCCACGCGGAATTCGGCGAGCATGGCCTCCCGCCGCGCGTTCTTGTACGAGGGGGCGATATCGATCACCGGGCGGTGGGGCGTTTTGGGGGAAAGGCCCTCCGCCTCGAGGACGACCGACCGGCTCCCGTTCAGCATGTGCTCGAACTGCCTGCCGCAATACCCGTCGTGCGGAAAGTCCTCCATGACCGGGTGATCGGCGATGACCGTCGCAAGGTGTCCGGTCGTCCGGCCCGCCAGCGCGATCTGCCACGAGACCTCCGAGGACGCGAACGGGCCCGGGCCGAAGAGCACGACGGATTTCCCTTCGTCAAGAAGGTTCGCAAGCGTCGTGCCGTCCGCATCCGCGAGCACGGTCACATTCTTCTCTCCGAGCGCGCGTAAGGTCGGCGCGGCAGTCTTCGGGAAGGCGTAAAGCTCCCAGCGGTTTTCAGAATCCGTATCCCCGCCGGACAGCTCCGCCGTCAGCGTCAGGACAGCCGGTTTCTCGACCCTCGGGACGCGGAAGGACACCCGGCAGAGCTCCGTGATCTCCCCGCGCGGGATCGCCCCACCCCCGGAACTTGTTCCGGAGCCAAATCTCAGCTCCTTCCGGTACAGCGCCCGCCCGCCGGAGCAGATGCGGATCCGCAGGACGGCCTTCGGGAGCTCTGCGCCGTAATGGGAGACAAGCAGGGGGATCTCGGCCTTCGCGCCCGCCTCGAGGTTGAGGCAGTCCGGAAGATCGGCCAGAAGCACCGTATCGCTGTTGTACCGGCGCACGTTCTCCACGGTCTCGCCGGGCTTGAGCTCGTAGAATTCGTTCATCATCCCGACGCAGTAGCCGAAGGTGTGGCCGTGCGTGTCGATTTCCCCGAGAAAATCGTACCCGGAGAAGGACTCCGAGCGGCGCACGGTCTCGAAGCAGTGCTTTCTCAGAATCTGCTGCCACGCCGCGGAATTGCGGAAGTAGAGATTCGCCCTGTCCAAGAGTCCCTTGGCCGCGAGGTGGCGTCTGACGGAGGACATGAACTCCGTGTCGCCGATCCGCGTTCCCCGGTACCGCTCCTCGAGGGAGAGGTCGATGTAGGTCCCGTGGATGCCGATCTCGTGGGTCAGAAGGGGCTTTTTATAGACGGCGTTCCGTCTGTCCAGCTCCTTCGCGTTTCCGGAGGCCGAGAAATAGCTCGTCAGCCCGAGGGAATAGCTGTTGTAGAGGTCGCAGAACCGGCCCACCTGCGCCAGCTTCTCCGGATTGTACAGGAACGGCTCGTCCACGGTCTTGTCCTCGTCGATGAAGACGTACTCGATCGAGCGCATGGCGGACATGGGCGAGAAGAGCGAGTCCGTCTCCCGGTGCACAAGATCCGCGCATGCCTCGAGGTGCTCGATATACGGGCGGTCGATCTGCATTTCGTTTCCGGTGGAATAGAGGTTCACCGCGGCGTGCTTCCGGCAGAAGCGGACGATCTCCTCCCACTCGGCGAAGGAGGTGTTGTTCGGGGTCTCCGCCTCCATCAGCATGCCGAGCTCGTCCGCTGCCTCCATGTACTCGACGGGCGGGATCCAGGTGTGGAACCGGATCGAGTTGAAGCCGAGCTTTTTCAGGGTCCGGAGATTGCGGCGGTAGTACGTTCTGTCCCGGGTCGGATGGACGCTTTCGGGGAAATAGCAGTGCTCGCAGGTCCCGCGGAAGTAGTAAGGCTCGCCGTTGAGGAAGAGCTTCGTGCCCCGGACGGTCAGCCTGCGGATGCCGAAGCGGACACGGACCGACTGTTCTCCTTGCTGACGCTCCGACGACACCTCGGCCTCGTAGAGCTTCGTGCTGTCCGGAGACCAGAGCCCGAGTCCGTCCGCCGGGAACGTGAGGGAGGTCTCCCCCGCCGGGATCTCGCCGCTCCGGACGCACTTATCCCCGTCAAGGATCCGCACGGTTCTGACGACTCCTTCCCCGCCCTCCGCATGGACGGTAAAGGCGGAGCAGTCCTCCGATGTCGAGACCCAAACGTCCCGCAGCCCGTCCGGGAAGGTTCTCAGGGCGACGTCGCCGTAGATGCCGCCGGTGCATTCGCAGGCCGTGCGCGAGGTCATGCCGGTGACGGGCCGCCCACGGTACCCGGACAGGCGGTTGTTCGACACGGCGAGCGTGATCCGGTTTTCCCCGGGCACGAGAAGATCCGAAGGAACGGCGAAGGCGAAGGGTGTGGAATAGCCCTCGTGCCGTCCGAGATACCGCCCGTTGAGCCACGCGGACACGGCGTTCTGCGCGCCCCCGAACGAAAGCTCGGTTTCCCCCGCCGGAGGTGCTTCCAGCCGGAACGTCCGCTGATAGACGAAGCATCCGACGGGGTTCGGCAGGAACATATCGGGGACGTACCCCGCCTGCGGATACCGCTGGAGCGTATAGAGCGGGTTCCATTTCAGCCTGGTGTGCAAGGCCGTCGTGCGGAAGAGGTCGCACAGATCCTCCCAGTATCCCGGCACGGGGCAGGGAGTCGCGGAATCCGAATTCGGGTGGATCGCTGGCTCGCTTTCGGAGGTATAGGGCTGATCCGACAGCCAGTCGAGCCGCCAGACGCCGTTGAGATCGATGATGTTGTTCGTCATATCAAAGATATCCCTTTAGAGGAAAAAAAACCTACGGGTTTCTGGATTTAATGTCCCTACGCCGCGCCGACGCAGTCGCGCTGACAGGCGGCACGGGGGACACCAGCTCATGGCCGATCAAGATTCGCTCCGCGAACTTGGGTGCCCCCTGTGCGGGTCCCTGAGTTGCTTGCAACTCGGTTGGCCGAGGAGCATAAGCGTACAGCTCACCTCAAAATCGAAAGCTCGATTGCACATCCCACTGTCCTCGCGCGAACTCTGATACGTCAGCCGAAACATGTGATGAATTCCGGCTGCACCGAAATTCATCGGTTTGCTATGCTGACGCTCCGCAAACAGCGATCGAAACGCGCATAAAAGGGGCGCGATGGGGGAAGGTGGGAATGAACGCTTTTTCTCCGCGTCTTGAGGAAGGCGGACCTTGGGTCTGTATTCATTGTTCTTACGGCTCGTCGGACTCGCTGTAGAACTCGGTGAGCTTCTGCATGAATTTGAGTTCCTTCTTTTCGCTGGCCTTGTACCACGAGGCAAACTTGCCGCTCTTCACGGTGTCGTAGACGATCCGGAACTGCATGCCGTTCGGGACCGCGTTGGCGAAGAGGTAGGACAGGCTCAGCACCTGATTCCGGATCACGAGATTCAGCATCTCCGTGCAGTCCTCGTCCGTGGCGTACCGCGACTGGAGCGTGCGCTCGACGTAAGCCGGGAGGATATATTTGAATCCCGCGTAGCTCATGGCCTCGACGATGATCCCGGTCCGTTCGAGGTCGGAGGCTGTGATCGGGACGGAGAACAGGCGGTCGTTGCATCCGGCGTAATAGTCCGCCTGCGCCTCGTCGCGCTTCGGATAGGGGACGATACCGTAATTGATATCCGTGTCGAGCAGAAGGGGCGTCAGGTTTCCCACCGTGTCGAAGGTGAAGACGGCGTTCCCGGCGCAGAAGATCCCCCTGCTCACGGTGCTGTCCCGGTCGAAATCGACCCAGATCCCGCTGTCGCCGGAATAGAACCAGTTGTGGAGCTTCTCCATGAGCGTGATGATCGACTCGTTGTTGATGTCAAGCGTCAGCTCCGCGGAATCGGGGGCGACCTTCTGATAGGCCTCGATGCCGAAGGTCTCCGCCCAGCGGTAGGGATAGCTGAACGCGATGAGCCCGAAGACGTCGCCCTCGTCCTGCTGTCCGTTGCCGTTCGCGTCCTGATAGAGCGAGCCGGTGAGGGCGGCCATTCGATCGACGGTCCACGTCCCCTCCCGCACGAGGTCGTAGGGGCTGTCGAGGCCGTAGTCCGTCACGAGTCCCTGATTGAAGAACGCGACCTGCACGGTGGAGGAGGAGTTGTAGGAGATGTAGTTTGAGAAATAGAGCATCTTCCCGTTGATGGTGAGGGAGTCCACGGTGAATCGCGGCCACCACGCGGCTTCGGTGTCCACATACGGGAGGGCGCTGATGTTGTGGAACCAGCCGTTCAGGGACATGCTCGCGGTGTCGCAGTCGTGGAAGCAGATGAGGTCGTAGTCGTCCTGCCCCGCCGCGACCGACGACTTGATCAGGTTCGTGTCCCGGTCGTTGACGGCGTTCTTCTCGAACTTGATGTTGAAGGCGTCCGCGACCTCCCGGTTGGCCTGATAGATCGCGTCGTTGACGACCTCGCCGCTCATTTCGTCGGCCAGCACGCGCTCGAGGTACGATTCCCCGCCGAGGAGGAGGAAGCCGTATCCCTGATAGTCCTTTTCGGGCAGCTCGGGCTTCGGCTCGGTCTCCACCGGCGCGGCGGTCTCCTCCGCTTCTGCCGAGGTCGGGGAGTCGGAGGCGGGCGTCACGGCGGCGGGGGATTCGGATTCGTCCGCCCTCTCCCCGCAGGAAACAGCCGATCCGCAAAGCAGAAGGGCCAGCAGGGCACAGACAAGTCTTCGGGTCTTTTTCATGGTAAAAGCTCCTTTCGTACGGGGGGGATTATGAGAAAAACTCCATCCTCAAGGGCGATGTCAAAGTCTAAAGGGGAATGACGGAGGGAGTTTCATTCTCCGTGACGGATGATGTTTACCCGAGATAATACTCCTTCAGTCCCGCTACGTCTTCGTCCGTGAGGGCGCGGCGGAGAATCAGGAATTCGTCGAGGGCGGCGGGGAGCTTGCACTTGTACGCGCCCGTGCCGTCCGATCCGATGTTGAGGGGAAGATCCGTCGAGAAGGACGCGCCCTTCGCTCCGTCGGCGAGGCTGACCGCCTTCATCGGGCCGAAGTCGAAGGAGAAGCGCGCCTCGTTTGCCTTGCGGTCCACGGCGGCGGCGACGTACATCCAGCCGGTCATGTAGTCGGCGGGCATCCGGATCTTCGCGTCGCTGCGGATTTCTCCGTCCGAGGCGTTGAAGTTCATCATGCCGCTGCTGATATTGAGGGCGAAGCCGGGGTTCTTGCCGCTGTTCCAGTCCTTGTTGCCGAGGATGACGGGGTCTCCGGACGCGGGATCGGTCTTCATCCAGAAGGCGGCGGTGAAGCTCTCTCTGCCGAGGTCGAGGTCTTTCAGGGTGACGCATCCGTCCTGCACCTCCACGGCGGCGGAGAACCAGCCGTCCACGAAGTAGAGCTTGCCGCCCCGCTCCGTCACGACCTTGCCGCAGGCGTCCGCGAGATCGCCGTCGAAGGGGAAGAATGCCGCCACGTCCTCCGCCGGGAAGAGATCCGTCACGGATTTGCCCGCGGGGCAGTCGGCGGGCTGACGGAGGCGGTGTTCGAATTCGGGCTTCGGCAGGGGCTTTTCCATGCCGACGGGACGCTCCTTCGCCTCGACTCCTTTGAAGAGGCCGGAGGGAACGCGGGCGGTCCACGAGACGGGCTGGCGGTCGTCCAGTCCGAGGGCATGGAGCACAATGGACGCCGAGTCGCGGATGCCCATCTCTCCGATGGTTCCTTTTGCCACGTCCGGGCCGGCCGCCGCGAACATGACGTACTTCTCGCCATCCGTCCAGCCGCCGTGGCCGTGGTCGAATCCGCCGTGGTCGGCCG
The DNA here is from genome assembly GCA_015065385.1 of Oscillospiraceae bacterium. Classification (GTDB taxonomy): domain Bacteria; phylum Bacillota; class Clostridia; order Oscillospirales; family CAG-272; genus UMGS1696. Next base: position 11,418 of record SVQK01000126.1, on the reverse strand, counting down.
TCACGATGAAGAGGCTGTCGTCGGCCCATCCGCGCGCCTTGACGATGTCCCAGATGCGCCCGACAAAGCCGTCCGTCGTGCGGATCTGCTCGAGGTGCCGCTCCGTGCCGTAACCGCTCGCATGACCCCAGTGGTCCACGTTGTCGAACTGGACGAAGAAGAAGGTCGGCTCGTGGGCGGGATCCTCCAGATACGCGCAGATCTTGTCGCAGAGATCCGCGTCGTCCACCGGCGAGGTCTCCTTCGTCACGCCGAGGCCCTCCTCGATGATGCCGGTGTTGATCGGCCACCAGAGGGAGAAGGCGGCGAGCTCGGCGTCGGGCATGGCCTCCCGGATGACGCGGAAGACGGACGGGAAATCGCCGGTCGTCGGATAGGGGACGGAGCCGACGATGCTGTTGGTCAGTCCGTGGACCTCGGGGGTGACGCCCGTCAGCATGGAGCCCCAGCACTCCGCGCTGATCGTGGGGTTGGAGGTCAGAACGTCGTAGGAAACCGCGCCGTTTTTGAAGATTTCGTCGATATGGGGGGTGTCGGTGTTCCGGAAAAAGGCTCCGGCTCCGTCCACGCCGATGAGAAACACATGCTTGACGCTCATGATGAAAGTCCTTTCTGTTTTTCCGCCGCCGACCGGACCGATCCGCGGCAGTGGTTCACAGGTATTATAGCAAAATCCCCGCGCCTCTTCAAGCGGATCAAGGAAATTCGTGAAAGAACATGCAGGGGATGTTCTGAACCCGGTTTCACCGGACAGGATAAAACCCCGCAGGAGGGAACCCGCGGGGCTGTTGTTCGGTTTCGGGGGCAGGTCATACGGGTCATGCGGTCTCGCGGTTCTCTCTCACGGATCTGCGGAACAGGAGCCAGCCCGCGCCGAGGGTGAGGAGGGAGCCGGAGAACAGGAAGAGGATGGTTCCGGGGCCGCCGGTGGAGGGCAGCTCGACGCCGGACGAATTCCAGACGCGGATCTGATAGGTACCGTCTTCCTGACCCGCAGCCCATGTTTCATCGTCCTTCACCGCGATATCCGCAGGTTTTTCCGCCTGTATGGCCGTGACGTGGCCGGATGTGGTGCCCGATACTGTGATCGTGACGGGCGAGGTGAGCATGTTGTATCCGTCCGGAGCGTGTGTTTCGATCAGATTGTAAACGCCCTCCTCCAACTCACCCAAATAGAGGATCCCGTTTTCTCCCGTCGTTCCGGATGCGACATACTTCGCGCCTTCTTCCGGCATCCCGTCCGTGCCGCAGTCTTCCTTCCGGTACAACTCGAACGATGCGCCTGTCGGAATCACGTTCCCCGCGGTGTCCGTCTTCCAGACCGAGACTTTGTACTTCGGCTTGTAGTCGTTTATGAATTCGATGGTGATGACGTCTTTTTCATTCACGGTCAGCTGCTGGATCTCCTCTTCCGGGATGATTTTTCCGCTGCCCTCCGCGACGACCGTGGGCTCGGTCTGGCCGTTTGCCTGTTTTTTGATGACATAGGAGGTCGTCCGGGAGTACCCGGCTACCTCGTCCGTTTTCGCGGTGTTTTTGGGATTGGTCTCCTCGCCGTTGGTGAACGTGATGCTGTCCCCGTTATCGATGGTGATCGGGAACGTCCACGACGCGGTGGAAACGGCCTCGCCGGAATCGTTAATAACCGTGCGGTAGGAATCGTAGTCGCTGTTCTTCTCGACCGTCGAGATCTTGCCGTCGAACTTTATTACCTTGTAGGTCGTTTCGATGCGCGTCGCGTAGTTCTCGGGGAGCGCATTCAGCCCCGTGACGGTTTTCTTGATGATGACGGTGGCCTGACCGTGGTTCGGCTCGGGCACGGAGTCGCTCAGCCGGATGCAGTCGAGGAAGTTGCCCATCGTGGCGTTGTGCGACGCCGTGTCGCCGGCCACGAAGAAGAAGCGGGTCAGATACTGGTTCGACGGAATGGAGAAGTTGCCCGTGTAATAGTGCCAGTCGGTATTGCCGTACTTGAAGTTCAATCCGGTTCCGCTATCGTGTACTGTTCTTGTCGCGCCGTCTGCCAGATTGCCGAAGTATGTCGGGGGAACCGTCAGGCTTGCGCCGCTGTTCATGAACGTGATCGTTCCGTTGCCCTGGTTCGTCGTGGTGATCTTGACGATTTCCGCGTCGTGGAACTCGCTGTTCTGGTCGTTGACGTGCTTCAGAACTTCGCTAACCTTTTCCTGCGTGGTCACGTCGTATTTTTCCGCCAGCTCCGTGGACATGGCGACAACGTACATCGTGTCCGTTTCCCTGTTCTGCGTCTTGTCCGTTTTTGTTTTCCATGTATCGTAGGCGCCGCGGGCCCGGTGATACAGGGACCAGTATAGCTGGGAGCCGGGGATGGTCAGCACGTCCTGATAGAGCGCGCCGGACGCCTCGCAGTTGAGCTCCGCGCACTGGTTGCCCTCCGGCATGAAAGCGAAGCAGTAGTTCCGCAGGGTTTCGCCGAGGTCGTTCGCGCCGCTGCCGTTCGCTGCCGCGCCCTGCGGGATCTCGATATCCCGCTTTGTACCGTCATTCGCGGTTCCGGTCGTCTTCCAGACAACGCCGTTCTGACCGTTCTCGACCTGCCAGTTGGAGGGCCATTTGTGGACGGATTCGTTCGTTCTGCCGTCGTTGTGGGGCGTTTCGAACCCGCCGTTGCGCACGTCGTCGTAGTAGGGGACATGATAGACGGCGGTGGTGGCCAGAACCTTTTCCTCGTTGTTTTCGACGGTGTAGATCTGTGCCTTGTAGTACCGGTCCGCGCCTTCGTCGATGGCCACGTTGACCTTCGGGCCGCCCAGCACGGGGATGTTGTAGTTTCCGTCCAGAACCTTGGACTGCTTCACCTCGGTAAAACCGGACGTCCCGTTGTCGCTGCTGTACCAGCGCACGAAAAGGTTATTCTGCACGCCCGTTACAACGTCTGCATTGCCGTTTCTCACGGTCAGGCATCCGTCCGCCGCGATCGTATCGAGGATGTAGTAGCCCGTCAAGGGAGCGTACACCAGATACACGTCCACCTGTCTCAGGCTGCTTTCGTATTCCTGTCTGGCCACGATCTCCGTGCCGTTGTAGAACGTGACGGACTGTCCGCTTGTGATGAGGGATCCGGCGGAGGGAGCGCTCGAGGCGGTCATGCCGGTGATCGTCTGTCCGCTGTGAGTACCGTAATGCGCGCCGAGGTAGGTATAGTTTCCCTGACTCATGCGGTTCGCGTAATCGCTCAGCGTCAGCGTGCGGGTCGGATTCCAGTAATCCGTCGTAAGCGTGACGCCGTTCGTCGATCCGTCCAGCTCGTTCCCGCTGGCATCGACGTAGTGAACGTTGACTTTGACATAGCTTCCATAGGTGACGGCGAACTGGGAAAAGCTGTCGAGGGTGAAGGAGGCGGAGGCGGTCTCGTCAGTCTCGTTCAGACGGATGATGCCGGTCTCCTTCGTGTCCGCGACCCGCTCCACCCGAACGCCTTCGGAGTCGGAGGAGGACGCGTCCAGATGCAGAACGGCCAGCGAATCCCCGACGATCGCCAGATCCTCGCCGAGACGCTTGATGACCATCTCCACGCGGACGGGGGCCTCGGGTTCGATCTCCTCTCCGTCCGGGCCGACGATCGAGATATCCAGCGCGCGGAGCCGGTCCGCGGGATCCGCCGCCTCCTGACCGAGCACAGTGTCCCGCACCCGGGCGTATTCCTCGGAATCCTCGCCGTAGGCGGTCACGGTCAGCCGGGCGTCCTCGGGGATGCGCGCGTCCTCGCCGTAGGTCACCGTAACTTCGTAGAGCTCCCCGCCGTCGCTGAGAACCGACGTGCGGATCTGGGCGTCCGTGACCGCGACGTCAAAGACTTCCCCGTCCGTCATCGTGACGGTCAGCACCTCTTCGCTGAGGAAGGGCCGCAGAACGATCAGCGCCCAGTCCCCTTCGTTCACGGTCTGCGCGTCGATTTCCAGAAGCTGCTCTTCCGTCAGCTCCGCGCTCCGCTCGCACTCCAGTCCGACCGCTTCCTTGAGCTGTCCGACGGTGGCAGAGGTTCCCGCTTTTCCGACCCAGACGAGCGTCGGATCGCTGAATTCCACATTTTCCACGTCGGCGACAAAAGCTCTCGCCGCCTCGGATACGGTCTCTCCGTCCGCTTCGCCCGATTCATCCGGATCTCCGGCAAGGCCGAGCTGTTCCGCGAGACGGGAAAGGCTGACGAATCCGCCGCCGGGGATGCTGAATTCATAGGTCCTGCCGTTCACTTCGTAGCGGAAGTCGGCGGTATAGATCAGGCCGTACACCGAAAAGCTGTCGGCGCTGAAAGTGATGCGTCCGTCGTCTCCGACCTCCGCCTCGACGACTTCGATCTCGGGCAGCTCGATCACAGGCTGCTCGAATTCGGGCGCTTCGAGCTGTTCAGGCTGTTCCGATTTTCCGAAGGATTCCTCCCGATCGAAAAAACCGTCCTCTGCGGACTGCGGGTCTTCCGAAAGCAGGCGGCGTCCGGAGAAAAGCTCTCCCAGCGCGAAAACCGAATCCTCCGTCACGGGATCGATCCGGTTTTCCGGGAAGTGAACGACCGTCACGCGGTTCGCGGCGTCGATCGACGGAGCGTCGATGGTCACGGACACGGGGCTCTCGGGCTCGATCTTCTCCCCGTCTTCGTTCCGGATCTCGATATCGAAGAACCGCGCCGCCACGACGGACCGCTCGCCGGCAAAGATCTGTTCCGCGGCCGCATAATACGGGTTGGTTTCTTCCACGCCGGGCTGCTGCGCGTCAGACGACTCCATACCGAAACCTTCCAGCTCTTCGGCGACGAGCGCGGCATTTTTAGGGATCTGCGCCTCTTCGCCGTATTCGACGCGGACAGACCAGTTTTTGCCGCCGCCCGTCAGTTCGCCCGCTTCAAACGCGGATTCGGCCACAACGACGGCAATCCCGAGTCCGAATGCCGGGGCTGCCAGCGAACAGAACGCGGCAAGGATGAGAATCAGGCTGACAGCTCTTTTCTGTGCGGTGTAGGATGTAACTCTATTGATCAACGTTTTTTCTCCTATATGATCGTCTCTGTCCCGTAAACATGCGGAGAGGCCGGAATGATGTGCGATTCCCGTATTTCCGCGCGATCCCGTATCGGGAAAAAGGAACATGACTTGAGGATTATATCATATTTCCCGATCCGGTTCAAGAGGATGTACAGGATTTACATAGTTTTTTCATACATTATTTACTTGCTCTTTTTCTGTATGCAATGTAAATTGCGCACGAATCTCAATAGTTATCACATATTTGTTCAAATACAATCAAGAACAAAGTCGGCGTCTGCTCCGCCACCACCCGGATCCCATAAAGGCAATGGTATAATTGTTGTCCGTGAAGCCGAAACATGCGAAAAACTCCGTCTGAAACGGAGTTTTTCGGTTCGTTCTGCTCATTCAAATGTCATTTGAGCGGGGGCGGTGCAAACAGCGATCGAAGCCCTCATGGAAGGAGAATCGCTCCCATTCTGACCTCCAAGGCTCCCTCACGAATCGTCAGATTCGTGCGCCGAGAGAGCTGTCACAGCAATGACTAAGGGAGTCGCGCTGCACAATACTATACAGCTTCAAGTGATGGTTTGCCGCTTCCCTCCGTCACGCTCCTTCTGCGAAGGCGGCTTTTTCAAGCCTGACTCTTTTCCCGCGGAAGGATCTCTTCCGTCCCGCCTTTCGTCGTTCATCCCCTGTATTTCAGCCCCTGATACAGCTCCCGTACGGTCTGGTCGTAGAGATTCAGAATCTGCGCGGCTTTTTCGTCGGTCATGGGGCGCAGCTCGTGCTTGTCGAAGGGGAGTCGGCGGCGGAGGGCGGCGGTTTCGGCGGCGGAGAGGATTTCAAACAGATGCGCGGCGCGGAGGGGATCGGCCTCGGTTTTCAGCTCGTCCGCGCAGGTTTTATAGATCGCGCGAAGTTCTTCCGGAAGTCCCTCGATGTCGCCCGTGAGCGCGCGGTCCCTCTTCCAGTCCCCCTCGTCCGAGACCGCGACGGATCCGGATCGGTCGAGCGTCAGACGGACCTCGCCGCCCCGGGGAAGAAGCTCCGCCGGAATGCGCACGGTCCCGTCCTCGTCCGCGGGGAGCGGTTTCCCGTCGAGGGAGGCCGCAAGGGGCGCGTTCCCGCCGGTATAGGAGGCGTAGATCCTGCATCCGCCGAAAAAGACGGGCACGCGCTGACACAGCGTTTCGATATCCTCCGGGATCTGAGGCCGGACGGAAAGACCCGCCTCGTCCGCCTCCCAGCCGAACAGCCCGCGCAGCAGGCAGGTCACCGGGGCGAAATTGTCGATCATCACGCCCACGGGACGCCTGCATTCGGTGTGGTCGTCGTTCTCCTGCTGCCACGGATTGTTGGTGTTGAAGCCCCACTGGGACATGGGCGCGTCCTGCCGGTATTCCTCCGCCCACTTCATGTAGGCTCCCGCGGCCCGGAAGGCGTCCTCGTACGCGCCGGTCCTCAGGTACGCGAGGATCGCCCTGCCCTCCACGGTCGCCCAGCACCCGCCGTCCACCCAGTCGCCGGACAGCCAGCCGAGGGAGTGCGGCTCGCTCGAATGCTTCCGGTAGCTTTCGAGGGTGTCGTCGAGGTGGGGATAGTTGTTGCAGATCATGCCGGCGGGACGGATCCCGGGGACGGAGGCGATCTTGTCCCGGATCGAGCGGGCGATCTGGGGGCTCACCACGCCCCACGCGGCGGCGTCCACGTTGCAGACGGATTCGAGATAGCCGTACCGGTCCGCGCCGTACACCCCGTGCTTCGTGCCGTCGGGATCCATGGACTTAACGAAATATCCCTCGTCCGTGAGAAGAAGGGGCAGGGCTTCGAGGGTGCGGGCGAGCCGTTTTTCATACTCCTCCGCGCTCTCCGTGTCCCCGACCATCCGGCACAGCGCGGCGGTCTTCTTCAGGGCGGCGGCGGTCGTCACGGACAGCCCCGTCAAGTATCCCTTGCGCGGGCGGCCGTTCTCATCCGCCGGACTTCCCCCGTAGCTCGGGGCCAGCAGATTCGCCGACGGGCCAACCAGGAACAGGCCGTTTTCCGCCCGGGCCGATTCGATGTGGTCGAGGGAGCGGCGCATGAGGGGCAGGTAGGCGCGGATCTTCTCCGGCCTGCGGTCGAAGAGAAGCATCTCCGCCTCCATCAGCACGCCCGCCGCGGTTGCCTCGTAGAACCAGTCGTAGGAATCGACGTCGCCGTCCCCCTGCCGGTACACGATGCCGACGCCGGGCTTGACGCAGTCGCCGAGGGAGCCGTCCGGGGCGCAGTATCCGTAGTTGGGGTGGGTCGGGACGCCGTTGTCCGCGCCGATCCTGCGCCCGTCCCCGATGCGCTCCCAGAAGGCGTCGTAGGAGTTTTGCAGGATCTTCGACCAGAAGGGATCGAGCAGCGGGACCGCGCCCATCGTGAAGCCGAAGCTGTTCTGGATCCACCAGCCGTCGCCCCAGATAAAGCCCTCGCTGAGCATATCCGACGAGGATTTGTAAAGCATCCGCAAATCGGGAACGGTCGGGGAGTCCGCGAGCATGGAAAAGCTCTCGCCGATCAGCCGCAGCTTCTCCGAATCGCCGGTTCCCGTGATGAAGGATCTGTCGTTTTTATCCATGGTGTGATTCTCCTGTCGTAGGATGGGGTTCGTGCCGAAAACGCGTATTTGTTCCCCCATAGCATAGCAAATCTTCCCGGACTTGTCAAGGCTTGAGGAGCGCAAAAATCCCCCGGGGGAAGGTCGTTCTCTCCGGGGGGTGGGGGGACGGGAGGCAGGGGAGCGTTCGAAGCGCGACGGGCGGCGGTCGCCGGTCACAGGACGCCCGGCCTCACCCTCCCCTCTCGCAGCGAAAACACCGCGTCGGCATAGCCGGTCAGCTCCTCGTCGTGCGTGATCATGAAGACGGTTTTGCCCGCCCCGGCCTCGGCGAGCGTCTCCATGATCGACCGCGCCGTCGCTTTGTCGAGGTTCCCGGTCGGCTCGTCGGCGATCAGAAGGGACGGACCGACGGCGAGCGCGCGGGCTATGGCGATCCGCTGCTGTTCCCCGCCGGACAGTTCGGTCGGCTTGTGGGACGCGCGATGGGAGAGTCCCACGTCCCGGAGAACCGCCTCGATCCGCGCCTCGCGTTCCTCCTTCGGGATCCCGCGGTATCCGAGGGGCAGCTCGATGTTCTCCCGCGCCGTCATCGTCGGGATCAGGTTGAAGCTCTGAAAGACGAAGCTCACCTTTTCGCGGCGCAGGGCGGTTCGTTCCTTCGCGCTCATGCGGTGAACGGGCGCGCCGTCGAGCCAGTACTCCCCTCCGGTCGGCGTGTCGAGCAGCCCGAGAATGTTGGCGAGCGTGCTTTTCCCGCTCCCGGACGCCCCGAGAAGCATGACGAACGCCCCGTCCGGGACCGTCATGGTGATGCCCTTCAGCGCGTCGAGCGTTTCGCCCCGCGTACGGTAGGTCTTTTTCAGATCGAGCAGCCGGATCATGCCTTCCCCTCACTTTCTCCGTGCCAGAAGCGCGGTCGGATTTGTTCCCAAAAGCCGGACGGTCAGCCTCACGAGCGGGATCAGAAGGATCCCGAGGACCGCGAGCAGGCAGAGGATCTCCGCCCGTCCTCCTCCCATGCGGGTCAGGATCTCCGCGGGCAGCCTGAGGGCCTCCGCCTCCCGTCTGAGATACGCCCCGCCGAGCAGCCTCCCCGCCGCGAGCCCGCATCCGGCCGACGCCGCAGAGACCGCGAACAGCTCAAGGAACATGGTGAAAAAGATCTGTCCGCGCGACAGCCCGACCGCGCAGAGGATCCCGATCTCGTACATCCGCTCCCCGATCATGAGGGAGGACACATAGAAAACCGAGACCGCGCCGACGAGCATCACGCCGAACAGCAAAAGGGACGCCGACTCCCCGGTCTTCCGCGCCCGCCCGATCCGCTCTTCCGCCGCCGCGTTCCCCGCGGGTTCGTCAAAGGACGCCTCGGAGACCGCCCCTCCCCCGTCCGCGAGCGAACGGCACGGGACGGCGACGGTCAGAAGGAATCCCGCAAGGAGCGCGGAGACCAAAAGAAGCGGGGCGAGGACCCGGTAGCGTCCCCTCTGCCGCACGATATTCTTGAGCGCGTTTTGAAGCAGAAACACGGGGGGTGCCTCCTTCCTGCGGATTTATACTATTCTCAGCCTAAAAAGCTAAACTGTATGGGTTTTGATCGCGCCAAGTAGGAGGCGAACGGCCTTCTTGCTCAACTTGTTGAGCGAGCTTTCATCCGAAAGAAAGCCGTGTCTCCCCTTTTATGTGGTTTAGAATGAACTTATAGCAATCCACACTATTACACGCAGATTCAAAAAAACGTTGTTCTTTTCTCCTTTATCGAGGAGAAAAGAACCAAAAGAGGAACTCCCCGGAAGTCCTGGGAATTCCGAGGTCTGCGGACCTCGGGTCAGGGCGCTGCCCCGACACCCTGCGACCTTTTTGGAAAAAAGGTCGATCAAAAACTTTTTTGTTGGGCAAAGTGCAACTAATACTGAGTTTTGCTATAGCATTATTCTTCCCCCTGCCGGATCAGGCGGATCGGGGAGCGGACGCGGATATAGAGCGAGGTCAGAGCGGCGGTCAGGCCCACGCCGAACGCCGCCGCGGCGAGTCCGAACAGGAGGGTCCCCCCTCCGAAAACGTTGACCGCGGGGATCGGGCCGACCGTCTCCAGATACGGATACCCCCTCGCAAGAAAGCGCCGGACGAGAGGATCGCAGAACGAGGCGGCGAGCAGGGACAGCGCCATCAGCACGGCGCACTCCCCCGCCATTCTCCCGGCGACGTCCCGCTCCGACAGGCCGACGCCGAGGCAGATCCCGATCTCCCTGCCGTTCTCCCGGATCAGAACCGCCGCCGCGAGCAGGATGAACAGCGCGGTCAGGGAACCCGCCAGCCGGACCATCGTCTCCGCCGTCGCAAGCAGGGTTTCCGGCGGCCGGACAAACAGCGCGCGGGAGTTCTCGAACGGATAGACCGCGAACTCGTCCCGCCAGCTCTCCGGGAGCAGGTTCAGCGCGGCCCGCCCGAACGCCTCCGCCGATTCCGGCCCCTCGAGGTCGAAACAGGCGAAAAAGCGGTTGATGTGATGCCGATCCTCGGAATCCCCGCCGGTCCCGAGAGCTCCGGGCGTCCCGTACAGGTTGTACGCCGTTTCGAAGTCCGTATGGATCACCCCGAGCATGGCCTCCGACACGACCCAGTACGCGTCCCGGTCAAGCGTCCGCATCATCTCCTGTCCCTCCGGATCCTCGCACAGGCGGTCGAACGGCGTGCCGACGTCGGGCCTTCCGCCGAAATCCCCGATCGGATCCGAACCTGTCACCCGTTTCACGCCTCCGCCGCGCAGTCCCCTGCGCACCGCGTCCGGATCCGCCGCCTCGTAAAACTCCGAGACGCAGACGCCGCAGATCCCGGAGACGGTCAGCGTGCAAAGTTCCTCCCCCGACGCGGCGTACAGCGTCAGGCTGTCCCCGACGCCGATCCCGTACACCCGCGCGTAGAAATCCGTGATGACGCACTCGCCTTTTCCGGGCTCCGGCTCCGCCCCCTCCTCGAGGAGAAAGGCGTACTGACCCTTCGAGCTGATCTCCCGCGCGATCCCCGTGAACGCGCCGAGATCCCCGCCGACGACGATGTGTTCGGTCATGATCTTCGTCGGGACCGCGCCCATTCCGCCGTACAGCACGTTCAGCACGGACTGCACGTCCGGCGGCACGTCCTCTGAAAATCCGTAGGCGGTTTCGGCGTACGCGACGGCGGAATCCCGGCACTGCGGCAGGGCTCCGAGCGCGTCGAACAGCTCCGCGGAGGCCGGATAGGGGTGGTCGTACGCCGCCATAGCCTCCGGATCGAAGAAGACTGCCGGAACGCCGTCCGTCTGCGAGGTCCCGTTGAGGCGGACGTCCAGCGCGGAGAAGCGCGGATGGGCGGGATCGTACTGGAGCTCGTTCCGGAACGCGAGCCGCACGCGCCCGCCGTACCGCTCCGAGACCGCCCGCCGCTCCGACAGGGCAAAGCTCCGGAAGCAGAGCCCGCAGAACGCGACGGACAGCACGGCGGCAAGCAGCAGGCACGAGAGGATGTTCCGCCTCCCATGCCGGAAAAATCCGAAAAGGATCTCTTTCACCCGGAACACGCCGCTCCCCTCCTTTCCCTGCCCGCGCAACAGCGGATTCACACTAATCTCAAGCTAAAAGGGAAAACGCGGCTTTCTTTCGGAGAAAGCCTGGCAAAGAACTTCATGGGAGAGGAAACAAAAGATAGGCGATACCAATCAAGTAAAGCTGAAGCTTTGGTACACCAATATAGCCATCCAACCTTATCAGAGTTATTGTACGCGAGCTCATCGCAAGGCGATTCGCCTCCTACATAAAGCGTTCAAAACCCATGAAGTTAGCCTTT
>SVQK01000125.1 GCA_015065385.1 Oscillospiraceae bacterium | reverse complement strand
GCTGAATTTGCTTCTGCTTGCTTCTACATACTCTTTGAGCTTTGTCTTTGCTTTATCCCGGAAGCTCCCGTTCTTGTAGCGGAGATTGGTTCACGTCATGTAGAAAGATTAAATTTCAAGTTCAGCTGGACGTACCCCCGCTTTCTCAATGAAGCCTCCGAACAAACAGAAAAGCCCGGTTGCCCGGACTGTCTGTTTATTTGATTTCTACCGTAATCTTCTTATCGGCGATCTTGGCGGCAGCCTTGGAGACGGTGCGGAGGGCGCGGGCGATCTTGCCGTGCTTGCCGATGATCATGCCCATATCGTTTTCCGCCACGTTGAGGGTGAGAACGGTTCCGTCCGCGGTTTCCTCTTCGGTCACCGAAACGGCGTCAGGCTCGTCCACGATCGCGCGGGCCATATCGGCCAACAGAAGCGCGATATCGATATCGCGGTAGCTTACCTGCGCGTTGTCCATTATTCTCCGATCACACCGCTCTTCTTGAGAAGGGATTTCACAGTCTCGGTGGGCTGAGCGCCTTTGCCGAGCCATTCCTTCGTCTTGTCCGCGTCAACCTTGATTTCGACGGGGTTCTTCATAGGGTCGTAGAAGCCGAGCTCCTCGATGAAGCGGCCGTCGCGGGGATAACGGGAATCCGCCACCACGATGCGGTAAAAGGGAGCCTTCTTCTTGCCCAGTCTTCTGAGTCTGATCTTGACCATGTCCGTGTTCCTCCAGAAATTGATTTTGTCTTTTTTGATTTGTTTGTTTTTATAAAAATCCGAATCCCCGGGTTCAGCCTATGGGGAACGGAATTTTCATCCGCTTTTTGCCACGCTTCCCTCCGAACTGGCCGGAGAGCTGCTTGATCATTTTGTTCATCTGATCGTACTGCTTCATGAGGCGGTTGACCTCTTCGACCGACGTTCCGCTTCCCGCGGCGATCCTGCGCCTGCGGCTGCCGTTGATGACGTCGGGGTACTCGCGCTCGTAGTCCGTCATGGAGAGGATGATCGCCTCGGTATGGGAGAGGACCTTTTCATCCACCTTGGCGTCCTTGAGCGCGCCGGGTTTGAGTCCGGGGATCATGCCCGCGAGCTGGTCGAGGGAGCCCATGTTCTTGATCTGCCGGAACTGCTCGAGGTAGTCGTTCAGGGTGAAGTTGTTCTCCCTGAGCTTCTTTTCGAGCTCGGCGGCCTTCTTGTCGTCGATCGCCTGCTGTGCCTTCTCGATGAGGGTCAGCACGTCGCCCATGCCGAGGATCCGGGAGGCCATGCGGTCGGGATAGAAGGGCTCGATGGCGTCCATCTTTTCGCCGGTGCCGACGAACTTGATCGGCTTTCCGGTGACGTACCGGGTCGCCAGCGCCGCGCCGCCTCTTGTGTCGCCGTCCAGCTTGGAGAGCACCACCCCGGTGATGTCCAGCCGGTCGTTGAAGGTTTTCGCAACGTCCACGGCGGCCTGACCGGTCATGGCGTCCACGACAAGGAGGATCTCCGTGGGCTCGGTTTCCGCCTTGATGTTCTCAAGCTCCGTCATGAGGGTGTCGTCGATCTGGAGCCGGCCCGCGGTGTCGATGAACACCATGTCGTGGCCGTGCTTTTTCGCGTGCTCAACGCCGGCTTTGGCGATCTCGACCGGATCCCCCTGCCCCATCTCGAAGACGGGGACCTCCACCGACGCGCCGACGACCTTGAGCTGATCGATGGCGGCGGGTCGGTACACGTCGCAGGCCACGAGGAGCGGACGCTTGCCCTGCTTGCGGTACATGCCGGAGAGTTTGGCGGCGTGGGTGGTTTTGCCGGTTCCCTGCAGGCCCACCATCATGACGACGGTCGGCGGCTTCGGGCTGATGACGAGCTTGTTGTTGGTCTCGCCCATGAGCTTCACGAGCTCTTCGTGGACGATCTTCACCACCTGCTGGCCGGGGAGGAGGCTTTCGAGGACCTCGCTGCCCACCGCCCGCTCCGTGACGGTCTTGACAAAGGCCTTGGTGACCTTGTAGTTGACGTCCGCCTCGAGCAGGGCGCGCTGGACCTCACGCATTCCGTCGCGCACGTCGGCTTCGGTCAGCTTTCCTTTGTTCCGGAACCGTTTGAACGCGTTTTCAAGTTTTTCGGATAAATTATCGAACATGATTACTCCTTGCTGAGGTCTGACTGACGGAGGGAGGCGAGCCGCAGGACCGCGTCCCGGATGCCGTCGCCGATCTCGCCCTCCCCCGCCCTCTCCGCGAGGGCTGACAGGGAATCCGCGATTTCCGCCACGGTTTCGGTGAGGCGGACCATGGAAAGCGTGTCCTCCAGCGTGCGGAGTTCCTCCTCGGCCTTCCGGATCCCGTCCCGCGCCCCCTGCCTCGAGAGCCCGGTGAGCTCCGCTATTTCGGAAAGGGAGTAGTCTTCGTTGTAGTAATAATCGAGAAGCTCCCGTTTCCGCTCCGTCAGCAGGGCTCCGTAGGCGTCCAGCAGCAGAGGGAAACGCATATCCTTAACGTGTATATCGATCACCGCGCGATGCTGTAAAGTAATTTGCTTTACACATTATACCAGACGGAATCTCCTCTGTCAAGCATTTCCGGGCTCCCGCGCGCAAATTTCCCCATTTGGACAAACCCGAAAGCCCGGGCCGCCCGTTTTCGTGCAATCTGACAAAGGCGGGCCGCGCTTGACAAAGGGGAGGGGGATGTGGTATAGTAAGAAAAAACATCCGGAGGTCATCATGAAACCCGTCGTCAACCCGGACAACCTGCGCTTCTTCGCCTATCTGAACGACCGCGTCCTCGAAGGGACACCGCGCGGCCTCGTTATCGACTTCAAGGGACTCGGCGGCATGGACATGTACGACGAGGACACGCCGCGGGGAGTCAAGTTCGGAAAACGCGGCGTTCTCTACTGCGTCCCCTACCTCGACCCGTGGAACTGGATGAATCCCATGGCCGTCCGGGAAACCGACGCCATCCTGTCGGCGGTCCGAAAGACCTACGGCGCGCTTCCCACGGTGTCCTCCGGCGGGAGCATGGGCGGGCTGTGCTGTCTGGTCTACGCGAGGTACGCAGCCGTCACGCCCGACGCCGCCGCCGCGAACTGTCCCGTATGCGATCTGCCCTATCACTGCACGGAGCGCCCCGATCTGCCGAGAACCCTCTACGCCGCCTACGGATCCGGTGAGGAGGACACGCTCGAAGAAGCCCTCGAAAAGTCCTCTCCGCTCCATCTGGCAAAAAAGCGGGAGATGCCGCGGATCCCCTATACCGTCTTCCACTGCGCGGAGGACAGAGCGGTGAACAAGGAAAGGCACTCCGACCGGTTCGCCGCGGCGATGCGGGACTATACGCCGGTGGACTATACGGCAGTCCCGGGCCGCGGTCACTGCGATCTCGGGGAGATGTGGGAAGCGTTCGACGGGGCGATCCTCAAAACCTTCGAATCCGTCTGAAACGGGAGGTGGAACCGATGAAACCGATTCTGGTATTTGCGGAGGAGGAGTGCGCCGTGGTCCCCTGCACGCACTTCTACTGTCAGGACGAAAAGACCGGCGTCATGGGCATGGGCCGGGGCGGGATCGTCCTCATGGGCGGGGACGGAGCGGACGACTTCGCGCTGGCGTATTTCGACACCATCGAAGACGCGCGGGAAGAAGTGCGCCGCCTGTTCGAAGCCCTCAAACGCGGGGACGAGTGGATCATACTCTGAATCAGGCGAAAAAACGCGCCGGTCTTTCCATCACGGATTGACCGGCATTTTTCTGTTCTGAACAGTCCCGTCTGCCCGATTCCGCGAAAGATCCGCTTTGTGTCCGGGATGAGGCCGCCGTCTCCCTCATTCGTCCCTCGATTTGCGGAACCGGCCCGGCGTGCACCCGACCGCGCTCTTGAAGGAGGCCGAAAAATGCTGGGTGTTCGAATACCGGAGCAGGGACGCGATCTCCTTGATAGGCATGACAGTCCCCGTGAGAAGGCTCTTCGCCGCCCCGATCCTGCGCTCGATCACATACTGCATGGGCGTGATGCCGAACCGCTTCTTGAACACCCGGATGACGTGCATCTTGGAGACGCCGAATTCCGCCGCCGCGTCGTCGAGGGAGATGTCCGAATAGATGTTGGCGTCCAGCCATGCGCGGATCTTCTCGTCCAGCGTGTTTTTCACGGCGGCGGGCGGGAAATAGGTGTTTTTCGTCGCCGCGGTGAGGATCCGGAACAGCAGGCAGAGCACCTCCGCGTGACAGTCCGCCTCCTCCCCCTCTCCCATCCGGGAGAGCCGGTCGTGGATCTCGAGAAAGCTGTCGAGCACGTTTGCCTCCGCGGTGAGAAACGGCCCGACGGAGAACATCGAACACATCCGGGAGAGCAGCGTGCCGTCCGCGTTGAGCCAGATCTTTTCGTAGGGAGCCGACGGATCCGCCCCGTAGCTCACCTCCGCGCCCTTGCGGATCAGGTAGAAGGTCCCGGCGGAAACGGGCGTCACCCCGCCCTCCGACTCGATCCAGCCCCGGCCTTCGATCACGAACTCGAAGATATACTCCCGGGACGGCCTGCGGATCATTTTATAGTCCGGATTCGGCAGGGTTACCCCGGCAAGCAGGCAGGAGAACGCTTCGGACAGATCCGGCGAGCCCACATATACGATTTTTTCATTTCTGTCGTTGTAAAACATACGCCGGTCCTGCCTCTTACCGTTCTCCGTTCGATTTGCTCTATTATATCAGAATCTTTTACAAAAATCAAGTCTTATCAACCGGTTTTTTCGTTTTTCCGACGCGCTTTTCCATCCCCCACGCCACGATCCGGGCGGCGAGGAAGGCGTTGAGCGTGCCGATGATCGTTCCGGCAAGCACGTCCGAGGGATAGTGCACCCGGAGATACAACCGGGAAAAGGCGATCACGACGGCCAGAACCAGCGCGGCGATCCCCCATTTCCGGTGATGGCGCAGAATGGTCACCGCGCCCTCGAACGACACGGCGGCATGACCGGACGGAAAGGAGAAATTGACCTCCCGCGGAATCAGAAGCACCACCGAGGGATCGAAGTCGCACGGGCGGATCCGTGCCGTGACGTTTTTCAGGAAAACGTTGCAGATCAGGCCCCCGAGGATCAGCGCGATCCCCATCTCCAGCCCCATGCGCCGGGTCTTCGGGAAAAAGAGCATCGCGGCGGCGACGAGGATCCAGAACCAGCCCCAGTCCCCGAGCCGCGTGACGGTCGAGAAAAAGGCGTCCAAAAAAGGCGAGCCGATCGCGCGGTAAAGGCCGGCCAGCCACGCCGCTTCGACTGCGTTCCATGCGTTCATACGGATCCCTCCCGGAAGAATTCGGCCTCGGGCGGACAGACCCGAGCGATTGGTTTATTATACCACACAAATCCCGGTTTGAAAAGAGAAAAAACGGGGACGGTTCGGAATCTCCTCCCGAAACGCGCCCCCGCTCCCGTTATTCGCCTCGCTCGATGATTTTCAGGTTTTCCGGAGCGATCCCCGCCTGCTCCCAGACGATCTCCGAGATCTGCGCGACGTCGCTCTGCATCAGCCCGTCGCTCTCCACGATCACGGAACAGCCGTCGTCCCGGATCACCGCGACGCACTGCTCGAAGCCCTTGGAGCGGATCAGGGATTCGATATCGGCCTCCCGCTCCATCCCCGCGGCGATTTTCTCGATGGCTGCCGCCGCCTCCGCCTTCGCGTCCCCCGTCGCCGTTCCGCTGTCGGTCACGGTCCTGAGAACCTCGATCGCCTCGTCCCGCGCCTGACGCCGTTCCAGCGATATGGAAGCGAAATAGTCCCGCGCGTCCCCGGATGTGACGGCTTCGACGGAGTCCTCCCCCGCCTCCCCATCCCGCGTCAGATCCACGGCCAGCTTCGGAGCAGGATCCTCCCGGTTCGTCAGGATATAATTCGCCCCCAGAGCCGCGCCGAAGATCAGCACCGCGCAGACCGCGATCACACCCCGGACGCCCGCTTTTTTGGCACACTCGCCGCACTTTTCCCCGAACCGCTTCAGCTTTTCCATCAATCATACCTCCGCCTGTGAGTTCTGGTTCATCCATGTCTATGCGCCGCCCACCCGCGATAGAACCGGAACGGGGAAGGAATCCCGATCGTCACCGGACACCCGCGACGCTGATGCGGCTGGTCGGAATCCCGAGGGCGGCGGAGAGCAGAAGCGTCACCGTCTCCCTCACCTTCGGGGATCCCCCGCCCGTGCAGACGACCGCGATCCCCCGGACGGTGGGAAACGACGCGGCGGACGTCTCCCCGAACATGCCCGCCGTCACAGCCGCCTCCTCGTTCAGGGTCAGAAACACCTCCGCCTCCTTCACTCCGTCGATGCTGAGGCAGAGGGATCGCGCCCGCTCCTCGAGATACCCGGCGTAATCGTTCTTCGCCTCGGCCCTCCCTCCCAGAAGACCGCCGACCGCAAACAGCAGCGCGCCCATCGCCGCAAGCAGCAGAAAGATCCACCGGTTCCGGCTCCATCCGCTCTTCTTCATCCGGATCCCCCCTCCTCTCCCGCCCGCTCTGTGCCCTCCACGGTCACGGGTACGCCGAACGCCTCCGAAAGCGTCTCTTCCAGCTCCGCGCGGAGGACGTAGGGACTGCCCGGCGCGCTCACCCGGACGGCGGTCAGCTCTCCCCCGTCCTCGGAAAAGCGGACCGTCACGCGCCCAGGCTCCAACCCCAGATTCTCCGCCGTTTCGAACACCAGCGCGGCAGCACCGCTCCATGCTTCCCGGCCGACGGAAGCCAGATCGCCCTCCTCCGCCCCGGGAACGGAGAACAATCCTTCCGCGCCGGGAAGATCCGCCCGATCCCTCCACATGTTCCGAAGAGGCAGAACGAGCACAATCAGCGCGCAGAGAGCTGCAATCCGCCGGATATGCTCCTTCCAGACCGGCGGGGACAGGGCGTCCGCGATTTCCGAAAGAACCGCGCAGGCCGCCAGAGACGCAAACCACTCCCGCACAGATTTTCCTCCTTCTCTGTCCTTCCCGGTCCGCCTTCACCCGCCCGCTCCGATCCCGGCGAACAGGGCAAGCTCCACCGTAAACATAGCCAGCGTGTACAGCGTAAAGGCCGCGAGCAGTCCCGCGATCCCGCCCGCCTCTCTGAACAGCGGCGCGAGCTCCTTCACCTCGAGGGCTTCCGCCGCGCCGTTCGCCGCCCCGAAAACCGCCTGCCACAGCAGAAGGGGCAGAGCCGACGGAAGGGCCGCCGCTCCGAGCGCAAGGATGCCCCCGATCCCCGCCGCCCCGCGCAGCGCCCGGATCCCGGAAGAAACGGTCGCCCACGCGTCGGAGAGAGCGGATCCTGCCACCGGGACAAAGGAGGAGAGGGCAAACCTCGACCAGCGCAGTCCCATCGAATCAGCAGAGTGCGCAAGAACCGTCTGCGCGCCGAGCAGGAACGTCATCCCGACGGTCAGCATCTGCCAGACCCGCAGAAGCGTTTTCCGGATCCCCCCCGCCATCGCGCCAACCGGTCCGCGCCCTCCCGATACGGCGGAAAGCCCCAGCACCGCGCCGGACGCCGGGATCAGGATCCGACCCGCCGCCTCCTCCGCCGCTGTGACCGCCAGCATCAGCCCGACCCGGGAGACCTGTCCTTCCGTCAGTCCCCCGCCCATGAGACAGATCCCCTCGGTCACGGGAATCAAAAGCTCCGCCAGACGGCAGACCGTCCCGACCGCGCGCTCCGCCGCAGCGAGGATCTCCGCCGTCAGCCGGTACACAGTCACAGCCGCCGCCAGACGAGCCACCCGGAGAAACGCCTCGTTCATCGCTCCGGAGGACGATCCCGGGGGCACGGCAAGACGGATCGCCGCCGCAAGCAGGATCAGCCCGAACAGCGGGGCCGCCGCCGGGATCACGCGCTCCGCTCCCCGGATGAGGACGCCGCGGAACCACGCCGCGATCTTCCCGGGATCGAGGGTGGACCGTACCGTTTCCGCGGCGGCAAGAGGGTCGGAGAGATCCGCTTCAGCCATATTCCATGATTCCGCGTCGGGAAGGGCGGAAAGAAACCGGTCCCACGCGTCCCCCACCGCCCCGGATCCCGCCTCCTCCGACCGGAAGACGTACTCCTCCGCGCCCGCGGATCCGGAAAAACACATGAGAAAGAAGAAGAGCAGGACATAGAAGATCCCGCGCCGGACGGTGCGCTTCACGACCCGAATCCCGCCACGGCCATGAGGCTTTTCAGAAGCGGAACGGACAGCACGAGAAGCTCCGCCCGGCCCGCCGCCTCCACATAGGACGCAAGCTGTCCCTCGCCCGCGCCCCGGCAGATCTCCCCGGCGGCGGAGGACAGCCACACGATCCCGAGCGCGCGCAGAACCGTCGAGACCGTCCCCTCCCCCGCCATAGCCGAAAGGGATCCCGCGAAGGCCGTCCCCTCTCCGATCCCCGGAAGACAGGCGAAGAGAAAGACCGCCGCCGTCCCCATGATGAGATACGGTGCGAAATCCCGCCGTACCTCCCGCACCGTCAGCACGGCGACAAGCGCGCACAGAGCGACGCCCGCCAGCGAGAACATGTCCCTCACAGCCCAAACACCGTCCGGATCTCGAGAAACAGCTCGCCCACCTTCCCCACAAGAAAGAGCAGGACCGCCACGATCCCGCCGAGGGAAAGCATCAGCGCCATTTCATCCCGGCCCGACTTCTGCAGGATCTGATACGCCGCCGCAATGAGAAAGCCCGCGCCGGCCAGCTTGAAGAGAAAAGTGACGTCCATGCGCTCCTCCTGTGAATCGTTTCGGTTTCCTTTCAGGATCGGGGCCGCCTGTCAGTACAGCATCAAAAGCAGGGACAGGGCGGCGAGGACCGGCAGCGCGCGCCAGAGCCGTTCCCTTCCCGCCGTCTGTGACCGGAGCTTCCCGAGCGCATCCGAGAGTCCGTCCTCCGCGTACCGGCACAGCGCGGTCTGCTCCTCCCGGAATCCCCGCCCGAGCCTGCCCGCAAAGTCTGAGAGGATCCCGCGCTCCCCCTCGGACAGACGCAGTTCCGCCTCGTCCGCCGCCGCGGTCATGCCCTCCGTCCGGAGCAAGGTGAGAAATCCGGTCTGCGCGAGTACAGGATCGTCATAGGCGGCGTAGAGCTCGGACAGCGGCGTTCCGAACCGCTCGATGTGTTCTCTCAGATAGCGGATCAGCGCAAGCAAGGCTTCGAGCTCGCGGACTCTCTTCCGCTCCTCCCTGATCTCGGAATACCCCCACCCGGCGGCGGCTGTCAGCAGGATCGCGGCTCCCGCGCACCGCAGAAGGATCTCATGCAAAATGCCGCACCTCGATCCTCCGCGCTCCGCAGGCCGTGAGGGAGACCACCGGCCACCGATCCGCGCCGTTCCCGTCGTCCATGGGCGTCTTTTCGCCGGATAGAACGCCGCAGAGGACGGAAAACAGCCCGCCTCGCACAAGAGGATGGCGGATGACGTCGCCGACGGATCCCGCATGAACGCTGCACAGAGCCGTGACGCCGGATGCCCGGACCCGCTCCATCGCCGCGCAGTCCTCCCCTCCCGACAGCTCGTCGCAGATGAGGATTTCGGGAGACATGGTCCGAACCGCCGCCTCCATCCCCGCTGCCCTCGGCCATCCGCAGTAGAAGTCCGCCGTCCGGGCTCCCCCTCCGTCCAATCCCGCCCCGAGCTCGTACCTTGTGTCGATCACGGCAAGACGGAAGAAATCCGGAGGACTGCCCAGCGACGCGGCGGCTTCCCGCAGAACGGTCGTTTTTCCCCGTCCCGGAGGCGACCACACGAGAACGCTCTCCCCGCGCCGCGCATAGGGCAGGATCGGCTCGGCCGCGCCCGGTCTTCTGTGCGGAAGGCGCAGACAGACCGACGTCAGCGAACGCACGGACCGGATCCCGCCCCCCTCGGTCGAAGCCGTTCCCGCGATCCCGGCCCGGATCCCGTTTTCCCCGGCGATCACGCCCTCGCGGATCTCGTCGGCATGCGCGTACACGGATCCGCCGCAGAGGGATTCGACCGTTTTTGCGATCTCCTCCGCCGTGGCCGAGATTCCGCAGGAGACGTTCCGGCCGTTCGCTGTCAGCGTGCAGAGTCCGCCCGATCGGAGCCGGATCTCCTCCACGCCCGCGCCGTTCTCCCCGCACCGGAGCACCGCCCGCCGGATCCGCTCCGGAAGACAGGCCGCCGCGCTCTCCCACGCATCCCCGCTCATACCGCCACCTCCGAACCCAACGCTTGACCCATTGTATGCGGCGCGCCTCCATCCTATGACCGCGATCCCGGAAAAAAGAAAAAAGCCGCGTCGGCCCGATCATCAGGCGGATGCGGCAGGGGAGGCGGGGATCATTTCACGCGGTCCAGCGCGGCGATATAGGTCTGGATCAGGGACACGGCTCCCTCTAATCCGATGCGGTCCGTGGAGATCACGAGGTCGTATTTGTCGGCACGGCCCCATTTTTCCCCGGTGTAATAGCTGTAGTAGTTGGCGCGCCTCTTGTCGGTCTTCACGATCAGATCGCGGGCGGCGTTCTGGGAGAGCTCGTGCCGCTCCATGACCGCCTTCACCCGGTAATCGAAATCCGCGGTGATATAGACCCGGACGAGGTTCTCCATCCCGGAAAGCACATAGTCCGCGCACCGTCCGACGATGATCGCGCCCTCTCCGGAATTGGCGAGCTCCTTGATGATCTCCGATTGCACCACGAACAGGCGGTCGTTGATGGGCAGATTCACATGCTCCACGCCGTGGTTGTAGATGGAGGATCCCAGAGCGAGGGTGTAAAGAAGGCTGTTCGCGGCTTTTTCGTCCGCTTTCTGCAGGGCTTCGGAACTCATGCCGCTCTTCTGGGCAGCCATGGTGATGAGGTCCTTGTCGTAAAACTTGAGTCCCGTGCGTTCGGAGAGCAGACGGCCCACATCGCGGCCTCCGCTTCCGTACTGTCTGGCAATGGTCACAACATAGTTCGACATTGGGGTTCTCCTTTCTCTTCGTCGTTTGAATCCGTCCCCGTCAGATCGGCTCCGCGGGGATCAGTTGTTTTCTTCCAGCTTCGTGATGAGTCCGACCCGGCGCGCGTGCTTTCCGCCCTCGAATTCCGCCGTGAGGAACGCCTCCGCCAGTTCCCACGCAAGTCCCTCTCCCACGACCCGCGCGCCGAGGCAGAGGACGTTTGCGTCGTTGTGGAGCCGGATGTAGCGGGCGGTAAAGGTATCGGAGCAGCAGGCGGCCCGGATCCCCTTCATCTTGTTCGCGGCGATGCTCATTCCGGCCCCCGTTCCGCAGCAGAGGATGCACAGAGCGGCCTCCCCGTCGAGCACCTTCCGGCATCCGGCCTCGGCGTAGACTGGATAATCGCAGCTCGCGGCAGAATCGGTTCCGGCGTCAACTACGGCGTATCCGGCAAGGGACAGCTTGTTCTTCAGAAATTCCTTCAGGGCGTATCCGGCGTGGTCGGACGCGACGGCAACGGGTATTTTTTCCATCTTGCATTCTCCTGTTTTTCCGCATGGGTTTTCAGCCGTTGTTCTTCGCGGCTGCGGCGATCCTCTCGTCCCGCTCCCGCTCCGCCTGTGATTTTTTCAGGTAGGAGGGAACGAGTGCGGCGTCGGTGAAGTCGTCGGGAACGGCGTCGGGCGCGGTATAGATCTCATAAGCGCGGATCCCGGCACCGAAGGCCGACTGAGTACGCAGTCTCAGGGGCGTGAAGGCGGCGTTTCCGGGGCAGTCCGGCCTTGCCAGCACGGCGTCCGCCGCATCGCCCGCAAAGAACACGGGTTCGTCCGGATAGTCCGCGAGGCGCGTCATCAGCTCCGCGACGGGCAGCTGCGCGTCCTCGGTCAGCCGGGTCACCGAGCCGTCCTCCCCCGTGTGGAAGACCGCCGTGAAGACCGTTTCCCGCCGCGCGTCAAGGACGGGAACGACCAGCCCGCGCACCCCGGCGAAGTTATACGCCATCGCCTCGAGCGTAGATACGCCGACGCACGGGATCCGGTCCGCGAACGCCAGCCCCTTGACGAGGGAGACGCCGATGCGCACGCCCGTGAAGGATCCGGGGCCGACGGTGACCGCCATCAGGCCGACGTCCCCGAGGGCGGTTTTCGCCGCCTTCAAAAGATCCTCGATCATCGGCAGAAGCACCGCGCTGTGGGTGTCGGTCCGGGCCAGAGATTCCGCGACGAGCGTACCGTCCTCAAGCAAGGCCGCGGCTGCGGTTTTTGAGGACGAATCCACGGCAAGTATTTTCATCTGATCTCCTCCTCCGGCACTGCAAGGCCCTCGACGGTGATGCGCCGCCCTTCTTCGTCCGTCTTTTCGATGCGGACGGTCACGGTGTCGGGAGGGACTTCCCCGCCCAGCTTCTCGCTCCATTCCGCGACGCAGATCCCGGCGGTCAGATAGTCGTCGAAGCCGAATCCGTCCAGCTCGTCCGCCCCCGAAATCCGGTAGAGATCGAAGTGGAAGACCGGAATCGTCCCCCGCCGGTACTCGTTCACCAGAGTATAAGTCGGACTCTTGACGCGGCTCCCCGGGGAGAGTACGGAGCAGAGCCCGCGCACGAACACGGTCTTGCCGGCTCCGAGATCTCCGAACATGGCGAGAAACGGCTTTCTTCCGGAGCGCAGGACGGCCAGCCCCACGCGCGCTCCGACGGCCTCCGTCTCCTTCGGGCTCCGGGTTTCGACGGTAAAAATGTGTCTGTCGCTCATACCAGTTCCCTGTTTCCTTGTTTCTATAGCTATTATAGCACAAATCCGGGGCGATTACAATATTTTTTTCATCCCTATTGCAATCCCGCCGGGGTTATGTCATAATAGAAGCGGATCGATCCCGATCAAATCACATTCAGGGAGGCGCGTTATGACAGACGTTTTCGGCATGGCATCCATCGCCGCCATCCGGGACAGAAAGACCCGTTCGATCAGCCCGGAGAACTTCGACGGCGCGAAAGGCAGGGGAGGCATGGCGGTCCACGGCACGGGCGAGGGATGCGCGCGCGAGCTCGGGCAGGGCTGGAAGATCTCCCCCTCCGTCCGGATCGCCCCGCATTCCCTCTATACGATGGCGGAAATCGAGGGGCCCGGGCAGATCAATCACATCTGGCTCACCCCGGCGGGCATTCCCGGGCGGTACGCGGTGCTCCGGTTCTACTGGGACGGCTGCGATACCCCGTCGGTCGAGGTTCCCCTCGGAGATTTCTTCGCCAACGCCTACGTTCCCCGTTTCACGCAGATGAGCTCGCTCGCGGTCTGCGTCAACCCGAGGCAGGGTCTGAACTGCTACTGGCCGATGCCGTTCCGCTCTTCCTGCCGCATCACGGTGGAGAATCTGGCGGACGAGGACTTCGTGCTTTACTATCAGGTGGACTACGAGCTCGGGGAGACGCCGGGGGACGCCGGATACTTCCACGCCCGGTTCCGCCGCTCCAATCCCCTGCCGTACAAGGAGGTCCACACGATCCTCGACGGCGCGGAGGGCCGCGGACAGTACGTCGGGACCTACCTGTTCTGGGGCGTGAACAACAACAACTGGTGGGGCGAGGGGGAGATCAAGTTCTACATGGACGGCGACCGGGACTTCCCTACGATCTGCGGCACGGGCACGGAGGACTACTTCTGCGGCGCGTACAACTTCGACAACGAACACGCTTATGAGAAGTTCGCAACGCCCTATTCCGGCATGATCCCCTATCCGCCGGACGGACTCTACACGGCAAATCAGCGTTTTTCGCTCTACCGCTGGCACCTGACGGATCCCGTCCGGTTTTCCGAGGATCTGAGGGTCACGATCCAGGCGCTGGGCTGGCGGTCCGGCGGGCGGTATCTGCCCCTGCAGGACGACATCTCCTCGGTGGCGTACTTCTATCTGGATCACCCGTCGGAGAACCTCCCTCCGCTCCCGGAGAGGGACTATCTGGAGATCATCTGATACTAAATCCCTTCAAAAAGGATTATAAGGAATGAAACGCTGCGCGTTTCAGAAATTGGATGCCCTGCTCAGGGCGGGAGGCACGGGCTGCGATCTTCGATCGCGGACACCAGCTCATGGCCGATCAAGATTCGCTCCGCGAACTTGGGTTTCCCCCCGTGCGGGGGTTTCCTTGGCCATATGGCATAACTTGACCGCTCGCCCCCACATCGAAAACCGATCGGATAGCCCACTATCCTCGCGCGTTCTCTGTTCGTGCAGTTTGTGCCGTGCTCGGAGCAAGCTCCTCGGCCTCCGGCAGCGTTTCAGGCGCGCATTGGGCACAGGGACCATCGTGGGTTTGTGCAGATAAAACTTGTCAGAGCTGTTCTGTACACAATCAAACCATTTATAGCAATCCACCCAAAAGTCCGCACATCTTGACAAGCATGGTATAATAGGTCTAAAAGAGATTGCAGGAGAGGTGTGGAAAGATGCTGAGCAAGGAAATGCGGGAAATTCTTGTAAAAGCGTTCAATGAAATTCATGATGCGGATAAGGTAGCAGAAATATTCAATGTCAGCAGAAGAACCGTGTACACATACGTTGAAAAGGCCAGAGAGGGCGAAAGTCTGGAGGTTCGAACCTCAGAAAGAGGCAGGAAGGCTAAACTGACGGAACAGGACAAAGAAGCCATCAAAAACTGCATACTGGAGAAACCGGATATAACGATCCATGAAATCAACGAAAAGCTGCAATTGCCTGTCTCGGATGAACAAGTCCGCCGTACCGTCAATAAGATGGGATTCCGCCGCAAGAAGAAATCCATGCACGCCGTCGAACGGGAGCGTCCCCGATGTGCAGGAAAAGCGCAGCGAGTGGAAAACTCTGATCCGGACACTTGACGTCAAGCATCTGTACTTTCTGGATGAAAGCGGAGTCAACACGGATATGACCCGCGCTTACGGAAGAGCGCAGGGCGGAGAACGCGTTGTCGGAAGCGTGCCTCTGAACACTCCGAAAAGCACGACGATCCT
>SVQK01000124.1 GCA_015065385.1 Oscillospiraceae bacterium | reverse complement strand
TCCTTGCTCAACTTGTTGAGCGGGTGAGCATCGCGTGCGATAACTCTGATAAGGTTGGATGGCTTCAGAAGTTCGCGCTTTGCGCGAAGCTTCGTTGGTGTGCCGAAGCCTCAGCTTCACTTGATTGGTATAGCCTATCCATTACCTCCTCCCCATGAAGTTCTTTGCTGCTCAACTTGTTGAGCGAGCTTTCATCCGAAAGAAAGCCGCGTTTCCCTTTTAGCTTGAGATTAGTATTAGAAGCGAAACAGTATTATTCAGCCGGAACGTTGAAAAAGCCGCCTCTCCTTTCGGAAAGACGGCTGTTTGATTTTGGTCCGGGAGATTATTCGTCCTCGTCCATGTTGTTCTTCGCTTCGGCGATGACCTTCTGAGCGACGGCGCCGGGAACCTCTTCGTAGCGGTCCACTTCAAACTCGAAGGAGCCGCGGCCCTGCGTCATAGCGCGGAGGGAGATCACATAGTCCATCATCTCGGCCTTCGGAACGGACGCTTCAACAACGGTGTAGCCGCTCTTGCGCTCGTGGGGATTCATGCCCAGCACGGAGCCGCGTCTCTTGTTCAGATCGCCCATGACGTCGCCGACGAGGGACTCGGGCACGCAGACCTTGAGGGTTCCGACAGGCTCGAGAAGGATCGGCTTTGCCTGAGGCAGACCGGCCTTGTACGCCAGACGGGCGGCGAGCTTGAAGGAGATTTCGTTGGAGTCCACCGGATGGTAGGAACCGTCGTACAGATCCGCCTTCAGGTTGACGACCGGATAACCGGCGAGAACGCCCTTCTGCATGGCTTCCTGCAGGCCCTTTTCAACGGCGGGATAGAAGTTCTTCGGAACGGTGCCGCCCACAACGGAGGTGACGAAGGTGAGGCCCTCATCGTCGCCATGGGAGAAGCGGATCTTGACGTCGCCGAACTGGCCGGAACCACCGGACTGCTTCTTGTGACGGCCCTGAACGTCCGCCGTGCCCTTGATGGTCTCGCGGTACGCCAGTCTGGGAGTCTCGAGGAGCACGGAGGTCTTGTAGCGGTCCTTCATGCGGGACACGACCACGGCCAGCTGCATGTCGCCCATGCCGGAGATGGTCATCTGCTTCGTCTCGGGGTTGTTCTCGTAAACGAGGGTGGGATCCTCTTCCAGCAGTCTTGCGAGGCCGGTGGAGATCTTGTCTTCGTCGCCCTTGGCGGCGGGAAGGATCGCCATGGTCATATACGGATGCGGGAAGGAGATCTTCGCGTACTGGACGTCGGAGGAGACGGTCAAGGTGTCGTTGGTGTTGGTATTCACCAGCTTGGTGATCATGCCGATGTCGCCGCAGCAGAGGGAGGTCACCTCGGTCTGCTTGTTGCCGCGGAGCGTGTAGATATGACCGAACTTTTCGGCGGCGCCGCTCGTGCGGTTGGTCAGAGTCAGGTCGTTGGTCAGCGTGCCGTTCATGACCTTGAAGAGCGTCTGCTTTCCGAAGGAGTCGGAGATGGACTTGAAGACGAATACTCTGCATTCGCCGTCCGGTTCCACGGCGATTTCCTTGAGGCCGTCGCCGTCGATGATCTTCTCGGTGGCGTTGGAGAGAGGCGTCGGGAAGGAGGTGCAGATGGTGTCGAGCAGGTAGGTCACGCCCCAGAGGTTGGTGGCGGAGCCGGAGAACACGGGAACGATGGATCCGTCCACAATCCCGTGATGGAGCGCTTCGACGGCGTCTTCGTGGGCGATCTCGCCTTCCTCAAAGTACTTCTCCATCAGCTCTTCGCTGGTGGCGGCGAGGGCTTCGTCAAGGGCTTCCTTGTACTGGTCGGCGATGGCCTGTTCCTCCGTGTCGAGATCGCTCTCGGTGCGGACGCCCTTCGCGTCGAAGGAATAGGACTTGAGCTCGATGAGGTTCACGAACGTGGTCTTGCCGCCCTTCTTATGGGGAACGAGGATCGGGCAGACCTCGGAACCGAACTGGTCGCGGAGCTGTTCGAAGACTCTGTCGAAGTTCGCTTCGGGATCGTCGCATTTATTGATGAAGAACACTCTCGGAATACCGGCTTCGGAGGCTCTGTCCCACGCGAGTTCGGTACCGACTTCGACGCCGGCCTTGCCGTCGAGGGTGATGACCGCGGAATCGGCCACGCGGATGCCGGAGTACACGTCGCCCTGGAAATCAAGGAAACCGGGGGTGTCGATGAAGTTGATCTTGCAGTCCTTCCACATCACGGGAGCGAGGGAGAGGTTGAGGGAGAAGCCGCGCTTCTTTTCCTCGGGATCGTAGTCGCAGACCGTGTTGCCGTCGGTGATCTTGCCGAGACGGTCGGTGCCCTTCGAGAGGAAGAGAGCCGTTTCCGCAAGGGAGGTCTTACCGGAACCGCCATGGCCCATGAGGACGATATTGCGAATGTTGTTGGTAGTGATGTCCGCCATTTTGTTCTCCTTTATATAATGAAAAATCGCTCTTCAAAAGAGGCCCCGCGGAATAGCCGCAGTTCCACCTCATTATTATACACGATCTTTTCCCCGATTGCAAGAGTATTTGCCAATTTACGCTGTCCGAAACAGAGAAAAACGCGCCCTCTCCTTTGTGCAACCTGCACGGAAGGGCGCGTTCCAAGTTCATCTGGCGTCAGACTTTTTCGAGAACCTTCTCGATCGCGCAGACATATGCGGTGTGGAAGTCGCCGGCGGGATAGAAGCGGTCCGCTCCGTCGCCCGTGAACGCCGAAGCGTCGAAGGGCTTTGCGTAGAGCTTGCGGGTCACGAGCACCAGCTTCGCCTCCTCGAACCACACGGCGCGGCCGTCTTCGCCGCTTTCGGAAACCGGGGTGAGTCCGCATTCGGCTGCCTTGTCATAATCGCGTCCGCTTTTTGTGCCGCAGAAATTCAAAGCGTCCCGGTATTCCTCCCCGAAGAAGGACAGGGTCAGCCGCTCGTTCGCCTCGATGAATCCGAAAGTATGCCGCTGCGGACGGACGAACACATAGGCGACGGGTTTTCCCCAGAGGATGCCGAGCCCGCCCCAGGAGGCCGTCATGGTGTTGTAATCGGCGCCGCCCCGCAGTCCCTCGCCGGGATTGGCCGCCGTCACCAGCATCCAGTCATGGCCGATGAGGGAGAAGGGATTGCCGGAGATCTCCTCCGGACGGATGGTTCTGAATCCGGACATGTGGCTGCCTCCTCTCAGAAATTCCCGCCGTTCCAGCCCCACTTGTCGTATTCTGTGTATTTCACATAAATACGGCCGGCCGGAACGCCGCACTCCGCGGACAGAATCTCCGTCACGGCGGCGGTCATGTTCGCGTAGCTCTCCTTCGACTGCTTTCCATAGACGCAGACGTCCGCCATCACGCAGGGGGCGTCCGAGCCTCCGAAATACATGGACTGCCCGCCGTCAAAGCGGAGCATGAGCCAGTTTTCGGTCTTTCCGGGCATGGAGGTCTCGAGAGCCCGGGCGATCTTCTCCTTCAGCGCCGCGGTTTTGTCCGCCCCGAAGGAAACGTTTGACGCGATGTTGATGTACGGCATCGGTTCTGTCCTTTCTTTCGTCTCTTTGTTCCGTTACAGGCACGCGTACAGTATATTCCGCAGGCGCGGGGATATGAACGGCTCCTGATTGTTCAGCATGTGCTGGGTGTAGACGAGGGCCACCCGGTTGTCGGGATCGAGGATCACCCAGACGCCCGCCGCGCCGCCCCATCCGAATTCGCCGACCGGTCCGAGGGATCCGCCCGCCGCCCGGTCGATCATGGTGCGGACGCCGAATCCGTAGCCGTAGCCTCTCAGCTGAGGCCAGTCGCAGCTCGCGCGGTTCTCGGGCGTCAGGGTGTCGGTCCTCCAGAGATCGACCGTCGCCGGGGACAGATAGCGGTATCCGTCCTTCGAGGTTCCGCCGTTCGCCACGGTATCGGCAAATTTCATATAGTCCGCGCAGGTGGAGATCACGCCCGCCCCGCCGGAATCGTATCCCGGGCCGAGGATGTGGCCGCAGGTGTTGTTGGTGGGAAGAACTTTCCCGAGATCGTCCCGCCAGTTGTACTGCACCGCCATCCGCGCCATCTTTCCGGGAGCGGGCAGGTTGTAGCAGGTGTCCTCCATGCCGAGGGGATCGAAGAGGACCTCCCGCGCGTAATCCCGGAGCCGCTTTCCCGCGATCACCTCGATGAACGCGCCGAGCACGTCGTGGCACAGGGAATACTGCCAGCGGGTCCCCGGTTCGAAGCAGAGGGGGGATTTTGCGATGGCGCGCGCGATCTCCCGGGTGGGGCAGTCTCCGTTCGTGGCCTTTCTCACCTCGTCCACGGCGGGCGTTCCGAAGTTGTAGTCAAATCCCGCGCTCATGCCGAAGAGGTGGCGGATCCGGATGGGATTCTTCGCGGGGACAAGCTCCTCTTTTCCGTCGATCCGCGTCCGCACCGCCATGTCCCGGAATTCGGGCATATAGTCGGCGAGCGGATCGTTCATGGTGAAGAGGCCGCTTTCGTGGAGGCGAAGGGCGAGAGAGGTCGTGATCACCTTCGAAGCCGACCAGAAATAGTAGAGCTCGTCCCCGGCCATTTTCAGCCCTGCCTCCCGGTTCGCCCAGCCGGTACAGTAGCGGTAGACCGTTTCGTGATCCTTCGTCACCATACAGTCGTTTCCGGGGATCCTCCAATTCACGAGATAGTCCTGAAATTCACGCAGTCTGGTAAAATCCATGTGTCTTTCCTCCGGTTGTCCCTTTGCTCTGTCAGTCGAGAATATAGACGACCATATCCCAGACGACCCCTTCCTGACTCATGAGGGGATAGTAGTAGTCGGCCGCGTCCAGCCAGACATCGACTTCCCACGCGTACGTCTGGTCACCGGTGTCTTCCACCACGCGGTATCCGAGATCGTACCGGTCGTTTTTGACGTACATCTTCGTGCCCAGCGGGAAATAGTTGAAATCGGCCGCCACGGTCCGGGAACTTGTGTAGGTCCCCGCCCATGTGTAATCGCTGAAATTGTAGCAGAGCGCCGGGCAGACGCGCCTGTAGGAATAGCTGTAGGTGATGCCGTCCTTGCCGACGAGCGTTCCGCCGACGCCGGTGTAAACCTGCGCGTTCTGCGGATAGGAGGTGACCTCCTCCCATTCCAGACGGCGGTCGAATTCCACGCCGTTCTTCTTCGCCACATACCAGTGGTTGACGGTTACGCCGTTGCTGCCCTCCTGAATGGTCTCGACGGTGCCGCGCGGGATGGTGTCCACGCCGATCTCCTCCGTCTCAAAGGGAACGACGACGGTTTCGTCCTCGTAGACGTATTCATAGTAGTCGATCGAGCAGGTGACGCTGTCCGTCAGCCAGTCCCAGAGACCGATCGAGGCCTGTTCCCCGTCCTTGAGCGTGATGCCGTTGTCCAAAAGGATCTGACCGACGGAGGTGGGTTCCGTCTCCACGATGATCGGGTCGCGGTTGTAGAAGTCGATTTCCACCCGGAACTTCTGGGCGGGCTGCCAGGTTGCGGCGGGTTTGGGATCCGGCGTCTTGACGGGCTCGGGATCCGGTTTCGGCGTCGGCTCGGGATCCGGTTTTGCCTCGGGCTTCGGCTCGACCGCCGGGGTGTTGTCCGCCGGGGGATTATCCGCAGGTGTGGTATTTGCGGGAGGGTTGTCCGCGGGGGGATTTTCAGCGGCAGCGGAGGTCCCGCCGTCGGAGGGAGGCTCGGCGTCGGAAGGCGTTCCCGCCGTCCCCTGCTGATCGGAGGAACCGGCATCCCCGCCGTCCGAGGGTTCCGTATTCTCCGCCGGTTCCGCGGCATTATCGTTTTCGTCCGGTCCGTTCGCCGGTTCGCTGTCGGTCGGTTCGGGCGCGGTCACAGGATCGGATCCCTCCTCGCCGGGAAGCGCTGCGGGATCCTGTTCGACCGTCTGTCCGTCCTCCCCTTCGGCGGGAGACTGCGCGGGCGTCGTGTCGCCGTTTTCGTTCGTCTGCGCGTCATCTCCTCCGACCGTGGAAATCTCGCCCGCGTCCACGGCCCGGTTCCGTCTGGAAATCCCGATGCCTGCGCCGATCGCGCCGCCGAGGATCAGCACCGCGCAGAGGGACGCCACGATTGCCGTGACCGTGCGTTTTTTCTTCCGGGCGGCTTCTTCCTTCGCTCGGACCGCGGCGGCTGCCTTTTCCCGCTCGGCTCGGAGAGCCTGACGCTCGGCAGTGTTCATAAAGGCCGCCGGATTCACCGCTTTCCGCTCGGCGGTATTCATCAGGGCGGGATTGACGGGCGCGGGCTTTCCTCTGCCGGTTCCGCCGTTCGATCCGGGGCCGGGTCTGACAGCCTGCCGCTCCGCCGTGCTCATAAAGGCGGGATTGACCGCCGGCTTCTCCCCACGGGCATTCTGCGCGGGGGACTCTTTTTTGGCGTCTTTCTTCGGGGGATTCTGCTCCGCCAGGCTGTCCGGGCTGTCCGCCGGTTTTTCCGTCTTCTGCCCTTCCGCGTTGATGCCCAGGGCGTTCAGGATCGCCGGATTCAGCGCCTCCCGCTCCGCCGTGGTCATCATGACGGGATTGACGGCTGCGCGCGCGTTTTTCCGTTTCTCTCCCTCCTGATCCGAGGCTTTTTTCAGCCCCGCCTCCCGCATGCGGTCTGCGCGGGTGCGGATGGGCGCGGCGGTGGAGGCTTTGCTGTGACGCCCGCCGAGGATCCGCTCCGCGATTTCCGCGAGGTTTTCGTCCCCCTCCTTATAGTAGTCGGGATCGAAGTCTACGTCCTCGTCGTATTCCGTTTCGTCTTCTTCGTAAAAATCCGCTCCGTCCTCTTCGACGGAATCGTCCCCGTCGGGTTCATACGCCGTTTCGGAATCGATCGATCCCTCGGGCTCGGGCGCTTCGGATCCGTCCGGTTCTTCCGGTTCTTCCCGCTCTTCCGGCTCGCGGGGCTCTCCGGGATCCTTCGGCGCATCTTCCCCCACAGGCGTCTCTTCCCCTTCGTTCGCGGATTTTTCTATCTCTGCATCCCCGTCCGGTTCCGCCCCGGACGCGGCGCTTTTCTCCTGCCCGGCTTCGAGCGCGTCGGCGGCTTCGTCATAGGATGCCCAGCTCTTTTCTTCCCCCGGGACTCCGTCGTCCCGATCCCATTCCTTGTCCATCATGGAAGAACAGTCCTTTCCCGCAAACCGAACAAACGTCCGGTGCGCGCATAAGAATTCTACTGTATAGTATATCACAAGAAGGGCCAAAGCGCAAGAGCCGCGCGGGGTTCGGGCATTGCGAATTGTGAATTTTAGTCGAATATCCGTGAAATATTTTGTGCCTTTCCTCTTGACCCGGGCGGCCTCTTCCTGTATGATAGGGACAGAACCTGATTTTCACGGAGGACTCCGCTATGACGTATGACACGATGAACGAAACGCTCCGCTCCCTGATACTCGGCATTCCCCACCCTCTCGCCAACCTCGCAAACGCCGCCGCCCTTCTCTGGGAGGGACTCGACCGCCTCAACTGGGCCGGATTCTACCTGACCGTTCCGGGGAAAGACCTGCTGGTCCTCGGGCCGTTCCAGGGAAAGACCGCCTGCATTGAAATCCCCTACGGACGCGGCGTCTGCGGGACCGCGGCGGCGGAACAGTTGACGCAGGTCGTGTCGGACGTCCACCTGTTTCCGGGTCACATCGCCTGCGACTCCGCCTCAGCGTCCGAAATCGTGATCCCGCTCCGTCGGGGAAAGGGCGGCCCGGTCGTGGGCGTGCTCGATCTGGACAGTCCGGAGAAAAACCGATTCGGCGAAGAGGACCGACAGGGGCTTGAAACCTTCGCCGCGATCCTCGGGGAATCCCTCCCCGACGACTTCCCCGCTCGACTACTCTGAATCCCGATCCATGATGATTCGTCAGGAGGCTGTACCATGTCCGAACTCATTCTTGAAACCGACGCGTTCCGCCTGATCCTCGGGGAGGACGCCGTACCGCGCAGTCTGAAGCTCAAAGCCATCCCCGAAGCCGGGGAGCTTTTGTCGGGAGCGGAGCTCCTTCCGTTCTTCTCCGTCGTTCAGGACCGTCCCTACAACAACGAGGTCAAGCTGGCCCATCCCAACAAAAGGACGACCTTCCCCGCCAACCGCGTCCGGGCGGAGAAAACCGAAACCGGCTGGACGCTGACGGTCGGATTTGAGCTGGCGCCCTATGAAGCGGTGATCGAAGTGATCCGCGCGCCGCGCTATCTCTCCTTTGCCCTGCGGGAATTTGCCGTACCGCCCGAGGGATATCCGGGACTTTGCATGACGCCGCCTCCCGTGGCCTCGCTCCGCCTTGCCGCCCTGACCGTGCCGGAGCGGAAGTACTTCGGGGAGTGGCTGAATGTCGGTCACGACGAGACCTGCGCCGTCGCGCTGATCGCCGGGGATCCGCGTCTCATCGCCGACTCCGAAAAACACCGGTCGGCAAACGGGGGCTGGCGCGTGCTGACGGCGGAGGTGCGGAGCGAAATCGGACTGAAAAACATCCCCGCCCTGCTCATCGCCTCCCCGGCCGGAGAGTTTCTCGACGCCGTTGACGACGCGGAACGGGATCTCGGTCTGCCGCGCGGCGTGGAAAGCCGGAGAAGCGGCGAGATCAACGCCTCCGCCTACTGGACGGCAAACTGCACGCCGGCGAACGTGGACGAGCACATCCGGTACGCGAAACAGGGCGGATTCCGCATGATGCTGCTATACTATACCTGCCTCTTCCGCGAGCGGGGCGGATATGCCCTGAA
Organism: Oscillospiraceae bacterium; assembly: GCA_015065385.1. GTDB lineage: Bacteria > Bacillota > Clostridia > Oscillospirales > CAG-272 > UMGS1696. The sequence continues at coordinate 2,711 of SVQK01000124.1, read as the reverse complement.
CGGCAACTACGACTGGCGGGACGAGTATCCCCGGGGACGGGAGGATCTCGCCGCCATGCTCGACAGGATCAAAGATGCCGGGATCACGCCCGGACTCCACTTCCTGCAAACTCACATCGGGCTCGACAGCCGGTACTGCACCCCCGTGGCGGACGGGCGGCTGAGTCTGACCCGCCGCTTCACCCTCTCCGCGGACGTGGGAGAAAACGACCGTGAGATCCCGGTGGAGCAGAACCCGGAGGGAAGCGTGACGGCGGAAGGAGCACGGATCCTCTCCTTCGGCGGCGAGCTGATTTCCTACGAGGGTTACACGACCGAGCCGCCCTACCGATTCACCGGCTGCGGACGCGGACACCGGGGAACCCTTGTCAAACCGCATCCGCGGGGAGAGCTTGGCGGGATCCTCAACATCAGCGAGTTCGGCGCGTCTTCCTGCTATCTCGATCAGGAGACCTCCCTTGGGGACGAAATCGCCGACAAGATCGCCGATGCCTACGGCGCGGGATTCCGGTTCTGTTATTTCGACGGATCGGAGGGAGCGCACGCGCCGTTTGAATACAACATCCCTCTGGGGCAGTACCGGGTGTGGAAAAAGCTCGATCCGGCTCCGCTTTACACAGAAGGAGCGGCAAAAGCCCATTTCAGCTGGCACCATCTCTCGGGCGGCAACGCGTTCGACGTCTTCCCGCCCTCCGTCTTCAAGGCGATGATCCGGAAATATCCGGCGGAGGAAGCGCCCCGGATGCGGCAGGACTTCACGCGGATCAACTTCGGATGGTGGGGATTCTGGTCGCCCGAAGGACGGGAGGACGGGGGCACGCAGGCGGATCTTGTCGAATACGGGACTTCCCTCGCTGCGGCGTGGGACTGCCCCGTGACGATCCAGACGAACCTCGCGGCGTTCCGGACTCATCCGCGGATCGGGGACATTCTCGAGGTCTTCCGCCGGTGGGAGGACGTCCGCGCCAAGCACTGGCTCACCGAGGAGCAGAAGGAAGCCCTGAGAAATCCGGAACGGGAGCATGTGCTTCTTCGAAACGGCAGCGGGGAATACGAGCTGGTCCCGTATGAGCAGATCCCGACGGGCGACTCCCGCATCCGCGCGTTTGTCTTTCAACGGAACGGCTCCCGCTGGGCTGTGTACTGGCATCTCTCCGGAGACGGGACGCTCCGCCTGCCCCTCGACGCACCTTGCGCCGTATCCCGGGAACCGGACGGAGATCCGGCTGCGATCCGAAAAGAATGCGGCGCGCTTCTTCTTCCCGCGGGCGACCGGATGTGGCTGAAAACGGACGCGTCGGAGGAGGAGCTGAAAGAAGCCTTCGCAAACGCCGCTTTGCTCTGAACCGAAAAAACACCGCTGCGCCATTCCTTTTGCAGGAAGAACGCGGCGGTTGTTTGTTCAGTCGGATGCCCCTTGTCCGTCCGGTTTTTGGCGGATCCGGCCAACGAGGCGGGCGAGGGCGAGGATCCCGTATTCGACAGCCCAGAGTATCGCGGCGCACACGGGCAGTCCGATCTGATAGCCCGGATTGCCGAAGCGGGCTTCGAACCAGACGAGGGGATTGCCCGTCCCGGGATAGGTCAGAAAGTAAAAGTTCGTCCCCCACCGCCGGTCAAGGAACCAGACGGGGATCGCCGTCCCCACGAGGAAGAGCATGCAGAACCAGAGCCGCCCGGGATGCGGTTTCAGCTCCCCGGACACAAGGAGCGCGAGGGGGATCAGGCAGAGGAGCATGTGGAATGTGAAGCTGTGGATCGACAGAAAGCTCCACGGCGGCAGGACGGACCATCCGGGAAACAGCAGCGCGACGGCGGCACCGGGCAGGCTGACGGCAAAGAGCAGTTCCCCGGCATACCGGTTCGGGCGGATGGCGTACCAGATACAGACGAACAGTCCGACGGAGCAGAGGTGCAGGGGCAGATAGTCCACGTCCTCCTCGCCGAGCCGAAGCAGGAAAAGATGTTTGAGAAGCTCGTCGGCAAACAGCAGCGCTGTCAGGGCATGGAGCGTCCGGAGTCTTCCCATATCTCCCATCCGGCGGTACGGGATAAGGAGGAGAACGGCGAGAACGCAGAAGATCCCGAGCCAGATGAGGTGCTCCTTTCCCCAGAGAGAGAAAGACGTGTCCCAGCGCGCCGTCCGATAAACGGTGAAAAACGTGTCACTCACAGCTTTTCCGCCTCCCGTCTTCATTCCGCGGGAACTGTCCCGTCCGACGCTCCGTCCAGCTCCCGGGCGAGCGTCAGGCAAATCTTCTCAAGGCGCGGAAGATCGGAGAACAAGGTCGATTTCAGCCGCTCGGCTTCCTCTGAAATATCCCGATAAAGCGTCTCGTCGATCTCCCCCGCCCGGAGCGCGTCGTCCAGCTCGTCCCGGTCGTCTTCCCTCAGGTGCCCCTCCGGATACGCCACGCACGGCGGACGTGCGATCAGATCCAGCCAGCCGTCTAAAAAGCAGGCTGTGCCGTCCGGATCGAAATCAAATCCGCCGGTGAGGTCGCAGTACCATTCGACAATCCGCCCGTCCGGTCCGATCATGGTGGTCAGGGCGTACTTCCGGTCATACGGCAGAAGCTCCAGCCATTTCATGCCCGCTCCGCATATGGTCACAGTTCCGCCGGGGTATCCCCATCTCGACTCCTTCCTCACCCGGTCGAGGTACAGAAGGGCCGCGATCCCCGAGAACTCCGGAAAGACGGCGGGGTGGA
>SVQK01000123.1 GCA_015065385.1 Oscillospiraceae bacterium | reverse complement strand
GTCAGACTGTCGCAGCCTTGAAAGGCGTAGGGCTCTATCTTCTCCAAGCCGTCTGCCATCTCTATCGTCTTGAGCCTCGTACAGCTCTCAAACGCATAAATGCTTATTGTCTTAACACCCGGAAGACTGATTCGTTCCAGACAGTAACAATACCCAAACGCATAACTGCCAATGGTCGTGACAGACGCGGGGAGGTCCAGTTCCTTCAATCCGTTGCAGTTCCAAAACGCATAGCTGCCTATTGTAGTTAAGCCATCCGGCATAGTCAAAACACTCAGATTAGTATACCCCTTAAATGCTGACGCACCAATACTCTTGACCGAATACTCTCCGATCATCGCAGGAATGGTAACACTGAATAAGTCTTCTTTTTCTGATGTAGTCCCAGTAATTTCAGCGTAGGAATTATCCACAATCCGATAGGTAAGTGTTCCGTAAACGAGATCTGCTGCCCCCGCGTTTACCGTCATAACCGCTGTCATTGCGAGAATCACCACCGTCACCACAACCAGCAGGACCGCCCGCAGCCCGGTTTTCCAGATACTGTTTTTCATATCTCTTCCCTTTCGTCATCATGTATTGAATTCGGGAAATTGCTCGCTTTCATACTGCCGGCTCCATCCCGCCGGATCCGTCTCCCTCACCCTCCGTACGCCGCGATGAGCTTGGCGAGCTTCTTGTTGGCGGTTTTCAGGTATCGCTGGAAGGTGGAGGCGGTGACGTCGGTGCTCTGGGTGATGGAGTCGCCGACCGGATTCCACGAGATGCCCGCGAGATAGGAGGCGTCGCCGAAGCCGAGCTCGTAGGCGAACTCGAACGGCGCGGAAATGCCGGCGACCACCATGTCGAGCATCTGGGCGGAGGTCTTGTCCTGCGCGTACTTGTTCTTCAGGGCGACCTCATAGTAGTCGTTCAGAAGATAGGCGTGGGCGTGGGTGGCCATGACCTGGATCACGGCGGAAACCGCGGAGGCCGCTTCTCCGACCGTGGTCGCCGGGACCGCGCCGAGCTCCGCCGTGTCGTGAACCAGCGTCCGGTAGGCGGCCTGACTCTCGTCCAGCTTCGGATAGGGGACGACGCCCATGCCGTCGAAGTCGCGGATGGAGCCCTGCTCGATGTCGCCGACCTTCTGGAACATCGTGAACATGGACTGGCCGTCCACGAACTTTTTGAGGCTCTCCGCCACGGAGGAGGTCTTGAACATGCCGACGGAGCTGTCGAGCTTGATGAGCTTTTCCGAAACGACGCTCATGCGCTCCACGTTGGCCTCGTTGATGTACGGCATGCCCGCGTCGTCGAAGTCCACCACATGGGAGTCGGTCGAATAGTAGAAGGTGTAGTACGGCGCGCTCCAGCCCTTGGAGTGACCGGACAGGCCGTAGCGGTCCTCGTCGTCCGCCGTGCTGTTGCCGTTCGCGTCGGAGTAGGCGGATTCCACGAGCTCGTTGAACCGGTCGAGCGTCCAGCTGCCCTCAAGCACCATGCTGTACACCGCGTCCTGCGTTCCCGCCACCTCGGCGCAGATGTTCTTGTTGAGATAGAGCACATGCGCGGCGCGGAGGGTGTCGATGAAGTAGTCGCCGGTCATGAGGAACCGCTGGCTGCCGAGGGAGAGGTTCTTCATGTAGTCCGCGTAGTACGCGCCGGAATCGAAGTCGAACCAGTAGTCGGCGAAGTTCGCCTTGTCCGCCAGATCGAGCAGATAGCCGTTCATCGCGCAGTTCAGAAGCCCGAGCTGGTCGTTGACGTAGCAGTCCACCGACGTGTCGCCGGATACGACCAGATTGGCGATGTAGGGCTGTACCTGGTCGTAGTTCAGATCGAGGGGCTGATAGTCCAGCTTGACGGACAGCGCCTCCTCCACGAGGTGGTTCCGCTCGTAGACGTTATCCTGCACGCTCTCGCCGGTCAGCTCGTCCGGCCCCGCGATATAGGGATAGGACGAGGGCATGCCGCCTCCGTTTTCGGATATGTTGGAGCTGACGGAGATGTGGACGGTCCGCCCGCCGAGATCGATGGAACGGTACGGCGCGAGGACGTCCGCTTCGGTTTCGGCCTTCTCTTCCTCGCCGGGGGAGGGATCGGCTGACTGACTCTGACCCGCGCCCGAGTTGGCATCGGAGCCGTCGGATGCGGTTGTGCTCTCCCCGCAGGCCGGGACAGCCGAAAGAATCAGGGCGCAGAGCAGAAGAACGGAAAGAATACGCTTCATGGTTGACCTCCTGAAAATGAAAGGAAAACGGTTTGACTTCATTATAGCAATCCCCGGCGGGTTTGTCAAGGACTGCCGCTCCCCCTCCCGCGCGCCGCAGAAAAAAGCGATCAAATTATGTAATTCTTAATTTGTGCTTCTGATACTGTTTCGCTTCTAAACGGTTTGATCGTGCATAAAACGGCTCTGACAAGTTTTGTCTGCACAAACCCACGATGACCCCTTTGCCCAATGCGCGCATGAAACGCCGCCGGAGGCCGAGGAGCTTGCTCCGAGCATGGCACAAACTGCACAAACACAGACCGCGCGAGGACAGTGGGATGAACTGTTGAATTTCGGTTCAGGGGCGAGCTGTCAGTTTATGCCATATGGCCAAGGGGGACCTCCGGGAGGGGCACCTTCGGCCTGAGATGGTGTCCCTCCCGGCGCCCGGCCTGCGCAAGGCCATATAATCAGAAACCCGTAGGGTTTCTTTCCTTATTTCCCTTAAGAAGGGGTTTAGTTTGAATTCTGAATTCCCCCTCCCGTCCGGCAAAAACTTCCCGCGGTCGGCTTGCAATGCGGGGGAAGATGTGATATAATAACTATAATTCGGTGCGGTTATCGCTCCGGAAACCGGCAACCCCGCGGATCCATGCTCCGCGCGGCGGAAGAGAGGCGGACATGAAGCTGGATCCAGAGGTAAAAACCGAGGTGGCGAAGATGGCGCGGGACTGCCTGATCCTCTCCCTCGTCATGGCCCTCGGCTTTCTGATCGCCGGAAAGCTGAACGCGGCGGCGCTGTACGGTCTTCTGATCGGCTACGCGCTGGCGGTGGGGAATTTCTTCTTCCTGTCCGTCGGCGTGACGAAAGCCCTCGACAGCGGGGACGAGGCGACGGCAAAGCGCGTGATGTTCGCCTCCCGTACGGCGCGGACTGTGGTGCTCCTCGCGGTCATGGGCGTCTCGATCTGGACGTGGACGCAGTCGGAGGCCATCCACTGGCTCCCGGTCGTGGCCGCGGCGTTCTATCCGCGCATCGTCATCGGAGCCCGCGGCATGCTCGCGTGGATCCGGCACAAAAAAGATCCCGATCCCGCCCCTTCGGGAGACGCTCCGGCATACGGGGACGAGGGGGACGGGGAAGAGAAGGAAGACGAGTTCGAAAAGTTCGTCGGACACTTCTCGAAGGGCCCCGTTCCCGGAGAAGAGCCGCCGCAAGGGCAGCCGCAGAAGCCGGACGGGTCTGACAGTCAAACAACCAGCAAGCAGAAGCAGTAAAGGCGTTCGATATGGACAGCATCAACATTACAGGCGCGAAAATCCTGTTTACCATACCGGTATTCGGAGGCATCCGGATCACGGAGACGCAGGTCAACTCGTGGATCGTGATTTTCGGGATCTTCATCCTCTGCCTCGTCCTCACCCGCGGCATGACGGCCCGGGGCGTGTCGAAAAGGCAGGCCGCGGCAGAATGGATCGTCGAGCAGGTGACAAAGCTCGTGCGGGAGAACATGGGCGAGGAATTCGTCCCGTGGGCTCCGTTCATCTGCGCGATCCTCGGGCTCTCGGGCTTCTCCTCGCTGTCAGCCCTGCTCGGGATGTATCCCCCGACCGCGGATCTCAATACCATCGCGGGGTGGTCCATCCTCGTGTTCTCGCTGATCACCTTCTATAAGATCAAGACCAACGGTTTCCTCGGCTACCTCAAGGGTTACACCGAGCCGATCAAGATCTTCACCCCCTTCAATATCCTCTCGGAGCTCGGCACGCCCATCTCCATGACCTTCCGTCACTTCGGAAACGTGGTCTCCGGCGTCGTGATCTCGACTCTGGTCTACGCCGCGCTGGCTTCGCTGTCCACCCTGCTCCTCGGCTGGCTCCCCGGACTTCTCGGGAAGATCCCGTTTTTGCAGGTCGGCGTCCCGGCGGTGCTCTCCATCTATTTCGACGTCTTCAGCTCCTGCATGCAGGCCTTCATCTTCGCCATGCTGACCATGCTCTATATCGGCAGCGCGGCGAAGTCGGAATAAAAATCAGTATATCATCCCTATACCATAAAGGAGAATCATCATGGATCCCACAACCGTCACTGAAACCGCCGCCATGCTCAACGCAAAGGCAACCATCATGGCCGGATGCGCCGTCGGAGCGGGGCTCGCCCTGATCGCAGGCATCGGCCCCGGTATCGGCGAAGGCTACGCGGTCGGCAAGGCGTGCGAAGCCATCGGCCGTCAGCCCGAATGCAGAGGTCAGGTCACCTCCACCATGATCATGGGCTGCGCGATCGCGGAAACCACCGGTATTTACGGCTTCGTCACCGGTTTGCTTCTGATGCTCCTCGCGCCCACCCTGTTCATCAGAAGACTTTGAGCGTGAGAGCCGATTTCGCCTGATACGGCAGACTCGGAGAAAGAATCATCATGTCCGGAGAATATCTTGAACTTATATCGCTGGATATCTGGCATATCGCCGCGTCCATCCTCAACCTTCTCATCCTGACCCTCATCCTCAAGCGGTTCCTGTTCAAGCCCGTTCAGAAGACGCTCGCGGACCGGCAGGGACAGGTGGACCGGATCTACCGGGAGGCCGAGGATTCCCGCGCGAAGGCCGAGGAAGACAAGGCGTTCTACAGCGAAAAGCTGGCGGGGGCCGTCGAGGAGGCGGAGGGCATCGTCCGTTCCGCGTCCCAGCGCGCAGACCGCCAGTCCGACGAGATCCTCGCCGAAGCCAGCCGACGCGCCTCCGACACCGTGAAGCGCGCCGAGGAGGAGATCGAGCAGGCCCGGAAGAAGGCCATGGACGAGCTGAAAAACGAGGTCGCCGAACTCTCCGTGGAAATCGCGGAGAACGTCGTAGGCCGGGAGCTCAACGGGGAAGACCACCGCGAGCTCATCGACTCGTTCATCGACAACCTGTGAGCGTGAGTAACCTCAGAGAGCGAGGCAAGGCATGAACGAAATCGTCAGGGAATACGCGGCGGGACTGTTCACGCTCGCGGAGGACGAGGGGATCGGAGAAGAACTCCTCGCCGAAACCGGGGCCGTCTCCCCGCTGTTTACCCGGGACTACCGGCGGCTTCTGTCCGATCCGGAGCTGCCGAAAACCGAACGGCTCCGCCTTCTGGGAGAGGCCTTCGAGGGGCGCGTGCATCCGTACCTCTTCAACTTCCTCCGCCTCATGACCGAACGGGGACTCGCGGACGAGATCCCCGCCTGCTTCCGGGAGTACGAGGAGCTGTGGTGCGCCGCCAATCACATCCTGAAAGTCAAGGCCGAGAGCGCGGTCGAGCTGTCCCCGGATCAGCGGAAGCGCCTCGAGGAACGGCTCGCGGCAAGAGTCGGGCAGAAGGTCGCGGTCACATATTCCGTCAACCCGTCCCTCATCGCGGGAATGCGCCTGTTCTACGACAACCGCCAGCTTGACGACACCGTGCGCCGCCGCCTGTCGGATATCGCGGAAAGGCTGGCGGGAGCGTCGGTCTGAGGAGCGCGGCGCGGAAGCCGGGGCAAGCATCGGAACATCACTCCGAACCGCAGACGTTCGGATCAACAATACCTATCGGAGAAAACGCTATGGCACTTCGACTGGACATCCGTCCTGAAGAGATCAGCAGCATCATCAAAAAACAGATCCGAGACTACGAGAACAAGTCGGCCGAGGCGGAGACCGGGACCGTCATCACAGCCGGAGACGGCATCGTCCGCGCGTTCGGTCTCGACAACTGCATGGCGAACGAGCTTGTGCGGTTTGAGGGCGGCGAATACGGCATGGCCATGAACCTCGAGGAGCAGACCGTCGCCATCGTCATGCTGGACAACAGCGAGCACATCCGCGAGGGCACCAAGGTCTACCGCACAGGCGGCGTCGTGTCCGTTCCCGTCGGCGACGGCATGGTCGGACGCATCGTCAACGCCCTCGGCCAGCCCATCGACGGAAAAGGCCCCACCGGCTGCACCGAGACGCGGCCCATCGAGTCTGAGGCGCCCGGGATCATCAAGCGCAAATCCGTGTCCGTGCCCCTCCAGACCGGGATCAAGGCCATCGACTCCATGATCCCCATCGGGCGCGGCCAGAGAGAGCTGATCGTCGGGGACCGCCAGACCGGCAAGACGACCATCGCCCTCGACACCATCCTCAACCAGAAGGACACCGGCGTGATCTGCGTCTACGTCGCCATCGGACAGAAGAACGCGACCGTGGCGAACGTGGCCGAGACCCTCCGCAAGAACGGCGCGGACCGCTATTCCGTCATTGTGGCGGCGACCGCGTCCGAGGCAGCCCCTTTACAGTACATCGCGCCGTATTCCGGATGCGCCATCGCGGAGTATTTCATGGCGCAGGGAAAGGACGTTCTGATCGTGTACGACGACCTCTCGAAGCACGCCGTCGCCTACCGCGCCCTGTCCCTCCTGATCCGCCGTCCCCCGGGACGCGAGGCCTTCCCCGGAGACGTGTTCTACCTCCATTCCAGACTGCTCGAGCGGGCGGCGCGGCTGGCTCCCGAATTCGGCGGCGGCTCCATTACGGCCCTGCCCATCATCGAGACGCAGGCGGGCGATGTCTCGGCCTACATCCCGACGAACGTCATTTCCATCACCGACGGGCAGATCTTCCTTGAGACCGAGCTGTTCCACTCGGGCGTCATTCCGGCCGTGAACCCGGGCATCTCCGTCTCCCGTGTCGGAGGATCCGCGCAGATCAAGGCCATGAAGAAGACCGCCTCCTCCCTGAGACTGCTCTATTCCCAGTTCCGCGAGCTCGAGGCGTTCGCGCAGTTCGGCTCCGATCTGGACGCGGACACCAAGGCGAGACTGGCCCTCGGACGCCGGATCGTGGAGGTCCTGAAACAGGACAAGAACAAGCCCGTTCCCGTCGCGTATCAGGTCGGCATCATCTACGCGGTGGTCAACGGCTATCTGAACGACGTGCAGGTCGAGCATGTCCGCCGGTACGAGGAGGAACTCTTCGTCTTCCTCGCGGACAACGCGGACGAGCTCATGAAGCGCATCGCCGAAACCGGCCAGCTGCCCGACGAGGATAAAGAGGCCCTCGACGCCGCGATCCGCCGCTTCACGCAGAAATTCCGCGCGGAAGTCTACGGCGTCATCGACGGGGAGAAGTAAGCCATGCCGGGAAATTCTAAGGCCATCCGGGCGCGGATCCGCTCCGTGGATTCCACCCGGCACATCACCAAGGCCATGGAGCTGGTGGCGTCCTCCAAGATCCGGAAAGCCACGGCCCGCATGGAGAAATCCCGCTTCTACCGGAACGTGATGCTGGACGCCTTCGCGGATCTTTCGGCGGAGAAAAGCGTCTACGCGAGACAGCGGGCGAGGGAACTGCCGACCTTGTACCTCGTGGTCGCCGGAGACCGCGGACTGGCCGGAGGGTACAACAACAACATCTTCCGCTCCGCCATGACCATGATCCGCCCGACGGACTTTCTGATCCCCGTCGGGAAGCGGGCGGTGGACTACTACGCGGCCCGGAACACGGCGAAGGTGCTCTCGAAGGACTACGGCTCCGTGGAGCGCTTCACGGCCGCCGACTCCGCGAAGATCGCCTATCTCTGCAAGGAGATGTACGACCGGTGCGAGATCGGGGCGGTGAACCTCATTTCGACCCGGTTCGTGTCCATGCTGTCCCAGAAACCGGACATCACCTACCTCCTCCCCCTCGAGGTGCTGGCGGAAAACCGGAAGCCCGCCGGGGAAGAGAGCGGGATCCTGCCGGACAACGGAGCCGGGAAGAAGGGCGCGTTCGGGACCGTCGAATATGAACCCAGCGCGGAAGAGGTCCTCGCCGCCATCATTCCGGAGTACATTTCCGGAGTGCTCTTCACGTCCATAACCGAAGCCTACGCGTCGGAGCTGGCGGCAAGGCGCGCGGCGATGGACTCCGCGACGAAGAACGCGGACGAAATGCTCGAAAACCTGAGCCTCAAGTACAATCAGGCCCGCCAGAGCGCCATCACGCAGGAAATCACCGAAATCGTCGCCGGCGCGAACGCGTAAGGGAACGGGTGAGACTGATAAACAATCGCGCAAGTGTGCCGCTTGACACAAATCCCCGCCCGCCCCACCTCCAAATGCGCGTTTCGATCGCTGTTTGCGGCGCGTCAGCATAGCAAACCGATGAATTTCGGTGCAGCCGGAATTCATCGCATGTTTCAGCTAAACGAACATAGTCCGCGCGAGGACATGGGATACACAATCGAGTTTTCGATTCAGATATGAGCTGTCAAGTTATGCTCCTCGGCCAAGGGGGACCCGCACAGGG
>SVQK01000122.1 GCA_015065385.1 Oscillospiraceae bacterium | reverse complement strand
TGAAGCTGAAGCTTTGGTACACCAATATAGCCATCCAACCTTATCAGAGTTATCGCACGCGAGCTCATCGCACGGCGATTCGCACCCTACATGAAGCGATCAAAACCCATACAGTTTAGCTTTTTAGGCTGAGAATAGTATAACATCTGTCAAAAACAGGCCCGTCGGTTTCCCGGTGAGCCTGTTCTGTTTTATACCGTTTGTTCGGAGCGTTCTGCGGACGCTCAGCCCTTATACTCCAGACGGGCGATCAGGCGGCAGATGGAGGCCAGATCGTAGCGGTGGAGAGTACGGTTGCCGTCGAAGGTCTTGCCGGTCGCCAGATTCAGGGAGATGGCGTTGTTCCGGACGGTGTCCCAGCGGTTGAGCTTGGTGAAGGAAACCTTGTTCAGGTCTTCGAGCGCTTCCAGATACAGCTTGACGAGCGTGCAGGCGCGCTGGACGTCGCAGGCCACGTTCAGGTTGGTGTTCTTCGAAATGATGCCGTAGTTGACCGCCCATGCGATGCGGTCCGCGTCGGAGTTCAGTCTCGCGGCGGTGTCGGAGAGCTCGGTCAGCGCGAAGACCAGGTCCCCGACGGTGATGCCGGAGCGTCCGGAGAAGTAGGTCTTGCCGCCGACGGTGTTGTACTGGCCCATGAGCCCGGCTTCGGTCGCGTACTCAACCGCGGAGAGGTACTTGGCTTCCACGTCGCAGTAGGGGTTGATCCACGAGAAGGTCACTTCCACGGTGTGGTTGGCAGTCAGGCTGGTGAAGGTGTAGGAACCGATCGCGCCCTGAGACTTGCCGTCGATCTTCACGTCGGACACTCTGTAGTTGCGGGAGGCGGGATAGAAGTTGTAAACGACGCGGTCGGCGTTCTTCGCGGTCACAGTCGCCGCGCTCTTCAGGCCGGCGTTGTTCTTGGAGGCGCTGACGGAGCCGTTGCCGTTGGTCTTCGCGGTGATGGTGAAGTCCTTGTAGGAGATGGTCTTCACGAAGGAGGGACGGACCACGGTGTCGCCCGTCACGATGAAGGTGACCTTGTTGTCCCTCACGGTCGCGTCCACGCCGTTGACCGTCACAGAGGAGAGGACGTAGCCTTCGGCGGGATAGAAGTACACGGTTCTGCTGTCGCCGTAGCGGGCGGAGCTGTTGTCCAGATAGTAGGAACCGCCGGTCGCGGACACTACCTGAATGGTGTAGCCGCGGTAGAAGGATCCGCCGGAATAATAGGTGTTGTCCACCCGGACGTCGAAGGTGTGGTGGTTGGGGCATTCATACTGGGCGTAGAGCTGATTGTCCTTGATGACGTAGCCCTTGAGGGTGGCAGTCTTGCCGCAGCCCTTGAGGCAGCTCATGGTCTGCTCGAGGCCGTAGTAATCCGCGGAACCGGCAGAGGGTACCTTGTTCTCCACATAGGTGAGCTGGTCGCAGCGGGAGCAGTAGTACACGTCGTAATACTTGCCGTCTTTCACGGTGTGGTTGACGGGGACGAGCATGTCGCTCTTGCCGCAGGTCTTGCAGAACACGGCGGTGTGAACGGTGCCGCTGCCGGAATCGGTTCCGGAACCGCCGATCACGCCGGAGGAATCGCATTTGGTGCAGATCCACTTGATCCTGCCGTTTTCGACATAGAAGATCGCCGTGCCGTCGCAGGTGTCCTTCGGGCAGGCGTCGAACCAGCTGGTGTAGACGCTGTCGTAGATTTTGTTGCCGTTTGCGTCAACCAGGCCGCCGAAGAGGTTTTCAAGCCCGGTTCCGTACAGGCTGCCGTAGCCGCCGTTTCCGCCGGAGATGACGATACCGCCGTTCAACAGACCGGCGAGATCCGAAGCGTTGTAAACCGTCGCCGCGAAGGCTGCGGAGGACAGGCCGAGGACGGTCAGAACCGCCAGCACGAGTGCGAAGATTTTTTTCATAATACAGTCCTTTCTGAGTTTCGGAATGCGGGTTCCCTTTCCCAACCGTCCGGTTTCGGCAGGGGCCGGTCGGAGCGGGGGAGCTTTTCCGCGTACACAGGTTAGACGACGCGGGGGAAGAAAAAGTTCCCTCTCTTTTGAAAAAAATGAAAATTTTTTCTGAAAAAATTAGCCGTGAGCGGATTCAGTTCCAAAGATCGCCGATTTTGCGGTACCGCTGATACCGGCTCGCCAGAAGGACGGAGATGCGGATCTTGTCCAGCTCCTTCAGGGAGGAGACAAGGAGCTTCTTCATCTCCTTTGCCACCTGCTCGGGCGTTTTTCCGCTCTCCTCGAGGACGGCGTCCGCCACGCCCAGCCGGAGAAGATCGTCCGAGGTGAGCTTCAACAGCTCCGCCGCCTCCTTCGCGCGTCCCGCGTCCTTCCAGAGGATCGTCGCGCAGCCCTCCGGGGACACGACGGAATACACCGCGTCCTCCAGCATGATCATCCGGTCGCAGACGCTCAGAGCCAGCGCGCCGCCGGATCCGCCCTCGCCGGTCACCACGGTCAGGATCGGGATCTCGAGCGCGGCCATTTCCCAGAGGTTCTGCGCGATGGCCTGTCCCTGTCCCCTCTCCTCGGCGGTGATGCCGCAGTACGCGCCGGGGGATCCGACAAAGCAGATCACGGGGCGTCCGAACTTCTCCGCCTGCTTCATGAGCCGGAGCGCCTTCCGGTATCCCTCCGGAGACGGGCAGCCGAAGTTCCGCTTCATGCGTTCCTCCAGCGTTTCGCCGCGGTTCATGGTGATGACGGTCACCGGCCTCTTGTCCAGATATCCCACGCCTCCCACGATGGCGCCGTCGTCCCCGAAGGAGCGGTCCCCGTGGAGTTCGATGAAATCGTCGATGATGCGGTTGATGTAAAACGTGCCCTGCGCCCGGTCCGCTGCCCGCGCGGAGAGGACCTTGTCGTATGCGTTCATGGTCCCTCCCCCTTATTTCGGCAGTTTTTTGTCCGCGGGACGTTCCCGGGGCGTGTTCACGTCGATGAGCTCCGCGATGACGTCCTTCATCTTCTTCCGTCCGATGATGAAGTCCGCGAAGCCGTGCTCCAGCTGGAATTCCGCCTTCTGGAACCCCTCGGGGAGCTTCTGTCCGGTGGTCTGCTCGATGACGCGCTGGCCCGCGAAGCCGATGAGGGCTCCCGGTTCCGCCGCGATCACGTCCCCCTCCATCGCAAAGCTGGCCGTGACGCCGCCGGTCGTGGGATCGGTGAGGATCGCCATGTAGAAGAGACCGGCATTGCTGTGCCAGCGGCAGGCGACGCTGATTTTCGCCATCTGCATGAGGGAGAGAACGCCCTCCTGCATCCGCGCGCCGCCCGAGCAGGTGAATCCGATCACAGGCAGGCGGTTTTCCGTTGCGTATTCGAAAACGCGGGTGATTTTCTCGCCCACGACGGTTCCCATGGAGCCCATCATAAAGCCGGAGTCCATGACGAAGAACGCGCATTTCCGCTTGCCGATCCTGCCGTAGCCCGTGACCACGGCGTCCCGCTCCCCGCTGGTTTCCCGCGCCTTGTCGAGCTTGCCGTCGTATTCCGGAAAGTCCAGCGGGTTTCCGCCCAGCATCGCGGGATCCAGCTCGCGGAACGAACCCTCGTCCACCACAAGGCGGATCCGTTCCCGCGCGCTCATACGGAAGTAGCCGCCGCAGCCCGGGCAGATCCACCAGTTGGACTTGAGGACCTCCTCGGGCGTCTCCCGGCCGCACTTCCGGCATTTCAGCATGACCCGTTCCATTCAGCTCTCCTCCGGTTCCGAAGCCGCGGGCTGTTCCTTGAGGGCGAAGGAGAACTCAGCCGTCACGGCCACCTCGCCCCTCACGCGTCCCACGCCCTTGGCGAACCACATGGGCTTGAAGACCCGGGTGATCTCGCATTCCGTTTCAAACACGTCGCCCGGTTCCACGGGACGGCGGAACTTCACCTTGTCGAGCCCGGCGTAGAAGGGGAGCGTGCCCTTCTTCATCTCGCCCTCGAGGCAGACGCAGGCGGACTGGGCCATCATTTCGCACAGAATCACGCCCGGAACGACGGGATGTCCCGGAAAATGCCCGTCGAGGAACCACTCCGTTCCCTTGATGAGGACTTTACCGCGGGCGTGTCCGTTTTCGTCGAGCTCCGCCTCGTCCAGAAGGAGCATGGAGTCTCTGTGGGGCAGAAGGGATTCGAGTTCTTTTCTGTTCATGGAGGGAACCTCCTCAGTCAGTCCGATTTCGTTCCGCTGAGAGTCAGATCTTTCTCAGCGCGATGACGCTGTTGTGGCCGCCGAATCCCAGAGAGGAGGACAGAGCCAGCGTGGGATCCGCTAAGACGGCCTGATTCGGGGTGTAGTCCAGATCACAGTCCGGATCGGGTACGTTCAGATGGACGGTCGGGGGGATCACGCCGGACCGCAGGGCGAGCACGGACGCGATGGCTTCGGCTGCTCCCGCCGCTCCCAGCATATGGCCGGTCATGGACTTGGTGGAGCTGATCCTGACCCGGCGCGCGTCTTCTCCGAAGGCCCGCTTGATCGCGTTGGTCTCCGTCACGTCGTTCAGGGGCGTGCCGGTTCCGTGGGCGTTGATGTAGACGACGTCGTCCGCCGTATAGCCCGCTTCCTTCAGGGCCTGTGAGAACGCCCGCCCGGACGCCTCCGCCTCGGGATCGGGAGCCGTGATGTGATGCGCGTCGCAGGTGGAGCCGTATCCGACGACCTCCGCGAAAATCTCCGCGCCTCTGGAAACGGCGTGCTCATAACTCTCCAGCACCAGCGCGCCCGCTCCCTCGCCCATGACGAATCCGGCTCTCTCTTTATCGAAGGGGATGGACGCGCGCATGGGATCCGCGGACAGGGACAGCGCGGTCATGTTCTGGAATCCCGCCACCGCCAGAGGATGGATCGTGGCCTCGGCTCCCCCGGTGACTGCCGCCTCGCAGTAGCCGTGGCGGATCGCGCGGTACGCCTCGCCGATGGCTCCGGTTCCCGTGGCGCAGGCGGTGGTGATGCTGATGCAGGGCCCCTTCGCTCCGAAGCGGATGGCGATCTGCCCCGCGGCGATGTTGCCGATCATCTTCGGAATGAACATCGGAGAGACCCGGCCCGGCCCGCGGGAGAGAAGCGTGTCGTGCTCCTCCACGAAGGTCTCGAATCCGCCGATGCCGGAACCGTAGTAGACGCCGAACTCAGCGGGATCCACGCACTCGACGATGCCGGACTGCCCGACCGCCTCCAATGCCGCGCACATGGCGTACCGGGTGAAGCGGTCCATTTTCTTCACTTCGATCTTCGAGAGGTATTTCAGGGGATCGAAGTCGTCCTTCACCTCCGCCGCCACCTTGACCTTGAAGTCCGCGGTGTCAAAGCGGGTGATGGGGCCGATGCCGCAGACACCCTCCGTCAGGGCTGCTTCAAACTGTTCCGTACCGCATCCGATCGGGGAAACGATCCCCATGCCGGTGATGACTACCCGTCTGTCCATTCTGTCAGGTTCTCCTTATGGTATTTGCGTCACATCGCAAGACCGCCGTCGATGCGGATCACCTCTCCGGTGATGTACGACGCGGCGGGGGAGCAGAGGAACACCGCGAGGGCGGCGATCTCCTCCGGCTTGGCCATGCGTCCGAGGGGGATCTGCTGTCTCAGCGGCGCGTCCTCGGGGATATCCTTCGTCATGTCCGTTTCCACAAATCCGGGGGCGATGGCGTTCGCCGTGATCCCGCGGGAGGCGAGCTCCTTGGCGACGGATTTGGTCAGGCCGACCAGTCCCGCCTTGGAGGAGGCGTAGTTCACCTGCCCCGCGTTCCCCGTCAGACCGGCGATGGAGGCCATGTTCACGATCCGCCCGTACTTCTGCCGCATCATGGTGCGGATGACGTGCCGGGTCATGTTGAACGCGCCGCCCAGATTGATGTTCAGCACCCGGGTGAAGGCGTCCTCCTTCATCTGCGCGATCAGACCGTCCATGGTGATGCCCGCGTTGTTCACGAGAATGTCGATCCGTCCGAAGTCCGCGGCGATTTGCTTCACCGTCTTCTCCGCCTCTTCAAAGGAGGACACGTCGCAGCGATAAGCCCGCACGTTCGCGCCGGACTTTTCGGCCAGCTCTTCTGCCGCCTTGCCGGACACCTCCTCCGGGCAGTAATCCACGATGGCGATATCCGCGCCGCATTCCGCCATAGCCGCGGCGATCGCGTATCCGATGCCTCTCGACGCGCCGGTCACGACCGCGGTCTGTCCCTTGAGCATCACATCCGAATAGAATCCCATAGTCAACCCTTTCCGCCTCAGTCGTCTGTCTCTGTATGAATCTTGACCCTCCGCCGTCCGGGATCAGCCGAGGATGGCCGAAACCGCCGCGCGGAGCGTTTCTTCGTTTTCCACCTGATAAACCGCCGCCGACTTGTCGATCTTTCTGATCAGGCCGCAGAGCGTCTTGCCCGGGCCGCATTCCACAAAGGTATCGACACCGGAGGCGATCATGGCGCGGATCTCGTCGGTCCAGCGCACCGGATTTTTGATCTGCCGCGCGAGGATCCCGGCAAACTCCCCCGGATCCTCGGGATAGAGCCCGCCCGTCAGATTGGCGTAAACGGGCATGGCCGGCCGGGCGAACTCCGTTCCCTCGAGAACCGGCGCAAAGGCTTCCGAAGCCGGAGCCATGAAGGGCGTATGGAACGCGCCGCTCACCGGAAGGTCCACGAGCCGCGCCGAGATCCCGCCGTCCGCGCAGCGCTGCCTGAACGCCGCGACGCCGGAGGCCGTTCCGGAAATGACGGTCTGCTCGGGGGCGTTGTAGTTCGCCGGCCACACGCTGTCGATCCCGGCGCAGAGGCTTTCGATCTCCTCGGGAGCAAGGCGCATGACGGCCGCCATCGCTGGGGTGTCCGGCATGTTCTCCGACGCCTCGGCCATCGCCGCCGCCCGTTTCAGCACGAGGGCGAATCCGGTCTCGGCGGAATAGGCCCCCGCAAAGGCAAGAGCGGGCAGCTCGCCGAGGGAGAATCCGCCGACGGCATCCGGGACGATCCCGGCCTCCCTGAGCGCGAGCGCGGCCCCCAGATCCACCAGATACAGCGCGGGCTGGGTATTGACGGTCTGTTTCAGCTCCTCCGCCGTGCCGCGGAAAGACAGCTCGGAGATGCCGGGCCTCAGCGTCTCAGCCATGTCGTAGAGGCGTCGGACGGCGGGGGAGGCGGAGCGGAGGCTCTCGCCCATCCCCGGGTACTGCGCTCCCTGTCCGGAAAAGACAAACGCGATTTTTCCCATAGTGAAAATCCTTTTTCTGTCGTGGTATGCGCGCGGTTATACGGATTCGTCCGCGAGCCATTTCCCCGCGTTTCCGAGAAGCGCCTCGGCCTCACGCATCACGTCCCAGAGGATCTCGGCGGCGGTCTGTTCCCGCTTCACCAGCCCGGCGATCTGACCGGCCAGATAGCAGCCGCCCTTTTCGTCGCCGTCGATGGCCGCCTTGCGCAGGGAGCCGACGCCGAGGGCTTCCAGATCTTCGTCGGAGATATCGGTGTATTCGACCTGCGCGTAATGGCGGGAATAGGGCGTCTTGAGGGAGCGCACCGTGTGCCCGAGCCGCCGTCCGGTGACGATGGTGGAGGTGTCGGTGGCCTTCAGGATCAGATCCTTGTAGTGCTGGGGGACGCCGCATTCCTTCGCCGTGATGAAGCGGGTTCCCATCTGAACGCCGACCGCGCCGAGCATGAGAGCCGCCGCCAGTCCGCGCCCGTCCGCGATCCCGCCCGCCGCGAGAACGGGGATCTTCACGGCATCGACCACCTGCGGAACGAGGGGCATGGTCGCCGCCTCGCCGATGTGGCCGCCGCTCTCTCCGCCCTCCGCGATGACAGCCGCCGCGCCGCAGCGTTCCATCATTTTCGCAAGAGCCGCGGACGCCACGACCGGGATCACCCGGCATCCGGCGTCCAGCCACAGGGGCATGAACTCCGACGGGTTGCCCGCGCCGGTGGTCACGATCTCCACCTTTTCTTCCGCGCAGATCGCCGCCGAGTCCTTGGCCGTGGGGGCCTGGAGCATGATGTTGACGCCGATGGGCTTCGAGGTGAGCTCCCTCGCCTCGCGGATCTGATCGCGCAGCTTCGTTCCGCCGAAATTCATCGCGGAGATGATGCCGAGACCGCCGGCCTCCGACACCGCCGCCGCGAGCCGCCCGTCAGACACATGGGCCATGCCGCCCTGAAAAACGGGATAGCGGATCCCGCAGAGATCGCACAGAGGCGTGCGGATCACTTCGCTTCCTCCTCGACCTTCGCAACGAGGTCGCCGACGGTCTTGCCCGCGTTGGCCGCTTCCACGGTCACGCCGAACTCGTCCTCGATGTCCATGAGGATCTCGACGATGGTGAGGGAGTCGATGCCGAGGTCGGTGTATTCGGTCTCGGGGGTGATGTTCTCACCGTCCTCGCCGGACTTGTCGGCAATGATGTCTCTGATTTTCTCGAATGTGGTCATGTTGGTTCTCCTTTATGTGAAAAAATGATTGGCTGATAAAAAATCCTACCACCGCACGATGGCGCCCGCCGAGGACAGTCCTCCGCCGAAGGCCACCATTGCCACGAGGTCGCCCCGCTTGATCCTGCCGGACCGGTTCGCTTCGTCAAGGGCTGTGGGAACGCTCGCCGCCGCGGTGTTGCCGTAGTTCTGGATGGTCACGATGAACTTCTCCGGGGGAAGGTTCAGCTTCTTCGCGGCGAAATCGATGATGCGGGTATTCGCCTGATGGGGGACGACGAAATCCAGCTCCTCCGGCGTCTTCCCGATCTTCTCCGCCATGGACCGGATGTGGTTCACCATCGCGTTGACGGCGAACTTGAAGGTCTCCTGACCGGCCATGAAGATCACCGGGGGACGCTCGCCCTCGGGAACCTTCCGGAACGGGGACTGGCCCTGATATGCCGGAATGTGGATCACGTCGGATCCGCCCGCGGTGTGCAGCTCGCTCACGAGGTAGGAATCCTCCTCCGAAGCCCCGAGGACCGCCGCGCCCGCTCCGTCGCCGAAGATGACGCAGGTGGACCGGTCGCTCCAGTCGAGGATCTTCGAGATCCGCTCCGCGCCGATGACGAGGGCTTTTTTCACGGTCCCGCGGGCGAAGAATCCCGCCGCCGTCTCAAGGGCGAAGAGGAATCCGGAGCAGGCGGAGCTGATATCGAAAGCCGGGCAGGACGCGCCGAGAGCCTCCTGAACCGCGCCCGCCACCGTGGGACAGACGTCGTCCGCTGTGATGGTGGCGCAGAGGATGAGATCGAGCTCTTCCGGGGACACGCCGCTCTGTTCGAGAGCCCGCCGGGCTGCTTCGGCCGCAAGAGACGCGGTGGTTTCTTCGACGGCGATCCGTCTCTCCCGCACGCCGACCCGGGTGGTGATCCACTCGTCCGAGGTCTCCACCATCGCGGAGAGATCGTCGTTGGTCAGAATTCTGGCGGGAGCCGCGCTGCCCGTGCCGAGGAACCGAAAGCCCATGGAAATGTCCTCCTCAAAAAGCCGGATATGAACCGGTCGGCAATCGTTTTCGGTGCTTACAGTTCACTCATGGCAACTATTTCTATTCGCACCGATTATAACAAATTCACACCCCTCTGTCAACGGTTTTTCCCCCGCCGACTGTTAACAATTTGTAACGGCAGCAACGCCGGACGCATCCCCACGCGTCCTTTTTGTGGATTCGTCCGAAACTGATTCGGGAACCGGAATCAACCCTGTCGGAGGCGTCAAATACTCCCGCTCCGGGCAGCGCACTTTTTCGCGGCGCGCGGGCGGGCAATTGGCGATTTCTTCTTGCATTACAGACGATTCTATAGTATAATATACGGGAAATCTTCTGATTCCGAAAGGAAATATCCGCATGGAAAACAAAGAGCGCAGGGTCGGAACCGTGTCCCGCGGCGTCCGCTGCCCCATCATCCGGGAGGGGGACGACCTCTCCGTCATCGTCACCGACAGCGTGATCGAAGCGTCCCGCTCCGAAGGGTTCTCTCTCCGCGACCGGGATGTGATCGCCGTCACCGAGTCCATCGTCGCCAGAGCGCAGGGCAACTACGCCTCCGTGGACGATATCGCCGCCGACGTCCGCGCGAAGCTGGGCGGGGAGACCGTCGGGGTCATTTTCCCGATCCTCTCCCGCAACCGGTTCGCCATCTGCCTGCGCGGGATCGCAAGAGGCGCGAAGAAGATCGTCCTCATGCTGAGCTATCCCTCCGACGAGGTGGGCAACGAGCTCGTGTCCCTGGACGCGCTGGACGAGGCGGGCGTCGATCCCTACGCGGACGTGCTCTCCCTCGAGAAGTACCGCGCTCTGTTCGGCGAGAACCGCCATCCCTTCACCGGCGTGGACTATGTGGCCTACTACGGCGATCTGATCCGGGAGGAGGGGGCCGAGGCGGAGATCATTTTCGCCAACCGTCCCGCCGCCATCCTCGACTACGCGGACCGCATCCTCACCTGCGACATTCACACCCGGAAGAGAACCAAACGGATCCTGAAAGCTGCCGGCGCGAAGGTCGTGCTCGGTCTGGACGACATTCTGAACGCCCCGGTGAACGGCTCCGGCTGCAACGAGACCTACGGCCTGCTCGGCTCGAACAAATCCACCGAGGAAAAGATCAAGCTCTTCCCGAGAAACGCCCAGCCGCTCGTCGAGGCCATTCAGAAAAACATCCTTGACAAGACCGGCGCGAAGGTGGAGGTCATGATCTACGGCGACGGCGCGTTCAAGGATCCTCAGGGCAAGATCTGGGAGCTGGCCGACCCGGTCGTCTCCCCGTTCCACACCTCCGGCCTGATCGGGACGCCGAACGAGCTGAAGCTCAAATATCTGGCGGACAACGACTACAAGGACCTCTCCGGCGACGCGCTGAAAGAGGCGATTTCGAAGTCGATCCGGGAAAAGGACGGCGACCTCAAGGGCTCCATGGCCTCTCAGGGCACCACACCCCGCCAGCTGACCGACCTCATCGGCTCCCTCTGCGACCTGACCTCCGGCTCCGGCGACAAGGGCACGCCCGTAGTGCTGGTGCAGGGATACTTTGACAATTACACGAACGACTGACGACTCCGGCGGGAGAGATTTTCTTTCCCGCCTTTCTCTTTGATTTTCGAAAGGAGTTTGATCCCATGCTTCACCGCGCCGATCTCTACCTCGCGCCCGCCGTCTCCCGCTCCGCCGTGAACCGCCTGTTCGAAGGATTTTGCCCCGGACAGGACGAAATCCACGCGATCGAGATCCACCATCGGGGCGCCCTCGTTCTCCGGATCGCTCCGGCTCCCTATTCCTGCTCGGACAAGCGGGAAATCTATTCCCTCTCCAAATCCTTCTGCTCCACCGCCGTGGGATTCCTCGCGGACGAAGGAAAGCTCGACCTGGACGCGCGCCTCGTCGATCTGTTCCCGGACGCCGTGCCCGCGGATCCGCAGCCGAATCTTCTGAAAATGAAGGTCCGTCACATCCTCTCGATGAACAGCGGCCACGGCGGATGCGCGATGCCGGGGATGATCCGCTCGGAGGACGAGATCCGCTCCTTCATGACCCAGCCGATCCCCTATGAGCCGGGGACGCACTTCGCCTACAACACCGGCGCGACCCTCATGCTCTCCCACATCATGGAAAAGCTCTCCGGCATGAAGCTGCTCGACTACCTCACATGGAAGCTCTTCATGCCCCTCGGAATCTCCGACATCCGCTGGAACCGCACGCCGGACGGATCGAACGAGGGCGGCACCGGCATTCACGTCTCCGTGGACGACATTTCGAAGCTGGGGCTTTTGTACCTCAACCGCGGCGTCTGGAACGGGACCCGGCTCCTGTCGGAGAAATGGGTGGCGGAGGCGACGTCCCCGATCTCCGACAACTCCTCGAACGGCTCGCCCGACTGGTGTTCCGGCTACGGGTTCCAGTTCTGGGTCAACGCCCGGGAGGGATTCCGCGGGGACGGCGCGTACGGCCAGCTCTGCGTGGTCCTTCCGGAGCGGGAGCTTGTGATCGCCGTACAGACCGAGCTCGGCGACATGCAGCGGGAGATCGACCGGATCATGGACTTCGTCCCCCATCTCTTCGACGAGGACACGGCGGAGGATTCCGACCTCGTTCTGCCGGAGTACGCGCCGATCTCCTCCCCCCTACGCCGCGCGGGGTTCGAGGACCGCTTCATCCGGCTGGAGGAAAACGCCCTCGGCTGGACGGGATGCTATTTCCGTTATGACGCGGCGGCCGACGAGATGCGCTTCACCTTCTCCGACGGCGCGGATCAGTACACGGTCGCGGCGGGACGGGGACACTGGGCGGAGTCAACGGTCGTCGCGGCGAAGCTCAAGCCGAAGCTCGTCGATAAAATGTCCACGCCCGATCGGGAACGGTGCCGCACAGCCGCCTCCTATTCGGCGGAGGAGAACAGGCTCGTCTTCTCCGTGCGGTTTCTCAACTGTCCCCATCGGACGGAATGGACGTTCGCCCGGGACGGGGATTCCGGCTTCACCCTGAACGCCGAAAGCTGGGGCGGGTACGATCCCGGAGTGTTTCCGGTGAGAGGGGAAATCCTGTAAAAGAAGACGCACACACAAAACTCCCCCTCCAGATTCCGCACAGTGGAACCGGAGGGGGACGCTTTTGTTTTATGCATCCGGTTAATCAATTGTAAATGTTATCGGTTCTGAATCTGCTATTGTATTGAAATAGCTCTCATCCGTGATATGGAACGTCAGCTCCACTTCTTCAATGGATTCGATTCCATTCTCTTCCATTTCGGAAGAGAACAGCGTTATATCGTCAATCGCCATCCGACCGGGGAAGACTGTGCTTGAAAACAGCGGCGTCAGCATATACCCGTTCACAGAAAAATCGCGCGCATGAACGACGATGGTCTGAGCACTGTTGTTTTCAATGAAAAGTTGAATGGCAGCACCCCAGAAGTCATCCTCGTCCACATATTTCCCGACAATGCGGATTTCTCCGTTATTGAACAGCTCTTTTCCGCTTTCCTCCGCTTTATACTCCACCTGCCCATACGCGGAAGTCTGAATGCAAATCAAGTCAGTATTGAAAATATCGTCCCAATTATCAGAATTATATACATTGAATGATGCTTCCACTTCTGAAACGGTACTGATTCCGGCTTTTTTCAAATCAGAGGAAGGAAGGCTGAGCTCTTTATTGACCTTCTTGCCAGCTGCTACTTCGCAGGAAAACAAATTGGAAACCATATAGTGATTAACGATCAGGTTGCGGCAGCTGACCGTCACATTTTCATCTCTGTTGTTTTCTACAAGAAGTTTTATACTATCGCCCCAAATCGAGTCATGAGAAAACTCCTTGGCGGTAACGACGATCCCGTCCCGATCAAACAGAACCTGCTCTTCAATCGTGATATCCTGAACGGTCTCCGCAGAGCTTTCTTCACCCGAATTGTTCTCAGAGGTATTCCCGCTTGATGAACCGGACAATGGCTTCTGTGAATCGGAATTTTCCGAACTGCTCGCGGCCGCCATCGTCAGAAACATGACGCAAGCAAGAACCAGACAAACAAATCTCACTCTGTTATTTTTCATTGAAATCTCCTCCTATTGTTTTGTCCCACATAAGGATCAGCACAGCAAGGGCACAGGCTGTCCACTCCAATACAATGTCGATCCAGTCAAAAACTCCGGGAAGAATACCCGGAATCTGTAAAAGTTCCGTCATAAAGGTGAAGGACGCAGAAACTGACAAAATCGTTTTTTCGTGTTCCAGTATGATGGTAGTCAAAGCGGTGAAAGAATACGCCCAAAGCATATCCGGAAGGTGATTGTTGCAAAAGGCAAGCAGTCCCGAATTGTGAAAAGCGAACGAGGACACCCTCACCGGGCAGGATCCGAACACGCTTGAAATCCATTTACTTACAATAGCGTCCGGACGAAATATCCAGTATATGACTGCTCCGCACAACAGCGGAAGGACGACATTGCTAAAGGAAAACAATCCCTTCCCCATATCTCTCTTGTCTGATGTGCACACTTCATACATAATACGGATTTGGCTTAAACAGCAGTCCAAAGAAATCGATAATCCATCCGATGCCGAACAACCCCGCAGTAAATATGTACACAATTCCCAATAAGGTCTTGCCTTCGTAGAATTTGTGGCCTCCGACAAATCCGAGGAAAAACCAAAGCAACAACGCAACCCACTTGTTTTTCGGCTTTGGCACGATCCCTGCATAGCCGCCGTTTCTGAGCATGTTGACGTTCGCATTGCTGTTACTGTTGTTGATAATGATCTGCGGCGGCTGCTGAGATTGCTGCGGCTGATTCTGATATACGGGAGCACCGCAGAAAGGACAGGCAAGGGCGACCTTTGCGATTTGCTGTCCACAGGTACTGCAGTATATCGTTTCGTACTGCCTTACCGGCTGAACCTGCCCTTGTACCGGCCTCTGCACCGGTGTCTGAGCGGGAGTCTGAAACTGCGGCTGCTGAGGCTGACTTTGAACAACCGGGCTGCCATTTCCGGGTCTCTGATCCATACGAACTCCTCCGAACACAAATGTTGTCAATAGTATTCTACCACGCTTTCAATCAGTTGTCAACATATGTGTTCAAAGTTCCGGACATAATTTTGTACAATCAAGGAAAAAAGGGATGGTGCGCCATGCTGGATCCTGTGATTGTCGGAACTGTACTTCGGGAACTGCGAGAAAAATCCGGACGCTCTCAGGAGGTTGTCAGCGGACTGGCAGATATCGGCAGAACCCATCTTTCCGCCATCGAGCGCGGAGAACGCAGACCTACGCTCGACACCCTCTTCAAACTGTCAACCGCTTTGAATATCTCACCATCAGAAATCGTTCGGCATATCGAAATTGCCGTGAATGACGCGGAAGCGAAAAAATAAGACCGGCTTCTGTGACATACCTTCCGCAACAAATGGTCTCCCGCTTTTTTCCGCGTTTCCACAACCTCCCGCTCATAAATCTCAGACGGCGGAGCATACTGACGGCACGAACGTCACGATGACGGAGTTCCGCCATGATCGAAAAAACAGCCCGTCCGCGCCCGGTTTCCCGCCTCCGCCAGCTTCTTGCGGCCCTGGCCCTGATCTGCTTCATGCCGCGCCTTTCGGCATCCGTCTGTGCGGTCGGGACGGATCGGGCTGAAAACTGCCGTCCGACGCTGACGCCCGCCGAAGAGACGCTTCTGTCCCTGACGCTGGCGGAATCCGCTCCGGAGGCGACCTATGCGGCGCGGGTCGGGATGGCAGCGGCTGTGCTCGGACGAATGCGCTCCCCGGCCTATCCGGACGCTCTTCCGGACGTGCTCGACGGACTGCGGGCGGAAGGCGCGTTCGGAAAAAACGATGCCGCCCCGTCCTCCTATGCCGGGATTCCCGCCGCCCTGACGCGCGCGCTGGGGGATCGGATCAGAGCCCTCGGACAGCTCGTCGGCACGGGAGTACCGTCGGACGAACGGCTGGCCGAGCTCTCCCTTCACGCGGTGCGGGCGGCGGAGGCGGGGGCGGATCCTGCGGGCGGCGCGCTCAGCTTCCGGATCGTCCGGATCCCGCGCTCCCGGGATTTTCTCTTCAACGACGCGGGGGAGGACGCCCGGAAGAAGAAAATCGCGGACGCGCTCCGAGACTGTCCGCTCGTCCTCGGCGAGGTGGGGTTCCGGTGACGAAAAAACAGGCTCGGAGTCAAATCCGAACCTGTTTCTGTTTTTATACGAATCGGAAAATCAGAGGATCACTTCGCCCCAGACTTCGCCGAACGCGCAGGCGGCGTTGGCCTCGTCGGTGTCGATGTGCATCGCGGCCTTGAACTTGGGGCTGACGCGGACCACCACGTCGCCGAACACGAGGCTGCGGCCTTCGGACTCGATCTTCACGGAGACGATCTGCTTGTCCTCGACGCCGAATTCCTTCGCGTCTTCGGGGGTGAAGTGGATGTGGCGCTTGGCGGCGATCACGCCTTCGGAGATCTCGACTTCGCCGCAGGGGCCGATCAGCTTGCAGGGAGCGGAACCGGCAACGTCGCCGGACTCGCGGACGGGAGCGGTCACGCCGAGGGTGCGGGCGTCGGTCAGGGAGACTTCGACCTGAGTGGCGGATCTTGCGGGACCGAGGATGGAGACCTTTTCAATGGACTTCTTCGGGCCGACGACGGTGACGCGCTCTTCGCAGGCGAACTGACCGGGCTGGGAGAGGTCCTTCTTCTTGGTGAGGGTGTGTCCTTCGCCGAAGAGGATTGCGATGTGCTCCTCGGTCAGGTGGACGTGACGGGCGCTGGTTTCAATGAGAACTTTTGCCATTGCTTCTGTTCCTCCGAATGGATGATTGGATAAATTTGATTCTGCATCCTGATTATTATAGCACCCCGCGCGCCGGATGTCAAGAGCGGATGCGGCAGAAGAAAGAGAGCCGGGAGCCGGGGCCGGGAGGACTTGACGCGGAGGGCGGCGCGGTGTATAATAGATAAAAATTTCAGACGATCGGATAAAAATTGACCATGCCGAAGATCTATCACAACATCGGGATCCTCGCCCATGTGGACGCGGGGAAAACGACCCTGACGGAACAGCTGCTCTTTCTCATGGGAGCGGTGCGCCGGGCGGGCTCCGTGGACGAAGGGACGACCGCCACCGACAACCTCTCCGTGGAGCGGAAACGGGGCATTTCCGTGCGGACTTCCACCGCCTCCGCCGAATGGAAGGGTGTCACGGTCAATATCATCGACACCCCCGGCCATGTGGACTTCGCGGGAGAGGTGGAGCGGTCCCTCGCCGCTCTCGACTACGCCGTGGTGGTGGTCTCCGCCGTGGAGGGCGTCCGGGCGCACACGGAAAACATCCTCCGCGCGCTGGACAAGGCAGGACTGCCCCGGCTGGTCTTCATCAACAAGCTCGACCGGGCGGGCGCGGACCGGAGGGCGGTTCTCTCAGATCTTTCGCGCGTCACAGATCACGTCCTGCTCCCGCTGACCGAATGCGAAAACGACGGATTTGACACGGCCTCCTCCCGGCTGCTCCGCGGGGAAGACTTCGACCGGGCGGTGACGGAGGGGATCGCGGACATTTCGGAAGAGGCTGCGGACGCGTTTCTCTCGGACGAGATCCTTCCTCACGACCGGGCGGAAAGCCTGCTCCGGGATGGGATCGCCGGATGCCTCGTCACGCCGGTGCTCGCGGGATCGGCCAAGCTGGGCGTCGGAGCGGAAGATCTGCTCGACTTCATGACGTCGTTCATGCCCTCCTCCGCGCGGCGGGCCACGGAATCCCTCTCCGGCATCATCTTCAAGATCGAGCACGACCGGCAGATGGGCAAGATCTCCCACATCCGCCTCTTCGGGGGACGGATCGCCAACCGGGACGAGGTCACCCTGCTCCGCCCCGCCGACCCCCGCCTCGCCAATCCGGACGGGGAGGAGGACGACGCCGTCGCGCTGGCCGAAAAACCGCCCGTCTCCGAGAAGGTGTCCCAGATCCGGAAATTCACCGGGGGACGCTTTACGGACGCGGGGGAGGTGGAAGGCGGGGACATTGCCGCGCTGTGCGGTCTTCCCTCCGCCCGGGCGGGCCAGTTCGTCGGATCGCTCGAGCTGGGGGAGGCCTACCGTCTCGCCACGCCGTTTCTCCGCGTCAAGGTCACCCCGTCCGACGCGGATCCCGAAAAGATCCCGCCTCTCGCCGCCGCCCTGTCCGAGCTGACCGAGGAGGAGCCCTACATCGACGCGAAATGGGAGAACGGCCAGCGGGAAATCACCATCTCCACCACCGGAAAGATCCAGCTTGAGATCCTTGACGCGCTTCTGAGGGAGCGGTACGGGCTGGCGGCCTCCTTCTCCCCGCCGACGGTGATTTACAAGGAGACGCCCGCCCGCGCCGGATTCGCCTATGCCGACTACACCATGCCGAAGCCCTGCTGGGCCGTGGTGCAGTTCAAATTCGAGCCCATGCCCCGGGGCTACGGCGTCTCCTACCACGGAAGGCTCCCGTCGAACCAGTGCTTCTACCGCTACCAGACCCACATCCGCACGTCGTTCTATCAGTGCCTCGAGCAGGGGCTGTACGGCTGGGAGGTCACGGACTTCCGGTGCACGCTCGTGGGAGGACAGCACCACACGATCCACACCCACCCGCTCGACTTCTTCGTCTGCACGCCGATGGCCTTCATGAACGGACTGAGGGATCTGGGATCGACCATTCTCGAGCCGCTGCTGAAGCTCCGGATCACCGCGGACGCCTCCCTCTCCGGCAAAATCACGGGCGAGATCGTCCGGATGCGCGGGGAATACGACGCGCCGCTCTTCTTCGGGGACACGGCGGTCATCGAGGCAATCGTCCCGGTATCCACCTCCATGGAGTTCCCGGTGAAGCTGGCGTCGTGGTCCTCCGGCAAGGCGGTTCTGTCCTCGTCCTTCCACGGCTACCGGGAATGCCGAGACGGGGAGGAGCACGTCAATCCCCGCCGCGGCGTCAATCCCCTCGACCGCTCGAAATGGATCCTCTGGGCAAGAGGGGCGTATCAGCTGTCGATTGAGGATATGTGAACCGCGGGCTTTCCTTCCAAAAATCCACCAAACAAACAGCGGAGCGTCCTTTCAAGGAACGCTCCGTTTTGTGTAGGGTCGCTTTTTTGCTCCGCCCGATCTTATTTCCCTCCGAACAGGCCGCCGAGGGTGTTCTTGATGGCGTCCGCGATGCCGGAGGAGGAGGCGTCGCCGCTCTGATTCACCTTCGCCTTCACGGATTCGATGATCATCTTGACCTGCTCGTCGGGCAGATCCACGCCGAGAACGCTTTCCACGGTCTTCACGGGATCCTTCTCGAACTTTTCCTTCATCGCCTTGTCGTCCGTCACCTTCTTGACGAGCTCTTCGATTTTCGCTTTGATGTCCATGGGATTCTCCTTTCAAAATGTCGGATAAAGGCAGACGCGCGGAGCGGGCTCAGTCCGAATGTCCGAGTCCGGCGTTCGTCGCCTGATTCATCAGCTCGCGCATGCCCTCGAGCTTGGAGGAGCGCTCGATCTCGGCACGGTCGGACAGAATGGTGCGGACCTCCTTCGGGTGCTTGATGCGCTTGATATCCACCTCGGGCGTGGACTGGTCGGAGGTGCAGAGATGGAGCGTGCCCAGTCCGAACAGCCGCTCTCTGAAGCTCTGGCGCAGGGTCACGTCCAGAATGCGGTACAGGCGGATCTCCTCTTCGCGGACGGTAAAGGCCCCGCTCCGGATGAAGAGGCAGGTGTCGGTGAGGGTGTAGTGGGTAAAAGTCCAGGGCAGACCGAATATGGTCCGTTTTTTTCCTGTCCAGAGAGGGGATTCGGCCATGTCGTCTCCTTTCCGATTGTCCGATTTCCGTTCGGGGCTTTTTTATTTCGTGCGGATGTACTTCCGGATGAACGCTTCGGCGCGGTCCGCGAAGGACGAGAGGGTGTCCGCGCTCTCCTCGCCGAGGTAGTACCGGCGCATGATCTCCCCGTCCACCGAAGCCGCCCGGTCGTGGATCGGGAAGTAGTTCTCCATGAGGAAGGACGCGTATTTCTGGAACCGGAACTCGCCGACGAGGCGGTATTCCTTCGAAATGGAGTCCACCGCCACGGAATAGCGGTTTTTGATGGAATCCACGATTTCGCTCCGCTCGTTTTCGCGGGCGAAGACGATGGTGGAGCAGATGTCTGCGTTGCGGTTGTGCTCCGTCGAGCCGTGCGTGTCGGTAGAGCCCACGATGGGATGGATCCTTCCCTGCCGGTACTCGTCGTAGTAGACCGCGGTCTGGAATCCGTTCTGCTCGTAGTAGTTCTCGCCGCCCAGCACCTCGAAGGCGTCGAAGGGATGCTTCTCCAGCATGTACCGGTTGAGCGGCTCCGGAACGTGCCACATGTCGGCGATCCAGTACGGATGCGCGTACACGCCGAGGCCGCCGCCCTCCCGGATCTTTCTGAGAGCGAAGACGCAGACGGAGAACCAGCGCAGGTTGACGTCCGCCGGGCAGTCGGGATACTCCGCCTCGATGGCGCGGAGCTCTTCTTCATACCGCTCTTCCGTCAGGACGGCGGGGGGATTCACCGAGTCGTTCATGCGCCGCTTGTCGAGGGCTCCGTCCGTCTCGGTGAAGTTCGCGGACCACGGGAAGAGGCCGTTGACCGAGAAGGTCCCGCCCGCGTTGACGATGTGGACGTCGGTCCCGCGCAGGTGGACTTCCTCGCCGGGGAGGATGTTCAGGGGGCACTTCGCTCCGGCATAATCCGCGATGGCCTCGAGGGACGGATAATAGCGGTGGTGGTCCGTGATGACGCAGAAATCGTACCCGCGCATCCGGTAGTTGGCGCAGACGATCCCGGGATCCTCGCGCCCGTCTGAGCGGCAGGTGTGCATATGGAGGTCGCCCTTGAGCGGGATCCGCTCCGCCAGATCGTCGCCGACGGCATAGACGGACAGCTGGGCGAAACGCCGATCCCCGCTCCAGATCCGGATGAAGTATTCGCACTCCGCCTCCGCTCTGAACGTGAAGCGCAGCCGCCCGTCTTCGCAGAGAGGCGCGTCGAAATCAACCTTGTTCCACGCGGAAAACTCATGCCGCGGTGAGCCGGAGTCCAGCCGGTGCAGCGTGACCCGTACGTCCGCCGGAAACGCCGCGTGCGCTCCGAGAGGCCGTACCGTGATCTCGGTGGGCTCGCCGACCGGGAACACCATCGGAAATACGTCGTAATCGTAGAGAGTCTGCTTCATATTGAGGGTCCTCTTTCCGTCTCAGGTTCCGGTTTCCCGTGAGGTTCTTCTGTGCTCCGCGGGAAGCCTGTCGCTGCTATTATAGCAAATCCCGCGCCGGATTGCAAGGGAGAATCCCGCGCCGCGCGCGTTTTGCCTCGCTTATTCGTTCCTCAGCGCTTCGACGGGATCCTTCCGCGCGGCGAGGCCGGAGGGGATCAGGCCCGCCAGCATGGTAAGCAGCATGGAAATCACGACCAGCGCGACGCCGCCCGCCGCCGGGAGCTTCGCCAG
This sequence comes from Oscillospiraceae bacterium, assembly GCA_015065385.1. GTDB lineage: Bacteria > Bacillota > Clostridia > Oscillospirales > CAG-272 > UMGS1696. Next base: position 35,614 of record SVQK01000122.1, on the reverse strand, counting down.
CCCTCCGATATCCGTCAGGTGCTTGATGATCATATTCGCCGGGATGCAGAGCAGCAGCGTCACGAGGATCCCGAGGGCGCCGGAGCAGAATCCGACGATGAGGGTCTCCGCGTTGAACACCCGGGAGATATCCCGCTTGGACGCGCCGACCGCCCGCAGGATCCCGATCTCCTTGGTCCGCTCGAGCACGGAGATATAGGTGATGATGCCGATCATGATGGAGGACACCACAAGGGAGATGGACACGAAGGCGATGAGCACATACGAAATCACGTTGATGATCGTGGAGATGGAGGACATCATGAGGGCGACGTAATCCGTGTAGTTGATCACATCCTCCTCGCGCCCCTCCGCGTTTCTCTCCGCGTTGTAGTCCCGGATCATGTCCGCGATGCCGTCCTTTGCCGCGAAGGTCCCGCTGTAGATTCGGATATAGCCGGGATTGCGCCGGTCCACCACGCCGATTTCGGAGAGCGCCTCCTCAAACGTCCGGTCGGAGACCACGGGGGGCATATAGTCCGCGAAAACCTTCGCCACAGCCGCGTCGTCCATCTGTTCAAGCGTCGAATCCAGAGCCGCGGCCAGATCGTCCTGCGTCATAGCTCCGAGTCTTGCGGCGGCGTCCTCGGCGTACCGTGCCTTCACCTGCGCCGTCACCATCTGCTCCGCGAGGGACGCGATCTCCTCGTCGGTCATGCCGTCCAGATACGCGCCGACCGTGGCCTCGTCCATGCCGCTCTCCTCCATCAGGGTCTGGGAGAGCATGGGGCGGAGGGCCTGCGCCGGCATGGTGGCAAGCTGGGAGGAGGCCATCTCCGCGGCGTCCTCGTCCGAGAGGGAGGTCATGGAATTGGTATAGGCGGCGGCTTTATCCGCGGAGTTCATCTTCCCGAGCGCGGACCGGATCGCCGCGGCGCGTTCCTCTTCGGTGAGGCTGTCCTCGTTGAAGTCGTCCGTCGCAAAGGGAAGCCCGAGGAAGATATCGTTGTCCGGATCGGCCTTCTGCGCCGTCGCCGCCGGGGAGGCCTCCGTCTTCTCCATGATGTGCCGGGTCAGGGCCGGAAGATAGCCGACCGCGCCGTTCAAAGACGTCGCCACGGCGTCGGGGGACGGGCGGATGATGCCGACGATGGAGAGCCGCTCGCTGGTTTCGAGGGCCAGCTTCATGAACGATTCGTTCTCCGACATATCCGTCCAGCCGTCCTCGCCCTCCTGCCAGAGATCCGAGGGGAGGATCAGGGCAAATTCCGTGCCGATCAGCTCGTCGGGCGTGAAGGCGTCGCTCTTGATCTCGATCTCCTCCCCGCTGAACACGGCCTTCATGATCTCGCGGAACTCGCCGGAATCCTTGATCCCGAGGGAATAGAGATAAATGTCGTTGATCCGGTTGTACTTGTCCACGGTCAGAACCAGCTCGTTCCAGTTCTCCGGCCATTTGCCCGCCACAAGCTCGTACTGTTCGGCCATGAGCGAGGGATTGTCGATCATCTCCTCCCAGACGTCGAGGGAGTAGAACCCGCCGCCCATGGGACTGCCTCCGCCCTGTCCCTGCCCTCCGCGCATCCCGGCGAACAGGGAGGACGGATTGATCCGGACCGGAAGGCCCTTCTCGTCCGTCTCCGTCACGGAGTAGAGGGTCAGGGGGGCGTCGTAGCCGTAGGAGACCGCCGTCGCCCTGCCGTCGAAGTCCCCGCCCGTTTCGTCGATATAGTCCATGAAGCGGGAGAGGTTGTTGGTCTGGACCTCGAGATTCGACATGGTTTCGAGCAGGTCCAGCGTCACGGTGTTGGAGCGGATCATGCCGTCGTCCACCCATTCGCCGTCGTCCGACGCGCTTTCCCTTGCCTGCGTCATGGCGGTGAGCATGGAGGAGAGGTCCACGGTCTCCCGGTCGATCCGGATCGGATAGGCCGACAGGGTGTCCTCCTGCACCTTGGCGATGTACGCGTTGATGCCGTTGGACAGGGATAAAATCAGCGCGATCCCGATGATGCCGATGGATCCGCCGAACGCCGTCAGAAAGGTCCGCGCCTTCTTCGTCATGAGGTTGTTGAGGCTCAGGGAAAGGGCGGTGAAGAAGGACATGGAGGTCCGCTTCTTCCTGCCCCGGACCTTCTCGTCGTTCCGCTCCATCTCGTCGGAGCCGGCTTCTTCCCCGTAGGTTTCCCCGTCCTCCTCTTCGGGAGAATAGGGATTGGAGTCGGAGAGCACCTGGCCGTCCAGAAGGCGGATGATGCGGGTGGAATACCGCTCCGCCAGCTCCGGATTGTGGGTGACCATGATGATGAGCTTCTTCTCCGCCACCTTCCGCAAAATCTCCATCACCTGCACGGAGGTCTCGGAGTCCAGCGCCCCCGTCGGCTCGTCGGCCAGAAGGATATCCGGATCGTTCACCAGAGCCCGCGCGATGGCCACCCGCTGCATCTGGCCGCCGGACATCTGGGAGGGCCTCTTTTTCAGCTGATCGCCCAGTCCCACCGCCTCGAGGGCCTCTTTCGCCCGCTGCCTCCGCTCGGCTTTCGACACGCCCGAAAGAGTCAGGGCCAGCTCGACGTTGGCGAGGACGCTCTGATGGGGGATGAGGTTGTAGGACTGGAAGACGAATCCGATGGAGTGATTCCGGTAGGTGTCCCAGTCTCGGTCGGTGAACTCGGCCGTGGGGACATGGCGGATCCGCAGCTCGCCAGAGGTATAGCGGTCAAGGCCGCCGATGATGTTCAAAAGGGTCGTCTTTCCGCAGCCGGACGGGCCGAGGATGGATACGAATTCGTTCTTCCGGAAGGAGACGGACACCTCGCTGAGAGCCGTCACGTCGCCGGAGGGATAGATTTTTGTGATCTTATCGAGCTTGAGCACGGGAACTCCTCGCAGTTTTCAAATCTTATCGGTTAGTATATCGCAAACCGCTCCGGGAATGCAGGGGGATATTGTTAAAAATTCCTTGTATAAAATGTAACGATGGGGGGATCGTTTCAGAAAATATGGCAAGATCCCTCCCTCTTCCCCATCAGGCCACACAAGGACAAAGGTTCCATGCTTATCTATTTATGTAGAATACACACGCAAAAGAAAAGACGGGACTTTACGTCACCGTCTTTAAGCGGATTACGGGGCTCGGACCCGCCACCTCAACCTTGGCAAGGTTGCGCTCTACCAAATGAGCTAAATCCGCATATGCCTCCGGTCGGAATTGAACCAACGACACGGGAATTTTCAATCCCCTGCTCTACCAACTGAGCTACAGAGGCATTTGCCGGGAATCAGAAGATCCGCGTCACGACCCGGACGAGACTCGAACTCGTGACCTCTAGCGTGACAGGCTAGCGTTCTAACCAACTGAACTACCGGGCCATTTTTCCGTGCTGCGGTACTTTTCCGCGCCGACGTGATGAATTATATCACAAGCCTCACGCGCTGTCAAGAGGTTTTTCAAACTTTTTTGAAATTTCCGCAGACCGGGGATCCGCCGTCCGCCGGAGCCTTTCAGCCGAGCCATCCGCTCAGCTTCGGAAACCGGGAGTCGAAGGCGAACCACCGGTCGAGGACTTTGCCGCACAGGGCGATAAGGGGCGCGTTCACGGCGGTGATGAGGACCGTTCCGACGCCGAAGCCGTGGAATCCGCCCGTCAGAAGGAAGGACAGCGCGGCGGAGAGCACGAACAGCGCGATATCGTTGACCATCTTGACCCGGTTGACGTCGAGGGAATACCGGTCCGCGATCTCCCGCACCAGAAGCTCGTAGATCTGAACGGGCCAGGTCGTGCGGAACACGAACGCGATGGCGACCGAGGTGATCAGCTCTCCCGCGGCAAAGGCAAGGATCCGGACCGGCATGCTTTCATACACGCCGTTGCCGCCGAGGAGCAGAAACCAGAGGTCGATGCTCTTTCCGGCGATGAAGGCGGCGGCGAAGGAGAGAAGATACCGCCAGCGGAACCGGCGCACCGCCAGACACATGCCGAGGAGCAGGACCGCCTGCCAGACGTACTCCGCCCTGCCCTGCGTGAACCACGGAAAGATCCCCCGCAGGGCGTAGTGGAGGATATACGGCGGCGCGGCGATCATGGAGAGGCCGAAATCCGCTTTGGTGCAGAGGCAGACGCCGAGGGAGCAGGCAAAAATGCCGATCACCCACGCCGCCTCGTTCATTTTTCCGATTTTCTTCGCTTCCGCGCTCTGTCCGTTCATTCCCATTCTCTCCGCTCCGCTCTATGCTCTCTGTGCGATTTTTGCCCTGAAAAAAGGACAGACCGGGTCACGCCCAGCCTGTCCGCTTTCCGGCGGTAGTTATACTGTGCCGATATATTTTTCTTTGATAAATCGCCCGCTTTACAGCCGCTCGAACCAGACGTTCCGGAAGGAGACCGGGTTGCCGTGATCCTGAAGAAGCAGGGGACCTTCCGCCACAACATGGTCCGTCACGCCGCCGGGGGTATTCCGGGTCAGCTCGATGTTGTTGTGGATCACGATCCCGTTCTGAAGCACCGTCATAAAGCCGTTTTTCACGACCTTCCCGTCCTCGAAGCGGGGCGCGCGGACGTAGATGTCGTAGGTCTGCCACCACAGGGCCGGCTTGCAGGCGTTCGTGAGGGGAGCGTACATGGAGTAGACCGCGCCGCAGTCGGAGAAATCCGGCTTCTCGATCCCGTAGGAATCCAGCACCTGAATCTCGTAGCAGCCGTGGACGTACACGCCGCTGTTTCCCTTGCCCTGACCGGATGCCCACGGCATGTCCGGCTCCATCCATTCCACATGGATATGGGCGTCGCCGTATGTTTCCTTCGAGATGATGTCGCCGTGCGTCACGGTCATGACGCCGTTTTCCACAGCCCAGCCGACCGGGGAGCCGTCCCGGTTCATCCATTTGTCGAGGGACGTTCCGTCAAAGAGAATGACTTTTTCCACAGAGAATACCTTCCTTTCGCCCATCCGGCGGAGATCTCCGGGGCCTATTATACCACCCCGGGCCGCCGGTGTCAAGCGGATTCCGAAAGCGTCAGGCCTCCGCCCATGCTCTGACGTAATCGACGCGGCAGTAGTCCGGCAGCTCGTCCGGGACGATGGGGGCGGCCCAGGATCCGAATTCCGTCGTGACCTTCATATAGCCGGGGAAGGCGCAGATGCCGGGCTCCGAAGTCCGCCACGTCTCCCGCCCGTCGATGAAGAAGACGTACTCCTCCTCCGTCCACTGGAAGGCGTAAGTATGAAACCCCTCGTAAAGCTCCGGGACCTTCGGGATCACCTCGGACACCGATTTGTGCGCGTCGCCGTAGCCGTCCCAGTGGATCGCGTGGTTGACGCCCCGCCGCGCGCACTCCCCGCTCTCGATGATATCGATCTCCGCGCCGGACACCGCCGAGCCGTCCACCTTTCCGACCCTGCCGCACATCATCCAGAACGCGCCCCAGAATCCGGTGGTCTTCGGGAACATCATCCGGCATTCGAAATAGCCGCGGGTCTGGGCGAATTTGCCGAGGGTCCTGATCCCGCCGGAAACGGGGACGCCGTCCTCCCGGATCCTCGCCCGCAGCCACAGATTGCCGTCGTGCACGGAGGTCTCGGAATCCGCCCACTCTCCTCCGATATCCTGCCGTCTTCCCTCCGGGCAGAGGGACCATTTCGTAAGATCGAGGGAGTCGCCCTCAAAGTTGTCCTCAAAGCTCAGCCGGTATTCGCGGGAGCCGATGGTCATGGTTCTTTCGCCGCTCATGGATCCGTCTCCTTTTCGCTTGATTTCAGTCTGTTCCGCAGTCCTCAGTTCTCATTATAGCAAGTTCCTGCGCGGAATACAAGGGAGAAAACATGATTTTTTCACAGAAACAGGGTTGATTATCCATTGTTTTTCCGGTAAAATAACGGCAGAATCCGCCGCAGAACCACGCGCGGCCTTTGAGGAGGAATCACCATGCGCTATACCGTCGTTTCATCCGCCGAATTCACCTATCCGGACGTCTTCGAATACAAGACCTCGTCCGCGGAAGCCGAAACCTTTACCGCCCGGGGAGGATACGCCTCCTTCCAGCTGCTCCTCCGCGATCTGGATTCCCCCGCCGTGAGCGTGGACTTCTGCGGCCTGCCCGACGGCGTTGTCCCGGAAATCTATTCGCTCCGCTCCGTCATGGTCGAGCGCAACCACGGCATCCCGGACGACGGGAGAAAGCCCCACTGGCCCGAGCGGATCGCGCCCTACCGTCTCTACGACTGCCTGCGCACCTTTGACGGCACGGTGGACGTCGAGGGAGAGGAAAAGCAGGGCGGCCTCTATATCGCGCTCAAAACGGAACGGGACGCCGCGCCCGGAACGTATCCCTTCACCGTCTCCGTCAACGGGCAACAGATCCCGGGAACGCTCGAAATCTACTCTGCGGTCCTGCCGGAGGAGACGCTCAAGATCATCCTCGGATACAGCCGCGCTCCGCTCGAGAAATGGCACGGGCTCACCCCCGGCACTCCGGAGTACGGCGCGATGGACCGGAAGTACCTCGCCGCGCTCCGCAGACTGCATCAGAACATGATGTATGTGGGCGGCGTCGGGGCGAAGGAGGTCTCCCCGAACAAGTGGGAGTTCGACTTCTCGGGCCTTGTAAAGACGATCGAGACCTACCGTGCGGCGGGCATGAAGTATTTCAACCTGCCCTCCGTCGGCTGGCGGAAGAGCTGGTCGGCCTCCACCATCCTTCTGCGCGGGTCGATCCCCTCCATGTCCTACGAGGGCTACTGCTATCTGACCCAGTACCTCCCCGCCCTGAAAGCGGTGCTGGACGAGCACGGATGGACGAAGGACTGCGTGATGGGCGTGGCCGACGAGCCGAACGCCGAGAACGCGACCGAGTTCCGCGCCCTCTGCGGCCTGATCCACAAGATCGTTCCGGAGATCCGACTCTGCGACGCCATGTCCTACGGCAACCTCCACGGCGCCCTGGACGTCTGGGTCCCCCTCAACGCGGAATACGACAGGCACCGGGCCGAGATCGAGACCTTCCGGCAGAACGGCGCGGAAATCTGGCACTACGTCTGCTGCGGTCCCAGAGAGTACGGCTACATCAACCGGTTCATGGACTATCCGCTCCTCTCCACCCGCTATCTGCACTGGGGCAACTACAAATACGACCTCACGGGCTTCCTCCACTGGGCGGCGAACTGCTATCAGCCCGGTCAGGATCCCTTCGAGCTGAACTGCCCGGAACACCACAACACCGACGCCGTCTGCTTCCTGCCCGCGGGCGACACGCACATCCTCTACCCCGGAACGGACGGCCCGTGGCTCTCCATCCGTCTGGAGGCGGAGCGGGAAGGCGCGGAGGAATATGAGATGCTGAAAGTCCTCGCGGCGCGCGACAAGGCTCTGGCGGACGAGATCTGCGCCTCCGTGTTCCGCTCCTTCAAGGACGTGGAATATGACGTGGCGGCCTTCACGGCGGCGAAGCGCAGACTGCTCGCGGCGCTGTCTGACTGATACTGTTCTCAGCCAAAAAAGCTAAACTATATGGGTTTTGATCGCTCCATGTAGGGTGCGAATCGCCGTGCGATGAGCTCGCGTGCGATAACTCTGATAAGGTTGGATGGCTATATTGGTGTGTCGAAGCCTCAGCTTCACTTGATTGGTATAGCCGATCCATTACCTACTCCCCATAAAGTTCTTTGCCAGGCTTTCTCCGAAAGAAAGCCGCGTCCCCCCTTTTAGAATGAGATTCGTATGAGGCGGGATGAGAACGGTTCTCACCGGAATTTAATCGCAGGGCGGGATCCGGCTTCTCAAAAGGCTCCGCGCCCTGTCCGCCTTCTCATTTTTCCTTCTCTCGGTTGACAGACGCCCCTTGATTTGCTATAATACGATTGAAGACAGATCTTCCCGGCATTTCTGCGGAAAATCGCCCGGAATCCCCGGTTTCAGCGTTCCGAACAGGAGGCGCGGCGGGGGGTGACGGCGGCGTGAAATCCGTGCCCGGAGCGGTTTTCGTTCCGGATGACCGATATACGAGGTATCAGCATGAAGAAAGTCCTGCGCAGCCGCGTTCTTCCCCTGCTCCTTTCCGTCCTTCTCCTCTCGTCCTCCGGCTGTATCAGGCTGGAGAAGATCGACGGGACGCAGGGCGGCGCGGATCAGACGGAGACGACAGCCGTTCCCGATCCTGTCCCCGCCGATCCCGAACCCGAACCCGCGCCGGAAGCCCCTGCGTTCCTTCCCGACGAGAAGACGCTCAGCGAAGCGCTCGCCATGACGCTCGTGGGATGGGGGAGGGACCATCTGGACGATCCGGGCGGACTCTGGAGCGCGGTCGGGTACTACGCCGCCATGACCGCCCGTCAGACCGGACCGGACGAGGCCGCGTGGATCCCGGAAACGGCAGCCGAGGCGATCTGCTCCGCGCTCCGTCCGGGCGAAGATCCCCTCCCGCGGCCCGACTGGCTCGGGCTGGAAGGCGCCGAAGCCGAGACAAGAGACGGCGTGCCGGGATTCCGGTTCGACGACTACGCAAAAATGCTCGACGATACGCTCGGCGTATGGCGCGCGCTCTCCGCTGAACAGGAGGACGGCACATGGATCGTCTCCGTGGAGGATCACCTCGACGAAGGGGTCCGCCGGTGCCTTTTGTACGCCGCGTTCGAGAATCCTCCGGACGCCGGTGAAAACGCCGCCCCGCCCCTTGTCTATCTGTTCCTCACCGATTTCTCATGGGACGAACCGGAGGGCGGGACCGAAGACCTACAAAGACAGCTGACGTGGGAGCACCTCACCGAGGCCAATCTGGTGGGGAATCTCGTTATGACCTACGGCGGATTCCACGTCAGGGAGACGTCGTACTACGAGACCCCGGGAAACGTCACGTCGGATTCGTACTATCTGGTGGACGATCCCGGCATTCTGTCCGTCACCGAAGGGCATGCCTACGACGATGCCATGACGCCGTACACCTATACGAACTACTCCTTCTGGGACGGGGAGAACATCCTCTATGCCTCGGCGGACGGCGAAGGGGTTTCCGCCTCCTTCGCTCTGGGAGATTCGACGCCCGCGGGGACCTATCCCGGCGACATTGAGTTCTTCTACGACTTTTACAACGCGCCCGCCGAAATCCTCGAGACTGGCGGGGACACCGTGACCTTCCGGACCGCTCCCGAGATCCTCGAGGGCGAAACTCTCGTCTACACCGTCCTCGCCGATTCGCTGGCGGTGGTCTCCTTCGAGCGGTATAACGCCGACGGGACGCTGACCTACTCCCGCACCGCGGAATACGGACGGGACAAGGCCGAGGACTTCATGGCCCCCCTCCGGAAGGACGTCTCGAACCAGCGGATCATCCGCGTCAAGGGCACATGGTACGAGGGCGGACTCAATCCCGCGCCGATCGACTATTACCTCCATGTGCCGAAGGAATGGAAGCTCACTCTGATCGCGTGGGGAGATCTCTTTCTCTACGCCAACGAAGGGTTTACAGGCGCCGTGGACAACCCCATAGAACCCGGAGAAGAAGACCTGACGCTCTGGGCCACCAACGCCGCGGGATGATCCCCGAAAAACAGCCCGCGCATCCGATATTGAAACTGACGAAGATACAGGCCGATCGACCATGAAACAACCATCACGCATATCCGTTCTCCTTGCCGCGCTGCTTCTTGCTGCCGGTACGGCGTCCGCGGGGTGCAGCCTCAGCGACATCACGGAGTTCGCCGGGCAGTTCCGGGAGGAATACGCTCCCCCTGCCCAGACCGGCGAAACCGGACTCGTGGAAGGCCCCCCGCCGCCGATCGTCCATCCCGGAGACGCGGAAACCGAAGCGGAGACAGAAACTCCCCCGGACGGCGAAGACCCGGAGGCGAACATCGGCAAGCCGGACGAAGGGGAGGAGACGGAGGCTGAACCCGATCCCTTCTCCTCCGGTTCTTCCGGGACTTCCGGACAAGCCTCCTCCCGCGCCCTGACGCTGAAAAACGCCGCCGCCGCCAACGAAACGGCCCTGCTCGTCGCCCGGTACGGCTGCGTGCTGACCGAGGAGGCGACGGTGAACGGACCGCGGAAGGGCTATCACTACCTCATCGACACCCCCGGCGGACGGGCTTCCGTGGAGTTCTGCGATATGAGAGGAACGCCGTCGGGATGTTTCGGGACCGTTCGGACCGCGGACGGGGTGACGCTGTACGCCTCCGCCGCCGACTACGACAATCCCGCCGTCCCCGTCTCCCTGAGCGAAGACGCAAGAGCCTTCACCGCGTTTGACAATCCCTTCGCCCCGTATCTGGACGGGACGCTGAGCCGGATCGAACGCCCGAAACCGGAACCGTCGCAGGAAGCGGAGCCCGGAGAAGAGGGACAGGAAGAGGCCGAGGCAGAACCTTCGGAAACCACGGACGGGATCCTCGTCCGCTGCGAAAGCAAAGACGGGACGCGGCGCGCGGACTTCACCCTCGACGCCCGGTCCTACGAAATCAAATCCTTCACCTCCTACAACGAGGACGGGACCGTATCCCGGCAGGTGACCTACACCCTCGGGGCGGACCGGTTCGGAGCGGAGCGGATCACGGCGGCTCTGACGGACTACTATTCCCTCTCGCCCGAGGAGCTGACCTTCACGCTGGAAGACGTGCGGAAGGCAAACGCCCTCTCCGCCCTGCTTCCCGTCCACGGATCGGCGGGCTACGTCTTCAAGACCGAGGAGAACGGAAAGGCGAAGACCGAAGAAGCGGTCGCCTACGAGAGCGACGGGCGGCAGATCGTCGTCTACACCGACACGCTGTCCGGAAGCCCCTCCGAGCGGCGGTATCTCAGGGACGGCGTGCGCTATCCCGACAAAAACGGGTACGCGTTCAAATCCGCCGACAACACGGTCTCGACGGAAAACCTGATCTCCTCCTTCATCCCGGCCGGATCCGTGGGGAGCGTGACCGTCTCCGGATCCTCGGTGCTCTTCACCGTGCGGTCCATGCAGAACGGCGTTCCCGTCATGTCCCGGATCATTGTGGAGAAGGACAGCCTGCTCCTCCGCTCCATCGAGACGGACACCACGGGAACGAACGCCCACGCGCTCTCCTCCCTGACCGTCACCCGCGGAGGCGCGAAGACGGACGAGGCCATTTTCTCCTCCCTCGGCGAAGAGCGGACCGTCGTCTATCACGTCGAATGGGTCAACGCCCCGGCGGAGGATCTCTCCTTTGCTATCCCGGCGGGGTGGGCGTTCCGGCTCTCCTTCCTCTCCGACGCGGAATACTGGTACGACGCGGACCGCACCCAGCCCGCGCCCGGTTCTTTCCAGGCGGCTGCGGACGGTCAGTCCCATGAGATCTGGGTCACGGGCGCGGCGAAGGTCACACCGGCGGACGTCTCCGAACTCAGCGCGGCAGGCCTGATCGGGGCGAACGCGGTATCCTCCCTTGTCGCGCGGTACGGCTCCGTCACAATGGAGGGCGGGGACGGGACCGTCTCCTTCCGGAAGGACGGGAGCTCGTGGATCCGCTACGTCAAAAACGGCTCCGGAGAATCCGCCGAAATCGGCGCGGTCCGGATGAAAGCGGAGGACGGATGGACCTCCTACGTCGCCTCGTACGGGGACGTGGTCAAGAATCCCGACGCTGCCTATGCGCACGACGACGCCGTCACCTCCCTCCTCGAGAACGCGCTGAAAAGCGGAGCCCTGAAAGAGCTGGTTCCCGTGAACGGCGGAAACGGAACGGGCGACCGGATGTTCTATGTTCCTCTCGGGGAAGAGCGGTATATCCGCATCACCGCCGACCGTGACACGCTCGCCCTCCGGTCCCGTCAGACCGTGGACGAAGGGGCCGTCGAAGAGGAAACCCGCTTCTACTACGGCGTCTTTGCCGGGGAGGACTTCCTCGCGCCGTGGGACAGCGTCCGGATCGCCGCGTTCCACGTTCTGAACGAAGGGACGGAGGTGGCGTTCATCCGCGTGCGCATCCCGCAGAGCGCGGCTTTCCGGCTCGAAATGCCCGACGGATGGGACTGGTTCTTCCGGGACGCGCGCCTCTCGGACGAGGTCACCGGCTGGATTCAGGTTCCCGCCGGGGATGGCGACACGGAGCTGTGGACGGACAACCGGGATCCCGCGACCCGTCCGGCCGTGGAACCGGCTGAACCGGAGCCGACTGTACAGGAACCCGCCGAACCGGAGGCACCGCAGTCAACGGACGGACCGGAGGCACCGCAGTCGGCGGACGAACCGGAGCCCTCGCCATGGGAACCGGACGGAAACGACAGCGGCTGGGAGAACGGCACGGATCCGGACGGATGGCCCGACGACTCCCAGTCCTCCGCGGGAAACGACGGCGCGCCGATCTTCACCTGGCCCCTCTCCGGAGACGACGGCGGCTGGAACTGATCCGAAGACGGATCTTCACGCTGATCTCTTTATCCATTTGCACATTCGCGCTTCACGCCGGCGGGATCCCGTCCCCCGGCTGAACCATAGATCCAAAAAACAATTTTATATTCAAAAGGAGATTTACTCATGGGACTTATCGCAGCAGCACTGGGCTCCGTAGGCAACACCCTCGCCGATCAGTGGAAAGAATACTTCTACTGCGACGCTCTTGACGCCGACACCCTGATGGTGAAAGGCCAGAAGAGGACCAAGGGCAACAACCGCGGCAACGACAACATCATCTCCAACGGTTCCATCATCGCGGTGGCGGACGGCCAGTGCATGATCATCGTGGAGCAGGGCAAGATCGTGGAAGTCTGCGCCGAACCGGGCGAATTCAAGTACGACACCTCCACCGAGCCCTCCATCTTCTCCGGCTCCCTCGGCTCCTCCATCCTCGACACCTTCAAGACCATCGGCAAGCGCTTCACCTTCGGCGGCGACACGGCCAAGGACCAGCGCGTCTACTACTTCAACACCAAGGAAATCCCGAACAACAAGTTCGGCACCGCCAACCCTGTTCCCTTCAAGGTCGTCATCAACGAGCAGCTGGGCTACAAGATGTCCGTTGACCTGCGCTGCAACGGCATGTACTCCTACAAGCTGACCAACCCGCTTCTCTTCTACACCGAGGTAGCAGCCAACGTCGCCGTGAGCTACGAGCGCTCCCAGATCGACCCCACTCTGAAGGCCGAGCTGATCGACGCCCTCCAGCCCGCTCTCGCGCATCTCTCCGCCGCCGGCGTATCCTACGACCAGATCCCGGCGCACACCAAGGAGCTCAAGAACGCGCTCAACGAAGAGCTGGCGAACGAATGGGGCAAGCGCGGCATCTCCGTGTTCTCCGTCTCCATGGGCGTTCCCTCCATCCCCGAGGATCAGAGAAAGAAGATCACCACCTGGGAAGAAACCGCGATGATGCGCGGCGACGCCTTCGCTCAGTCCGCCTTCACCACCTCCACCTCCGCCGCCAACGCAGCCACCGCGGCAGCCAACCCGAACGGCGCGGTCAACGGCTTCATGGCGATGGGCATGGCCAATCAGCAGGGCGGCGCGGCCAATGCGGCCAACCTCTTCGCGGCGGGACTCCAGCAGCAGCAGATGCAGCAGCAGGCGGCCCCGGCGGCTCCCGCGGCTGACACATGGACCTGCCCGACCTGCGGCAAGGCGGCCACCGGCAAGTTCTGCCCCGAATGCGGCACCAAGAAGCCCGAGCCGAAGCCGGCTGCCGGTTCCTGGACCTGCCCGACCTGCGGCAAGACCGCGACCGGCAAGTTCTGCCCCGAGTGCGGCACCAAGAAGCCCGACGAGACGCCCGACGGCTGGACCTGCCCGAACTGCGGCACGACCAACAAGGGCAAGTTCTGCTCCGACTGCGGCACCAAGAAGCCCGCGGGCGCGAAGCTGTACAAGTGCGACAAGTGCGGCTGGGAACCCGAGGATCCCGCCAACCCGCCGAAGTTCTGCCCTGAGTGCGGCGATCCCTTCGGCGACGAAGACGTTCAGTAAATCCCCTGAAAGACGCGGATCGGGGAGGGCCTTTTCGGGTTTCCTCCCCGGATCCCGCTTTTCCGTTTTGCAGATAAAGGGGGTGCACCGGTATGAAAGGCCGTCTCATGATCTCTGTACTGACAGGCATCCTTGCCGCGGGATCGATGCTCGCGCTGTTCGGGTGCGGGAAGCGTCCGTCCGGGGAAATCGTCTCCGCGTGGATTTCGGTCTCGCGCATGGACTACGGAAACAGCTATTCCTTCTCCCTCGCGGAGACGGAGGAGGGCGTTTTCCTCTCCTGCGACGAGGACAACGGCGAGGGCCGTCTCGAGCTCGACCATGTGAAAGTCCCGGCCTCGGTCCTCGGGGATTTCCGGCAGGCCGTGAAGGACACCGGATTTGAAAAGTCCGTTCTCTCCGGCAGGAAAGCTCACAACATAGGAGTCCTTGACGCGACGAGCCGGAAGGCTTCGTTCACATGGGAGAATGGCGCGGAGAAAATGACCTCCGTCAAACCCGAGGGCGAGGAAGAGATCCGCTCCTTCCTTTCGAAAGCTGCCCGCGCGTACGGGATTCCCGAGGAGGAGGCCGGAGAGCTGAAATACCTTTCCGTCTCCGCGTCCGCCTCGTGGATCGAAGGATCCTTCTCCTTCGATTTCCGGGAAGAGGACGGCGCAGCGTTTTTATCCGCGTATTTCATCTTCGTGACGGAAGCGGACGGGGATTGGGAGGAGCATACCGTCGAACTGGACGACCGACCTCTTTCCGACGCCCAGACGGATGAGATCCGCGCGGCAGCCCGGGAAAGCGGTCTCTACTCCGCCCTGGCTGCGTCCTCGGCCCGCTGGGAATCCCCGGCGGAGGACGAAGAAGAACTCATGCCCCTCGACGCGACGACCTACCATCTCTCGGCATACTGGGAAAAGCAGTCGTTCAGCGACAGCGGCTGGGGCGACCCTCACTACGAACCCCTTTTGAGCGTCCTCAAGGAAATCGCGCGGACGCTTGATTCCTGATACAAGGAGGTAATGATCCGACTATGGCGGAATTAATGGAATACAAATGCCCTGCCTGCGGCGGCGCGCTTGAATTCGATCCGGCGATACAGAAAATGAAGTGTCCCTACTGCGACAGCGTCTTCTCCATGGAGGAGCTGGCGGGAAAGGACGAACAGCTGAACACGGCGGCGGGAGCGGTCCAGACCGGGCCTGACGGGGAGCCGATGAACCCCGAGGACGCCGTGCCTCTTCCGGAGGATCAGCTCAACTGGAACACCGACGCGGGTTCGGAATGGGACAGCGGCGAGACCGCTGGAATGAAGGTGTACGTCTGCAACTCCTGCGGCGGCGAAATCGTCGGCGACGAGTCCATGGCGGCCACCTCCTGCCCGTTCTGCGGGAATCCCGTCGTCGTGATGGGCAACTTCACCGGAGCCCTGAAGCCGGATCTGGTGATCCCCTTCAAGCTGGACAAAAAGGCGGCGAAGGACGCGCTCCGGATGCACGCCAAGAGCAAGAAGATGGCTCCGAAGCTGTTCAGCGACGAGCAGCACCTCGACGAGATCAAGGGGATCTACGTTCCCTACTGGCTCTTCGACTCCTCTGCGGACGTGAAGCTCCGGTTCCGCGCCACCCGCACCCGGGCATGGTCGGACCGGAACTACAACTATGTGGAGACCGAGGAATATCTGGTGGACCGCGGAGGCTCCATGAGCTTCGAGGCGGTTCCGGCGGACGGCTCCTCCAAGATGGACGACACCCTGATGGAATCCATCGAGCCCTTCGACGTGTCCGAGGCAGTCCCCTTCCAGACGGCGTATCTGGCGGGATATCTGGCCGATAAATACGACGTGACGGCGGAGCAGAGCGTGGACCGCGCCAACGAACGCATCCGCAAGACCGCGGAAATGACCTTCGCCGAACAGGTGCACGGCTACGAGACCGTGAGCCTCGACAGCTCCTCGATCCAGCTGCGGGATTCGCGGGTCCGCTACGCCCTCTATCCCGTGTGGCTGCTCAACACCAGCTGGAAGGGCGGCAAGTACACCTTCGCCATGAACGCGCAGACGGGCAAATTCGTCGGCGACCTGCCGGTGGACAAGGGAGCGTACTGGAAGTATCTCCTGCTCTACGGCGGCATCTTCGCGGCGGTGGTCTACCTGCTCGTCACCATGTTCCAGGCGATGTAAAGGAGGGCAGAACATGAAAAAAGGCATTCTTGCGCTTCTTTCCCTGATCGCGGTGTCCGTCCTGCTCGTCTGCTCCGTCTCCGCGGAGGTTCCCCACGTCGAGGGGCGGCCCCTTCTGTACGACGAAGCCGGTCTTCTTTCGAGCGCGGACGCGGCGGCGGTCGAAACGATTCTGAAAAGCATTTCCTCCCAGTACGGCGTGGACGTCGGCGTCATGACCTTCGAGACCATGTACGGGTACTACGACATCGAGGCCTTCGCGGACGATTTCTACGACCAGAACGGCTACGGGACCGGGGACAAAACCGGCGGCATCCTGCTCATTCAGGTGACGGGAGACCGGGACTGGGCCGTGACCGCGGCGGGATCGTGCAACCGCACCTTCACCGACTACGGGCGCGAGGAGTATCTCGTCAACAACTTCCTGCCCTATCTCAGGGAGGACAACTACAGCGGGGCTTACAAGGAGTTCGCCAATTCCTGCGCCGCCCTGCTCCAGTATGAAAAGGACAACGGCTTCCCCTACGACTACGACAGCGACAAGGAACCCGTCAAGCCCTTCTCGCTCATGAGGGTTCTCGGATCCGTCGTGGCCGGTCTGCTCGGCGGTCTGGTTCCCGTATCGAGCATGAAGAGCCAGCTGAAATCCGTGCGCAGCCAGCCGAGCGCGCGCTCCTACGCCCGGGACGACACCGTGCAGATCACGCAGGCGAACGATTTCTTCATCGGACGGCACGTCTCCCGCACCCCGCGCGAAACCGAGCGTTCCGGAGGCGGCGGCACAACGACCCACATGAGCTCCGGCGGCGTTTCGCACAGCGGAAGCCACGGGAAATACTGACGGCTGAGGAGGGCGAGGCATGGGCATTTTCGACGATCTTTTGAAAGAAGCCGGGGGAAAGGCACAGAACGGCGTTTCCCTGACCGTCGGCAAGACCGCGCAGGGGTATCCCGCCGTGACGATTGCCTTCGACGCGCTCCCGGCCTCCCTCGACGAGCTGAAGGCCTGCCCGCTGTCCGATCTGAAGCTCCCCTACGGCACGGCCGCGCTGACGGTTGCCGCGCTGAACCGGTGGGAAGAGGACCGGGCCGGGACGCACGCGATGGTGAACTATCTCCGCGGCCCCCGTCCCATGTCGCCCTTCGAGGAGCAGTTCATCCGGGACAGGCTGTCGGGCAAGATGTACGTCATCCGCTCCTATTTTGCCGGGACGTCCCCGCAGAACAACTACGCGCCGACCCTTCCCTACCGCGTCACGTTCTTCGAGGATCCGTACACATGGCAGAACGAGGGCTACTGCCGCCTGAACTGTATTTCCTCCGGCGCGGATTCTCCCCGGCAGATCCTGCTGCGGAAGAAAGAGAGCACGGGCGAATGGTTCCTGTGGGAAAACTACCTTCTGCCCGATATCCGGATCCCCGCCGAAGCGGATCCGTGGGCCTGACAGCGCAAAAACGGGCGGAACTCCCGAAGAAGGGTTCCGCCTGTTCGTTTTTCAGAAACCGGATCCGGCCGATACCGCCGCCTGCGCCGTCCTGCTGCCGGGTCGGGGTCGGTTGACAGGATCCCGTTTCTGTGATATAATACGGCAAATGCGGAAGAACACGAGGAAGTACCATGAAAATCATCGTATGCGGCTGCGGCAAGATCGGGACGACCATTCTCGCCGCGCTGGCAGCCGAGGGGCACGATCTGGTCGCGCTGGACGACGATCCCGCCGTCATCGCCGAGGTCACCAACATTTACGACGTGATCGGCGTGCGCGGGAACGGCGCGGACTGCGAAACGCTCGAAAACGCGGGCGTGCGCGAAGCGGAGCTGTTCATCGCGGTGACGGGATCGGACGAGCTGAACATGCTCGCCTGTTTCCTTGCCCGCCGGATGGGCGCGGGCCACACCATCGCGCGGATCCGCAACCCGGAGTACAACGACGCGTCCCTCGACTTCATGAAGCGCGAGCTCGAGCTGTCGATGGCGATCAATCCGGAGCTGCTCGCGGCGCGGGAACTCTTCGACATCCTGCGCCTGCCCTCCGCCGCCAAGATCGAGACTTTTTCCGGGCGGACGTTCGAAATGGTGGAGCTGATCCTGCGGGAGGACTCCCCCCTCGCAGGGCTGGTTCTGCGCGATCTGCGCACCCGGTTCAAGGCGAAGGTGCTGATCTGCACCGTGCAGCGGGAGGACAAGGTCTTCATCCCGCTCGGCGATTTCGTGCTGAAAAGCGGAGACCGCATCGGCATCACGGCGTCCCCCTCCGAAATCGGCAAATTCATGCGGGAGGCGGGGCTTATCACGAAAAAGGCGCGGCGGGTCATGCTGCTCGGCGGATCGCGGACGGCGTTCTATCTCTCGAAGATGCTCTCGGCGTCCGGCATGGACGTGAAGGTGATCGAAAAGAACGAGGCCGTGGCGCAGGAGCTTTCGGAAAACCTGCCCGGGGTGTCCGTCGTGCTCGGGGACGGCGCGCAGCAGGAGCTTCTGCTGGAAGAAGGGATCCGGGATTCCGACGCCTTCGTCTCCCTCACCGGCATGGACGAGGAGAACATTCTGATCTCGATTTACGCCGCCTCCCAGAAGGTCCCGAAGGTCATCTCGAAGATCAACCGGGACGAGCTCTGCTCCATGGCGGAGAAGCTGGGGCTGGAGACCTACATCTCCCCGCGGCGCATCATCGCGGACGTGATGGTTCAGTATGCCCGCGCGCTCGAGAACTCTCAGGACTCTCAGGTGGAAACCCTTTACAAGCTCATGGACGGACGTGCGGAAGCGCTGGAATTTCTGGTGAAGCAGTCCTCGGAGGGCCTCACCGAAACCCCGCTCCGCGAGCTTGCCGTCAATATGAAGCCGAACATCCTCATGGCGGGGATCATCCGCGGGCGGAAGACCATCGTTCCGGGCGGCGAAGACGTGATCCTGCCGGGCGACCGGGTCATCGTGCTGACCTCCGGGCATCGGCTGGCGGATCTCTCCGACATTCTGGCCGCCAGATGAGGGGTGTCCTATGAATCACAAAATGATCTGCCGGACGCTCGGCAATATCATCACCCTCGAAGGCGCGCTCATGGCTCTCCCCGCCCTCTGCGCCCTCTGCTACCGGGAATGGCGCGTCGCGCTGGTGTTTTTCTGCACGGCGGCGGCGTCAACGTTCGCGGGATGGATCGTGAGCCGGATCTTCGCGCACTGCGACCGCACGATCTACGCCCGGGAAGGATTTGTCACGGTGGGGCTTGCGTGGATCCTCATGTCGGCGGTCGGGGCGGTCCCGCTCATTCTCACGGGGGACATCGCCTCCCCGGTGGACGCCTTCTTCGAAATCGTCAGCGGCCTGACCACGACCGGGGCCTCCATTCTGCGGGATGTGACCGCGCTGAGCCACGGCGGGGCGTTCTGGCGGAGCTTCACGCACTGGATCGGCGGCATGGGCGTGCTTGTTCTGATGATGGCGATCTTCTCCGACTCCACGGGGCGTTCGATCCACATCATGCGCGCGGAAATGCCCGGGCCGGTGGTGGACAAGATCGTGCCGCGGGTGAAGGACACGGCGAAGATCCTCTATCTGATGTATATCGGACTGACGCTGACCGAGGTGGTCTTCCTCCTCTTCGGGGGCATGAGTCTCTTCGAGTCCCTGATCCACTCCTTCGGCACGGCGGGCACGGGCGGATTCAGTGTCCGGTCGGACAGCATCGGAGCCTACTCCCCGTATCTCCAGTGGGTGATCACGATCTTCATGCTCCTGTTCGGCGTGAACTTCAACCTGTACTACCTGCTCCTTCTGAAGCGGTTCCGTTCCGCGCTCCGGTCGGAAGAACTCTGGACCTATCTCGGTACGGTGGTCGTCGCCACGGGGATCATCACGGCCAACATCCTGTCGATGATCGGCAGCTTCGGCGAGGCGTTCCGTCAGGCGGCCTTTCAGGTGGCCTCGATCATCACGACGACCGGGTATTCCTCCGCGGACTTCAACCTCTGGCCGAATCTCTCGCGGGTGATCCTGCTGCTTCTGATGTTCATGGGCGGATGCGCGGGATCCACGGCGGGCGGCCTCAAGGTGTCCCGGGTGTGCATCCTGTTCAAGGGCGCGGGGCGGGAACTGAGCAAGCTCCTGCATCCCCGTTCGGTGACGACGGTCCGGTTCGAGGGCAAGCCGCTGGACGAGAGCACGCGGGCCGGTGTGACGAGCTATTTCGCCGTCTACGCGCTTCTGATGGCGGCAATCTTTCTGATCATCGGGCACGAGCCCTTCGATCTCGAAACGCACATCACGGCGGTGGTCGCCTGCTTCAACAACGTCGGACCGGGCTTTTCCGCGGTGGGTCCGATGGGCGGGTACGCGGATTACGGCCCGGTCTCAAAGATCGCGCTCTCCGCGGCGATGCTGCTCGGGCGGCTGGAGATCTATCCCCTGCTCCTCACCTTCACGCCGGCGACGTGGAGGAAGAGATAAAACGGATATCCCTTTGGAAGGGATTTCGTAAAACGCCCGGTTCGGCGGATCCTGAACGGAAATCGTCAGAGTCTGCCGCCCCGGGCGGTTTTTATTTCAGCGCGGGAATTATACTGTTCTCAGCCTAAATGCAAGTGAAGCAAGGGCTGAACCTGTCTGTTCCGGCGTGAAGGGGAACGATATCCACTGTTTTTCAGCCCACTCTGCTCATGCGCGTTTCGATCGCTGTTTGCGTCGCCGTCTCGGCAGAGCAAACCGATGAATTTCGGCGAAGACGGAATTCATCGCATGTTTCAGCTAAATGAGCATAGTCCGCGGAAAGTTCGCCAAAGGCGAATTTCTGAAGTTCGCCGGAGGCGAAACTTCGCGCGAGGACAGTGGGATGAACTGTCGAATCTGGATGCAGGGGCGAGCTGTCGCCTTATGCCATATGGCCAAGGAAACCCCCGCACGGGGGGAAAACTGCGGCCTGAGCTGGTGTCCCCCCGTGCCTCCCGCCCTGAGCATGGCATCCAATTCCAGAAACGCGCAGCGTTTCGTTTTTCATAGTGTGGACACACTATATCTACGCGCTCTCTCCGCGTAAAACAGACATTGCTGCGCGTACCCGGCCCATCTGCTGAGAGGCGCGGGGTCGAATCCCTCCGGGAAACGCTCCGCGAGGGCTTTTTTCATCCAGACGTCCACGGGGAAGGCGTCCGTCCGGTGGAAGCCGAAGAGCAGGACGCAGGCCGCGACCTTCGGACCGACGCCGACGATGCGTTCGAGCTCGGCCTCCGCGTCCTCATACCGTTCCGCCGTCCGGATCCGCACGGGATCGATCCCGCCGGAGAGGACCTTTTCCGCGGCGTCCGAGAGGTATTTCGCCCGGAATCCGCAGCCGAGGCCGTATAGCCCGTCCGTTCCGATGCGGCAGAGATCCTCCGGCTCCGGGAAGCGGTTTTCACAGGCCGCGCAGAGTCTTGCGACGATCCCGCGGATTCGGGGAATGTTATTGTTCTGGCTCAAAATGAACGTGACGAGGGTCTCCCACGGATCCTGCCTCAGAATGCGGATGCCCCGGCCGATCCTGAGCGCTTCGGCCATTTCCGCGCGGCTCCGTCGGTCGGGCATGGCGTCGAGGATGATCCGCTCCCCCGCCGCGTAGTCCTCTCTGAGATCGAAGTAATCCGCCCACCGCTCCCGGAAGGTGTCCGCCGTAACGCCCCCGAGAATCAGCAGGCCCTCTCCGGTCCCGGGATCCACGCCCGATCCGTCCGCAAAGATCCGCGCCTCGGGCAATCCTTTGCCCATCCGCACGGATCCGGAAACGCGGCCGGGATTCTCCGGCTCCGCGAGAAAGCGGAAGGTCTGGCCGCAGTTGAAGGTTTTCTCCACGGAAAATCCGCCGCACCCTCCGCAGTCAACGGCGACCGCGGGAAGTCCGGCGGAGTCGGTCCATTCGTCAACGACGCGGGGGCCGGTCATTTCGTCTCCCCGATGTAGGGCCAGTACAGGCGGAGATAGTCGATCCCGGACCACAGGGTCATGACGGTCATCACGGCGATGGTGATATAGGAGAGGATGTGATGTTCCGAGAACAGCGGATGGGGGATCAGCGGCTCGAGCAGGACGCAGACAATGCAGATCATCTGCGTGGTGGTCTTGACCTTTCCGAGCCATGCGGCGGCGATGACCTTTCCGGCCTTCTGGGCGCACACGAGGCGGAGGGAGG
Organism: Oscillospiraceae bacterium; assembly: GCA_015065385.1. Lineage (GTDB taxonomy): Bacteria > Bacillota > Clostridia > Oscillospirales > CAG-272 > UMGS1696. The sequence continues at coordinate 13,399 of SVQK01000122.1, read as the reverse complement.
TGACGGCGAACTCGCGGAAGATCACGACGGCGGCGGCCCAGACGAACACGGGGCGGAGGTCGTCGAACTTCACGAGGATCCCGAGCATGGCTGCCATCACGAGGAACTTGTCGGCGAGAGGATCCATGAACTTGCCGAAGTCGGTGATGAGGTTGTACTTCCGGGCGATCTTGCCGTCGATCATATCCGTCAGGGACGTGATCCCGAAGACGGCCGCCGTCGTCAGAAGCAGGGCGGTCTGCCCCATGGCCTCTCCGACCTGCGGGACGCAGAGCAACACGAGAAACACCGGCACCATCAGGATGCGGAACATGGTGAGCTTGTTGGGAAGATTCATTTTATACACCTCGGATTGTTTTGGTCAGGCGGACGGGGCAGAAGGGCGGAGGGGCGGAGGGGCGGGGCGGGAGGTCAGAAGATCGGCCTGCCCGCGGCAATGCAGAGGCCGACGAGGATCAGGGCAACGCCGACGATCCGGGTCACAATGACATAGGCGTCGCTCGGTTCCGCGTCCTTGATCTGCCATGTGCGGAGCCGGGCGAACTTATCCGGGAAAATGGCGGGAAACAGGCCGAGCGCAGCCAGAATCAGGCCGAAAACGACTGTGAGCATTCTGTCGTCCATGACAGTCTCCTTTCATATGCCGCGACAGTCGGGCGGAGCGGACGGAGGATCCCGAGCACACCGCCCGCTCGCTTCTCCTCACACGTTCAGAACCGCTTCACCCACCAGATCGTAGTCCATGGCCTCGGTGATCTTCACGTCGATCAACTCGCCCTCGGCAATGCGGAGGTCTTTCCGCTTGGCGGAGAACCAGATCTTGCCGTCGATGTCCGCGGCCTCGGCGTAGCTCCGTCCGAAGTGGGAACCGGCCACGGGATCCCATCCCTCGCAGAGCACGCGGTAGGTCTTCCCCACGCGGGACTGGTTGTACGCCTCGCTGACCGCCAGCTGGGTCTGCATGAGGATATCGTACCGGTCCTGCTTCACCTGCTCGTCGATCTGATCCGGGAAGGACGCCGCCGGGGTGTCCTCCTCCTGCGAATAAGTAAACGCGCCGAACCGCTCGAACTTCGCCTCTTTCAGAAATTCGCACAGCTGGCGGAACTCCTCCTCCGTCTCGCCGGGGAATCCGACGATCGCGGTGGAACGGAGCACCATGCCGGGAACCGTCCGCAGTTTCGCCACGGCCTCGCGGATCATGGCGGCGTCCCCGTGCCGGTTCATGCGGGTCAGGACGGGGTCGGCGATATGCTGGATCGGAATATCGATGTACTTCACCACGCGCGGGTTGTTTTTGATCTCGTCCACCAGCGCGTCGGTGATTTTGTCGGGGTAGCAGTAGAGCAGGCGGATCCACGGGATGTTCGTCGCGTCGGTGATGCCGCGGATCAGCTCGGGTAAGGCGTATTCCCCGTAGAGGTCGATCCCGTAGGCGGAGGTGTCCTGCGCGATGAGAACCAGCTCCTTCACGCCCATCGCGTCGAGGGAGGTCGCCTCCTCCACCAGCTCCTTCATAGTCCGGCTGCGCATTTTGCCGCGGATCATGGGGATGGCGCAGTAGGTGCACCGGTTGGAGCAGCCCTCGGCGATTTTCAGGTAGGCCATGGCGTCCCCGGTGGTGATGACCCGTTCGCCGCCGAGTTCGGAGCTCTCCTTGTCGTCGAAGCAGGCGTATTTTTTCTTCTTTCCGCCCTTCTTTCCGGCGTTCTCGAGCACGGACTTCACGGCCTCGCCGATCCGGTGGATACTCCCCACGCCGAGGATGGCGTCCACCTCGGGCAGCTCCTTCGTGACCTGATCCCGGTACCGTTCGGCAAGGCATCCGGTGACGATGATCCCCTTCAGGCCGTTGTGCTTTTTCAGCCATCCGAGGTCGATGATGTTGTCGATGGATTCCTTTTTCGCGCTCTCGATAAAGGCGCAGGTGTTGACGATCACCACGTCCGCCTCGGTCTCCTCCGGCGTAATCTCATACCCTTCGTCCACAAGGTGGCGGAGCATGATCTCCGTGTCGCAGAGGTTCTTCGAGCACCCGAGCGAAACGAATCCGACTTTTGTTTTCTTTGACATATGATCTTGATCCTTTATTGATTGTCTTCTTTTCCCTTAAGCTGTTTTTTGTTCTGTTCGCGTTCCAGCTGAGCGATGCTCTTCTCCGGGACGGGAAGGTCTTCCGGCATGGTTCCGCCAAGTTCCCGGATCGTCTCCCGCACCTTTTTCCCCACAGCAAAATGAGTGGCGTTCGCCGCGTCTTTTCCGCGGACCTGATCCCTGCGCAGCTTTTCCTCCGTCTGCGTAGCGCGGAACAGATTCGCCGCAAGCTCGGTACTGCCCATATGATCCAGAATTTTCTGACTCTTTTTCAGCCCTTTGTATGCGTGAATGGCTTTCATGTCCATCCCGCCGTACAACCTTTATAGCCCCAGTTCTGAAACACCGCATACTCCACAGGTTCTGTGATCCCGGCCTGATTTGCCGCCTCTGCCAGCGCTTTATTATGAGCCGCGATTTCTTTGCGGATCGCCAGCCGCTTCTGATCCTCGGTCAGCGAGTCGTAATTCTCAATCACTTCCTGCTGCCGGGTTTTAACGGCGAAATAGGTCTGACCTATGGCAATGACTTCCTTATGCGGGTCACCATTCTGGACAATCAGATAACATGCGTACCGGGAGAGCATGTAATCCTGAATTTCTCTTTCCGCACCGGAGCCGAGAGTGACCATTTTGTTGACCTCACCAAAATGGTCATCCGTAGAGTTTCCGCTGTTGGCACAGGCAATCTTTGCTTTTTCTATTACTTTGACAAAATTGCGCTACTCGGTGTACTCCAGCGCATTCTGTAATTCGCGGGCATACCAGAACTCAGTTCCGTCCTCCAAGGTATGGCGGATCGATTCAAAGACTGTTTCATCCTTAGTGAAATTGAAAAACATCGGTTCAGCCCTTTCCTTCCGTCATTTCCTTCTTCTGTACACCGGGATCCCTTCGGTCTTCACGCGGAAGGAGCCGCTTTCGACGGGTTCGCCGGTGAAGTAGTCCTCCCATTTGTCGGCGACGGGGAGGTAGACCTCGCGCTCGTCCCCGGTTCCCGCCGCGATCGGGGCTACCAGCAGGTCGTCGCAGAAGAGGTATTCGTTGTCGATATGATAGGTCTTTTCATCGTCGGTGTAGTCCATGACCAGCGCGCGGACCGGGGGCTTTCCGGTGCGGTGGTATTCCTCGAAGGCCGCCTTGAGCATGGGGATGAGGCCCGCGCGGACGCTGAGAAGCTCCTTCACCTCGTCCTCGCACTCATGGATCACCCACGGGATCCCGTCGTAGTTCCACGCGTTCACAAGGCACTGGACGGAAAAGACCACGGCCTGCATCCGGCGCACGCACTCCTCCTTCGAGTGGGCGGAGCGGAATTCGGGAGCCCAGAGGATGCCTGAGAAGCCGGAGTTGACCACGCCGCGGATAAAGTCCCGGTGATCGTACAGGTCGCTGTACAGCACGAAGGGATAGGAGGCGGCAAGCGCGCCCATCTGTCTCACCTCTCCGAGGGTCGGGGTGCCTCCGAGCGCGTCCATAATCGTCTTGACATACAGGGTTCCGAAGAGGGAGTGGTACTGCATGCCGTCCAAACCGGAGGGGAACTCCGCGGACAGGGGGAAGGACCAGCCGCCGGTGTTGTCGCTGCTGTCGCATTCGTCGAGCTTGAAGCCGTCCACACCGTGTTCCACGAGGTGCTCCCGCATGTAGTCGGCGAAGATCTTCCGTGCCTCGGGCGTTGCGAAATCCGGGACAAGGCCGCCCCAGACCATCCAGTCCCCGGAATACGGCGCGATCTCGTCGAAGAAATCCGCGTCCGGATGGGTGAAGGCGTGCTCCCAGAGGTTGATGTGATAGCCGCGCTCCTTCAGATAGGAGAGGAATCCGTCGGGATCCGGATAGCGGTCGCTCCATTTATAGGTGCAGGAATAGGCGTGGGAATGCCAGCCCGGTTCCAGACCGATGATATCGCAGGGGATGTCGTTCGCGCGGAAATAGTCGGCCACGGATTTGATCTTTTCGGAGTCCCAGCCGGTATAGCAGCGGTAGAGCATGCCGAGTCCCCATTCCGGGACCTCGGGGCCGCCGCCGGCGAGCATGTTGTACTGGGAGACGATATCCGTGATGCTGTCCCCTTCGATGACGTAGACGTCGATGCCGTGCGCGGCGGGAATGCGGACGCTCATCCACGCGGAGGTCTCCCGGCGGCTCGCGTACAGGGCTGCCTCGCTGTCGGCCGCTCCCCCTTCGGATACGGACGCCGCGCCGCTGAACGCCGGATTCTTCTGTTTGCCGCAGTAGAATTCCGCGTACCGGGCCGTGTCGAAGTACATGCCGTACCCCTTGTTGGTGACGAAGAAGGGGACCGGGGCGTGGCTCTCGCCGTTTGCGGTGACCGGGTCGGCGTTCACGTCCATTTTCAGCTTCCTGCCGCGGTGGGCGAACTGTTTCAGCTGCAGGCCGAAGCCGAAAATCTGGCAGTCGTCCTCGATGGGGAATTCCAGAATGCAGTCGGACGCTCTGTCCTTGAAAATGAAGTTCGAGGCGGGATAGCGGACCTCTCCCTCGCGGTAGTCGAAGGCGTCGCAGAACTTCGAGGGGACGAGGGTTTCCGGGGTTCCGAAGGTGAATTTTTTCATGACGTTCTCCTTTTTTCTTTCAGGACCGGCGATCGGTCGGACAGCCGTTTTGCGCGGGCGCAGAATCATACAAGTTTATTATACCGCCGGAGCGATTCAAAGTCAAGGGAGGATCGGCAATCCGAGGGGAGGAGAATCCGGCGGGAATCGGGCGCGGGCTTGACAATTCCCCTCCTTCGTGGTATAATTCAATATGGCGGAATTTCCGCTGAATCTTCATCAAAAAACGAAAAGGAGGAAACGTCATGGATGCTGGAAGTACCAACGGCACAATTCCGGGCCGAAGTACGACGGAATCTGTACCCATACGGCGCATAACGCCTGTCCGGGGGAGACGCGTTTCCTCCCGGTACGGATCCTGACGCGCACGCAGCCTCAGACGGAGTGCGGGAACCGAAGCCCGCTGTTCTCCGTCCGGTTCCGCGCGCCTTAAATCGGAATACGTCGGTCTCATGTGTCGGCTTCCCGTGTTATGAATGTTCTGACAAGGAGGAATGCACCGATGAATGAGCACACCACCTTTGCCCTCGAGACCACGCTGACGGCGCTTCTCGAGGCCAAGAAATACGCTTCTCTCCGGGACGTTCTGTCCACCATGAACCCGTCGGATATCGCGGCGGTGTTCGACAAGATGGCGCAGGATTCCCTTCCCCTGCTCTTCCGTCTGCTCCCCAAGGGGCTGGCGGCGGATACCTTCGTCGAGATGGAACCGGACAGTCAGGAGCTTCTGATCCGCGGCTTCTCCGACTCCGAGCTCCGCGAAGTGCTGGATGAGCTGTATGTGGACGACGCTGTGGACATTGTGGAGGAGATGCCCGCCAACGTGGTTCAGCGGATCCTCGCGGCGGCGGCTCCCGACATGCGCAAGGACATCAATAACCTTCTGAACTATCCGGAGAACTCCGCCGGGTCCATCATGACCACGGAGTACGTCTCCCTCCGCACCTCCATGACCGTGGGCGACGCAATCACGCACATCCGGCGCACGGGCGTGGACAAGGAGACCATCTACACCTGCTATGTGACCTCCGAGCGGACCCTCGTGGGGACCGTCTCGGTCAAGACCCTGCTCCTGACGCAGGACGACACCGAACTCATCACGGACGTCATGGAGCCGAACGTCATCTCCGTCACCACCCAGACCGACAAGGAAGAGGTGGCGCAGATGCTGTCGAAATACCACTTTCTCGCCCTGCCCGTAGTGGACACCGAGACCCGCATCGTGGGGATCATCACCTTCGACGACGCGATGAGCGTCATGGAAGAGGAGGCCACGGAGGACATCGAGATCATGGGCGGTATGACGCCGTCCGACAAGACCTATCTGAAATCCTCTCCCTTCGACCTCTTCAAGCACAGGATCCCGTGGCTGCTGCTCCTGATGGTGTCCGCGACCTTCACGGGCATGATCCTCAACGTCTTCGAGGAAAAGCTGCAAGCCGTCGCGGTGCTGACGATCTTCATCCCGATGCTCATGGACACGGGCGGCAACTCTGGTTCCCAGTCCTCCGTCACCGTGATCCGCGCCCTCTCCCTCGGCGAGGTGGAGTTCCGGGACATCCTCCGCGTGATCTGGAAGGAGATCCGGACGGCGGTGCTCTGCGGCATCGTCGTGGCCGCGGCCTGCTTTGCGAAGGTGATGCTGATCGACCACCTGCTCATGAACAACCCGGGCGTGACGCCCATCGTAGGGCTTGTGGTCTGCCTGACCATGGTATTCACGATCTGCGTGGCGAAGCTGATCGGCTGCACGCTCCCGATGATCGCCAAGAAACTGGGGTTCGACCCGGCGGTCATGGCGTCTCCGTTCATCACGACGATCGTGGACGCGGTCTCCCTGCTGGTTTACTTCGGGATCGCCACCGCCCTGCTCCATCTCTGAGCCGGTCTCCGATCCGGTCGGAGCGGGCTTCACATACAACAGAACAGGCGGGGAGGGATCCGTTTCCTTCCCCGCTTTTTACGAGGTTTTTCCGATATCATGACAACGCTGTATCTTTCCGATCTCGACGGAACGCTGCTGGATCCGGCGGCGAGGCTGCCCGAAGAGGATGCGGAGCGGATCAACCGGATGGCGGCGGCGGGGGTGAAGATCTCCTTCGCCACGGCCCGGACGGTGCGCTCCGTCTCCTCGATCCTCCGCTCCGTCGATTTTTCCCTTCCCGGATGCGCGCCCGTCGCGCTGATGAACGGGACGATGATCCGGGACATGCGGGCGGGACGCTATCTGTCCGTGGAAAAGATCCCGTCCGACGCCGCCCTCCGCGTTCTCGGCGCGCTGGATTCGACCGGGGCTGAGCCCTTTGTCTACACGGTGGACGAAGCGCGTCCGGTGATGGGCGATCCCCTTCTCACCTCGTACCGGGAACTCAAAAACGACGCGATGCGCCGCTTCATGGACGAACGGATCGAACGGTACGGCAAGCCGTTTCTCCGGTTCGCCTCGCCCTCGGAGCTGACCGGGGAGACCGTGTATTTCTGCGTTCTCGGCGGGGAGGACCTGATCCGTTCGTCCGCCGTTGCTGCGGAAGGAATCCCCGGGATCCGGCTGACCTATTACCGGGACGCCTACCGGCCGGAGGTGTGGTATCTGGAGATCTTCTCTGAGACCGCTTCCAAAAGCAGGGCGGCTGCCTTTTTGCGCGCCTTCACTGGGGCGGACCGCGTGGTATCCTTCGGGGACAACCGGAACGATCTGCCCATGTTCGAAGCCTCGGACGTATCCGTCGCCGTCTCCTCTGCGCAGGAGGAAGTCCGGTCCGCCGCGGATGCCGTCTGCGAGAACGTCACGGAATTCATACTCAGAGATCTTGCGGCGCAGGGGATACGGCTCTGACCTGTCCGCTTCGCCTTCAGACAGTCAAAAAGTTCAGCCCGCGGAATGCAGACTGAACTTTCTGTTTATTGCGGAATCCTCATGAATCTGTGCGGGCAGGGATCGGTCAGCGGTCGTCCGTCAGCCGTTCAGATTCGCGGGCGCGCCGACCCGTTTTTCGGTCTGGATCATCCGGACGCAGATCGCGGACACCGCGGCCCGGTTGATGTTGTCGCCGGGATGGAAGGTGCCCTTGTCGTCGCTGCCGTTCAGGATGCCCGCGCGGTACAGGGTGTAGACGGAGGAGACCCAGTAGCCGGAGCCGCTCTTCACATCGGGAATGGCGTTGTCCGGAATCGTGTTCTTTCCGGCGAGCGCGCTCTCGGGAAGGGCGTGGGCGAAGATCCATGCGAACTCTCCGCGGGTCACGGCTTCGTTGGCGCGGCTCATCACATCGGCGGCGGTGATGCCTCCATTTTCGGAAGAGGCGGCGAGGATGCCGTTCGACGCGCAGTAATCCACATAGGACTTATACCACGGATCGCCGTTCTGGAGCGTGACCTTTCCGGTGGAATGGAGCTGATGGAGGCAGGCAGCCAGTTTGGAGGCTTCGGCGAAGGTCATGTTTCCGTTCGGATCGAAGCGGTCGCGTCCGTCATCCCCCTTGCCCTTGCCGTTGACAAGTCCGAGATCCACAGCGCCGTACACCCAGTCATGGAACCAGTCCGTGGGAGCGACGTCGCTGAAATCGGGGCGTACCTTCGCGGGTTCCGGTTTGGGTTCGGGCGCGGGAGCGGGAGCCGGTTCCGGTGCAGGTGCGGGCGCAGGTTCGGGAGCAGGTGCGGGCGCGGTTTCGTCCCTGCGCTCACCGGGACAGGTCACGAATACCTGCAGCATCAGCTGTCCGTTGAAGAGGAAGTTGCCCGTGACCTTGATGGATTTTCCGGCTTCGTCGTAAACGGAGGCGTTCACGTCCGAAACCTCGGTGTAGAGGGTGTTGCCCTGAATCAGGGGCTGCCACGGAAGAGCGGGAAGCGGATCGATGTAGATGTACGCGGCGTACTTGTGGCCCGCCTTGAACGTCTCACCGGCGGCAAGGGCGACTTCCCTGTCGTCGGCAAGGAACCACTCCACGGTGTCAAGGGATCCCGCGCTGACGGTCACGACCGTCGAGGGGATCTTGCCGTCCGCGGGAGCCGATAAGCCCGAGACGGTCACAGAGGAGGCATAGTCGTCTGCATAGGCCGTAATGCCCAGCGCGGCGACAAAGACAAAGGCGAGAAATAGGGACAGAATCCGTTTCATTGCAGTCTCCTTTCGCGCGGACGGTGGATTTGCCCTCCCGGGGCGGGCAGAACGTCGGCGCGGGATTTTTGCCGATCCTATTATACACCAAACCGCCGGATTTTGCATCCCCTTTTTTGAGAATTCGGGCAATTTCTGTGAACTTCTTTCGCGCAAAACCGAAAAATCCGGCTTTTCCCGGCATCAAAGGGAAAAGAAGAGCTTTTGCAGAACAGGAGACGGCGCGGAATTTTCTATCGGAATTTGCAGGGAGTTCGGAATGAGTCGGATTCCTCTGAGGAAGAAATCCTCATTCGGAAACAGAACGGAGAAACACCCCCGCGTCGTAAACCGGCACAAGCTTTGAACCCTCTGCCCGGATCCGAAAAATCTCCATCGCAGAAGATAAAGAATAGCCGGACCGTCTATGCCCCCAGCGAGGAGGAGTGCGAAGTCCTGCTGACGGAGAAGATTTCAAAGGTCAAGACGGAGAGGAAGGGGAGTCCTCCGTCGTGAAACAGTAGATACTTCAGCACGAAATCGGGAGGACGAAGGAAATAGACGACCTCCCTTTTTGATCGGAAATCAATATTGACACTATCTGACAAGAATAGTATGATATTGTGTAAAACCGAGAGGATGGATATAGTCAGGGAAAGGACCACGGGAGGCTGCGAGGCCTCCTTATTTCTCAGAGTTTCTGTTGACAATGCCGAACCGTTCTTGTATAATATATCCATAAATCCCCGGCAAGGGGTTACCGAATGAATTCGAGGAAACAATACTTATGATGAGTATGCTTCAATCGCGAGCTGTATAACCAGAAGCTGGAATGGGATCAGTATGAAAATGTCACGTTCGAACTCGACATCACGGAAACACAATTGAGGAGGATGGAGCAGGCGCTTGCAGGGAACCTTGGCAGGTTCTCCATCCTGAAAAACAGCTGTGCGACGGTTGCCCTCCGCGCATGGAATGCCGCTGTGGGGATGAAAGACGGAGAGAAGACCGATTACTATCTCGAACCTGCCGGTACGGGCATCTTTGCTTACATTGATGCTCCGAAAAGCGTCAAGGACGAAATCGTGAACAAGCTGCCCGGGTATTATCTGAATAATTCCGAACTGGTTGAGGAACCGAACGCGGGCTATCAGGACGAAACGGGATGGGTCTACGTCAGTGCCCCGGAAGTGCTGAATCCGAAGCGGATGGCTGCCCGCGGTATCAGAAACGGCGCGGCGAAAGAAACAGGTCCGTACGTTGGACGGCTTACAATTGCGACGAGGCATTTCTTCGAAGCGCAGATCGTGGCACACAGCCTGATCAACTTTACCACATATGAAGATCTGGATCTGGATGTCAGCTGTTACCGCTATTACAAGCCGACGGACAAATACATCGCTTTGATGGAGGCGTATGAGGACAATCCGAACGCCTATCCCTCCGACCCGGCGCTGTATTCGGACGAGATTCCGCTGGAAGACAGAGCATCCTATTTTGAGCTGTTGGATTACGGAAAGCGGTCCGAACCCCGGACGGTCAGTCTCAGAGCAGGGGAAGGCATCACAGTCTCGAATTATCCTCACGACGCGGACCGTCTTCTGACAACGCTTCGGACGCTGGACAGCAGCACGATCGCCGAAACCTGCATGTACACGCCGATCCTGGTTTCGGAGATGCAGTACTATGAGGATAACGATGCGGTAAACAACGGGCCCCTTGCGTTTGACACCATGATGGCGACTTTGGCGCAGATTTACAAAGAAACGCGTGAGACGGGGGTCAATCCGGTGACGGGCACTTCGGACGGTGGAATGGATATAAATCGGGAAGCGTACAATCAGTTCGTTTTCGATGACATCCAAGCATCGTACACGTTCTATACCGTGGAAATCACAGCCGAAGAGCTTGAATCCCTCAAGGGGTATCTTGCCGATCCGGAAAACAATGAGTATGGCCTCATGGTCATGAATTGCTCAACCGGTGTTGTCGATATCTGGAATTCTGTCCTTTCAGACAGACCGGAACTGCAGCTGACGGGGAATCTGACCGGCTTCTGCGCGGAACCGGAATCTATCGGCATCGAGCTGTGCTGCCTGAGTACGAAGACGGGAAAGATGTTCGACGGAAGCGGCGAGGGCTACGGAACGCACTTCTATCCGAGAATAGAGCCCGCGTACAAGAGACCCACTCCCCCTGAACAGTCTGAACCTTCCTGTTCGGATCCTGTGTGGGATCTTTCCGATCCCGGGAACGTCACGGCAGCATTCTATCGCACGGATGACCCGTCCGCACCGCCCTATACGGCGATAGCCACAGTGACATCGGTGATTGCCAGGGAACCTGCGCCATACAGAGGGGGCACTGTCATATATACGGCGACTGTGCGGGGACCTGACGGAAAGATATACACGAAGACATGGTCAGAAACGCTCCCGAATCTTTCCGACGGGACATCCTCAGGCAAAGATGACTGGATTTACAACAGCCTGATCATGGGCCGCCGGTTCAACCCGCTGATAAAGGATGACACAGATCCTGTTCGCATTAAGGATACTTCCGACATACCCTTCATAGATGTGGCAAAGACAGATCCGTTCTACGCCGCCGTCAAGTATGTCTATGACAACAACATCATGAACGGCGTGTCCGCGACGAAGTTCGATCCCTATGCAACCCTGACCCGCGGCATGATCGTCACCATTCTCTACCGCCTCGAAGGTGAACCTGCCGTCGCATACAGCGGAACCTTCACCGACGTTCCTTCCGGCGAATGGTACACCGATGGTGTTGAATGGGCGGCCATGACCGGCATCGTCAACGGTTACGGCAACGGGAAGTACAGACCGACCGATCCTGTGACCAGAGAGCAGCTGGCGGCGATTCTGTACCGTTACGCCGACTACAAAGGTTACTCTGTAGCCATTGATGAGAATACAAACTACCTGAGCTACAACGATGTCTTTGACATCGCCGATTACGCGAAGCTTCCGATGTTCTGGTCTGTCGAGAATGACATGATTACCGATACGGACGGGGATCTGAATCCGTCGGTCCCGGCCCTCCGCTGGGAGGTCGCCGCCGCAATCAGGGCGTTCTGCGAGAATGCAGCAAAGTAAAACAAAGAGGTTCTGACCGGAACTCCGCGGCGTCGTGGGGAAAAATGTAAAGTCCGCTCCTGTGGCAATTTGCTGCAGGGGCGGTTTCTTGCCTATTGCAGTTTCCCTCGCATTGTGGCATAACATCGGAGTGACTGGATTTGAACCGTTTACATAGTAAACAGGCAGCCTCTTGGTCCCGAAGGGCCGGGCAGGTCTTTTTTTGTTTATTTACAAGGGTTTCCGGGCATTTCGGCTCGGATTTGGATGGTATATAAACATTTCTTGCAGGCATATCTCCGGGTGTTCCGGTCACGGATATGGTAGAGTATGGGGTCAGGAGGTTTGGGTGAGGTTTCCAGTCTGACCGGAGAAACAGAGGGCGGGAGGAAAAGTTTGCGCCGGTGTAGACAAAGAATAGGGTCGGACGGGGAGCAACCTCTGTGTGTGGAGATTAACTGTTTCCTGCCGATCACGACGCGTGTCTCCCCGTCGCAAGAAGGCTGTCAATGTCTTCAAAGGCGTTTTCGATGCGCTCCTGATGATATCGAAAATATCCGTTGAAAATGGTATCTGTGATTCCTTTGCCGTCCCATTCCTTTAACACATCCCTCGCGGATTTTTTCGTATATTCAGCATAGTATTCGAGAAGATAGATAAAGTATTCCATTTCCGCGCTCATGTCAATCCTCCCGGATATAAACAGAATTTCTCGGGTCTCCTGTAACTTTTTCCGCTTCCCACATATCGAACAAGACCAGCGGACTGAAAGCCCAGAGTTCCAAATCGGGATTTTCAAGCATGGAACGCGTTTCCGAGTTCAAAAACTCCCTGAGTGCTTTCATCGGGCTGTAGCCGTATTTTTTTGAAATCAGCTGAGTCAGTTCCTTATCGTAATAATCATAAAGTTCCGGAATCATGACATTCATAACCACTTGACCTCCTTGAAAACGAGACAGGCGAGCGCTTTTTCCGTCTTGATGCAATATTGGTCTTTCAGATTCTGAGGAAGAAGAAGCTGGAGAGCCATTTCTGCCGTGATAAACCCTCTGAAATATAAACCGATCGTCTGAAAGGTCTGGTCATTCGCCACGGGGCCGATGATAATATCTTCTTCGTCCCGCTCAATAAACCCTTTTCTGTGATCCGTAATACAGTCAACGGTTTCCGCACGGCGTCCCCCCACGTCGTAAACCGGATGTCCTCCTCCCCCTCTCACGCCCCTCCGATCACCGACATGGAAAAAGTACGCCGCAGTAATCAAAGAATAAGCCTCACACCACCGCTTCGACAAGCGTTTTGTCCCCGCCGGGAACGGTGTGTACGCCGACGGTTTTCTTCCGGTTGAAATTGTAGCTGAGCATATAGCCGCGGTCGAGGTGGTAGTAATCGAGATACGCCGCAAGCTGGTCCTCGCCGCGTTCGTTGTAGGCGTTCCCCCGCCAGATCTTGAGCTCCACCACGAACCGCTCGCCGAGATAGTCGATCACCACGTCCATCCGCTCGTTGTTCCGTGTCCGGGCTTCGATA
>SVQK01000121.1 GCA_015065385.1 Oscillospiraceae bacterium | reverse complement strand
AGCTTTTCCAGCATGAGCCCGATCCGCTCCGAGGTCCCGCCCGACACGCCGGTATCGATCTCGTCGAAGATCAGAGTCGCCGAGTCGTTCTTCCTCGCAAGCGCGGTTTTGAGGGCAAGGGTGATCCGGGACAGCTCGCCGCCGGAGGACACCTTTCCGAGGGATCCGAGCTCCTCGCCCGCGTTGACGGAGATCAGAAAATCCACGTCGTCGCATCCGTCCGCGCGGAACACGGGAGCTCCGTTGTCCCTCAGCGGCGTCACACAGACCCGGAACCGGACCTTCGGCATATCGAGGAACCGGAGGGATTCGGATATCTCCTCCGTCAGCCGCTCCGCCGCGAGGATCCGCTTTTCCCTGAGCCGGACCGCCGCCTCCTCCGCTTCGGATTCCTTCGAAGCGAGCTCCTTTTCAAGCTGTGCGACGCGGAAATCCCCGTCTTCGAGCTCCGCGATCCGCTGTCCGATCTCGGCTCGCTTTTCTTTGATCTCGGCAATCGTCGCGCCGTATTTCCGTTCCAGCGTTTCGATCAGGGCAAGGCGCGCTTCGACCTGCGTCAGCTTTTCCGCGGGATCCACGGCGTCGTCCTCGTCCAAGGCGTCCCGGACCCGTTCGGCGATATCGATGATCTCGTAGCGGTAATTGGCGAGCCGGGCAGCCATTTCGTCCGCGCCCTCCACGACGCCGGAAAGCTGACCGAGGGCGTTTTCAGCCCGTTCCAGCAGATACGACGCGGTTGCGCCTTTCTCGCTTTCGGACAGCGCGCGCACGACGATCCCGGCGAATTTCGCCACCTTTTCAAGGCTTTGCAGGCGGGTTCTCGTGCGGCGGAGCTTTTCCTCCTCGTCGTCCGCTGTGAGGCGCGCGCCGTCGATTTCCTTTTTCTGATAGCGCAGGATATCCAGCATCATGTCCCGCTGGCTCATGGCCTCCCGGTGCGCGGCGATCTTCTTCTTCAACTCTCCCGCCTCGCCGTACAGCCGGACGTATTCCAGAAGCTCCTCCCGGTCGTCCGCGAAGGAATCGAGAAGGGCCGGATACCCGCTTTTGTCCGCGAAATCGTTCCGCTCGTTCTGGGTCTGCACGTTGAGCAGATGCGGCGCCAGCTCGCGCAGAGCGGAGAGGGGGGCGGCCCTTCGGTTGATCCGCGCCGTGGAACGTCCGTCCGCCGAAACCGTGCGGGTCAGCTCCAATAGCCCGTCCTCGTCGGGGGGGTATCCGAGATCCTCGAACCTGCTTCTGTCGGATTCGGGTACGGAGAAGATCGCGGACACCTGCGCCCTGTCCTCTCCGGTGCGGAGCAGTTCCCGTCCGTTCTTCGCCCCGCATAGCAGCAGAAGGCTGTCGATCAGGATGGATTTCCCCGCTCCGGTCCGTCCCGTAATGACGGTGAATCCGTCCCGGAAGGCGACCTCTATATGACGGGCGACCGCTATATTGTCGATGGTCAGATTTTCAAGCATGTTTCTCCCCCCGTCCGCCGGGGATCGTCCGGATCGGCCCGTCAGGAATTGATGAGCTTGGTGATGCGGCGCGCGATGGCCTCCGCGGCTGCGTTGTCGCGGCAGACGATGATGATGCAGTCGTCCCCGGCCACGCACCCGAGAATGTCGGCCTCGTGCAGGGTGTCCACGCCCGCCGCCACCGCCTGCGCCATTCCGGCATAGGTCTTGATGACGATGTCATTCTGGGAGTAATCCACGTTCTTCACGGAGGAAGCGAGGGCGCGGCTGTACACATGCTGGTTCTCGCTGCCGTTGTTTTTCGGAACGACATATTTGTACGTCCCCATGTCGGACATTTGTTTGAGCAGTTTCAGCTCGCGGATATCCCGGGAAACAGTAGCCTGCGTAACGTCGAACCCGGCCAGCTTCAGCTTTGCGATCAGCTCCTCCTGGGTTTCGATGTTGTAGTTTTCGATGATCTCGAGAATCTTGTTGTGTCGCTTGACCTTCATTGGCAACCCTTTCTGGCCTGAGCCCGCCGGATCCGGCGTATGTGATCGATAGAACTGACTATAATGAAACGTACCCGCTCCGGGACGTCGGGGAAATTTGCCCTATTCGGACAGCTTTGCGCGGAGCACGTCGAGGAATCCTCCCTCTCTGACGCGGATCAGCCTCGTTTTGTGAACCGACCGGCTGATTTCGATCCGGTCTCCGGTTCCGATGGGAAGATCCTCCCGCCCGTCCGCGTTGAGCCAGACGGATGCGTTGTTGCTCCGGATGTTTTCGATGCGCAGAACGGAATTGCCCCGGAAAATGACGGGGCGGCTGGACAGGGTGTGGGGACAGATCGGCGTCACGCACACCGCGGCGATGGAGGGATCCAGCACCGGCCCTCCCGCGGAGAGCGAATAGGCGGTGGATCCCGTGGGCGTTGCGAAGATCATGCCGTCCGCCCGGCAGGTCTCGATCAGCACGCCGTCGCAAAAGACGTCGAACGCAATCAGACGCGCGACGGGGCCGTTTGTGAGAACGATATCGTTCAGTACGGTAAAGGCTCCGCGTTTCCCGCCGTCCCGGTCCGTCACCCGCGCGTCCAGCATCATGCGCTCCTCGATGACGTATTCTCCGGTGAACAGGCGGTCCAGAAGGGCGGCCTCCCCGATCTCGATTCCCGTCATAAAGCCCACATGGCCGTAGTTGATCCCGAGAATGGGGATGTTCTGCCCGAGCAGCCGGTGGGACGCCTCGATGATGGAACCGTCCCCGCCCAGAACCAGAGCGGCGGTCTCACCCTCCGGCACACCTTCCCCGTTCCAGACGAACGAGAACGACTCGCCGGCACGGACGAAATAGTCCCGGTGCTCCGGAAGAACGCCCACGCGCCTGCCGAACGCCGTCAGCCGCTCCGTAAGGGAGAAAATCGCGCTCGCCGGAATCTCTTTCGTCGTGTTGGGAATGAGGATCAGATTCCGAATCTCATGCATGGACTACCTCCTCGATCTCGTCTCCTCCGACCGTCCGGGCCTCTCCGACTCTCGCCAGCACCAGAAACTCCGTGTTTCCGTCGCCTCCCAAAACGGGAGATTTCATGAGCCCGAACGTTCCCATCCCGGCCTCGTCCAAAGCGGCGACGATCCGCCGGACCGCGGCTTTATGCTGCTTCGGATCCTTCACGATCCCGTTCTTCGAAAGGGCTTCCCGCCCGCATTCGAACTGCGGCTTGATCAAGCCGATATACTCCGCGTCCGGCGTGAGAACGGTCTTCACCGCGGGAATCACAAGGGTCTGTGAGATAAAGGACAGATCCAGAACCGCCAGCGAACAGGGCTCCGGAATCTGCTCCGGGGAGAGAAACCGCGCGTTGATCCCCTCGAGGTTTACGACGCGTCCGTCCGCTCTGAGCGAGGCGTCCAGCTGCCCGTGACCGGCATCCACGGCGTAGACCTTCTCCACCCCGCGACGGAGCAGGCAGTCGGTGAATCCGCCCGTGGACGCGCCGATATCCGCGCAGATTCTGCCCCGGGGATCGATCCCGAACCGGTCGAGGGCAGCTTCCAGCTTGATGCCGCCACGACCGACGAAGGGATGATCCTCCCCTCGGACGATGAGCTTTGTTCCTTCCTCCACGTCAAACGCGGGCTTTTTGACAACGACTCCGTCCGCCTCCACGAATCCCTGTTCGATGAGCTGACGGGCGCGGGTCCGGCTTTTGGTCAGTCCCCGCATGAACAGCGCCTGATCCAGTCTCATTTCTTCCGATCCGAGAGCCACAGCGCGAGCGCTTTGAGAACGTCCGATCCCTCATAGGGAGCGATGGACGCGCAGGCCGAGGCGGTGAGCTCCTTTTCGCGCCGGACGGCTTCCTCCATGCTCATGAAGGCGAGCACGGTCTTTTTATCGTTCTTCGCGTCGCTGCCGACCTCCTTGCCGAGGGTGGCGGTGTCGCTGATCACGTCTAAAATGTCGTCCCGGATCTGGAACGCGATGCCGATTCCGTCCGCGTATCCGACGATGTTCTTCACCGTCCCGGGATCCGGATCGTCCACTGCCGCGTAATATCCGAGAAGACACGCGGCCCGTATGAGCGCGGCGGTTTTCCCGTCGATCATGGCGTACAGCTCGTCGTAGTCCCGCATTTCGCTCCGGATGTCAAGGGTCTGTCCTCCGACCATGCCGCGGGGACCCGCTTCCGCTGCCAGCGTCCGGACGGCGAGCGCGACGGATTTCGGGCTGACTTTTTCGTTGGATGCCGCGGCTTCAAACGCATAGGTCAGAAGGGCGTCCCCGGCCAGAAGCGCCTCCGCCTCTCCGAACGCCACATGGCAGGATGGTTTGCCGCGGCGCAGGGGATCGTTGTCCATGCAGGGCAGATCGTCGTGGATCAGGGAATACGCGTGAACGCATTCGAGGGCGCAGGCAAAGGGCATCGCCGCCTCCTCGCTCCCTCCGAACAGCTTCGCAAATTCCAGCGCGAGAAACGCACGGATCCGCTTGCCGCCTCCGAGGGTCGAATAGCGCATCGCCTCGGCCACGACCGTTCCTCCGGTGTGCTCTTCGCCGAGAACTTTTTCGAGCGCGCGCTCCACACGCTCCGCCGCTTCTTTCAGACGGGCGGAAATATCGAGTCCGGTCATGCGTCAGCACCTCCGTTCATGGGCGGCATTTCGTCCTCGGATACCGTGCCGTCCGGATTCTTCGTCAGAATCTTCACCTTCTGCTCCGCGTTGTCAAGCCGCGCGTTGCAGAGCTTTACCAGTCCCACGCCTTCCTCGAAGAGCGCGAGGGATTCGTCGAGCGGCGCGGATCCCGACTCCAGCTGTCTGACGATGGTTTCGAGGCGCGCGATGGCCTCTTCAAACGTCATTTCCTGCTCCGGGACCGCCGGGGATTCTTCGTCGTATTGCTTCATCTGCCTTGATTCTCCTTTACTTCCTCCACCGAGCAGAGGGCCTCCCCTCCGACGGTGCGGAAGGACACTTTGTCCCCCGGCTTCACGTCATCCACGGAACGCACCAGACGTCCGTCTTCCCGGTACACCGCGCTGTAGCCCCGGGACAAAACCGATAGCGGATCCAGCGCGGACAGCTTTCCGGCACAGGCGGCGAGGGCGGCTTTCCTGCTTTCGATCCGGTTTTCCCCCGCCCTTGCCAGACGGTCGGTCAACAGATCCAGCGTCATGCGCCGTTCGTCGATGAAGTAGTGCGGATCGGTCAGGACACGGCGGGATCCGAGGGCGTTCAACTTCTGCCGGTCGGACCGGATCATGGCCCGGAGCACGTCCGCTTCCCTTGTGACGATGTGGGCGATCTGCCGTTTCAGCGTCTCCCCGTCGGGAACGGACAGCTCGGCTGCCGCGGATGGCGTGGGAGCCCGCTGATCGGCCGCGAAGTCGCAGAGGGTGAAGTCCGTCTCATGTCCCACGGCCGAGATGACCGGAATGGAGGACGCCGCCACAGCCCGCACGACTCGCTCGTCGTTGAAGGCCCAGAGATCCTCCATGGATCCGCCGCCGCGGCCGATGATGATCACGTTCGCGGACTTTGTTTCGTTGAAATACCGCAATCCCTCGCAGAGCTGGGGAGGCGCGTCTTCTCCCTGCACCAACGACGGCCAGAGCGTCAGCTTCGCGTACGGAAACCGTCTCCCGGTGACGTTGATCATATCGCGGACCGCGGCTCCGGTGGGAGAGGTGATGATCCCGATCCGGGTGGGAATCTTCGGGAGAGGCTTCTTCCGCGCCGGATCGAACAGGCCCTCGGCTTCGAGCCTGCGTTTCAGCTGTTCGAACGCGATATAGAGCGCGCCCACCCCGTCCGGCTCCATCCCGTCTGCGTAGAGCTGATAGGATCCGCCGCGGACATAGGCGGAGACCCGCCCCCGGGCCGTGACTCTCATCCCGTCCTCCGGGACGAACTTCATCTTCGCGGCGGCGGATCGGAACATGACCGCGGCGATCTGGCTCCCCTCGTCCTTGAGGGTGAAATACCAGTGCCCGGTGGCGTAATGATTTTTGAAATTGGAGATCTCCCCCCGCACATACAGTCCGGAAAGGCGCGGCGAGGCGTCGATCATCCGCTTCATGAATTCGTTGAGCTGCGTGACTGTCAAAGCGTCCGGAAATCGGTCGTTCTGTCCGGCTCCCTGCTTGTCAGAGTAGTAGACGACTGCCATGCGTCCTCCGATGGACCTCCGCCGCCAGACAGGCTGTGCCCGCCGCGTTGTCGGAGGAATAGACAGGATCGGCAAATGCCCCCTTCTCTCCGAGCATCCGCCGGATATAGAGGGAACTCATGACGCCGCCCGCGTAAAGCACGGGAAGATCGCCGAACTCCCGCCGCGCGTTGTCCGTCATGGCGGAAAGGGTCCTCCCGATAAAGTCGAGCGTAAAAGCGGAAACGAGCGCGGCGTTCCCCGAGGATTCAAACAGTTCCGCCGCCTTGTTTTCGAGTCCGGAGAGACAGCAGGCTTCCCCCTCTACGGAAATCTTCGCAAAAGGCAGCTTTCCCGCAAAGGTCAGGGCCGCACGATCCATCTCCGCGCCGCAGGGGAACGCCAGTCCCATCCGCACGCCGGTCCGGTCAATGGCCTGTCCTCCGTTGATGTCCTTCGATCCGCCGATCTGCCGGATCCGGAAGACCTTTTCTTCATCCGGCTCGACAAGGAGCAGATCCGTGGTGCCTCCCGAGACGTGGAACGCGAGAAAGGGCTTTTCGAGGAAATCCTCCCGGTCTGAGACTCCGTTTTGACAGACGGAGTTGACCGCCGCCATCACATGGCCGGCCTGATGGGAAAACCGGTACAGCGGAACGCCGAGCGCGGAGGCCGTCATTTCCGCCGCCGCGACACCCGCGAGAAAACAGGGCATATAGGATCCCTCCGCATCGCGCGGAACGGACGACACGCCGAGGGCGGCAATCTCCGCGACCTCCGCCGATCCGAGGAATTCCCGCACAGCCCGCGCCGCGTCGGGAAGGTTCTTCGTATGATGGAAAACCGCGTCGCTCTGGCGCAGTCCGCGTTCGCCTTCCCGGACCGGGAGCGGGATCTTCTTGTTCAGAAGGATCGCCCCTTCCCCGTCTGCGATGGCTGCGGAGGTGGTGTAATTGCTGGTGTCGATCCCGAGGAAGAGGGACTTCATGCCTCGATGAGCCCCCGGTCCCGCGCGATCTTGTTGAGGATCCCGTTCACAAAAGAGGGAGCGGAATCCTCGTCGTACTGCTTGATGATCTCCACCGCCTCGTTGATCTCCGCTTTCGGCGGGACCTCGCAGACGGTCATTTCATACACCGCCATGCGCAGAACGGAGCGGGTCGCCGTGGACATCCGGGACAGCTTCCAGCGCACGGACGCGCCTTCGATCTCCCCGTCCAGCTCCGAGAGGGATTCGCACACGCCCACGAATACGTTTTTCACATATTCGGCGGTGGGCTCTTCGGTTTCCTCTATGAACGCCTCGTAAAACGCCGCAGGATCGGCCTCGCGGTCGAACTCCTTGGCGAACAGCAGTTTGAAAATCAGCTCCCTGCACTGGCGGCGCGAGAGCTTCTTATATTCCGACATGACACTCTCCCGATGATGACTTTGCATTCGTATATACTGTGATATTATACTATATTCATGCGGAAATGTCAATCGCCCCGTGAACATTGTCCGCGGTTTCTGCCGGGGATTTATTGCTGAGACAGCAAACGAAGCGTTGATTTTCAAACTTGCAGCTGCCTCCCGCCTTTGTTCAGAAAATGTTCTCCCGCGTCCCGAGAAAATTTCATCTTTGCGTGTTATCCTATGGCAAAGAAAAAAGCGATCCGCCGGTCGTTCCGGACCGGATCCCGGTAAACAAGGGAGGGACATGACCTGAAACCGCTGAACTTCATCAAAATCGTCCTCGTCCGCGCCTGCGTCGTTTACACCGTCCTCATCACGGGCGTCTATCTGATCGGAGCCTTTGTCAACGCGGCATGGCTCCCGTCTCCCGCGACCGTCGGAGCGCTGCTCGCCCTGTCCCTCTGGATCGGCGCGTCGCTCTCCTTTCTCTTCTCCGATCTTCTGGTTCCCGCGCTCCGCGTGATCCTCCATTTTCTGGCTACGGGGATCGTCTTCTGGCTGACCTTTGGCATTCTCGGAGGATATCTGAGAAGCGGCGGATCCGCGGTCGTTCTCTTCGTCCTCTACGCCGTTCTCTACGCGCTCGCGGGTGGCGTCACGGGATTATTTCGAATCCTCACTGCCGAGTCGGATCGAAAGAACAAGCCCTATGAAGGCGTGCTGAAGAAAGAACGCGAAGAATACAAAAGCCAGTTTTCCATATCGAGCAGCGATAAGAAGGGCGGCCGCTGATGGAGCTCTCCGTGATCGCGCGGATCCGCACGGATTTCCCGCACAAATTCGGCCTCCCGCGCCAGAGCGGACTGATTCCGGAATTGAAGGGCGTGATCCGGTTCGAGCCGCCGTACCGCTCCCCCGACGCCGTCCGGGGACTGGAGCAGTTCTCCCATGTCTGGCTGCTCTGGGGATTCTCCGACGGATTTGCCTCGGACAGAGGAAACGGAACACGCGCGTTTTCCCCGACCGTCCGTCCTCCCAGACTCGGCGGAAACGAGCGGATCGGCGTATGGGCGACGCGGTCCCCCAACCGTCCGAATCCCATTGCCCTGTCCGCCGTCCGGCTGGATCGGGTGGACGCGGACGCGCCGGGAGGACCGGTTCTCTATGTCTCCGGCATCGATATGACCGACGAAACGCCGATCTACGACATCAAACCCTATCTTCCCCTCGCGGACTGCATACCGGACGCGGTCGGCGGATTCGCGGACAGAGCTGCGGGGGACAGGCTGACGGCGGAGCTGCCGGACGAAATCGCGCGGTCTCTGACACCGGAGGAGCGGTCCGCCGTGCTCGCCCTGCTCCGGTCCGATCCGAGACCGTCCTACCAGAGGGACGAAGAACGCGAGTACGGATTTGTCTACGCCGGGTATGAGATCCGGTTCCGGGTCCGGGAAAACTGCGCCAGAGTGGAGCGGATCTTCCCGGCGAATGAGCCGAATCAAGAGGACTGAAAAAAGATGGGACGGAATTCCGCGGAGGGTTCCGTCCGTTTTTTGTTTTATACTATTCTCAGCCTAAAAAAGCAAAACTATATGGGTTTTGATCGCTCCATGTAGGGTGCGAATCGCCGTGCGATGAGCTCGCGTGCGATAACTCTGATAAGGTTGGATAGCTATATTGGTGTGCCGAAGCCTCAGCTTCACTTGATTGGTATAGCCTATCCATT
>SVQK01000120.1 GCA_015065385.1 Oscillospiraceae bacterium | reverse complement strand
TGTTCCGCCGCCGGATTCTGTTCAGAGTCCTCCCCGCGCCCGCAGGACGATCCCGCGCACAGGAGCAGGGCGAGAAATCCCGCCGCGAGTCTGCCGAGCCTCTTTTTGCTCTTCCGTTCCATAGTCCGCTCCATCCCGTTCTTTCGTTTTTCTTTCATCATAACAAATTCGATAAAAAAACGCAAGAGGAATGTGTGAAAAAATTGCCCGTGCGCGCGAAACTCCTCCTCCCGGCTTGCAATCCCGCCCGGATTCTGATACAATAGCGGAGGACAAAGACCGCACAGAAAGAAGGAGATTTTCCATGCCCTGCACAACCGTACTGGTCGGCAAGAACGCCTCGAACGACCGCTCCACTATGATCGCCCGCACCGACGACGGCTTTTTCGACGTGAAGAAGCTGATCGTGGTAAATCCCAAGGACCAGCCCCGCACCTACAAGACCGTCCTCTCCCATCTCGAGATCCCCCTGCCCGACGATCCGATGCGCTATACCGCCTGCCCGAGCGTCGATCCGAAAAACGGCACATGGGCGGCGACCGGCATCAACGCGGCGAACGTCGGCATGACCGCCACCGAGACCATCACCTCCAACCCGCGGGTTCTCTCCGCCGATCCGCTGGTGACGTACAAAAAGGCGAAGTCCCGCCGCGAAAAGGACGTCCCGGGCGGCATCGGCGAGGAGGACATCGTCGTGCTCGTCCTGCCCTACGTCCGCACGGCCCGGGAAGGCATCCTCCGGCTCGGATCCCTCCTCGAGCAGTACGGCACCTACGAATCCAACGGCATCGCGTTCAACGATGAGAACGAGGTCTGGTGGCTCGAAAGCATCGGCGGTCACCACTGGATGGCGCGCCGCGTTCCGGACGACGTCTGCGTGCTCGCGCCCAATCAGTTCGGGATGGACGCCTTCGATCTGGACGACGCCTTCGGCAAACAGGAATCCTGCCTCTGCTCCGCGGATCTGCGGGAGTTCATCGCGGATAACCGGCTCGACTGCAATCAGGGGGGAAAGTTCAACCCCCGCGACGTCTTCGGCTCCCACACGGACATGGATCACATCTACAACACCCCCCGCGCGTGGTTCATGGGCCGGTGCCTGACGCCCTTCTCCCACCGCTGGGACGGTCCGGACGCCGAGTTCACGCCCGAGAGCGACAACATCCCGTGGTGCCTCGTCCCCGACCGGAAGGTGACCGTGGAGGACGTGAAATACCTGATTTCCTCGCATTATCAGGGAACGCCCTACAACCCCTATTCGAACATTGACAGCGGAAAGCGGGGCATGTACCGCTCCATCGGCATCAACCGCACGGGCGTGGCCTCCGTCTGCCAGATCCGCAGCGGCGTTCCGGAAGAGCTCAAGGGGCTGGAATGGATCTGCTTCGGCCCGACGACCTTCGACGCGCTCCTGCCGGTCTATCCCTGCGTCCCGAAGATGCCCGCCTATCTCTCTGAGGTCACGACCGACGTCTCCACGGAGAACTTCTACTGGGGCAGCCGTCTCATCGCGGCTCTGGCGGATCCTCACTTCCCCGCCTGTGTCCAGCACGTCACCCGCTATCAGAACGCCGTCATGACCGAAGGCCGCCGCATCGTTCTGGAATACGACCGCAGAATGGCCGAATCCGGCGACTTCTCCCTCGCCTCCGAAGCGAACGAAAAGCTCTGCGCCATGGCGAAGGAACAGACGACCTCCGTTCTGAACGCCGTCGTCCGCGAAGCCTCCGCCCGGATGAAGGACGGATACAATTTAGCGGACAACTGAACTTCCTCGAATCGATAAAAAAGGGCCGGTCTTTTCCGTTATCGGAAGGGCCGGCTCTTTTGGATTCTGACGATATCGCCGAAGGGGATCGTCTCGCCGTTTACACAGATCGTGCGCGCGACCTCCGGATCCGCCGCCGTCAGCCAGCCCTCCGCCGTCTCGCAGGTGCCGCGCCGTCCGTAGGCGTCGTGATAGCGGTCGGAGCACGGCACATACCGGGTCACCCGCACCCACGGGAGCCCGCCCCCGCCGTCCCGGATCCGCCGTCTTTTTCCGAACTGCTCGCAGAGCCGCGTCAGCCTCCGGTTCAAAGCCTCCTGCTGATCCGTGGACAGGCGCGGTTTTTCCGTATAGACCGTGTTCTTGGTCCGGATCGCGTCCCCGTAGCCGTCCAGCGCGTCGAAGGGGGCGAACAGCTTGGCCCTCTTCCCCCGCTCCATCCGGGGATGTTCCTCCCAGAATCCGTCGTCCCTGTGCTCCGGGCGTCCGCGCAGCAGCGTCTCCCGATAGGGAAAGTTTTCCGGTATCTCCGTCATCTGTTCCGCCTCCGATTCAGATTTTTTCCCCGTCCGGCAGCGCGCTCCCAGCCCGGTGTCCGCCGATCTGCGTATTCCGCTCGATGGTGGTGGCCCCCTCCTCGAGGTTCATCCCCTTCACCACCGCGTTCATGCCGTACCGCCGCCGGATCCCGACGAGGGCGCGCTGCAGGTCGTTTTCCCGCTGCACGTCCGTGAACATGTCCATCTGCAGCCCGAGATCCTCCCCCTGCGTCTGGTTGGCGCAGATCATCAGCCGCCGGATCAGGAGCGTGGGATCCACATGGTCGGCGAAGGACTTCTCCAGCCCCTCCATGATCACCGACGCGCTGTTCGTGCGGCTCCGCAGGCGGACCGTGGCGTGCGCGCTCTTCGGCAGCAGCCGCCCGTAGAAATCCACCCCGACCTCCCCCCGGTACTCCGGATTCTCCTCCAGACTCTTCGGATCGTACACGATGCGCCATGTGACGGACGGCGTGGTCAGCCGCTTCGCCGCCAGATCCGCGCACAGAAGGTCCGCCATCTCCCGGAACACCAAAAATCCCTCGTCGTATTTGTACGGCCTCGGCAGGACCTGCCCCGTGGAAAGGGAGTGAGAGTCCGTCCGGTAGTTCTTGATGTCGCTCATCCGGGTCGGCTCGATCCCCCACGCGTGGTCGATGAGCAGCTCCGCGTTGATTCCGAACAGCTTGTATAGATACGCTTCGTTGGCGAGGGACATCGCGGCGATATCCCCCATCGTGCGCATGCCGCGCGCCTTGAGCCTCTCCGCCGTCCCGTGCCCGATCATCCAGAAATCCGTCAGCGGCCTGTGGGTCCAGAGCTTCAGACGGTAGCTCTCCTCGTCCAGCTCCGCGATCCGCACGCCGTTTTCGTCCGGCGGGGCCTTTTTCGCCACCAGATCCATCCCGACCTTGGCGAGATAGAGATTCGTCCCGATCCCGACCGTCGCCGTGATCCCCGTCGCGGCCAGCACGTCCCGGATGATGCTCATGACGAAGCAGCGCACCGCCGGAACGCCCGTTCTCTCCGCCTCGCGCGACCAGATCCTGAGATACGGTCCCGCGTCCACGAAGCACTCGTCGATGGAGTAGACGTGGATATCCTCCTCGGCGACGTACCGGCGGAACACCTCGTAGATCTTAGCGGAGACCCGGATGTATTCGGCCATGCGCGGCGTCGCCGTGATGTAGTCCACCTTCGTGCGGTGGGCCGCCTCGTACAGGGCGATTGCCTGCTTCGCCTCGAACAGCCGGGGACGGGAGGGCACGCCGATGGCTTTCAGCGCGGGGGAGACCGCCAGCACGATGGTCTTGTCGGTGCGGGAGTCGTCCGCCACCAGCAGGCGGGCCGTCAGCGGATCCAGTCCCCGCGCCACGCACTCCACCGACGCGTAAAAGGATTTCATGTCGCAGCAGAAATACGCGCCGCGCTCCTCCATGTCCTCCGCCCCCTCCGGAAAAGAACGCACGATCGTTCAAAGAGCAATCGTCTTATGATTTCGCACATAGTATAGCACATCCGTCCGGCCTTGTCAATAGGATTTCTGTTGTTTCCCAAAAATTTCAGAACATCTTTTCAGAGTTCGCGCGTTTTTTCCGTTTTTCGTGTTGATTTCTCTTTTTTTGTGTGCTATACTCAATCCGGAACAAATCCGAAAGAGGAGGGAATTCCGTGAAAGGTTCCGTCAAATCCGCGCTGTCCGCCTTTTTTCTCGTGCTGATCTTCCTCGCCGCGGTGGTCGGGGTCTATCTGCTGTATCTGAACGTGAACGGGGTGTCCCTGCCCTTCTCCCTTCCGGCGCTGTTCGGGCACGGGAGCAATACCGAAGACGAGTTCTCCGACGAGGAGATCGAAGAGCGGCTTCTCGCCATCGGAGAGCTCTCCACCGTGTCCTTCGAGTACGCCGACTCCCGGACCGTGACCGACATGCGCCAGCTCTTCGGCCGGGATATTCCCCTGACGCAGAACCGGGTCACCGTCTCCTACGAGGGCGTCGTCAAGGTCAGCTACGACCTCGAGGAAATCGCCTTTACAACGGACCGGGAGAAGGGCGTCATCACCGTCGTCCTGCCGGAGCCGCGGATCACCGACAACTACATCAAGTTCGACAGCATCGACGTGGAAAGCACGAACAACATCCTCAATCCCATCAACATCGACAACCTCGCCTCGTGGTTCGACAGCTTTCAGGACGAGGCGATCCGGCGGGCGGAGGAGATGAACATCTGGGAAGAGGCCGAGGACCGCATGATGATGCTCGTCGAGACCTTTCTCGCGTCCGTTTCCGAATACGAAGTCCGGTTCGGGGAGTGATCCCCGGATCGGTTTTTTGATTTTTCAAAATCCTCGCTTGGAAAGCGGACAAGGTTGACAAATTATCCGGTTTATGCTATACTTTTTTATGCAGAATCACCCATCCCGAAGACCGGCCCGAAGGAGGTACTCATGAAACGTTCATCCATCCGTCCTCTGTCGCTGCTCTTAGCATCCCTGATTCTCTTCGCGTCCTGCAGCAGCAATTCCGCGGAATCGCCGGGCGAAACGGAAGCCGTATCCGCCCCCGCCGCCGAGGAGATCCCCGTCGAGATCGAAACGGAGCCCGCCTATCCCCCGCCGGATGTGAGCGGACTGGATTACGGCGGAGACAGCATTTCCTTTATCGCGCCCGAATGGGGAAATATCTCGTATCAGTACACCGAAGAGCTGACCGGAGAAGCCGTCAACGACGCCGCCTACAACCGGCAGGTGAACGTGGAGAACACCCTCAACGTCAAGTTTGACTGGAACTGGAGCACGGACGCGGAGTGCCACAACGTCGTGATGCGCTCGGTTCGGGCGGGGGACGATGCCTATCAGATCGTCTACACCCACTGCATCTACGGTATCAGCGACTACGTCACAAACGGCGCGCTCTACGACCTGTACGACCTTCCCCACACCGACTTCGCCGCCCCGTGGTGGAGCGGATCGATGATGGAGGAATTCCGCATCGGCTCCAAGCTGTACTATGCAGCGGGGGATCTTGTGCTCCAGACCGCGATCTGCACCCTGTTCAACAAGAGCATCGCCGCAAGCTACAATATGCCGGATCACTACGAGCTGGTCCGCAACGGCGAATGGACCTACGACCGGTTCCTCGAGAACGCCTCCTCCGTCACGCTCGACGTCAACGGGGACAGCGTCATCGACTACCGCGACCAGACCGGCTACACCGGGGATCTGACGGAACGCTCCTGCGATATCATCTTCTTCTGCGGCGAGCACTGCACGAAGGCCACGGACGAAGGGCTCGAGCTGGTTTACTGGAGCGACAAGGTCGTGGAGATCTTCGAGAAGACCTACGCCTACTTCATGAACCCCGATCTGTCCAACGGCTATTTCCGCTTCTACGACACGAATCAGCAGCCGTTCAGCGACGGGCTCGCCCTGTACACCTTCTCGGGCGTCGGCGGAGTCGCCGGCCTGAGGGATTCCGACGTGGATTTCGGCATCCTGCCCGGCCCGAAGTACAACGAGGAACAGGAGCACTACGTCTCCAACCCGTGGCCCTGCTTCGTCTGCGTCCCCGTCACGATCACGGATCCCGACAAGACCGGCGCGGTGCTCGAGCTCTTCTGCTACGAGAGTCAGGCGATCCAGTCGGCGTACAACGAAAACCTGATCCGCGGCAAGTCCACCCGGGACGAGGAATCCCTCGAAATGCTCGACATCATCAACGAGGGCCTGACCTGCGATATCGGCGGCAGCTATCTCGGATTCGACTCCTCCTTCCACTCGATCTTCTACTGCTTCTACGAACTGATGCCGGAGCACAACGAGAACATCGCGTCCCACTACGAACGGGTGAAAAAGCCCGTGGAGAAGACCCTTTCCCGTCTTTACGACAAGATCATCAAGGCGGAAAAAGGGAATTAACGGAGGAAACCATGCGCATCCACATCATAGCGTGCCGGATCTTCGCGCGCGAGCTCAGCTATCTGTCCGCCCTTTCCGACAATCAGATCGAGCTGACCTGGCTGGGCCGCGGCCTTCACAATACGCCCGAAAAGCTACAGGACCGCCTGTGCCGGACCCTGGACGATCTCTACGCCCAATGGGAGGCGAGGGAGCTGGAATTCCGCCCCGACTACATCGCGCTCGGCTACGGGCTTTGTTCCAAGGCCGTGGTCGGGATCAAGTGCCGGGACATTCCCATCGTCATCCCGCGGACGGACGACTGCATCGCCCTCTTCATGGGATCGCAGCAGCGGTATCTCGAGGAATTCGCCGCGGCAAAGGGCGCGTACTGGCTCAACAGCGGCTGGCTGGAACAGAGCGCGCGCCTCTTCGACAGCGACGACTTCAAGCGGCGGAAGTGGCTGGAATACGCGGAGAAATACGGCGAGGACAACGCGGACTATCTCATCGAAGTGGAATCCAGCTGGGAAAAGAACTACTCCACCCTCGGCTATATCCACTCGGATATCCACGACTCCCCGGACAATCTGCGGCGCGCGGAAACGGAGGCGGAGCGGAAGGGCTGGCGTCTGCGCGAACTGAACGGCGACAACCGCATGCTCCGGATGATGGTGGACGGCACATGGAACGAGCGGGAATTTCTGATCCTCAAGCCCGGCGAAACCATCGCCCCGGACTATTCCGGCCTGAAGCTCCGCGCGGCTGAGGAGGGAGAAGAATTCTGACCGGATCGGTCTTCCGGCAGTCAAAAGCCAAAACACAGCTTCCCCCGGCGTCTGTCCGAAGAGAAGCTGTGTCTTTTTTCCGCTGTTCGTCCCCCAACGTTCGGAACGGTTTATACTAAACTCAGCCTAACAAGCAAAACTACATGGGTTTTGATCGCTCTATGTAGGAGGCGAACGGCCTCCTTGCTCAACTTGTTGAGCGGGTGAGCATCGCGTGCGATAACTCTGATAAGGTTGGATGGCTTCAGAAGTTCGCACTCTGTGCGAAGCTTCGTTGGTGTGCCGAAGCCTCAGCTTCACTTGATTGGTATAACCTATCCATTACCTCCTCCCCATGAAGTTCTTTGCAGCTCAACTTGTTGAGCGAACTTTCATCCGAAAGAAAGCCGCGTTTCCCTTTTAGCTTGAGATTAGTATTATACTATAGGTTCAAATCCTGATGATCAGGCTGTTGATGCCGAGCGCGCTCAGATACTGCATGTCCCGGCACATATTCACCACCAGACGGAGGCCGATGTTCTTCGTCGGATCCTCTTCCTGCTGCCGGATCAGCTCGTACCGCTCCACCGGATTGAAGGGCAGGCAGTCGTCCCGGATCCGGAGAATCAGCTCCCCGTCCTTGAGGAGGATCCGGATGTCGATGCTGTGCTCCTTCCCGTCGGTAAAGCCGTGCTCGATGATGTTCCGGCCCATTTCCTCGATGCAGAGTGCCAGAGCGTTCGCCTTCTTCCGGTCGATCCCGTTTTCCCGGCAGAACAGCCCGGCGATCCGCGACATGCCGACGACCTCCGTCATGGTGTCCGCGGAGATGCTGAGCTCCTCCCCCGCGGCGATCCCGAAATCCCGGGGAACGAGCAGCCGTTTCTCGTCGAAGCGGTCCCCGCCCTTCCAAAAGAGCACATAGACCAGCGCGAAGAGAAGCATCACGACGAGGGATACCGGTGTGGCAATCCACGCGCCCGCCCCGCCGATCAGCCTCACCATGACGAATACGACGGGAACGACCGCGCCGCATTCCAGAAAGGCCGTGTAGACGTTCGAAACTCTGAAGCGTCCGATCCCCATCAGGTAATCGTTGAACAGATAGACCGGCAGATACAGGGGCATGCTCAGCGCAAACCACCGGACGGCACGGGCGGACAGGGCGAGCGCCTCCGGATCGTTCCAGCCGATGTAGAGGCCCGCGAAGAAACGGGGAAACACGAGAAGCAGCGCGCCTGCCAAAACGATCAGCGCAGCCCCGGTCCGGACCGCGGTTTTCTGCAGGCGGTCGAGGGCGCGCCTGTCCTCCTCCCCGTAATAGATCCCAGAGAGGCCCCAGACCGTGTCCGCGATCCCAAGATACGTCGCGCCGATCAGGGAGCCCATGGATCTGTGAACGCTGTACGCGGCGAGATACATGCTCGAGGCGGAGGCGGACAGGATCCGGTTGACCGCGATCCCGCACAGGGCGTCGGCGATCAGGGAGATCCCCGCCGGAACGCCGTGCCGGAGGATGGTCCCGAAGGTCCTCCAGGGCCGGGCGATCCCTTTCACGACGAATTTCAGCATGCGGTTTCTGCGGCGGAAATGCGTTGTCAGCACGATGAAGTACACGATCTGCCCGAGCGCCGTGGTCAGCCCGACGAGGAACATGCCTCCGTGGAAGAGGAACACCGCGGCGAGGTCTCCGACGATATCCGTCACGGTCATCGCAGCCGTCGCGGCCGTCACCCGGTTGTCGTCCGAATCCACGCTCAGAAATCCGGCAAGAACCTTTGCGGTGCTGTCAAACGGCGCGCCGAGGATAAATCCCGCGATATACCGCTTGACCAGAGGACGCAGGGCCATGTGCTCCCCTCCGGCTCCCAGAAGGGCGGAGAGCGGCGTCAGAAGCAGAAAGATCGCACCCGTCATGACGAGGGATAACCCGGCGGCCAGAACGCAGGAGAGGGTGAATACGCGGTTGGCCTCCTCCGTCTCTCCACGTCCGGCGAGCCACGCATACAGCGTACGGGATCCGCCGAACACCACGCTCCCGATCAGCGCGCAGACAAGCGTCAGGGGAGCGGTCAGACCGTACGCCGCCACCGCGTCCACGCCGAGGAAGTTTCCGATGATCGCGCCGTCGATCAGAGCGCCGATCGCCCAGGTCAGGGAATCCAGCATATAGTACATCACCGATCCGCGGAACAGCTCATCGACGATGGAATGTTCCCGCCGCATGACGAAACGCAAGATTCTTCCCCTCCCTTCCCGGACAGCGCAGACTGTTTGATCTATTGTATCACAGATCCGGTGCAAATTGCAAGACAAAACGACGCATTCCGCCGTCAATCGCACGGTTTCCTTGTCAGGAACGGCCCGGAGCGGAATTTTCAAAAACCGGTTGATTGTTTTGGTGAAATATGGTATAATACTGATACGGCATATTCGGCAAGGGAGCCGCGCGGACCGGACGTTCCATAGTCCCGCTCTCCGCCTCATTCGAAAACCGCATCGGCACAGAAGCCCGTCGTCCTTCTCCGATGGCGGTTTGTCCGTCTGCCCCGCTCCGATTGCCCGAGCCGCACAAACAAAATAAAGGAATACCTGTATGACAGACAACAAAACCGTTGCCGTTCTCATCGACGGGGAAAACATCGACCCGTCCTTCGCGGAACAGATCTTTTCTTACGCCAATTCCCTCGGTTCCGTCGCCGTCCGCGAGATCTACGGATCCGGCGTGGCTCTGAACGACTGGTCCGATCCGATTCTCCGGCACACGATCCACACCAATTTCACCCTCCGTCCGAACCGCTTCAAGAACAGCTCCGACATCGCCCTGGTCATCGGCGCGATGGAGATCCTCTCGGCGTCCCGCGCCTCCGGAGAAGACCCCGGAAAGACCGCGGTCCTCATCGTTTCCTCGGACTCCGACTTCTCCCCGCTGGCCGTACATCTCCGCGCGGCGGGCGTGGATGTGATCGGCATGGGCGAGCCGAAGAACACCAACGCCATGTGGCCCAAAGCCTGCACCGAATTCGTCGAGCTGACCGCCCAGACTCCGGCCCAGACGCAGACCGAGCGCAAATCCGCGGCCGGGACAAAGAAAGCGGCCCAGACGACGGAGAATCCCCCCGCGCCTCAGCAGGAGAAAAAATCCGCCCCGAGCACGCCGCCCGAAAAGAAAGCCCCGCAGCCTGCACAACCCGCTCAGCCTGCACAACCCGCGCAGCCCGCGCCTCAGCCCGAGAAAAAACCGGCGCAGTCCGGCGAAGGGACGGAAGCGGAACGGGCCGAGCGCGGAGAGCGGACCATCGCCCCCAGCCACCGCGCCCGGATCGAGATCATCCGAAAGTTCATCGGAGAGCAGATCGCCTCCCACGACGGACGGATCAAATCCGGCGAGCTGTTCAAGGCTCTGGTCTCCCTTCCCGACTACAAATACGATCAGCAGAGATCCCGGCGCAATCCGATGGATTACCTCGAAAAACAGTTCAGCGAGTGGTTCGAGTTTGAAGCCGGAGAAAAGGGATCGTCCTGGATCACCGTCAAGACGGCGGCGGCGGACGGCGAGAAATCCCCCTCCCTCCCCGAGCAGGATACCCCTGCCGTCGAACCGACGCCCGCGCCGGAGGAACCCGCCCCCGCCGCTCCCTCCGATCAGGAACAGCCGGAGCAGAAGCAGCCGGAGCAGAAGCAGCCGGAGCACGAGCTGACTCTCGAGGAAAGCCTGACCGCCGCGGGGATCCCGTTCAAGGACGCCGTCCGGGCCGCGAATCTCCTTCCGAAGTGCCGGAACATGCGGGACGCCTACAACCGGATGCGCGGCGCGTTCGGGAAGGAGGACGGCAAGAAGTACTACGAGGCGGTGAAGGTTCTGGTTCAGACCTCCGTCTTCAGTTTCCCGGAGCGTGAGAAGGAAGCGCCCGCCCCCGTGGACAAGAGCGATCTGCCCCTGACGAAGGAGGAGATCCTCGCCATGACCGCGGCCTCCGCTCCCGCATCCGCCGAAGAGCCGGCAAAAGCGTCCGAGGCTCAGCGGGAACCGGAAGAGCCCGCTCCCGCGCCGTCCGATTCCGAGGAAGAGGCCGTAGAGGCCGGGGACAAGCCGGAGGACGGCGGCCCTCACCTGACGGACGGACCGATCCGGTTTCTTCTCGAGCGCGGCGTCACGAGCGACCGGGCGATGAAGATCGTCTCGATTTTCAACGAAAGCCCGAATCAGCGCGTCGCGTACAACGAGCTGAGAAAGGCGTTCGGCAACAAGGGCCGCCAGTACCTCGGCATGATGAAGGAATATATCGGCGAACACAGCTGAATAAAACAGCGTGTCTGTTTTCTCCCGGGACCGGGGGAAGAGACACGCTGTCTTTTATTTCCGGATCATCTTCATCCGGGTATTATACTATTCTCAGCCTAAAAAGCTAAACTATATGGGTTTTGATCGCTCCATGTAGAAGGCGAACGGCCTCTGCCGTGAGCTCGCGTGCGATAACTCTGATAAGGTTGGATAGCTATATTGGTGTGCCGAAGCCTCAGCTTCACTTGATTGGTATAGCCTACCTCTTATCCTCCCCATGAAGTTCTTTGCCAGGCTTTCTCCGAAAGAAAGCCGCGTTTCCTTTTTAGCTTGAGATTAGTATTATTCCCCTTCCATCTCCATCACCGATTTGGTGAACCTTTCGAGCTGCTTGTTGATCACTTTTCCGACCCTTGCGCAGAGGGAAGCGACGTTGTCGGATTTCGGCGCGAAAATGTTCGCGGTGAACTGGTTCTTCGTGTCGCTCGACCAGATGCCCGTGCCGAGGTCGTAGAACGAGGAGTCGAACACGATCCGGAGCATCTCCGAGGAATCCTCGTTCCGGGCCACCTTTGTCATCAGCACCTGCTCGATGTAGGCGGGAACGGATTCGAGATAGGAGTAATAGGCGAACGCGTTGAGAAGGATCGCGGCCTTGCGCAGATCGTCCCCGGCGAGGGTCTTCGGGAGCACGGACTGCGCGCCGCCTTCGACGAGGGAATAATACCGATCCTGCGTCTCGTCGAACTTCGGCGGAGGAAGGATCCCGATGTTGAATTCGATCTCGCGCATCCGGGAGGCCTCGCCCACATAGGCCGCGATGAAGAGGGCGCGCCCGTCGTAGAAGATCGGGGACTCCGCGCCGCCGCCGATATCGCTCGGGCTGGTGCCGTTGGTATAGATATCGTTGCCCACGTTGAGCTGCACGAGCTTCGAAACCACGTTCAGGGCATATTCGTTCCCGGGGATGGCGAAATTCAGAACACCGTCCTCGTCCCGGTCGATGTACTTCACGCCCGCGCCGGCCAGCATCGCGCTGTAATGCCGGGTCACGGAGGACACGATGCCCCACACGTCGTTATCCTTGTCCATTGTGCCGTCGCCGTTGAGATCCGACACGCCGAGCGCTCCGAGAGCGTAGAGACGGTCGTCCGTCCACGTCCCCTCCCGGACTTCATTGTAGAGGTCGGTTCCCGCGGCGACGTTCTCAAGCATGTCGCTGTTGAAGACGTAACAGTGGCGGGTGGAATAGTTGTAGAGGCTGAACGCCCCGGACACCGCCGCCTGAATGCCGTAGAAATTGTACTGCTCCGTCGCCGCGCTGTCCCACCACGGCATGGACAGATCGATGTCCAGATTGTTCCAGGACAGAAGAACGCCCTGCGTCAGGATCCCGGAGACGCCCGCGTCGAACACCATGCAGGTGTCGCAGGTGTGATCCCCGGCCTTGACCGCCCTCGTCAGATCGCCGCCGCTGCTGTTGGCGGTCTCCAGCTCCTCGAGGGAGCAGTTGTAGAGATC
The DNA here is from genome assembly GCA_015065385.1 of Oscillospiraceae bacterium. Taxonomy (GTDB): domain Bacteria; phylum Bacillota; class Clostridia; order Oscillospirales; family CAG-272; genus UMGS1696. Next base: position 82,921 of record SVQK01000120.1, on the reverse strand, counting down.
CTCCACCTTCTGCTCGCGGGAATAAAGGGCGTCGTTCAGAATCTCGCCGTTCATCTCGGAGGCGAAAATCAGCGTGTTCGCCCAGTTGAAGGCCGAGGGGGTCATGTTCATGATCGTGAGGACCGCCCCGTTCATGTCCTCAACGGCGGGCGCGGGCAGGTGCTCCTCCGTCTCGGGCTCGGTCTCGGGGGCCGGAGTCGATGCGTCGGTCACGGCGGATCCGCCGGGCGTCTGTTCCGCTTCCGCGCCGTCTCCGTTTTCCGCCCCTCCCGACGAGCAGGAGAAGAGACTTCCCGCCGCGAGCATCGCCGCAAGCAGCAGACAAAGCTGTTTCTTCATAATTCCGTTCCTTTCTCCGGTCATTTCCGGATGATCGTGAATTCGGCCGCTCCGTTCTCCGAATTGACCGCCGTCGGTCCGTCGAAGGTTCCGTTTTTCAGGGCAAAGCCGTAGTCCGTCTCCAGATAGCGAAGGACAAGTTCTTTCTCTCCGCACGAGACGACTTCGGGCATGTGGTCGTCAAACCGCCCGATCCGGTATTCGAGCCGGAAGTCCCCGTCCGACTCGATCCGGAATCCGTCCTCACGGAGGAACACCGAGAACGCGCCGTAGCCGATTTTCGCCTCCCCGTTCCCGCAGTCCTCGAAGGTCATGGGCCCCGCTTTCAGAAGCGCGCCGTTTCGGGTGAGCACGACACCGGCGACGGTGCCGTTTCCGGTGTGACGGTTCCCGTCCACGGCGGGCAGGCTCTCGTACACCGCCTCGTTCGCCGGGCAGACCTTGTTCTCGAAGGGATCCGGAACACGCTCGTCGAACACATGCAGGTCGCGGATCCGGAACGCCCCGTCCGCCGCGAAGAGGTTGATCCGGTAATGCTTCGTGCAGTACCAGACGGAATTCTTGTCCGGGTCGTCGAACGCGGTGTGGGCGGTGATGGCGGAGGCAGGCGTTTCCTTCCACGTCTTCTTGTACCACCGTCCGGTATCCCCGAGAGGCTCGACTTCGATCTTCCCTTCCGCCTGAAGCTCCGCGAACCGGGCGAACTGATATTCGATCCCGTTCTTCATGCCCGGCCAGCCAAAGCTGTTTTCCTGCCCCGCCTGCGCGTATCCGAAGGTCAGGCAGTCGCCGTTGTAGTTCTCCTTCAGGAACCAGTCCACCCATGCGGGAACGCCCCCGCCTCTGCCATTGTAGACCGGCTCGAGCGTGATGACGCCCTGCACCCTGGACGCGCCCGCATCCGCGCTCATGCCGAAATCGTACTGATACACGGGATCCGATCCGAGCATCCGGAAGAGCGGGACCGGAACCTGTTCGGCCTCGGTCTGCGCCGGCACAAAGACGTTCGTCCGGCTGGGATAGTACGCCTGTCCGTAGTACCCGCCCCAGAGCGTGTAGCCGTCCGTGCCGTACTGCTCCTTGCAGTTGCACATGGCGTCAAGGCCGTACTTGTCCGAAAGATACCGGGCGGTGTGGGAATCGAAGAACCATGAGCCGAAGACCCGGGGGTAATAACCAAAGGTCTCCCTGAACTTCTCGAACAGGATGTCGCAGAGCATCCCCCGCTGGGGCTTCGTGTATCCCATCGAAAATCCGCAGTGCACATGCCAGTCCCACGGGAAACGGCCCGTCCACGGGATCCCGACCGCCTTGCACTGGGGCTCCACGATCTCGAACCAGACGCCGATCTCAAACTGAGCGGGATCCAGCTCTTTGAGCATCCCGACGTAGACCGGATCGATCAGGGCGTCGTACTGCAGCAGGAACGTCCCGCGCAGTCCGGTTTTCTTCATGACCGCGATCTGCTCCCGCACCGGCTCGACCAGATCCTTCGGCGCCCGCGGCTCCACGTCCCGGATGAAGTTGATGATGTTGACGATCTGTCTTTTTTTCATAGATGCCTCCCGCGCTGTTGCTCCGTATTCTTTCCCACGGTGTTCGCTGTCCCATTATAGCACGGTTTTCCTCGCTCCGTCAATCGTTTTTTCCGTTTTTTCCTTTTGTCAGGCGCGGGAGGGAGGAGTTTGACGGACGGGTCGAAACCGACGGGAAAACAAACGGGAGCCCTGTCCGTCCGGGACCGTTCACTCCCCGTCTTCCTCGAGGAACCGCAGAACCCGGTCGTTGAAGTCCTCCGCCTCCTCGTAGGCCGCGTGTCCGAGGGAGGGATAGACATACAGCTCGCTGTTCGGGATACGCTCCTTCATCTCATAGGACGCGCCGATCCCGACGATCCGGTCCTCCCCTCCCCCGATGATGAGCGTCGGACAGCTGATCTTTCCCAATTCATCGGATGCGTCCATGCCGAGGATCGCCTCCGCGTTGGCGAGAAACCGGTCGTAGCTCTTCGGCTTTCCGACAAGGCCGATCACGGGATAGAGCCTCCTGTACTGCCTGAGCCGCTCCGGGGAATAGCTCGCCTCGGCGGTGTCGATCATCAGCCCTTTGTGGTCTCCCCGCTTCGCGTACCCGATCCACCGCCCGACCGACGCACGGACCGTTTCGCTGGCCCGGGGCGCGGACACGGCGATCACCAGCTTTTCGACCGTCTCCGGATGCTGCGCGGCGAGGATCTGCGCGATCATTCCGCCCTGCGACACACCCATGACGGAGGCTTTGCCGATCCCGAGAATCCGCATGGCCTCTGCCTGATCGTCCGCCATATCCCGGATGGAGGTCCCGCGGGGCAGCTCGTCCTTCCTGCTGAACATCCAGACGGTGTACCGCCCGAAGAAAGCCCTGTACGGTCCGGCCAGAAACAGCGCCTTCCCCCGCACCGTCGCCAGACCGTCCGACAGCCCGGGCAGAATGACGAACGCCTTTTCCCCCCGCCCGAAGGACACATAGCTCATCTTCGTTCCGGACAAAGACACCTGACCGTTTTTCGCGTTCCAAAGCATGACCGCGCCTCCCCTCTCTCAAGTTGCCCGGCATCCCGGGCAGGATATCACCACTCCAGCGTGACCACGGCGTCCTGTCCGCGTCCGCACGGCCTGTCCGGGAAGAAGTACGTCCCGTCTTCGCGGATAACGCAGGGGATCTCTTCCCCGTCAGCCGGACGGAAGGCCCGCGAAACCCGGACGGCAGCGGGGAATCTGTCCGGATTGAGCGTTTCCGGAATACCGCACGGGGAGAGCAGATGGGCGCGCCGCTCCCCGCGGACAAGGACGGCCGCGACATAATTCGCCCCGGGTTCGTTGTCGAGAATCGCGTCGCCGATCGGATCGAAAAGGGCGGCGTCGTTTTCGTCCGTAAAGGCCGCGGCTATGCGCACGGATTCCGCCCCCGGCCTTTTCAGCGCGGTCTCCCATGTGCCGGGGAAATAGCGGCTCGGCTGCCTCATCATGCACCAGACGGCGTGGTGTCCGTAGGTATCGCCCGCAGTCCCGGCGAACAGATTCCGCCACATGGTCACGCGGACGTCGCAGGCGTCGAAATAACCCTTCTCCGGCTGGAAGTTGATCGGGTGATCCTCGTACCGCTGTTCGCCGTCCACGGTCGGCTTGACGGGGACGAGGGACCGGTCGCGCGCCGCCATCTCGTGCGAGGGCGTCGTCGGCCATCCGTGCCCGGACTGGAACATGTTGAAATCGAGCCATGCCCGGTCGTGGACATAAGCGGAGGAGGACTGGCCGCCCATGGGATGGTAGGTCATGAGAAACTTCCCGCCGTCCCCTTCCTTCAATCCCGCGGCCATGGCGTCCACGACGGCGAAGTGCTTTTCCTCGGTCAGCGGGCGGTCTCCCCCGAGGATCCAGACAAGGTTGTCGTGGTGTTTCATGCGAGCGCCGAGCCAGCGTCCGTAGGCAAACGCGTTCTCCGGCGTGAAGATCTCCGGCCCGCCGCCCCAGAGACAGTTGAACTTGTCGCCCCAGGTCGGGAGCACGCCCATATAGAGTCCCCGCGCCTCCGCCGCCGACACGATGAACTCCGCATGGTCGAAATAGGAGTATGGGCCGCCGAGGTCGGGACGCTCGGGATCGGGAATGCCGTCCTCCCCCAAAAGAAGCGGCAGGCGTCCGTAGGCGTTCGGCTCAGTCAGACCCCCGCGCTCGGCGAGAATCACGCACTGAATGAAGTTGAACCGCTGTTCCGCGCGGCAGTCGAGATACCGGAGAACCTCTTCCCGGTTCAGGCAGTGAAAGAGCTCCCACGCGGTGTCTCCGATGAGATAGACCGTCCGCCCGGTTTCGTCCGTCAGGTGGCGTCGGTCGGGGTGAATACGCAGCATATCGGCCTCCTCGATGAATTTGATCCATTATACCACATTCCGCTCCTCCGCGCAACCGGATCGGGCGGGATCGGGCGCGGCCGGGGGGAGTTTCCCGGTTTTCTCTTGCATAACAGAAGGGACTGTGATATAATCAAAACCGGGCGGGACCGCAAAAAAGGCGGATCCCCGCTTCTCCGGACGCGGCTCCGGAATCCTTGTGTCAGGCGGAGGGGGACGGATTCATGCTCTTCAATTCCCTGCGGTTTCTGCTGTTTTTCCCGACCGCGCTGATCCTGTTCCATGTGCTCCCGAAACGCGCGAAGGGCCTGTGGCTCCTCGTATGCAGCTACGTCTTCTACCTGTCGTGGAATCCGCGCTATATCGTCCTGATCCTCTTCTCCACCCTCGTCACCTATCTCTGCGCGCTGGGGATGGGGCCGGTCCGGGAAGGGGGATCCGGCGGGAAACGAAGGCGCGCGTTCCTCATCGCCGCGGTCGTATTGAACCTCGGCGTGCTGTTTCTCTTCAAATACTTCCGCTTCGCCTGCTCCACGGGGATCGCAGCGCTGTCGCTCCTCCGCATTTCCGCGCCCATGCCCCGGTGGGATCCCGTGCTGCCCGTCGGAATTTCGTTTTACACCTTCCAGACCATCGGATACGTCATTGACGTCTACCGGGGGACGGTGCCTCCGGAGCGGAATTTGCCTGCGTACGCCCTGTTCGTCTCGTTTTTCCCGCAGCTGGTGGCAGGGCCCATCGAACGGTCCGGATCCCTCCTTTCCCAGCTGAAAGAGCTTCCCCGGCCTTCCTATCGCGCCTTCCGCCACGGATTCGCCGTGATGCTGTGGGGGTATTTCATGAAGATGGTCATCGCCGACCGGGCCGCTATTTTCGTAGACACGGTCTACGGTTCCCCGGAACAGTATCCCGGGGCGTTCATCGTGACGGCGACGGTCCTCTTCGCGTTTCAGATCTACTGCGACTTCGCCGGATATTCCACCATCGCGGTCGGAGCGGCGGAAATGCTCGGCATCCGGATTGCGAAGAACTTCGACACGCCGTATCTCTCGACCTCCGTCCGGGACTTCTGGAAGAGGTGGCACATCACCCTGAACACATGGTTCGTGGATTATGTGTATATCCCGCTCGGGGGCAGCCGGAAGGGGCGGGCGGTCCGGTACCGGAACATCCTGATCGTGTTCCTTCTGAGCGGTCTGTGGCATGGCGCGCGCTGGTCCTATGTGCTGTGGGGCGGGCTGAACGGGCTGTTCCAGATCGCGGAGGATCTTTGGAAGAACGCGCCGTTCGCCCGGAAGCGGAAAAGCCCGGATTCCTTTGCCGCCCGTTTTGCGAAGACCGCCGGGACCTTCGTTCTGATCGACTTCACATGGCTCTTTTTCCGCTCGAACGGACTGAGGCATTCCGCCGCCCTGCTCAAAAGCATCCTGACGACGTTCAACCCGTGGATCCTCTTCGACGGATCCCTCGCTTCCTGCGGCCTGAACGAACCGGAACTTCACGCGCTGCTCGTGAGCCTGCTCGTCCTGTCCGCGGTCGGGATCCTCAACCGCCGCGGCGTCCGGATCAGCGAAAGGCTCGAGCGTCAGCCGCTCGTTTTCCGGTGGGCGGTCTATATCGGATCCGTTCTCGCCATCCTCGTGTTCGGGGTGTGGGGATCCGTCTACAACTCCTCGAATTTCATCTATTTCCAGTTCTGACCGATGGACCGGAGCGCGGAAGGGAGGTACTGACCCGTTATGAAAAAAACGCTTCGCCGCGGGATCGCCGTGCTGCTGTTCCTCGCGCTTCTGTCGCTCTCCGTCCGCGCCGCCGACCGGTTTCTCGACAAAACGGACGTCGATGAAAAATACAGCCAGTTCTTCGCCTCCGAAACCGGATTCGACGTCATTTTCATGGGCACGAGCCACATGTACAACACCGTCCTTCCCCAAGAGCTGTGGCGGGATGCGGGCATCGCGTCCTACAACTGGGGGCAGAGCAACTGCACGGTTCCGATCGACTATTACCTTCTGCGGCTCCTTGAGGATTACGCCTCCCCCCGGCTGCTGGTGGTCGATCTCTTCGGGTTCGTCGAATACGCGGACATCGGAAACGGCAAATACCGGACCGACGCGCGCGATCAGCAGAGGGTGCAGTTCGACGCGTTCCCGCTCTCGAAGCTGAAGATCGAGGCCGTGTGGGACATTTTCGACGACTACGAAAACCGGTACGACTTTCTCTTCAAGTTCGCCCTCTATCACAGCCGCTGGACGGAGATCAAAAAGGACAATTTCATCCCCCGGAACATCCCGCAGAAGGGCGCGGCCTTTGTGCTCGGATTTCATGACGCGGCGGACTACCGGGCTCCCGAAACCGGAACCGCCTCGGAAATTCGCTCCGTCGGCGCGGACTACCTCGACCGGCTTATCCGGGCCTGCGAAGAGCGCGGGATCGAGGTGCTCTTCACTGTCCTGCCCTTCGTCGCGGATCAGGCAAACGCGGATGCCGCGGCGTCCGTCGATGCGCTGCTGCGGGAGAAATACGGCCTTTCTCTTCTGAATCTTCTGGACACGGACGCCGTCGATTACGGCACGGACGTACACGCGGACGGTTCCCATCTGAACTACATCGGCGCGGCGGCGGTCACAAAGCTCCTCGGTCAGATCTTGGCGGAACGGTATCCGGAGCTTGTGCGGGCAGGGGATCCCGCCTACGAATCGTGGGACCGGGACTACGACGCGTATATCGACTACAAAATCAGCCGGTTCGAAGCGGGAAAACTCTACGACAACCTCGCCCTCCTGTACGGCCCGGATCTCCACGGGGAGCTGACCGTTCCGACGGGATTCGATCCCGGGGAAGATCCCCTGCTCGCGCGGCTGATCCGGCGTCTCGGGGACAGCGTATCCGTCAGATGGGACGGGGAGCGTTCCGGGGAAGCGGGAATTCTCCTCGAAATCAAAGACAACCGGACAGGTCAAACCGTCTTCCGGGACGAATGCCGTTCTTAGCCTGTCCCGCTTGACGCTGTCCTGTCCGGCTGGGTTGATCCGGATCAAGATATATACTTATACTTATGCTTCCGACTCGAGAGGCAGTCCGGTTCCGCGGTTCATCCGCCGAAACGCACTGTCTTTTCCTTATAGTTTTTCACCGTCCGGACGCTGCCTCTTCCCCGCGGGGAATCGGCGAATTCATGACCTTCCGCCCGGAGCATGGCCTCGCGCAGTTCTCTCGAGCAGGTGATATCCGCCTTGACTGCGCCGCGGTCGGAGAGCACGCGCCAGTACGGGATGGCCAGCCCGTCCGCGGTGAGCTTCGGCCACGCGTCCCGGAGCGGCTTGGTCACCTCGAACCCGTACGACGCCGTGAGCTTCTTTTCGAGATCCGTCCAGCTCGAGAGTTTTCCGAAGGGGATGGAGCAGATGAGGGAGACAAACGCGTCCACGCCCGGCTTCGGAAGGATGGCGGGAGCCGGAAGGTCTTCCCAGTCGTCCGCGTCATTCCAGCTGACGGACTGCGCCGCGGGAACGGTCTCCGCTTCTTCCGGCTCAGGCGCGGGAACAGCCGGTTCCGAAGTCCGGGGAGCTTCCGCTGCCGCCCGGGGGATCGAATCGAGATGCAGATCGATCGGAAGGCTCCGCGTCCGGACGATTTCGGAAAGGAATGCGCTCACGCCGTCTTCCAGAGAGAAGCGCCGCTCGGACACGAGGGATTCAACTTGCTTCTTCAGGGTTTCGTCCGCATGGATCGTCAGTATGGCCACAGTACGCCGCCTTTCCGCCTTTGGCTGTTCCGATTTCAAAATGCCGTCCGCTCAGGGTCCGCCCGCGCCGTCCTCTGCCGCTTCGATCCGCGATCGGGCGCTTCTCACGGCTCGGGAGCGCTGTTGAATTCCTCGTCCAGCAGGGAGATCAAGGGGTCCGATCCCCGCTCTTTCTTATCGCCGTCGTCCGGATCCGGCAGAACGATCGCGGCGTCCTCTCCCGACCCTTCTTTCTCAGGAGAATCCGGGGAAGGCGGGAGGTCGTCCAGTCTGCTGTTGTCCCGTTCCCGGGGATCGGGAGGAAGTTCGCCGAAATCGTCTTCCCGGTCGGTCGCTCCGATGGGGCGGCTGCCGAGGGATTTTTCTATGAATACGGGATGCCCGTCCTTGTCCAGGACCGGTTTCCCGTGCTTGTCGAGCAGAATGGTTTCGTCCGGGGGGATATCAAATTGTCGATGTTTCAGGAGCATTGCACACGAGTTCCTTTTGGGGGGATAATGATGAAGATTGCCAAAGAAGATGGAATCCCGACAAACATCATTATATACTAAAACGCCTTGAATTGTCAAGCCTTTTTCCGCGGCGAACCGACAAAAAACGTGTCACAAATTGTGTCACATTCCGGTTTTTCCGAATTGAACGGCGAAAAATCGTCTGCGCCTTCAAAAATCCGGAAAAGAGAGAAACCGGGCTGTCCGCGCTCTCCCGATCGGGCGGGAAACGGACGGACAGTCCGATCGTTTTTCAGTCAGCCGACGTTATGCGCCGACCCGCAGGATTCCGTCCACATACACGCGCGCGACCTTTGTGCCGGCTTCCATGATATCTCCTCCGGCGAGGACGAGGTCGGCGTCCTTTCCGCATTCGATCGAGCCGACGCGGTCCTCGATGCCGATGTGGCGGGCGGGGTTGATCGTGATGGCGCGCAGGGCGTCGAAGGGATCCATGCCCGCCTTGACCGCCAGTCCCGCGCAGAGGGGAAGATACTCCTGCGGAATGACCGGGGCGTCCGTGATGATGCTGACGGACAGGCCCGCTTTCGCAAGGATACCGGGCGTCTCGAAGGTCTTATAGAGCAGCTCGGACTTGGAGGCGGAGGTCAGGGACGGCCCCACGGCGACGGGAACTCCCGCCCGGACCAGCTCGTCCACGATGAGGTGGCCTTCGGTGCAGTGCTCGACGGTCAGCTTCACGCCGAACTCCTTGGCGATGCGGATCGCGGTGCAGATATCGTCCGAACGGTGGGCGTGGGCCTTCAGGGGGATCTCGCCGCGGAGCACGGGAAGGAGTGACTCGTACTTCATGTCAAATCCCGGCTTCTTCGAGGGATCGTCTCCGGCGGCGTCCAGCTTTTCCATGTACTCCCGGGCCTTGAAAAGCGTCTCCCGGAGCTTCGCCGCCACGGTCATGCGGGCCGCGACGCCCTTGGAGGCATAGCACCGCTTGGGATTCTCGCCGAACGCGCACTTCATCGCGGCTTCCTTCTTCACCAGCATGTCGTCCACGCAGTTCCCCCAGAGCTTCACGGCGACGAAGGTCCCTCCGAGAACGTTGGAGGATCCGGGGCCGGCGCAGACCGTGGTGACGCCCGCCGAGAGCGCGTGGGGAATGGCGAGGTCTCCGGGATAAAAGCTGTCCACCGCGCGGAGCTGGGGTGTGACCGGATCGTTGTACTCGTTGTAATCCTGTCCGGGCGATCCGATCCCGTAGTCGTCCAGTCCGATGTGGCTGTGGGCGTCCACAAGACCTGGATACACCCGAAGTCCGGCGGCGTCGAATGTCTCTTCCCCTTCGAGGGGAACGAGCTCCGGTCCGACAGCGGCGATTTTTCCGTTTTCGATCCGGATATGGGCGGTATAGGGATCTCTGTGTACAGCGTCGTAAATGGTTCCGTTCCGAATCAGCATGGCGTCCTCCGGTAAACATTGATTGATGTGAAATTGCGGCAGATTCTGATTCATTATAACAGCGGACGTCCGGCTTGTCAACCGAGGGGCTTCGCGGAATGACAAAATATTCAAAAAAAATTAAAAACTTTTTTCCGAAAGGGCTTGATTTGAATGAGGCGATCTAATATAATATAGATATCATCCCTGCTATTTGAACAAGGAGACCGTATAAATGAACAGGATCAAGCAGCTGCGCAAGGAGAAGGGCATCTCTCAGGTCAAGCTGGCCGAAACGCTCGGCGTGCACCAGACCGCCATCAGCCAGTGGGAGACGGGCCGCACCAATCCGGATCTTGACACGGCCAAGAGATTAGCGGCGTATTTCAGCGTCACCCTCGACTACCTTCTGGCGGGAGAAGAGTTCCGCAAGCCCACCCTGCCGACCGTCACCCCGACCGACGGCGAGCGGGACGGATTCCTCTCCGCGTCCCGCAACCGGTATCCCCTGCTCGGCGACATTGCGTGCGGCGAACCGATTTTCGCCGACGAGGACCGGGAGAGCTTCGTGGACGTTATGAGCGACATCGACGCGGACTTCTGCCTCCGGGCCAAGGGGGACAGCATGGTCGGCGCGCGGATCTGCGACGGGGATCTGGTCTTCATCAAGCAGGTTCCCATGGTTGAAAACGGGGACATCGCGGCGGTGATCATCAACGGCGAAGCGACGCTCAAACGGGTGTTCTATTATCCCGAGCGGAACAAGCTGGTTCTCGCGCCGGAAAACGCCCGCTACGAGCCCTTCGTCTATCTGGGTCTGGAGTTGGAAGAGGTCCGCATCCTCGGAAAAGCCGTCGCCTTCCAGAGCACGGTCCGGTAAAGAGACTCCGGGGCCTGAACATTCGAATACAGCGGAAAACCGCGCCGTTTCCTTTGTACGGGAGACGGCGCGGCAGTTTTATGTTTCAGAGAAACTCAGTTCTTTTTCAAGATCTTCGCGTAAACCTTCTTTTCGTTGTAGAAGAAGAACAGCACGCCTCCGAGGACACAGACGGCGGCCGCGGCAAGGGCGGTGATCCGGTAGCCGAGGCCGGTATCCGCTCCGATGGTGGCAAAAGCCGTCACCATCAGCATGGCGATGGACTGACCCAGCTTGAAGGCGAAGGTCCGGGCGGCGTAGAACATGCCCGCGCGTTCCTCCTTCGTGTCGATTGCGTCGCATTCGGCGATATCCGCCACGACGGCCTGGGGCAGGATCCCGAAAATGGCCATGGCGGGGGACGCAAGCACGCAGAGCAGATAGCCCTGAACGGTCGGCGGGATCGGCAGGCTCTCGCCGAACGCCGCGGTGTAAAGGAAGCTCACGGTGAAAATCACAAAGGCGATCAGGATGAGCTTCCGCTTGCCGAGGATCCGCGTGAGCTTGTTGATCGGGATGTAGAACAGCACGGACAAAGCCGTCATCAGAACGAAATAGACGGTGGACATGCCTTCCTCCAGTTTCAGAAGGGACGTCACGAAGAAGGGCAGCGCGGTCTGGAACATGGTGATCCCGAGGAAGTACGCGATATCGGACGCGACGAAGATCCGGAAGTCCCGGTTGCGGAAGGTAGCTCCGAGAGAGTGGAGCGCGGTCCCTTCGGACGGGGTCACGTTCACATAGTCCTTTTCCCGAATCGTAAAGACCGGAACGAACATGCACACAAGCCCGATCAGGGACAGGACGGTGAAGGTCAAGCGGATGGAGGTCACGCGCGGGAGGAACCCCTCGAAGAAGCCCCAGATCACCGGCGCGACGTAGGCCACGGCGGTACCGGCGATGAAGGTGAAGGAGATCGCGGTCGAAATAGCCATGCGGGTCCGCTGATCCGTTCCGAGCTCCGGGATCAGGGCGTTATACGGCGTGCAGTACATGGTCATGAAGAGGTAGAACAGCGTGATGACCACGAAGAGGAACGCCGCGTTGATCCACGAGGTCCCGTTGACGGGCGACCAGAAGGTCAGAATGCAGCACAGGGCGAAGGGAACAGCCGCGGCGCGCATGAAGGGGATGCGCCGTCCGTCCTTCGACTTGCACTTGTCGGACGCGGATGCTACAAGAGGGTCCGTGACGGCGTCGAACACCCGGCCGAACGCCGTGATCGCGCCGAGGATGGTGAGGATCCCGAAAATCACCCGGCCTTCGGGGAGGAACAGGGTCTGCCCGTCCTCGATGGCCGTTTTGTCCGGCTGATAGTAGTTCACCAGCCAGCTGGAAATCAGGGCGGCCAGCACCGACCACCCGAACTGACCGACGGCAAAGCACCAGACCTTGCCGGTGGACAGCTTTTTCAGAGCCGTCCCGTTCTCTTTGTTGTCTGCCATGTTGCTTGTTCCTTCCGTTTCGTCTCAAATAGTATTCTACAAAGTCTCTGCAAACTCGCCGAGCAGTCCGAGATCCCAGAGAAGCCGCCCGAGGACGTATTTGTCCCGGATATCCTTCGCCATGAGAAAGGCCTCGCGCGCATCCCTGTCCGGCACGCCGATCTCGGAAAACGACGTCGGATGGCCAATGCGCTTCATGTAGTCCTCGAGCTCCCGGGAGGACGGCAGCTCCGCAATAATCTCCCGGATGCCATCCTGATTCTCAAAGATGCGTTCCAGACGCGCGGCGTGCTTTTCGGGATCGTACTTCCCTTCCCGCGCCTCTCCCCGGATCATGGACTCCGCGCCTTCCCCGAGCCATTCCCGAAGATGCGCGTTCCAAGCCTCCGGATCAAACGAGCGGACGGAGGCCAGCGCCTTTTCCCGGTTCCACTCCCACTCAGCCAGCCGCTCGTAAGCCCGGATCACCTCGAGCGACGCGATGCCGCACTGGATCCCGTGCAGATCCGCGGGCGTACCGAAGGCGAGGGCCCTCATGTCGAGGATGTGGGAGACGTAATGCTCCATGCCCGAGGCGGGACGGGAAATGCCCGCGTAGTTCATGGCAAGTCCCGAGACCACCAGCCCCTCCGCCAGCCTCGCCGCCGCGTCCCCGTCCCCCGCGACCGCCGCAGGTCCCGCGTCCATCGTGACGGACAGGGCATGACGGACGATCCCGGCCACGGTATCGCAGTAGAAATCCCCGACCAGCAGAGCGGCGATCTTCCATTCGGCAATGCTCACGAACTTCGCCAGCATGTCCCCGATTCCGGAGCGGATCATATGGACCGGAGCCGAGGCGAGAATGTCCGCGTCCGCGATCACCGCGTCCGGGCATTTCGAGGGGAGGGAGACCTTGAGTCCTTCCCGCTCCATGGAAGAGGTTCCGGAGGCGAATCCGTCCATCGAGGGCGCGGTGCCGACAATGAGATCGGGGATCCCGCGGGCGGCGGACAGGATCTTCCCGGTGTCGTTCAGCACGCCGGATCCAACGGCGATCACGGAATCCGCGTCTGCCGGACAGAACATGACGGCCTCTCCGACGATCCGCTCGTCCGGCGCGGGCTTTTTCCTCCGGACGATGTGAACGGAATAAGGGATCCCGGCTCCGTCAAGCGTCCGGGTCACCCTCTCCCCCGCGGCCTGCCATGTGTCCCTGTCTGCGAGCAGAAAGGGCTTTTTCGACCCGTATTTCCGAAGCAGCTCCGGAACGCGGTCGGACGCCCCCCTGCCGATCGCGCAGTCTTTCAGTCCGCCGAAATGCCGTCTTCCGCAGGACGGGCAGAGGAACCCGTCGTTTTTCAAAAGCTCCGCGAGATCAAACCTCATGTCACGCACCTCCGCAGATGTTCGATGTTCGATCTGAGATCTTCGCCGCGGAACACCGAGGAGGATCCGGCGACGAAGGTATCCGCCCCGGCTGCCCGCATCTTCACGGCGTTCTCGAAGCTCACGTTTCCGTCCGTTTCGATCCGGATCCCACCCCCGCCCCGCTCGTCCAGATACCGGCGGCAGTCGGCGATTTTCCGGAGCGTCGCCGGGATCAGCTTCTGTCCGGCGAAACCCGGATTCACCGTCATGAGCAGTACGGCGTCGATATCGTCGAGGACATAGTCCAGAACGTCAAGGGGCGTCGCCGGGTTCAGGGCGCACACGGGCTTGCCTCCGGCGGACCGGATCGCGGCCAAGGCGCGCTGCAGGTGTCCGGTGGCCTCCGCGTGGACGGAAACCCATTCCCCGGGCTGCACGTCAAACCACGGGATTTTCCACTCCGGCTCCGTGATCATCAGGTGCAGATCCAGCGGAATGGAGGTCATCTTCCGCAGATTCCGGCAGAAATCGGTGCCGAGGGTATAGTTCTTCACAAACACGCCGTCCATGACGTCCACATGGAGCAGCTCGACGCCCGCCTCTTCAAAGGTTCTGAGGGTCTCGGCGAAGCGGCGGTAGTCCACGCACATCATGGAGGGGGATACGAATGAGGTCAGCATGACGCTCTCCTTGTTCCGGATCCGGTTCCGCGCGGTCCGGATTCACTGTTTATTATAGCATCGATCGCGCCTCTTGGCAAGGAGGAAACGGAAAAACGCGGGAAACAACCAATCAGCGGTCCGGATGGTTCCGCCCGTTTTCACCGACTGCGGCGCGGCTCAGAAGCACTTCTCCCGGCGCTCCTTGCGGCACTCCTCGATTCTCCCGCACCGGTAGCAGAGCTCGTTCGGGCAGAGTCCGGTATCCGAGAACTCCATGAGGTTGTCCACCGTGGCGGCGGCGATGTTGTCAAGGGCCTCCTCCGTCAGAAACGCCTGATGGGAGGTGACCAGCACATTCGGCATGGTCATGAGGCGGGCGAGGGTGTCGTCCTCCACGATGTGGCCGGAGAAATCCCGGAAGAACACGTCGGACTCCTCCTCGTACACGTCGAGACAAGCCGCGCCGATCTTCCGCTCCTTGATCCCCTCGAGCAGGGCTTCCGAGTCGATGAGCCCGCCGCGGGAGGTATTGACGATCACGACGCCCTTTTTCATCCGCCCGATGGATTCGCGGCCGATGAGGTGGCGGGTCTCCCCGGTCAGGGGGCAGTGGAGGGAAATGATATCCGCCCGCGCGAACAGCTCGTCCAGCGTCACATAGTCGATCCCGTCCGCGGGGAACTTGTCGTAGGCGATGACCTTCATGCCGAATCCGCGGCAGATATCGATGAAGACGCGCCCGATCCGTCCGGTCCCGACCACGCCCACCGTCTTACCGTGAAGATCGAATCCGGTCAGGCCGTTCAGGCTGAAATTGAAGTCCTTGGTGCGGATATAGGCCTTGTGGATGCGGCGGATGGAGGTGAGCAGCAGGGCCATGGCGTGCTCGGCGACGGCGTAGGGCGAATAGGCGGGGACGCGCATGACGTGGATCTTTCCGAAGCAGTATTCGACGTCCACGTTGTTGTACCCGGCGCAGCGCAGAAGGACGGCCTTCACGCCGTATTCCGCAAGCCGGTCGATCACCGCGGCGTTCACCGTGTCGTTGACGAACACGCATACGGCGTCCGCTCCCTGCGCCAGCGAGACGGTGTCCTCGTTGAGCTTGGTTTCGTAGTACTTGATCTCGATGCCCCGTTCTTTTCCGTACTTGTCGAATCCGGGCATATCGTAGGGCTTTGCGTCAAACAGCGCGAGTTTCATCTTGCGTTTCCTTTCTTGTGTTGATCTTCGGTCCGCTCCCGTGCTCCGGCTCAGCCGCGCGGGCGGGCAAAAAGGCTGACCGTCTCTCCCCAAATCGGGCAGAAGCCCATAGAGCGGGCAAGGGCGGCGGATTCCGGGGAAAGGGCGTATCCGTAATAGGCTCCCCTCCCCCGCGCCTCCGCGTCGAATGCGTAGAGGGTCAGAAGAGAGCGCGCGATCCCCCGCCTCCGGTATTCCGGGCCGACAAAGAGATTCACGATATCGTCAAAGGCGCGTTCGGTCTCAGCCGTCCAGAGGTAGCCCGCCGCCTCCCCGTTCGAGCGGTTTCGGGCCAGCCAGATCCTGTCCCCCGGCTCTCGGTCGTCAAGGCTCCGGACAAAGGCGCGCCACGGGGCGGAATCCGGAAATCCGGCGGCGTCGGGGCAGTTCCCGGCGAAATACAGACGCACGTCGAATCCCTCCGGTATTCGGGCCCGGTTCAGTTCCCGGCAGGTGCCGAACAGCCCGTACCGGTCGATGGTACGCCGTCCGTCCTCCCGCGCAAGAAGCACGCCGCCCGTACCCGGATCGAAGGACAGGCTGCGGGGAAGATCCCGAATCTGTTCCGGCAATCCGGCGCAGAAGCAGAACCGGGTTCCCTCTCCCACGGCCGGATCGGACGCCGTCTCTTCGAGCAGGCAAAGATCCGGAGCGTACAGGCGGACCGTCGTCTCCTCGGCATAATCCGACACGACCGCCAATCCGCCCTCCGTCCGGTAAACGGACAGCCCGTCCCGCCGGATCGGATCGTCCAGATCCAAGAGGACGTAAAGCCAGCGGACGGGATCCTTTTCCATGATCCTGCGCGCCTCTTCCCGCTCGATCCGCATCGTCCGCCGCCTCCCCTCACAGATTGTGCTGTCTACGGATTCATTATACCGGATGCGGGCGGGAAAGTCAACCGGAGATCGAAAAAGGGACGGGAATCCCCGTCCCATGCTCTTTCCTCCCCGTCGATCCGCTGCTCCGCCGGTCACGTTTCCGGAAGTCCGAGGTCGGGAAAGTTCGGTTTATTTCTTCGCGTTCTTTTCGATGGGCGGCTCCGGATTCGGGGTGAGCGCACCGAGATAGCCGGAGATCGTCAGGGTCACGGTGCCGGGTTCGGTGCTCCAGACGCCGGTCGCCTCGTCCTGCGTGTAGACCGCGCCGGGAACGGTGATGACGCCTTCCGCGGTGGCGAATTCGCCGGTGGTCTCGTCATAGGTGTACCCGGTCCCCTCCGCCAGCATCTGTCCGTTCAGGGAGACGGAAAGATCGGTCAGCACGGGGTTGAACGTGTCGGTGAGAACCACGCCGTCCTCCTCCGCGGTTTCGCTCCCGGTGTTGGCGATGACGAAGGTGTAGGTGACGCGGCTGTTTTCCGTGACGGTGGACGGGCAGACGCTCTTTGCGATGGTCAGATCGGGGGTGACGTTTGCGGACACGGTGGCGGTAGCGGTGACGGCCTGCGCGATCCCGATGCCGGTGAGGGAGGCAGTGTTGACGATGGTTTCCGCTTCTCCCTCCCCATCCGCGCCGAGGGGAGCGTATTCGTTGACCCTCGCGGCGTAGATCAGGGCGGCAGAGCCGTTCGCGGGGACGTCGATCCCTTCCGCGGTGAGTCCGTTCTCTCCGGTGACGACGGGCGCGGGCATCTCCGTTCCGTCGGCGAAGACCTTGAGGCTGCCCTCCACATAGGTGAGCGGCGTATAGGCCACGTTTCCGTCCTCATACTCGCCCAGATCGTCGGTGAAGGTCAGGTTGGACAAGGGAGTCTCCCCGTCGTTCGTGACGTTGACGATATAGGTCAGGACGGAGCCCGAATCGTAGGTGCCGATCAGGGCGGTCTTCGTCATGCGGACGCTCTCGACGATTTCACCGCAGGCGATGTTGGACTGCCGCACGGTCGCCCCGTAGCGGATGGTAGCCTGATTGCAGAATACTGCCATTTGAATTCCTCCTTCGCAGCGACGGCTGCCGCTGCAATGACAGCATATGCCCATGATCGGCGGAACGTGAAAAAGAACCGCGCCGGTCAAGCATGCGGCTCAGCCGGTACGGTTTCCTCACTCCGCGCTCAGGCACCCTTCCCGAGGCGCATGTTTTCTTTCTTTTCCTGGAGCTTGTACAACTCGTAGTACCGTCCTCCGGCGGCGAGCAGCTCGTCGTGAGTCCCCTCCTCCACGATCTCGCCCGCGGAGATCACGAGGATGCGGTCTGCGCCGCGGATGGTGGAAAGGCGGTGCGCCACGATCAGCATGGTCCCGATGTTCATCATCTTCTCGAGGGAATCCTGGATCAGGACTTCGGTCTCCGTGTCGATGTTGGCGGTGGCCTCGTCGAGGATCATGACGGACGGCTCGGCAAGAATCGTGCGGGCGAAGGACAAGAGCTGTCTCTGCCCCGCCGAGAAGTTGTTGCCGCGCTCCCGGACCTCCTCGTCCAGTCCGCCGGACAGCTTGCTGATGAACTTATCCGCGTTGACGTAGCGGCATGCCTCGAGGATCCTCTCCTCGGGGATCTCGGCGCGGAGGGTCAGATTGGAGCGGATCGTTCCGGCGAAGAGGAAGACGTCCTGAAGCATCTGTCCGAAGTGGCGGCGGAGGGACGAGAGGGTGATTTTCCTCACGTCGATCCCGTCCACAAGGATCTCGCCGCGCTGAATGTCGTAGTTGCGGCAGATCAGGGAGAGGATGGTGGTCTTTCCGGAGCCGGTCGCGCCGACGAACGCCACGGTATCCCCCGCGTTGACCTTGAAGGACACGTCGCGCAGGACCCATTCCTCGTCCTCGTAGGCGAACCAGACGTGCCGGAACTCGATATTCCCCTCGCACGTCTCCAGTTCCACGGCGTCCGGCGCGTCCACGATGGCGGGCTTCATGTCGAACACGGTGAAGATCTTCTCCGCCGACGCCATCGCGGACTGGAGCCAGTTGAACTGCTCCGCCAGGGACTGGATCGGGTTGAAGAACTTGGAGATATACATGTAGAAGGACACGAGCACGCCGGAGGTGATGGTCTGACCCATAAAGGAGGTGTTTTTGATATAGCCCCGCCCGCCGAGATAGAGCAGGCAGAGGATGGAGGCGATATAGAGCATGTAGACCGTCGGGCGGAAGACGGCGAAGGTCAGGATCTGGCTCCGTCTCGCGCGGCCGAGGGTTTTGTTCTTTTCCGCGAACTCCTTCATTTTGACCTCCTCCCGGTTGAAGATCTGAATGATTTTCATACCGGAGAGGTGCTCGGAGAGGAAGGTGTTGATATCGGTGGTCCCGTCCTTCACGCGCCGGTACGCCTTGCGGGAGAACTTCCGGAAGATGACCGTGAACAGCACGATGAAGGGCACGAAGCACAGAATCATGAGGGTCAGCTCGTAGTTCAGAAGCAGCATGGCCGCGAGCACGCCGATCACGACGAACGCGTTCTTCACGAGCGTCACGAAGATGTTCGTGAACATCATGGAGATCGCGCCGGTGTCGTTGGTCACGCGGGTCACGAGCTTGCCGACGGGGATCGCGTTGAGCTGGGCGTGGGACAGATGCTCGATGTGGTCGAAGAGCTCGAGGCGGAGGGCGGAGAGGATCTTCTGTCCAGTGCGCTGCAGCACGATCGCCTGAACATAGGAGCAGACGAGGGACACGAGCAGGATTCCCGCGTAAACGGCAACCCAGCGGAGAAGCACCGGCATGGCGAAGTCCTCTTTGAGCATCTCCTCGATCCGCCCGACGATCAGGGGGGAGATCACGTCGTAGGCGATGGAGAAGAGCATGACCAGCCCGACAAGCAGGAAGGCGCGGATATGGGGCTTCGCGTATTTCACGAGGCGGCGGACGATCTCGGAATCCTTCATGTTCCGGTCGAAGCCGATCGCCTCCTTCTGCTTCCGGATCACGAGGTAGGCGGAGAAGAAGACGGCGGAGAGGACGCCGAGGACCGCGCCGATGACGAGAAGCGGCAGATATTCCCTCATGTCAGTTCTCCTTCCGTTTCTCTTCGCTCATGCTCTGCATCTTCTGCAGCTCGACCATGCTCTTATATTCGGGGCAGGTCTCGATGAGCTCGGCGTGGGATCCGACCGCCAGCACGCGGCCTTCGTCAAGCAGCACGATCCGGTCCATGCTCTCCACGGTGGAGATGCGGTGGGCGATGAGGATGGTCGTTTTTCCCTTCCTCGTGCGGCGGAGATTTTCAAGAATGGTCTTCTCCGTGCCCGTATCCACGGCGGAGACCGAGTCGTCCAGAATCAGGATCGGGGCCTCCTTCATGAGCGCGCGGGCGATGGAAATGCGCTGCTTCTGGCCGCCGGAGACCGTCACGCCGCGCTCGCCCAGCACCGTTGCGTACTGCTCCGGAAAGGCCGCGATGTTGTCGTGAACGTCGGAGAGCCGCGCGGCAGCCTCGATCTTCTCCGGATCGTCCGAGTCGGAGGCAAAGGCAATGTTGCGGGCGATGGTGTCGGAAAAGAGGAAGTTGTCCTGCGGCACATAGGCGGCGTACTTCCGGAGGGTGCGGATCGGAACGGTGTTGACATCGTGTCCGTCCACGAAGAGGGTCCCGTCCTCCACGTTGTAGGTGCGCAGGATCAGATCCACGAGGGTGGTCTTGCCGGATCCCGTGCGGCCGATCACGCCGATGTTCTCCCCGGCTCTGATGTGCAGATCCACGTCGCTCAGGGCGTTGTACTCCGCGCCGGGATAGCGGAAGTTCAGGCCGCGGAACTCGATGTCGCCGGTGAGGACGAGATCTTCGTTTGCCGCCGCCTCTTCCCGGTCGCGCACTTCGGGCTCGGTGTCGAGAAGATCCGAAATCCGGGTAAGGGACGCGCGGCCTCTGGACTGCATCTCGATCAGCTGGGAGACCGCCATGACGGGCCAGACCACCGCGGTGAAATAGCCGATGAACTCCACGAGCTGTCCGGCGTCGAAGACCTTCTCATGAACCAGCCAGCCGCCGTAGCCGAGAATGACGCAGATGATGGATTCCACAAACAGGGTCACGGAAATCTGGAACAGGGTGGAGATCTTTGTGTACTCGACGTTGGCCTCCTCGTTCTGCAGGTTCAGCTTCCGGAACGCCAGAAGCTCCTTCGCCTCCCGGACGAATGCCTTGATGACGGCGATCCCGGAAAAGCTCTCCTGCGAGAAGTCTGAGAGGTCGGAGAACGCCTCCTGACGGATCTGCCATTTTTTGCGCATGGACTTTCCGACGAGCCAGCCCATGAAGAAGAGCAGGATCATGGGAAGCATGGAAAAGAGCGTGAGGGAGAGGCTCATGCGCGACATCTTGTACAGGGCGAGAAGCCCGAGCAGGACGGCGTCCGCCAGCATCAGGATCCCGCCGCCGAAGCAGTCCTGCACCGTCTCGAGGTCATTGGTGAAGAGGGACATGAGGTTGCCCACCTTCTCGCGCTCGTAAAAAGGACGGGAGAGATCCTTGCAGCGGTCGAACATCCGGCCCCGCAGATCGGTTTCCACGGCGACGGCGGTTCCGAAAAAGCACACCCGCCAGAGGAACCGTCCGATCACCATCGCAAAGAGGATGCCGAACATCGGGCGGCAGATCTCGTCGAGCAGGAAATCCATATCGAAGGGCATCACGGTTCCGTTCTTCATGGGGACGGCTCCGTCGTTCAGGCCGTTGACCGTCATCCGGTACAGCTCGGGCATTTTCAGCTGAAAATAGTCCACAAGCACCAGCGCCGCGACGCCGAGAAGCAGGGCCCAGCCGTACCGCAGATAGTACCGGTTGATGTGTTTGCCGAACAGCAAGAAAATCACTTCCTTCCGTCAGGGGTTCCGTTCTGACACAAACCGGTTCATTCTACCATATTTCTGAACGGAAATCAAGGTTTTTTAGGAAAAAGGGACCGCGCGGACATTCCTCCGTTATCCCCCGGTTTTTTCGGAATTTATTATTTCAAATATTGACTTTTTTGTAAAAATCCGATATAATGATGAGGATCGAATGAAACGGAGGGAGATCCCCATGCTGAAACGATTCATCTCCTACTACCGGCCTCACCGGGTCATGTTCGCGCTCGACATGCTGGCGTCCCTGCTCGTCGCGCTGATCGGCGTCGTGTATCCCATGATCACGCGCGCGATGCTCAACGACCTGATCCCGAACCGCAAATACCGCCTCATCGTCTGGTTCGGGCTGATGCTGCTCGGCCTCTACGCCGTCCGGATGCTGCTCAACTTCTTCATCCAGTATCAGGGGCACATGGTGGGCGTCCACATGCAGGCCCAGATGCGCCGGGATATGTTCAGCCATCTCGAAAAGCTGCCCTACAGCTACTACGACAACCACGAGACCGGCAAAATCATGTCCCGCATGACGAACGACCTGATGGACATTTCCGAGCTCGCGCACCACGGGCCGGAGAACATCATCATCTCGTCCATCTCCATCGTGGTGGCTTTCATCTATCTTTCGACGATCAATATCTGGCTGACGCTCATCATCTTCGCGGCGGTTCCCTTCCTCGTCATCATCTCGGGCGTTCTGCGGAAGAAAATGCGCGCGGCGTTCACGGAGACGAGAAAGTCCCTCGCCGTCATCAACGCTGCCCTCGAATCCTCCATCGCCGGCATCCGGGTCACGAAGGCTTACACCAACGCGGACAAGGAGGCGGAAAAGTTCGAGCAGGGCAATACGGAGTTCATCGAAGCCCGGCGGGACTCCTACAAGGCCATGGGTCAGTTCCACTCCGGCACGTCCTTCGTCACGGATATTTTCAACGTCATCATCCTGATCGCGGGCGGTCTCTTCCTGTACGACGGGAAGATCTCCTTCGGAGACTACTCCGCGTTCATCGTGTCCGTAAACATGTTCATCAACCCGGTCATGACGCTCATCAACTTCATGGAGCAGTACCAGAACGGCGTCACGGGGTTTGAGCGGTTCCTCGAGATCATTGACGAAGAGCCGGAAAAGGACGCGCCCGCCGCGCGGGATATCGGCCATGTGGACGGACACATCGAGCTGCGCCACCTGACCTATCACTACGATGTCTACGACAAGGACGGCAAGAAAATCGAGGGCGAGACCCCGCGCGAGGTGCTGACGGACGTATCGCTCGACATTCCGAAGGGCAAGACCTTCGCGCTGGTGGGACCTTCCGGCGGCGGAAAGACCACGATCTGCCACCTGATCCCCCACTTCTACGACTTCCTCAAGGGCGAGATCCTCATCGACGGCCGGGAGATCCACGACGTGACGATGGAATCCCTCCGGCGGAACATCGGGATTGTCCAGCAGGATATCTACCTCTTCAACGCGTCGATCAAGGACAACATCCTATACGGACGGCTCGACGCCACGGACGAGGAAGTGATCGAGGCGGCGAAACGGGCCAATATCCACGACTACATCATGTCCCTCGAGCACGGATACGCGACGGAAATCGGCGAGCGCGGTGTGCGGCTGTCCGGCGGCCAGAAGCAGCGGCTCTCCATCGCGCGGGTCTTTCTGAAAAATCCGCCCATTCTGATCCTCGACGAGGCGACCTCGGCGCTGGACAACACGACGGAGATCCTGATCCAGCAATCCCTCGACGAGCTCTGCCGCGGACGGACGACGCTGGTCGTGGCGCACCGGCTCTCGACGATCAAAAACGCGGACGAGATCGCGGTGATCTCCGGCGGGAAGATCGTGGAACAGGGCTCGCACGAAGAACTCATGGAAAAGGGCGGGATGTACAAGGATCTCTACAGCCTGCAGTTCCGGGCGAACACCGGCGAGAAATACGTCGCTCCGGAATCGCTGGTGTCATGACATGATCCGCACGGATGCCCGCGGAGGAGAAATAAAACCGATAGAACGAACAAACCGGGCAGCACAGTTCATGCGCTGTCCGGTCGTTTTTGAGAAGGAAAATGAGTTATTTCCGAATGTCGGCTGAGCTCATCAGCACGCGGTTTCGTACGATCCGATATAGGGGAAAACTGCAGCAAGCGATTCCGGCTGTATTTCTACATCCCTTTTTTTCCGTTGATCATCTTTGTCAAAATCATTCGGTCGGCTGCGGTGACATTTCCGTCTCTGTCAAGATCGGCAGCGCGCATATCCGCCTCCGGATCCAGATAGCCATCCCATTTTGCCAGGACCCGCGCGAGAAGGAGCCTGTCAACGGCGCTGACCTTTCCGTCACCGTTTAGATCTCCGGCAACCACAACTGTTGCCTCATCCGTCACGTTTCCAGTTTCATCAAGGGCAACTACTTTGAATCCTGTTCCGATCGTTCCGGAATACTCCTCATCCAGCACCCGTCCGCTCCGATCGCACACGCAAAGCGATTTGTTCTCAAAATTGGACATGAACGCTTCATAGCTCGTCGATCCGGGAATTCCCGTCAGAACGGTACCGTTTACCGCAAAGAAGCAGTCGGAATCCGTGGATAAAACGATCCTGTCCGCGTCGTCAAGGACGATAAGCGGACAGCCGCACCAAGTTCCCTCTCCTGCGTCATACAGATCGCTCTCCGTAAAGCTCTTTGCGTGAGAGGCATAACAGATGATCTTCACGCCGCCGACATCTCGTCCGGTATCCTGAAAAGTATAGTATGCCCGATTAGGACCCATGTCGGGAACATCTCCCTCAAATACAACAGAACGAAGCAGATAGGATTTCGAAAAAACACCGTCAGATATGGAACGCACTGATGCGGGGATAATGATATGACTGAGCCCGCAGTCGCTGAACGCGCCATCCATGATCTCCTCGACGGAGTCCGGAAGCTTTAGCGTACCCGTGAGTTGCGTGCAGCCGGCAGCAGCATACGAATCGATTCTCCATAGTCTTTCCGGAAATCGGACAGTGCCGCTCCAGCCTGCGGGAATCTGGTTGATTGTCAGTCTTATACTAAAATCCCACGAAATGATATAATGATAAAGGATGCCTCCGACGGTAAAGCTCCATCCGTACCCTTCCTCCGCTTCAAAAGCGGTGAGCCTTTCACAGTGTGTAAACACGGAGGGAAAGATATTGATCAGTTCCTTCGGAATCCGAACCGTACCTTCAAAACGTGTAAACGCAAATGCATTATCTCCCACAGAATGGTATTCTACCTGCGTCCCACTGAAATCCGGCAGGATCAGCGTCCCGCCAAAACCGGTACATCCGAAAAAGGCTCGTCCACCGATCCATTCAACAGTATTCGGAAACCTGAGCGTTCCCGTAAAACCCGAACACCCGAGGAACGCACATTCCCCGATCGTTACCAATCCTTCCGGAAGAACCAGCTCCCCTTCCGTATATCTGCAATTCACAAACGCGGCGTTCCCGATTCCGGTCAGCCCGTCAGGCAGAACGATGGAACGGATCAACGTTCTGTAGCATTGCCACGGCGACGTGGATTGAGCGTGGATCTCCGTAATACGGTTGACTTCATACCCGTACCCGATACCGAACAATAATTCGTAGTCTTCCATCGCGCCGCTTCCCGTGATCACCAACTCACCGCGATTATTCAGAACCCATGAAAGGTGTTCCCCGCAGTTGCCTGAATCAATAATCTCCGGGGAAATATCTTTCGAAGCGTAACCATTCCATGTCTCAGAGGTCCATCCCTCGCAGTATCCATAATAGAACACACGAAACTGTTCCCCACGATATCCCAAAATGTGGTCACCAGTCTCCGGAGCATCTCCGACAAACAGGACGGACTCAAACTCGGTACTGTCGAACGCAAAACTGCCGATCTGCCCGACACCGGCTTCTACAGTGAGAAGCCCCGACATATGCACACATGCTGCGAACGCCTCTTCCCCGATCGATTCAACGCTGCCCGGGATCGTGAGGCTCCCAGTAAAACCGCACAGATAAAACGCATGATTACCAATTGTCGTGACGCTGTCCGGAATCGTTAGTGTTCCTGTAAATCCAGTCTGACAAAAAGCTGAACTACCGATTTCGGTAACATAGTGCGGAATCGTCAGACTTCCTGTAAACGGAACTCCAAAAAAAGCATAATCGCCAATTGTCGTGACGCTGTCCGGGAGTTCAAGAGTTCCTGTAAATCCGGTCTTACTGAAAGCTGATTTGCCAATCGATACGACACCATCCGGAATCGTCAGGTTTCCGTCAAACCGGACTTCAGAAAACGCAAAATCACCGATCGTCGTCAGTTTTTTGGGAAGCGTCAGAATACCGGAACAGCCGCACTTATAGAACGCTCCGTATCCGATCGTCGTGACGCTGTCCGGGATTTCAAGATCTGAAACCATGTTTTTGCATTCATAAAACGCATAATCACCGATACTTGTAAGCCCCTCCGGCAGACTGACGGAACGAATGGACTCCCGCAGAGAATACCATGCAGAGCCCCGCATCTCCCCAGATCCTTCGACCACAAGATGCCCGTCCTCATAAAGCACCCATGTGAGTGCTTCCCCGCACGTTCCGGAACCCAGAACTCCCCCGTGATCCTCAGTCGCCATGGCAGGAAGAATCACCATGGCAAATGCCAGCAGCAGAACCACCAAAAAAACACCTTTTTTCACCTTGTACCCCTTTCAGATTTGACGACAAATCATAAGAAACAAACCACCTGATGTTCCTCAGCAAGAGAGGGAGATAAATACTGTCTGCACCGGACAGACGTATGCACGACTTTATTGCAGCATGCATCGTAAGGAGTGTCTATATGTCTGTTCAGGATTTTGATCAATTGAATCATTCTTTCAGACAATGAAGGGAATTGTTCACCGGAACAAAGCCGGGCGGGAGTCCTCGGTTTCGTCAAAGATCCGCTGCCAGACAAAGCCTCGCCTCCAATACTCCCGACTTCGTCCGAGGACATGCTCATCGAAGATAATGTGCCGGTTCATCAAGGATTCTCTTAATCATGAAGACTGCGCCGCCGGAAAGCAAAGAGGCTGTATTTGCGCCGGGTTCAGTTCCTGTAGACAAGGCACTCGTTCAGAAACGCTTCGATGTTTTCGAGCGGCGTCCCGCGCACGATGCCGTTTCCCGCGGCGTAGAGGAACCCGCCCGCAGGGGAGTCGAAGGTATCGCGCATGAGGCGCACCTCCCGCCGGACGTCCTCGGGCGTTCCGTTGATCAGGGTGTCCTGCACGTCCATGCCGACCCAGAACGCGATCTTTCCCTTCCACGCCGCCGCGATTTCATTCCAGTCCATCGTGTGCTTCTGAATGGGGTGGAGCACGGAGAGGCCGCACTCGATGAGATCCCCGACGATCTCTGAGATATTCCCGCAGGTGTGGAGCCAGACGTCCACGTCGGCCTCCCGGATCCTGCCCCACATCTCCCGGTAGTACGGCTTGATGAACTCCCGGAACGTCGGCGGGCTCATCATCAGGGATTTCTGCGTGCCGAGATCGTCGCTGATCATGTATCCGTCCGGCCCGACCTCCCGCAGGGCGCGCTCGAACAGTTTCATTTCCACCTCCGCGTTGGCCCTGTGCAGCGCGTGGACCTCGTCCGGATAGTCGAAATAATCCATCATCAAGGTTTCCATTCCGCGGAAGTTCCAGATCCGTTCGTACATCAGCGACCAGTGGTGGATCAGGACATACTTCCCCTCCCTGTGCGCCTGCTCCGCTACTCTCGCCGCGTCGTCGAACAGGCCCGGCGCGTCGGTGTCCGGAAGTTCCTCTAAAAGCGCGGGAAGGTCCTCCCAGTCGGGAAGGTACGACTGAGCGTCAAGGCCGGCCTTCCGGGAGCGATCGACCTGCGGGAGCCGCCAGTAAAACCCGTCGTCCCGCTTGGCGAAGGACGGGCAGGGGAACGGAACGACGACCACGTCCTCCTCATATCGGTCGAAGCGGGAGAGTCGGCTGCCGTACTGTTCCCCGAGGCCCTCGCCCCACCATTTCGTAAAGGCGCGGGGCGGGCGCGGAGGCGTTCCGAATCGGATGGCGGCGCGTACTTCTTCTCTTGTCAGCATGTCAGTTTCCCCTTTCGCCCGGCATCTCTGCGCGGCCGGATCGGTTTCAAAGATTTCGTTGATTGTATTGTATCAGATTCCCGCGTACCTGTCAACGGGGATCGGCGGGAACGACCGGCATTCCGCGCCGTTTCTCCTCCGCCTTCACTCTGGCACAAATCTGTGCGATCTCGTCCTCCGTCACGTCGAAGAAGGAGCAGAGGAAGCGCAGGGCGTACTTGTTCCGTCGCTGGACGAACTGACGGATATCGGAAATCGCTTTGTTGTACTTGTTCAGATCCGCGCCCCATCGCATCGACTGCAGTTTTTCGATGGGAGCCCGTTCCGCCGTGATCCCGTCAAGGACCTCTTCCATCCGGTCGGGGACGTAGATCTCGTTCAGAACCTGATAGAAGCGCGCCAGAAACCGGTTCTTGAAGCCCTCGTTCGCCAGCAGCTTGTGGATGATGGTGCTCGCAACCGTGCCGTCGGAGCGGAGCCAGCTGAAATAGTTGGACGTTTCCGTCGTGCTGTTCGCGTCTTTATAGAACGAAAGGCCCATGTCCATATCCAAAAGGACGAAATGCCAGCGGTTGTCCGCGCCCGACGGGTCCGCTCCGGGCAAATCGTTCGGCGCGCGGTTTCTCCACAGCTTGATGTTGTTCCCGGGGAAATCGATCGCGCTGAAATAGAGCCGGGAGACAAACAGATCGATCAGGGAGTCGAGATCCAGCCTGCTCTCCACATAGGCGAAGTTTTCTTTCTTGTCCAGCTTGTTTTTCCGGATGAATTTCACCAGATCGTTGAACTCGTCCGCGTCGTCGGGGCTGCCGGAGCTGACGATGAACTTCGCGTTCTGGTCGGTGTGCACCTTCGAATAATCGCTTTCGATCAGCGCGACGTTGTCCTTGTCGATTCCGTAATGGGATTCGACATACTCGCCGCTGTACCGTTCGCGGGCGTTGTAGATCCCCCAGAAATCGCCGTTGACGAACACAAGGACGGGCGCGTATGCCATGGTATCGGCCGCCATGCCTTCGCTGAGCCGCTGCATGTACGCGTCGCGGATGTAGGAGGAGCCGCAGTCGTTGCCGGAATTGCGCAGAACCAGACGGGAGAACGAGGTGATGCTCTGCCCCTTGGCGTTCTTCGCGTACCCGCCGAACAGGTCGAAGTGGAGCGCGGGATCCGTTCCGTCCGCCGTGTTGTCCGAGGCTTTGCAGAACACCTTCATGGAGCGCATGCCTGTGCCGGACGAACCGTGGCCGCTCGCCGCAAGCTCGACGTTGGAATACCCGCGGCGGACTCCGTCTTTGTCGAACACCTCCAAAAACGCCTTGCCGCGCGTGTTGGGATCGTTCGAGGACGGGTTGAAGTTGTGATAGAAGCCGGGCGTGCCGAACATCTGCCTGATCGGCATGGACGCGGACAGGACGGAAACGCCGTATTCCCGCATCTTCGCGCTGATAAAGTAGGTGTTCGTATAGACGCCGGAGGTACTTTTCCCCTTTGCCGCGCAGGCCTTGATCACATGCGCGCCGATCATTTTTTTGGCATTCGAGGCGATCTGTCCGACAAAATTCAGCCCGGACGCGTAGGTGCGCCCGAAGGCGGTCTCAGTCGTATCGGACAGCGGGATGGGCTTTTCGTATTTCTTCCTTGTGACGGAGGAGGCGGGATCCGAGCCGTCCGTCGTATAATACACGGCATCGTATCCGGCGGGGGCGGTCAGCGCAAGTTCGATCGGGGCGTCGTAAAACCCGGCGGGGTGCGAAAACTTCACCTCGTCGAGCATCGAGCGGACGACTGCGGCGCGCGTCCCGTCCTTCGAGACAGGGGCGATCTGATTCAGCTTTTCCGTCGTGGAGTCGGTCAGATCCTGCAAAAAGTAGCCGCTGTCCTGTTTCATGGCAGTGCGCACAGCCATCGTCCGGTCGGTGAAGCCGGAGACAAACCCCGTGTCGAAGAAATACGCCTCCGTCGCTCCGAAATAGGAAATCACGCCGGGGAGTTCTTCCGGTCCCGCCTCGCTCTCGAACGTCTGTCCTCTCACGGCAAGGACGAGCCGGATTTCCCTGCTGTTCAGGGCGAGCGCGCACTCCGCGTCACAGGATTCTATGCGGAGGACTTCGTTGGACGCGTCATATTCCGGCGAGGCCGCGCCCCGGATCAGGCAGGATTCCCCGCCCTCGAGCGTGATGTCCGGGAGGGGATAGGACGCATAGCCGGACGCTTTTCCGACCGCGCAGTAGAGCGCGAGGGGGCCGAGAGGAAGGGGGGCGGATCCCGTATTCGTCAGCTCGACAAAGGCATGTCCGCACGGGGAGGAAGGGCCGCCGGTTCCGTAGACCTTCGAGATAACCAGATCCCCGTATTCCTCCGGATCCGCGTCGGGCACAGTCAGGGCTTCCGGTTCCGGATCGGGCGAGGCGTCCGCGGGGGGCTTTGAGCCGGTGTCCTCCGGAAGAGGTGCTCCGGTCGTCCTGCCCTCGCAGCCGGTTCCAAGCAGAATGCAGGCGGCAAGAAGAAGCGAACAGAGCGAAACGAAGGTTTTTCTGAGTTTGTTTGCGGAAATCAGTTTATCCATAGCAGTTTTTCGATCCGGGACGTGGGATGCCGCGTGAGGTTTTGTTTATTATAGCATCCCGTTTTTTTCCTGTCAACACCGCGCGGCAAGATCGGTTCCGAAGGCCGGAGGCGGAAAAACGGGCAAGACCGTTGAAAAACCGCCGGCAGCATGTTATAATGAGTCACACAATCAAAATAAACGGAGAATCCGGCTATGGCAAAAGATCAGAATTTCATGAGAAAAATCCGCCTCATCCTCTTCAGCCTTGCCGCCCTGCTCGTGGCGGTCCCGGCGCTGTCCTACCGCGTCGCGGCGGCGGACGAAGCGTCTTTCCTCCCGACGAAACGGGACGCGGACGGCAGGCTGATCGGCGATATCGACGGAGACGGCTCCGTCTCGGGAAAAGACCGGCTGATCCTCTCCCGCTTCCTCGCGGGGTGGGAGGACTGCCGGAAGTGGTTCGCCGCGGACGAGACCCCGGGATCCGCAAAATGCGGGGACGCGCTGACGTGGCGGCTGGACGGCGGGACGCTGGTGATCGAAGGGACCGGCCCGATGTGGGACTTCTCGACAGCCTCCTCCGCGCCTTGGGCCGAATCGGACTTCACCGCGCTCTCCATCGGCGAAGGAGTGTCCTCGATCGGCAATTTCGCCTTTGCGGGGTGTTCTTCCCTGTCCGGTCAGCTGACTCTGCCGTCGTCTCTTCTGACCGTCGGTGACAGCGCGTTCGACGGGTGCGCCGGACTGCGGGGAGAGCTGACCCTGCCCGCGAGCCTCACGACCGTCGGGGCCTACGCCTTCGCGGACTGCCCGAATCTGAGCGGCCCCCTGATGATCCCGGCGGGCGTCGGACAGATCGGCAAGCGGGCGTTTTCCGGCTGCGGGATCACGGGCGCGGCGTTTGAAGGAAAGGCTCCCGCGGCCGGCGCGTCAGTCTTCGGCGAGCTGGGGACGGGCTTCACCGTGCAGTGCAGAGAAGAATTCGCCGAGAGCTTCACCGCGGATCCGTCCTACAGCGCGTACAGCGGCACATGGCACGAGTACCGGCTAGCCGTGCTTTCCGACACTCCCGGGAGCGAAGGGAAAGCTGTCGCGTCGGGAAAGTGCGGGGATGATCTGACGTGGACGGTGTATGAGAGCGGACTGCTGGAGATCAGCGGGACGGGGGAGATGTGGGATTATAGTCATGAATACGCTGCTATAGGCAATCATTCTTATAGAGACAGAAGCACTGCTCCATGGGCAAAGCATTCATTGAGTTCACTAAGACTTCAAGAGGGTGTCAATTCGATCGGTGCATATGCTTTTTACGGTTGCTTTGAATTTACAGGAAACTTGACTATTCCGAACACAGTAACTACAATCAAGCATGAGTCTTTTGCCGGTTGTAGTGGTTTCACAGGAGAACTAATAATTCCGGACTGTGTAACAACAATCGAAGAAGGGGTGTTTTCCAGTTGCAGTGGATTCTCAGGGAGCCTGACAATACCTGACAGTATGACTTCGATCGAGGCATCCGTATTTTATGGATGCAGTGGTTTTACAGGATATCTTACTATTCCGGACAGTATAACTTCGATCAGACAGTATGCATTTTACGATTGCAGTGGTTTCACTGGCAATTTGAAGATTCCTGATAGTGTGACCTCGATTTCACAATTTGCATTTTACGGTTGCACCGGATTCACTGGTAATCTGTTGATTCCGGACAGCATGACGCACATAGACGGATACTCATTTTATGGTTGCACCGGATTCACTGGCAGTCTGTCGATTCCAGATACTGTAACTTGTATTGATATTTATGCATTTTACGGTTGCACAGGCTTCACTGGAGATTTGACGATACCCGGCAACAAATCACATTGGGACGATGCCAGAACGAATATTAACGATTATGCTTTCACCAACTGTACAGGATTCTCTGGCAACCTTATCATCGGTGACGGTGTATATAACATCGGTACAAGCACTTTTTCCGGGTGCAGTAGTTTTTCAGGAGATTTAGAAATATGTAATGCCTTAATTGGCAAGAACGCCTTCAAAGACTGCACCGGCTTCACCGGCAACCTCATCCTTGGCGACGGTGTGACCTCCATCGGCGAATACGCCTTCTCCGGCTGCACGGGCTTTACCGGGGACCTGACCATCGGCAAGAACGTGACCTCCATCGGCACCCGCGCCTTTGAGAACTGCACGGGCTTTACGGGGACGCTGACGCTCCCTGATAATTTGTCCGCGATCGAGGGCTACACCTTCTACAATTGCTCCGGTCTCACCGGTCCTCTGACGCTCCCCGATACCGTCACCACCCTCGGCGTCCGCGCCTTCTCCGGCTGTTCGGGCTTCACGGGCGAGCTGACGGTCCCGGCGTCCGTCACGACGATCCGCTCGAACGCCTTTGAGGGGACGGACGGCATCACCTCCGCGAAGTTCCTCGGCGACGCTCCGACGACGGCGGGGGACACGGTCTTCGGCTCCCGCGGGGAAGACTTCATGGTGTACCGGCTTGCGGACAAAGCAAGGTGGCCCGAGCCCGGCTCACTGTGGAAGGAGTATAAAACAGCCATATTCGAGCAGTAAGGGATGGGGGAACGCGCCTCCCGCGACTTTGCGCGCAACTTGTCGGAAAAGGTTGAATCCGACGCGAAAACATGGTATAATCGGGATGCACACGGAAAACGTCACGAGAGAACGCACCGTTCCCTGCCCTTCCCGAATCGGAGCGGAGACGGCGCGGGACGGTTCTTTCGAGCGAATATAGTATGGAAAGAAGCTGTATGGCGAATAAAGTCAATCAGGAAAATCAAACGGACGGCGGTTTGACGCAGAACGCCGCGTTTATACGGGATACCTACCGCAAAGCCGTCATCACAGGGATGCTCTCGATTCTGAGCGTCAACATCAACGTGTTTGTGGACGGCATCCTCGTGGGCAGGCGGATCGGCCCCGAAGCGCTTGCGGCGATCAATCTGAGCCTGCCGGTGTATCTGGCTCTGTGCGTCATAGGGTCGTTCCTTGCCGCCGGTACCGAGATCCCCGCCGCCCGGGCAATCGGCATCGGAGACGCGGAGACGAGGGACTCCTTTTTCCGGACCGGGCTGAACGTCTCGGTGCTGGCTTCGGCGTTCGTCACCGCGCTGGCCCTGCTCTTCCGGCAGCCGCTGGTCTCGTTCCTCTGCGCCGACGAAGCTGCCCGGGGCTATGTGATGCAGTATGTGGTGATCACGGTGATCGGCGCGCTGCCCAAGATCCTCATCTACATCCCGTTCTGGTATCTGCGTCTGGACGGGAAAAACACGGACGTGACCGTCATGATGGGCGGCATGACCGTGACCAACATCGTGCTGGATATTCTGTTCGTGTACGAGCTGGATATGAGCGTCTTCGGGGCGGGACTGGCGAGCGTGATCGCAACGGCGCTGGCCTGCCTCTACGGGATGATCCGCCTCTTTTCGAAGGACAGCCCGTACAGCTGGCGGGCGGAGACGGTCCGCACCCGGGACAAGTGGCTGGCTATCGCGGCGGCGGGCTTTCCGTCCGCGTTCAGCAACCTCTGCTCGACCGTGCGGCTGCTGATCGTCAACTCCATGCTGCTGGCGAGCGGCGGCGCGGGACTGGTGGCGGTCTTTACCGCGGTCAACGGGATCTGGGGCTTCGGAGAGTGCGTCACGCTGGGCGTACCGGTCGCGGGAGGCGCGATGCTGGGCGTGTTCAGCGGGGAGCGCGACAACGGAAGCTGCCGTCTGCTGCTCCGCGAGGAATGGAAGATCGGCTGCGTTTCCGGGTGTGTCTTTCTCGGGCTGTGCGCCGCGCTGTCACCTCTGATCCCCCGGATGTACGGCCTCTCCGGATCGATCTTCGTCCCGCTGATGTGGATGGCGCTCTCCGTTTTCCCGGCGCTGTTTTTACAGATCCTGACCACTTTTTACAACATGTCCGGACGGAACGGATGGGCGAACGCGCTGATCTTCTTCCGCGTGATCGTCATGACCTGCGTCACCCTCTGGCTGGCCATCGCCGCGAAGTTCTCGACCTTCTCGTTCCTGCTCTTCTCGGAGCTGGGAACCGTCCTTGTGTGGTGGGGCGCGGCGGTTCTGCGCCACCGGCGGCACGCTCAGGATTCCCGCTATCTGATGACCGATCTCGCCAACGAAAAGAGCGGCAAGGTGCTGAATTTCTCCGTGGACGCGAACGTCGATGAAATCGTCAGCGCGAGCGAACGCATCAGCGGCTTCTGTTCCGCAAACGGCATGGATCGCAAAGAGACGATGCGGCTCGAAATGAGCATGGAGGAAGTGATGACGCTGATCCGCGAGGTCAACGCGTCGCAGGGCGGGCAGAATCTCCGGTTCGACCTGAGAGCGTATTCCGTCAACGGCGTGCGGGGAATCCGCATCCGCTACAGCGGGATCCCGTTCAACCCGTTCTGCTTTTCGCCGGGTGTGGGAGGCGATTCGGACGATATGTACATGGGCGTCCGGATGATCAAAAAGATGGTGGAAATGGTCAATTACCAGAGCGCGTTCGGCGTCAACACGCTGCAAATCATCCTGAAGGAGGATCATAAGAATGAAGCTTGAAGTCAGGAACGCCGAGGCCCGGGATCTGACCGCGGTCAAGCGTCTGATCGACGAATACATCGCGGCGGACTACTACTCCCTGGACGAGCTGGAGGCGCTGCTGCACGGGGACCGGCATCTGTTCTACGTTGTGACCGACGCGGACAGGGACGGCGCCGTCGTCTCGTTCTTTTACGGGTTCATCTCCGCGCTGGAAGAGGCGCTCCCGCTCCTGCATGTGACGGAAAAGCCGGACGCTCTGGCGGAATACCCACCGGACACGCCTGTCGGAGTCTACAAGACGGCCAGCACGGAGAAGGACTATCAGAAGCTCGGGATCTGCTCGTCGTTCATCCGGGATCTGGAGCCGGTGCTCAGGGAACGCGGGGCCAAGCTGATTCTGGCGACGGCGCTCCGCCCGCTGGGACGCGAGGTCCCGATGAGGCATATCTTCCGGGACAATGGCTTCGAGGCGGTCGCGGAAATCAGCCGCCCGTGGGTGGACATGCTTCTTTACTGCCCCTACTGCCAAAAGAACCACTGCATCTGCGACGCGGTGTTCTACATGAAAAAACTGGATGAAAAGGAGGACAAGCGCGGTGAATAACGAGGAAAAGTCGGAAGAGATCCGCTTCGGCGTCGGCAAAAAGATCCTTCTGAGCATTGTTCTGATGACCGTCCTGATCTGCGCGGTCTCCACCCTCAGCGGCTATTTCCAGTACAGCAACACGATCCGGAAGCTGTACAACGACAACGGCTATGTGATCGCAAACATCATTCTTGACCACATCGACCACGACAAGGTCGGACAGTACGCCTCGACGTGGACCGAGGACGAGGAGTACGCTGAGACGGCGGAGTACATCAAGAACGTGGAGGTGGCCTCCGAAGCCGCGTATATCTACATCGTGACCGTCTATGAGGATCAGACCGTGCGGTACGTCTTCGACTCCTCCGGCGTTCCCCTCGGGGATACCGACCCGGTCTCGTCCTATTTCGACGAGGTGTGGGAGTGCTACACGAAGGGGACGAAGCCCGACAACTACATGGTTCGACACTCGCCGCGATACGGCTATCTGACCTCGAGCATGCTGCCCGTGATCGACAGCGAGGGAAATATCGTCGCGCTTCTGTTCGTTGACGTGTGGATGAAGGTGATCCTGTCCACGCTGCGGGGCTATATCCTGAAAATGATCCTCTTCTCCCTCGGGATCCTCGCGGTGTTCAGCGTCATCTACTGGTTCTTCATGCGCCGGTATTTCATCGGACCTCTGATGCGGATCCGGAAGAACGTCTCGGAATTCGCGCGGAACGACACGGTGACGTCCACGCGGCTCGAGGATATCCGGACAAAGGATGAGATCGAGGATCTCGCGGTTTCCATCCGCCTGATGGAAAACGATATCGTCAAGTACATCGACAACATCCGGACCATCACGGCGGAGAAGGAGCGGATCGGCGCGGAGCTGAACGTGGCCACGCAGATTCAGGCGGATATGCTGCCGCGGATCTTCCCGGCGTTTCCCGACCGGAAAGAATTCGACATCTACGCCACCATGACCCCCGCAAAGGAAGTGGGCGGCGACTTCTACGACTTTTTCCTGATCGACCACGACCATCTCGGCCTCGTTATGGCGGACGTATCCGGCAAGGGCGTACCCGCCGCGCTGTTCATGGTGATCGCAAAGACCCTGATCAAGAACCGCGCGCAGATGGGCGGAGGGCCTGCCGAGATCCTTCGGTTCGTGAACGACCAGCTCTGCGAGGGCAACGAAGCGGAACTGTTCGTCACGGTCTGGCTTGCCATTCTGAACGTCAAGACGGGCCGCGGACTGGCCGCCAACGCCGGGCACGAGCATCCTGCCATCCGGCGCGCGGGCGGACAGTACGAGCTGGTGGTGTACCGCCATTCTCCCGCCGTGGCCGCCATGGAGGGAATGCGGTTCCGGGAGCACGAATTCGAGCTGTATCCCGGAGACAGCCTGTTCGTCTATACCGACGGCGTACCGGAAGCCACCAACGCCGAGAACGAGCTGTTCGGAACCGACCGGATGCTCAACGCCCTGAACCGCGATCCGGACGCAGACGTGAATACGCTTCTGCGCAACGTACGGCAGGATCTCGACGCCTTTGTGGGCAGCGCGCCGCAGTTCGACGACATCACCATGCTGGGCATGCACTTTACGGGAGAGACGGGGGAGAGCGAGGGCTGACCTCTTCCTCCGTCCTCCTCAGAACGCGCCTTCCGTCAGAACCTCTGCGGAGGTGAAGCGGATCTCGGACTCCGCGAGGATGGGATCCTGAGCCTCGTCGGACCGGAGCACGAGCGCGTTCCCGTCTTCCAAAGCCCAGCGATAGCTCCCTTCAAACGGCATTTCCGCCCATCCGATCCGCTTTGTCAGGCAGACAAGTCGTCCGTCCGGACCGATCCCGTACGCGCCGGCATAGACCCGGACGGGATGGCCCTCTTCCCGAAAGCTGTACAGGATCCCGCCGTCCTCCCGCAGAACGAGCGTACGCGCTCCGCTGACCCACGAACCGACGGGCGGCGCGGGATCCGGACCGGGCTCCGTGCCGAGCAGTGACCGGAGCTCTTCCCGCTTTTGTCCGATGATTCCGGAGTCCTCTGCCCCGCTCCTTGTCCGTGCATAGTCCTCCCCGCCGTCCTGCGCGTGAAAGACCACGCCGTCAGGGGTGAATTCCATCCGGTACGCCGCGGCCTCGTCCCAGTACTCACCGAGATTTGAGAACCCAGAGAACCGCCTCACCGTGACCGGGATGCCCTCCGCCGGAAGGGACGACACCGGAGCAAGCAGCAGGGACGGATCCTCCGGGCGGATCTCCTCGGCGTAGTAGGCGGCGTGAACCTCGTCCACCTCGCAGAGAAGAACGTCCCCCACCGCGTAAAACCGCGCGATCTCCGCTGTTCCGTCGGGAGCGGTATCTTCATACACGCCCGTACAGAGAACGGACAGCGCGCTCTCCTCCTGTTCGGGATCCCCCGTCTGGGCTGGGATCGGCTCGATGCGGACGCATCCCGCGAGAAGAAGAGCGATTGTCCACAGAATGACGCAAAACCGTGTTTTCATGTTCCACCTCATGACTGACGTCCTTCATAGGATAAAGCCGTCCCTCAGAAATGCTCTGAAGGACGGCCTGTTTGTTTGGCGCAGGAGTTGTCCGGCCTCTCTTATTCCCGCGTGTCAGCGGATGAGATACCCGACAAAGTTATAGATCGCCTGCGCCATCCAGCCGCGTTCGGCGGGCATGGTCGGAGCGGCGTCCGTTTCGGTCGGATAGACGGCGTTGTTGAACGCCCACGCGACCGCATCCGCAGCCCACGGGGAAATCTTCGTTCCCTCCGGGTAATCGGGGGCGGGCAGTTCGGTATCGCCGTCAGCTCCGAGGGTCTTCGCATAGCGTTTCAGCATCAGAACGGCCTGCTCGTTGGTCACGGGATCCATCGGGCCGAATGTCCCGTCGCCGTAGCCGAGGACGATGCCCTTCTGAGCCGCCCACTCGACATAGGGAGCGTAATCCCATGTGCCGAGGGCGTCGCAGTCCGTGAAGGTCGAGGAGGTGTAGAGCGCGGTATCCACGCCGTCCAGCCGTCCGAGGATCGTCACGAACATCGCGCGGGTGAGCGTTCCGTAGGGATTGAACTCCGTCGGAAGGATGCCGTTCATGATGCCGGACTGATAGACATAGGTGATGCCCCTAAGGTAGGGATTCGCGGCGGCGACATCGGTGAACGGGAGCGCGGGCGTTTCGTTCTCCGCGGGTGCGGCGGGTGCGGCAGGTGCGGAAGGAGCGGCGGGCGCGGCGGGCGCGGGCTGTTCGGGAGCCGCGTTCACCGGAGGTCTGACGTCACGGGCAGGTCTTCCCTGATTGATCGGAGCCGGGATCAGGATCTGCGTGCCAGGGGTGTAGACCTGACTGATCGGGATCTGAACGGTCCATGTATTCGTATAAACGTTGTCATTCGAATCCTTCGCCGTGGCTGTGTACTGAATGCTGTTCGGCGGGATGAATACGCTCGTGACCTCGGCCTTCACCACCTCGTACTGTGTGGGATCGTCCGAATAAACGATCGTCGCCGTGACGTTCAGCGGATCGACCGCATGCCACATGACGTTCTGCTCCGTCGGGCCGTATTCGACTTTGAGCTCTCCGGTCGGCAGCTGGATGGTGATCGTCAGTTCTCCTTCGACGGGCTGCGGAATGCCGGAAATCGTCAGTTCTGTTTTGCCGCAGTCATAGCTCAGTCCGTAGGCGGGATCGTGGACCCAGTTCTGCGGGAACTGGAATCCGGGGGTGGTTTTGAACGTGACGGGCACCATCGCCTCACCGGGAACCACATCCTGCTCGACGGTTTCGCCATCGATGAACAAGCCGGGCTTGATGATGAGGTGGATTTTCGCATCCGAAGCGTATTTTTCGGCTCCGGGGATCTTCACCACACAGACGCTGCCGGGCTGCGCGTCTCCGGGATCGAAGGCGCCTTTCACCCAGACACGGCTGTACTCATCCACGGTCACAGTAAAGCCGTACTGCTTGTCCGCATGGTAATCCTTGGGGATATAGTACCCCGTCGAAACGAAATACTTTCTCACCCATTCGATGCCGGGGTTCGTCTTGACTTCCTCGGGCTTATATACCTTTATCCCGTCGTCGAGCTCGCGGTAGAGTCCTTCGCCGAACTCGAACCGGACGGAGTACCAAGGCACAGCGTCGGGCAGTTCGAGCGCAATATCCCCCGCGGTCGTCGCCCCCTGCTTGCCGGAAATCGTAATCGTTCCGTTATCGTCGTCGATCTCGAATTTCAAACCGAGCAGTTTTCCCATCGGCTTATAGTCGGCGGGAAATCCGTATCCCTCGTCCGCCTTGATGACGCAGGGCACCATCTCGCTGCCGTACGCAACTTCCTGCTCCAGTGTGCCGCTTTCCAGAGTCAATCCTTTTCCCAGCGTGATCGTCACCTTGTAGCCGTCGCCCGCGAAGACGGGAACGGACATCGCGTGCGCGAGGAAGATCACGGCGAACAGAAGGACGAGCGCGAAGGCCGCCGACTGTCGGAAGTGTTTCTTCATAATAGAATCCTCCGTTGGATTTTCCAAATGTTCCTGCCCGGCGCGGAAGGAGCGGACCTCTCCCGCGCCCGCGGATCTTATTTCGTCCCGATGAGGTCGCCGGACGTGACGCCGGATTCTCCGTTCAGGATCAACCACGCGGTTTTCCCGGCTCCGACCGCTCCCTTGTAGAGGTGGGCGGCGAGCGTCGATTCCACGTCCTCCCCTTCGGTGAAGGGCGCGGTCTCGCAGAGTTCCGCCTCGAAGGTCGTTCCGTGGCGGATCACGGTGACCGTTCCCTTGTCGAAGGAGCCGGACACGACGGTTCCCTTCGCGGCGACAGCGTTTTTCATGAGCTTGGCGCGGGCGATGCCGACGTCCGTCGCCTTCGGAGAGATCGGATGGGCGAATTCCGTCTTGAAGAGGTTCGGATACTCGCTCCCGAACGCGGCCACAAGCTTGGCGTTCACCTCTTCCTCTTCGGCGATGACGGATTTCACCGCGTCGATGGACATTTCGGCGATCAGTCTGTTGCCGATCAGGGATTGCGCGCGGGCGACGCAGGAATCGCAGATCGCCCCGTCCGTGAGCTCGGTCTTCGAGAAGAAGCCCATCGGCTGACCGCAGATCGGGCAGGTTTCCTTCGGCTTTTTACCGCCGAACAGGTTCGACAAAAATCCCATGATGTGCCTCCTTGTGTGAATCAGAATAACGCTTGCGGGTGAATGTTTGAAACGGTTGTGCACTCGAGTTGTTTTGTAATCTTCCGAGCTGCTTGGGAAAACGCTGTCAATACTTATAGAGATGGCAGATATTCGATTTAGCCGTTGCCCCCCAGTCATCCGTTACAACACAGTATATATCGATATCGGTGGCTTGCAGACCTTCGAAATCGTAATCTGAAAATGTATAGGTGACAGTATTGTAGTCGGAAGTCGTGAATGTCGAAGCAAACAACCTGTAGTCCCCCGGTCGGCCGTAGTACCAGTCGTAGGTATAGGGAGCAGAGAGACCGTGAATTTCGATCGTGAAGGTCGCATCATCCTGCGAGCCCCCCATCCAATAATCGCCCGGCTGCTTTACGATATACTGGTCATTGCCACTGTTGCCTAAAAGTTTAGCTGTCACCACATTGGAAGTAACTTTAGTTCCGTTTGCGTCGGTAATCACGCAGCGGATATTTTCGTCCAAGGGGTAGTAGCCTTTTTTGATCAGAACCTGCAATGTTGCGGTGTATTCACCTTTGACAGTTGCACATGTCATGTTGGAGTACTCGGAGGATCCCTCTGTTGCCTCCCAATAGTAGGAATACGGTGCTTTTCCTCCGGATACCGTGACCGAGAAGTTTACCCATGTACCTTCCGGTCCGGTTTTGCTTTCGGGCTGCGAGACGATCTTTAGCTGGGAAGTTACCGCTTCAACCAGATAGGCAAGCTCGCTTATGACCTGTTTTCCGTTGGCGTCCGTTATGACACAGCGGATTGCAAAATCAAAGGTGTACCATTCCGCG
This sequence comes from Oscillospiraceae bacterium, assembly GCA_015065385.1. GTDB lineage: Bacteria > Bacillota > Clostridia > Oscillospirales > CAG-272 > UMGS1696. The sequence goes on along the minus strand of SVQK01000120.1, from coordinate 41,862 downwards.
TCGAAGGTCAGGGTGGGCGAGCCGTTCAGACTTGCATTAAACGAAGACCAGGTATCGTGCGACGACGATCCGGTATAGTCGATGCTCTGCCAGTCGTACTTGTACGGAGCCTTGCCGCCGGAAACCGCCACGGTAAAGACAGCGTAATCATCCATCGCCACGGTGACCGTCTTCGGCTGCGTCGTGATTTTCAGGTCGTTAGACCGATAAATCTTGAAGGTATCCGAAATGATCTGAGTGCCCAGCGCGTCGGTGACGATGCAGCGGTAGATCTGGCTTTCGTCTTCAAACGTGTACCAGTCCGCCTCAAAGCTGACGGTGGGTTTTCCGTTCAGGGAGGAGTGGAAGCTGCCCCAGTTGTTGTAGTCGGAGTAGGACGGACTGGTGTGCGTGCCCTGCCAGTCGTACTTGTACGGGGCCTTGCCGCCGGAAACCTCGATATTGAAGGACACGATCGCGCCTTCCGGAGCCGTGACGTTCTGCGGCTGCTTCGTGATTTTCAGCGCGGGAACCGCTTCGGTGAAGGGCGTGACCTCGGCCTTCTCGGACGTGACCTTCTTACCCTCCGCGTCCGTCACCTCCGCATAGACGCGGACGTACTTCGTGAAACTGAAAGAATCCTTGCCGAACGGAACGCTGCAGGTGCTGGTCTTTTTCTCGGAGGATTCCTGCGAGTAGGTGGTCCCGGTCTCCTTTTCGACGAACCACTTGTAAAGGTAGGGAGCCTTGCCTCCCGAGATCTCAACCGTGAACGAAAGCGTTTCCTCCGCGGCTTTCAGGGCGGCGTTCTGCGGGGATTTCACGATTTTCAGCGGGTCGGTCTTCGGAGTCTCGGCTTTCACGGTCGTAAAACTCTTCCGGTTGGCCGTGAACATCATGCGGGTGAGGATCGCCGCGACTTCGCTCCGCTTGATGTTGTCGTCCGGCTTGCAGCTGAACTTGTCGTCGCTCCCCTGCAGGATCCCGGCGCGGTAGAGCTTGTAGATCTCGGCGGCCTCCGCGCGGGTCATGGGAACGTCGGGGATGGAGCCGTCCGGGACCTCGTTGATCTTGGCGAGCGAGGAGTCCGGCAGAGCGTGGGCGAAGATCGCCATGTAACCGGCGCGGGTGGCCTTCGCGCTCCACTCGTAGTCCTTGGCGATGATGTTCTTCATCTTCGCGTAGTCCACATAGCTCTGGTACCACGGATCCCCGTTCACGAGGGACACCGTGCCCGTCTCGTTCTTCTGGTGCATGCACGCGGCGAGCTTGACGGCTTCCGCGTAAGTGAGCTGGTCGTCCGGGCAGTAGGTCGTCGGCGTCTTGCCGTTCACGAGGCCCGTGTCCACGGCGGTCTTGACGTCGCCGTAGTACCATGCCTCGGGAGAAACGTCAATGAACGGCAGATCCGCCGCAAGCGCGCTGACGGGAAACAGTCCCGCGGTCAGGACAAGGGCCAGCACAAGGATGAAAATGCGTCGTGTCATCTGGAAATCCTCCTTCCGGAATCAGGTTGTTCATATCGTCTCGCGTTTATCGGAGGGGACACTCCCTCTGATTCTCATTTTAGCATAAAATTCACAAAATTTCCCTATCGAAAATGATAGTCTTTTCTTGTAGAACGGACTAATTCCACCGTTTACCGCCGGGAATGATCAGGCCGCTGCGGACTGCCGCCACGACCAGCTCCGTCCGGGAGGAGAAGCCGGTCTTTTCGAAGAGGTTCCCGATGTGATACCGGACCGCGGCGACGCTGACGACGAGCTTTTCCGCGCACTCCCTGTCGGACAGGCCCTCCGCCAGACAGCGCAGAACGTCGATCTCTCTTTCCGTGAGCTCCGAACTCGCGGCGTTCCCGATGGGCGTCACCGGGGCCTCGTCCGGCCAGACCCGCTCCCCCGCCATCGTGCGGTCCATCACCTCGAGCATGGGCCTGTCCTGAACCTCCTTGTACCAGAAGGAATCCGCCCCCGCCTCGCGCGCCGTTTTCAGAAGGGCCGCGTCAAACATGGAGGTGACCATCAAAATCCGGATGTTCGGGTACGATTTGCGGATATGCGCCGCCGCTTCCAGCCCGTCCGAGCCGTCCTTCATCACGATGTCCATCAGGACAAGATCGATCTTCTCCCTTGCGCAGTAGGCGTCCGCCATGCCCGCGCTGTCGATGGACGCCGCCGTCTCGTACCGGTCGGAATCGCGGATGATCCGTTCGAAAAGCTGTCTCGACACGGTCTGATCGTCCACGATCAGAACTCTGTACCTCATGTTCTCCCTCCTTTCGGAAGCCGGATTTCCACCGAAAAGCGCGGGACGACCCGGATCGTCATGCCGCCCCCCGCCTTTTCCGCCAGCGTTTTCAGGGACTCGAGCCCGCCCGACGCGCGGACGGGTCCCTTCGGCGGATCGCCGTTGTTCGTGAAGAAGGCCGAAATGAAGTCCCCCTCTTCCCCGATCCGCACGGTCAGCCTGTCTCCGTGCGCGTGACGGATCGTATTGGTCAGGCATTCGTGTATGGCGGTGGCGAGAACATGCTTGTTCGGTTCCTCTTCGGGCAGGCTGCCGTGAAGCTCCACCCGCACGCCGATGTCCTCCGCCGTTTTCATGATCCGCCCGTACTCGTCCGGCACGTCCTCGGGCGGCGCTTTCAGGAAGGAAATGTTCCTCTTGAGGCGTTCGGCGATGTCGCTTCTGTCCCCTTCCCCGTTCAAGAGGTACCGGCGGATGGTCAAGAGATCCGCGCCGAGCTCATCATGGATCTTCACCTTCGCCGCGAGGATCTCGTTGTCCACGGTCAGCGCGACGATCTCCCGGTTGTAGGCCTCCAGACGCCGGTTCAGCGCCGCAACCTCTCTGGTGGACCGCTTCAGCTCTTCGATCCTGCTGTACGGCTGCGTGATATCGGCGATGGTCAGCAGCCACAGACCCGGGGAGAGCTTCTTCACCTCGGGCTGGAGCGCAAGCCCTCCCGGAAGAAGGAGGATCGTGCTGCCGCGAATCACGCTCCGTTTCCAGCCCTCGCTCAGCGTCCCGGCGAAGAGGACGTCGGCGAAGGCCTTGCCGTTCAAAAGATTTTCCCCCGACACGGCCCGGCAGAACTCGCGCGCGGCCTCGTTCCCGAGATAAATTCTCCCCTCGTCGGAATAGAAGCAGAGTCCGAGCGGGAGCGCGTCCATCGCCTCCTTGACGGACGTGGGCGTGATGCGCCGCTTTCCGTACCCCCGGATCTCCTCCGACATGAGGATCTCGATTCCCGTGAGAAGGAGCAGAAACGCGATTCTGGCCGAGAGAGGAACGCCGTCCGCCTTCCGCATGAAATCCAGCACGGGCTCGTGATAGAACTGCGGGCCGTTCATGACGGAGGCGTACTGAAACGTGAGGAAAGCCGTCAGCGCGATCGGCAGGGAGAGGAAGAGTCCTCCCGCCCTCCTCTGGCGGACGTACAGGCCGGTCAGGGCGAAGGCTCCTCCGAACAGGCACGCGCCCCATACGCCGATTCCGGCGCGGATCAGCAGCTCCGTCATACGCCGTCCCCTCCTTCCGCGCAGGTGATGGTCAGAAGCAGGTCTTCCCCGTCCCGGTCCATGGACACCGTGCCACGGAACCGCTCCTTCGGGTGGAAGGTGAACCCGTCCGAGGAGATGCGGAGGCGGAGCGACAGTCTTCCGTTTTCCGACCGCAGGACCGCGTTCAGGGAGTTCAGGTCGGTCGGGTTGGACTCCGCGACCAGCTCGAACTGCTCGTACAGGGAAATGATCTGCCCGGCGGGATAGGGACCTTCCGTGAAGGAGACCAGACTCGTCCCGACGCCGCACAGCTTCAGATAATCCAGGGATTCCGCGAGGGCGGCGGCCAGATCTTCCGCGCGGAGCGTCCCGTCCGTTACCGCCAGTTCGAGATTGCTCCTCCGCTTCACATAGGCCGTCAGTCCCGCGATCCGCGCAAGAGCCGCGTCGGAGCCGTCCTCGAACAGCGCTTCCGTTTTTTCGAGCTGGCCCCTGACTCCCTCGCTGATCCGGTCATACAGCCGGTTCCGCGTCTCGACCTCCGCCCGTTCCCTGCGGATCTGCCCCTCGGCGGCGAGGACGGAGTTCCGGGCCTCCATCTGTTCGCTGACCTCTTCCAGACGGCGGTTCAGATCCCGCACTTCGGAGAGATCCTCCACCCATGTGATGGTCCCGCCGGATATGGAATACCGCCGGATGCGCTGATCGTCCGTATCACGGAAGGGCAGCTCCGCCGCCGCCGTCTGATAGACCAGCTTCCCCGCCGCGTTCGTGATGGCCGCCGGGACCTCCGTCATGGCAAACAGCTTTTCATAGCCCGTATTGGCCGGAATCATCCCGTTCACGATGCAGGCTTCCAGACAGGCGATCAGCGTCCACGCGTACACCTCTTCGTAATTCCACAGCGGAATCCCTCCGATCCGGGGATCCAGCCGGAAGAAATACAGGATATGATAGGCTCCCCCCAAAACGATCGGGATCACGGGGGAGAGATGCAGCCTGCGCGACACATGGCGGAAGTACTTGAACAGGATCAAGCCGTAGGACATGCCGAGCGCGGCGACGGTAAAGGCAAGGAAGAGAAAGTAGACCGGGCCGCGCCGCATGAGGGGTGAATCCGTATGAACGTCGTCGGGAAAACGAAAGGCGAGGCGGTGGAAATCGTTTGTCAGGATCAGCGCGCAGAGGAGCAGGGCGCAGATCAGGACGGCGGCGACCAGAACGGTGTGTTTTCTGTCGTTCCGGCGCATGATCCGGAGGGCGATCATCCAGCAGATCACGGGCAGGGCGCAGTTCGGAACGTAGAAGGCATACCACAGGAGGTGATCGTAGGGCTCGGCGTCCGTAAGCAGATCATACCGGCAGAGCTGAAGCAGAAACAGAACCAGCAGGGCAGCGGAGAGCGCGTACATCAGGCGGCGGAGCGAGGCATCCGTGATCCGGCGCTGGACCGTCAGCATCCACATCGTCACGCAGACCCCGCAGAAGAACTGGGAAAAACCGTCCGCAAGGCACACCCGATACAGCGCGACATGAAGGAAGCCGCAGAGGAAAAGACAGACCGTGACAGTCAGATAGACCTGTGTATTGACAATGGACGACTTCACCGCCACGACCTCCCCTCTTTGATTTTTTCACCTGTATTGTAACACAAAAACCCGCCGTTGTCCCTATCACAAATGATAGTTTTTGGAATTATTTATACTTAATCCCTTCTAAATGGACATAAAGGAAAGAAACGCTGCGCGTTTCTGGAATTGGATGCCCTGCTCAGGGCGGGAGGCACGGGCTGCGATCTTCGATCGCGGACACCAGCTCGGGCCGCAGGTTTCCCCCCGTGCGGGGGTTTCCTTGGCCGAGGAGCATAACCTGACAGCTCATATCTGAATCGAAATTCCACAGTGTGTCCCACTGTCCTCGCGCGAAGTTTCGCCTTTGGCGAACTTCAGAAATTCGCCTTTGGCGAACTTTCAGCGGTCTCTGCTTGTGCAGCCGGAGGTCGAAGAGCTTCAGTCGCGCATTGGGCAAGGGGGCCATCGTGGGTTTGTACAGGCAAAACTTGTCAGAGCTGTTCTGTGCACGATCATACCGTTTAGAAGCGAAACAGTATTCGTTCTGAAAAGCCGGGAAAGGGGGGCGCGCGGAAAGAAAAAACCGTCCTCCGGGAAGAGCGCCTCTTCCGGAAGGACGGCGGATGGATTCTGTTTGAACGCTTTTATTGTCCCTGAATGCGCGCCGCGTTCGCTTCGTCCGTATTCAGCCTCTGCCGCTCGACCAGTTCCGCGAAGAATCCGTTCTGTTCGATCAGTTCGTCGTAGGTGCCGTCTTCGATGATCCGGCCGCCGTCGAGCACAAGGATGCGGTCGCAGTGCCGGATGGTGGACAGCCTGTGCGCGATGACAAGGCGCGTGCAGCCCATTTTGTCCAGCGCCTCCGAGACCTGCTTCTGCGTCCGGTTGTCGAGGGCGGAGGTCGCCTCGTCGAAGATTAGGAATTTCGGCTTCGGAGCGATGGCGCGGGCGATCATGAGCCGCTGCCGCTGTCCGCCGGAAATGCCCCCCTGCCCTTCGGAGACGAACGTGCTCATTCCCATCGGCATGGCCCGGATATCGTCCGCGATCCCCGCTTTTTCCGCGGCTTCCCACGCCTCGTCGAGGGTCAGCTCCGGGGCCGTGATGACGATGTTGGAATAGATATCCCCCTGAAACAGACCGGCGTCCTGCATGACCGTCCCGATCTTCCTCCGCAGGGAGGGCAGATCGAGCGTTTCGATGTTCTTTCCGTCGTAGAAGACCGCGCCCGTTTCCGGCTTCTCGAACCCCAGAAGCAGCCGCACCAGCGTGGATTTGCCGCATCCGGTCTTTCCGACGACGGCGACGTACTCCCCGGATCGGATTTTCAGGGAGAGATCGTTCAGAATGTACGGGCCGTCCGCGGAATACCGGAAGGACACATGGTCGATTTCCACGCTCCCGGATAAGCCGGTGACGATCTCCTTGTCCTCCGCGGTCTCCGGTTCGGTTTTCAGAAAGGGCTCCGCCATCTCAAGAATGGGCCGGATCTGCGCCGCGGACAAAGCCGTGCCCGAAACGGACATAAACGCGCCCATCAGCATCCCGTAGGCCGCCGTGAAAGCAAAGTAGGACGACTGTCCGATCCCGCTTTTCACCGCTAAAAGGACCATGACGATATTGGACGCCGCGCTGATGGCCGTGGAGAAGACGGGATTGAGCTTGAGGAACGCGGGGGGATTGTAGGTCAGCTCCGCGCCTTCCGCGTAGAGATCCAGCCACTTGGCGAAGACACGCTTCTCCGCTCCCGCGAGCTTGATCTTCTGTACCCCGGTGATGAGGCTGTAGCTCATGCCGGATTCCTTCGCGCTGTGCTCCATGTGCATCTTGTTGACGCGGATCTGCGCAAAGGTGGTCAGGGCGGAAAAGCCGACGGTCACAAGGATGATGCAGAGGGACGGCAAAACGAGCGTGGGCGCGAAGCGGAAGATCTGCCCCACATACAGAAGGGACGTGACGGACGTCAGCCCCGCGCCGAGAATGACTTCCAAAAGGAGAGAACAGAGCTGGCTCACCGACATGGAGCGGCTTTTCAGCTCTCCCGGACTGTATTTGCGGAAGAAGCTCGCCGGGAGGTTCAGAAGCCGCATCATCATGGCCGCCTGAACGCCGAGGCTCATTTTGGCGTTCATCCGGGCCTGAAGCATCCCCTTCACGCTGCTGAACAGCTGGGAGGAGAGCGAGATGCAGACCATGGCGACCGCGATCCCGATGAGGGCATCTGCTTTTCCGGCGGAAAGGATCGGCCCGGTCAGGGTCTTTGTGATCCGCGGCATGACCAGCCCGACGGTCGTCACCGCAAGCGTCGCCGCTGCCAGAAGGATCAGGTCTCCGCTGGAGATGCAGCGCTTCATGTAAAAGAGAAGATCCGGGATCCCGAGCTTTTTCTGCGGGAGGGGGCGGTAAAAGCACACGGCCTCTCTCTCGAACAGCGCGGCGGTCTTCGCGTTCAGCTTTACGCGTTCCCCTGTCGCCGGATCCCGGAAGGAATACCCGCTGACGGTCCCGGGAAGAAGCGCGACGGCCTGATTTTCCCCCTTCGTGCACGCGAGGATCGGGCCGAAGGAATCCTTGTACCATCCCTCCGTCAGCTCGACGGTGCGGTGCATCATGCCGTGGGGTCTGAGGCAGAAGTCGAGCTGCGCTTCGGTGTCGCGGATGCTGTCCGGCAGCTCGACCGACTTGTAATGGTAGTATTTTAAGATCTCATCGATGGCGTTTTTCGTGACGATCCGCGCGTCTCCGATCTTCTCCGCCGTACGCCGCCCGAGCACGACGCCCGCGACCTTGACGAACGAATCCTCGAGGAGCTGATCGTCCGACTTCCGTCTCTGATCGATCTGATTCTCAAACCAGCCCATGCAGTTTCCTCCTCATTCGTTCGATACAAGCTCCGCGTACATGCCGCCCAGCTTCATCAGCTGCTCGTGCGTTCCCCGCTCCGCCACGCGCCCGTGATCGAGGACGATGATCTCGTCGCAGTCCCGGACGGTGGAAAGGCGGTGCGCGATGACGATGCAGGTGATGCCGCGGTCCCGGATGGCGTTCACGACCTCGTACTCGGTCTTCGCGTCAAGGGCGGAGGTGGCTTCGTCCAGAATGATGATCGTCGGATCCTGCGCGAGCACCCGCGCGATCTCCATCCGCTGACGCTGACCGCCCGAGAAATTCTTGCCGCCGCTCGTCAGCCTGTGCCGGTATCCGCCGGGAAGCTGCACGATGTCGTCGTGAAGCTGCGCGTCCCGTGCCGCGAGAATCATTTCAAAATCCTCGATGGAGTCGTCCCACATCTTGATGTTGTTTGCGATCGTGTCTTCAAAGAGGACGATATCCTGATCGACGACGGCGAGAGAGCCGGTCATGACCTCGCGGGGATAGGCCTTCCGCGGTTTCCCGTCGAAGAGGATCTCCCCGCTCCACGGCTGATAGAGGCCCGAGACGAGCTTGGAGACCGTGGACTTGCCGCATCCGGACGCGCCGACGAGAGCCACGCGCTGCCCGGTTTTGAGGCTCAGGGAAAAATCCCGGATCAGCGGCTCTTCCAGACGGGAATACCCGAACGTGACGTTTTTCAGTTCCACGTTCCCTTTCAGCTTGGAAAGATCCGTGATTTCGGCATCCCGGTTTTCGACGTTCACGTCCTCCGGATACTCCATCACGTCCTCGACGCGCTCCATCTGCGTGCGCATTTCCTGAATGGTCTGACCCGCGCTGACCAGCGTCATGGCCGGGGACATGAAGGAGCCGAGGAATCCCTGAAACATCAGGACCGCGCCGAGGCTGAACCGCCCCTGCATGGTCAGCCAGACGCCCGCCACCAGCACGGCGTAATTTGCCAGCGTCGAGAAGAAGGCCGGGATCATGCCGAGGAACTGATTCGTGCGCGCCGTCTTGACGTTCTGCGCGTTCACGGACGCCTGATAACCCGCCCATCTTCCGAAAAAGCCGTTCTCCGCGCCGCTCGACTTGATGGTCTCGATCATTCCGATCCCGGTGACGGTGGCCGCTTCCAGCTTTCCGGCGTCCCGCATCTGCACCCGGGTGATGTTGACGCGGCGGGCGGAGATCACGCGGGACATGAGGATATTCAGAAGAAGCGTCACAAGGCCGATCAGCGTAAGCATCGGACTCTGTCTCAGCATCAGCACGAGATAGAAGACCATCATGACCGTATTGAGCAGAATCGGCGCGAAGGTGTTCACCAGCGTGCCCGCAATGGAGGCGTTCGCGCCCTCACGGGACTGGATATCGCCCGCAAGCCGCTGGGAGAAAAACTCCATCGGCAGCCGGAGCACTTTCCACATATAGGACGTGCTTCCGATGACCGCCATCTTGCCGTTGATTTTCAGGGAATAGATCGTCCGGATCCACTCCACGATCAGCTGAACCGCGGCCAGAAGGATCAGAACGGAGATGAACGGCAGAAGCCATTCCGGATTGATCCCGGTCAGCAGCCGGTCCATAAAGATCCGGGAGGTGACGGAATTAGCGATGCCGAAGAGGTAGGAGATCGCCGTGGTCAGCATCACGAACACGACCGCCGCGCCCGCTCCGATCAGACGCTTCCGGGCGAAGGTGACCGTGCTCCGCCGCTCGCCTCCGGGTTCGAACCGGTCGGACGGGGTCGGGATGAGGACGACGCCGGTGAAGGAGCGGTCAAACTCATCCCAGCTTACCTTCACCGTTCCCCGGGCAGGATCGTTCAGATAGACCGTCTTCCCCCGGAATCCGTCCAGCACAACGAAGTGGTTCATGTTCCAGTGGATGATGCAGGGAAACTGCCCCGACTCCCGGAGCGCCTCCGGACTCATGCGGAACGCTTTGACGTCGAAGCCGTAACGCTCCGCCGCGAGGTAGATGTTTTTCGCCTTCGACCCGTCCCGGGAGACCCCGCAGTCGAGCCGCGCCTGTTCGAGCGGAACCCATTTCCCGTAGTACGCCATGACCATGCAGAGAGACGCCGCTCCGCATTCCAGCGCTTCCAGCTGCATGACGACCGGGACTTTTGCGACGCCTTTTTTGAGCGTCGGCTTGATTTTTCTCACAGCCACGGTCCCGCTCACCTGCTTTCGAACAGAAAATCGATGGGCCGCGTCCGTTCCGTCACGACCACCCCGTCGTAGACGCCGTCCGGAAGCGGGAGCTCCGCCGTGCCGAACACTCTGCCGTATTCGTCAACACCGACGGAGGCGATAGCAAACTCCTGTCCGGCGATCCGGAGCGGCATCCCCTCGCCGAGCGTCCCAGACTCGGTCGGAACGATCTGCGCCATGTGGTTCTCCACCACGATTTTCGCGGGAGCCGACGTTTCCAGCGTTCCGATCACGGCCCATGAAAACAGGCCGGCAAGGAACAGAAGGACCGCCGCCAGCACCGCCCAGATTCCCGGATTTGTAACGCGCAGATAGTCCGTCAGCTGCTCCGGGGAAGAGATGCTGTCCATGGCCTTTTTGCGGAATACCGTTTTATGTTCTTCCATTTCCGGCCTCCTCAAATGAATCACACTGTCTTGACGGCAATACGGGAAAACGCGCGCCGGACTGCCGAATGTGCGCCAAAACCGGTACGCCGCGGGATCGGTTTCTCTGCCCCCGCGCCTGCGTCGTTGGGATGGAAACGATCCGTTCATCCCCACCCCGGCGGCCCCGGCGTTGCCGCGTTTATATTTTATTATACAATATGAGGCCGGTTTTTGCAAGGGAAAAAAGAAAATCGGACCGTATTGCGCGGCAGCGGGCCGTCGGACGGAGAATTCTCGGGGGATTCTGGACTTCTTCCGGCCCGCATGGTATAATCGAGCCAACGTAAATATCGGAAAAAACCGATCTGAAAAGCGAACTTTTCCGCCGTGTCGTTCGTTATGGAGAGTGAGACCAGAGAAAGGAGGCGGACCATGCTGATCCTGACCATACTCGCGGAGCTTGACACAGAGGAGAGGAATCTTGTTCTCGACCTCTGGGAGCGGTACGGCGAAATGATGTACGCGGTCGCGCTGGACGTGCTCGGAAACCGGGAAGACGCGGAGGACGCGGTCGAGGAAACGGTCATGCGGATCATGTCCCACCTCGAGAAATTCAGAGACCGGGACGACGATTCGGTGAAAAACCAGATCGTGATCTACATCCGAGCCGTCGCGCGGAATACGGCCATCGACGCGTACCGCCGCAGAAAACGCCGGAGCGGTCACGAAATCCTGATGCCCGAGGACGCGCCCGAACCGGAGGATGATTCGCTTCTGCCGGAGGAGATCGTCGCGGCGCAGGAGCTTCAAAAGACGGTTCAGAACGCCCTGTCCTCGCTTCCCCGGATAACGAAGGACGCGGTGACGCTGTTCTACCTTGAGGGCTACAGCTATGAGGAAATCTCAGAGATTCTCGGAATCCCGGTCAGTCAGGTAAAGGGCAGGCTGTTCCGAGCCCGGAAAAAACTCAGGGAACTGCTGGGAGGTGTGCGATGATGAAAATGACGGAAACCGAACTGCTGAGAGCCGCCGCCCTGCGGTTCAGGGAAGAAAACCTGACGGAGGCAGGAAAGAGATCGCCGGTTCCCCCCTCTCTCGAAAGACGGGTGCTGAGGCGGATCCGGCGGCAAAAAGACGGAAAGAACGTCCCGTTCAAGGCGCTGGCTCTCCTCGCGGCAGCCTTTCTCACGGCCGGCGTCGCTGCACTTGGACTGCCCATACTTTGGGGGGCTGTCACAAAAACCCCGATAGCAGATTATGCGGAAACCGAAGCTCTCCCGACACAGGACAGCGCACCGGTCAACGGTATTCAGGACGAACCGCTCACCGAGGAGGAATTGATTCTGCGGCTCGATCAGGTGACGGCGGCTCTCATCGAGCACGGACAGCTCTGCGATATCCGGCGCGACTTTCTCATGAAGTGGCAGGAAGGCGCGGCCGCAATCGGCTGGCTGACGGGCCGGGCGCCGGACGCGGAACTGCCGTTCGACCCCGGGGAAGTCATGGCGGTTTATGAAAAGAACGAGAGCGAGGGCGAGCCTCTTCCCCCGCTCTATCGGATCGCGCGGGAGCTGAACATCCGGAAAGAAGACTTTCAGGCGATTCTTGCGGCGCGAAAGGCCGAGGGAGGCGTTATCGCGTGTACGGATGAGATGATTGACCGGTTTTACTGGCCGGAAGACGAGGCGATCCGCGCGCTGAAACAGCCCTCCGCCCTGCTTTCAGACGGCAAGGTGTATTCGTGGAGCGAGATCATGACGATGCGCAAGGAGGGAACGCTGTTTGAACACATCCCGGCACAGACCGTGCAGGAGCATATCGACACGGTGATCCGTTACTGCGACGAAAGCGGCATCGTAACGCTCGAAGATATGACGCGCTGTCTCACGGACCCCGAGCCTGTATCCTATTATGTTCTATATGACGCGGACGCTCAGACGCTGTTCGGCACGGGCGGCAGAGGATGGCCGGGGTCCCGGTACCCTGAGGTGTTTCTGACGATCCCCGGGCCGCTGATGTCCTATGTCGGAGAGGAGATGAGCGTCTGGATCGAGGAAATGGAGAAAACGGCGGAAGAGCATCCGGAAGAGGATCGGGAGCGGTATCTCAATCTCTATGAGTTTATCCGGTATTTCGGCATTGACCGGGCCGTCTTCGAAGACCTCTATTACAGCGAGATCTATTACGCGTGGGACTATCCGGCGGAGATGATCGACGTCCTGTACGGCGGGGACGAGGCTTCGGTTTACGCCTATTTTGACGGGCTGGAGCTCACCGGGCAGGAATCCGTCATGAACGCGCGGGCCGCCCTCCGCATGATGAAAAACCGGCTGCGGGACGAAATCGGAACGGAACGGTTCGAAGAACAGCTCGGCCATGACGGACAAAGGATCGGAACGTGGAGCATCGCGGAGGCCGCCTATGCCTTCGGACTGAACGCGGAGGAGCTTGCGCGTCTGAACGAACCGGAGCTTACGGTCCCGCCGGAAGAGCCGCCGGTCGAGGAGCAGCCCGTCGCCGTCATCGAGGAGGTCTATAAAGACGGGACAACGGCGGAAGTCTACCGGGAAGGATCCGCGAACGCCCGCTATGTTTTTGATTTCAGCGTGATCGAGCGGGACCGGCCGGAGTTTGAAGCGCTGATCGCATCCGGCGAGCGCCCCGTCCTGATCGACGAAAGGATCCCCTGCCAAACCGTACAAAGGCCGTAAAACCGGAAGACGGAGCGGATCAGCGCCCTGCCGCCGGTATGCGGCCTTGCCTCAGGCGCGGTCCCCTTATTGACACTGCCTGTCCCGGTATGATATAATGCGTCAAGAGCAGGCAGATGCGCGAATCCAACAGAAAGAATGCGAGAAAACCGGCGCCGATTTCCGGCAGACCGGGCGGCATCGGCAGGGGGAAACAATCCGGGTTTGGGGGGAAAACGATGGAAAAAGCGGACGTATATGAAATCGGCAGGACTCTGTGGAAGAGCGTTCCGGGGAACATCCTCTCCGAAGAGCGGGGGATCGGGCAGGAATGCGCGGGCATACGGCTGTACGACGCGCCCCTGATCGGCTTCGGCAGCGCGGACGATCCCCTGTTCGAGGAATACAAGAAGCCCGGCGTCGTCGGACCGTGGCACATGAGCCCTCGGGAATGGCTTCCGAACGCGGAGACGGTCATATCCTTCTTCTTTCCCGCGAGCGAAGAGGTCCGGGAGAGCAACAGAAGCGCGCGGCAGTATGCCTCCGAGCTCTGGGCCTGCGCCAGGATCGAGGGACAGGCGTATATCGCCGCTGTGATGAACGCCGCCGCGGACGTGTTCCGGGAGAACGGCTTTTCAGCCTGCGTCCCTTCCTCCGATCCCCGATGGCAGAAGCTGTTCGCCGGACAGGGGATCACGGGCTATCCGGAGATCACGGAGACCACCTTCGGCAGCAGATGGTCGGAACGGCACGCCGCCTATGTCTGCGGACTGGGGACCTTCGGCCTGTCAAAGGGGCTGATCACAGAAAAGGGCGTGGCGGGACGGTTCGGAAGCATCGTCGTCAGCGCGGCCTTCGAACCGGATCCCGTCCCTACACCGGCATTTACGAGTACTGCGTCAGGTGCGGAGCCTGCGCGCGCCGCTGTCCCGTCGGGGCTATCGATCCGGAGACGGGAAAGGATCACCAAAAATGTCTGGACTGTCTGAACGCGTCCGGCATCGCCCTCGCCCCCCGATACGGCTGCGGACTGTGCCAGACCGGCGTACCCTGCGAAGCGCGCATCCCGTCCACTGACGCTCTCACCGAACCGACAGACAGAGAAAGCGAGGAGGATTCCATGGAAAACACCCGGCTCACCGATTTGAAGTTCTTCACCGAATGTCTCGATCGGACCGTTCCCGAACTCGGGCAGCTCGCGCCTCTTGCCGAAGCGGGCCGTATGGACGAAGCGAAACGCCTTTTTGCCGCATACGTCCGCAGAACGCTCCGTCCGGAGGAGTACCTTCGCGGAGAAAAAGAACGGCTCGCCCCTCACGCCGCAGAAATCGCCGAAGCGTCCCGGCGGGCGATGGAGCACACCTTCGTGTCCTGCCGGGTTCCCTACACCTTCGGAGAGGTCATCGACTGGTGCGCGAATCCGACCTACAACAACTACTGCGAATGGCCATGGCAGCTGAATCGTCATTTGGAATGGCTGGCGATGGCGGAAAACTATCTTCTGACGGGAGACGAATCCATCCCCGCGGAGTGGTCGAAACAGTTCATGAGCTGGGCCGTTCAGGCGCAGGTTCCCGAAAACGAAAGCGGATTCGCCACGATCTGCTGGCGCACCATCGAAGCGGGACTGCGCATGAAGCGTTGGACTTATGCGATCCACGCCTTTCTCTTTGCGATCGACGACGAGGTGCTGACGGTCTTCTGCAAGTCGGTCTGGGAGCACGGCTGGCGGCTGCGGAACTTTTGCACCTCCCACAACTGGCTGATCATGGAGATGGCGGGGCTCTGCCAGATCGCCCTGTTTTTCCCCTTCCTGAAGGAGAGCGCGGAATGGCTGGCTTATGTGCACAAACGGCTCGAGGGCGAGATCACGGCGCAGATCTATCCCGACGGGATGCAATACGAGCTGACGCCGGGGTATCATCAGGTCTGCGTCGGCAATTACGAGGACGTGGTCGATCTGATCCGCCTGCACGGAAGCGAAGTGCCGGATTATCTGCTCAAAGGACTCGAGCGGATGTTTTCGGTCTATCCGAAGATCGCCGCCCCCGATTTCCGCACCCCGGCAGTCAACGACAGCGGAAGGGAGAACGCGGCGCAGATTCTGAAGGAAGCGCTTCTCTATCTGCCGGACAAAGCCGAATACCGCTATTTCGCCTCCGACCGCGCGGAAGGAGAGCCCCCGGAATGGAACTCGCTCCTTCTGGAATACAGCGGCATGGTGATTTTCCGCTCCTCGTGGGAGAAGGACGCCTTGTGGGCTTATATGGACGCGTCCCCCTTCGGAAAGGCGCACCAGCACGAGGACAAGCTCAGCGTCCAGCTCTGGGCGTTCGGTCACGAGCTGATGCCGGAAGCCGGCACCTTCGACTACGATACCTCCGAAATGCGCCGCTATGTTCTCTCCACCCGCGGTCACAACACGGCGCGCATCGACGGCTTCGACCAGAACCGCCGCGACGGATACCGCTGGCTGCCGGAGGATATAGAAAAAAAGGCCGACGTCCGCTTTGCCATCGAAGACGCGCGCGAGACGGCGGAAGCCTCCTACGGCGAGGGATACGGCCCCGGAAAGATCAATGTCCGGCACACGAGAAAGCTGATCTTTTTGAAGCATGAGCCCGGCCTGCCTCCGATGTTCGCCGCGGTTGACCGGTTTGAAGCCGACGGTGCGCACAACTGCGAGCTGATCTGGCACCTTTACGACAATCCGACGGAGATGGTCGGACGCGCCGCGCACAACACCTTCCCGGACGGCGTCGGACTGACAGTCGCGTCTTCCTTCGGCGGCATCGGGATCGTGCGCGGGGTCAAAACGCCCGAATTTCAAGGCTGGCTCCCGAAGTTCGGCATCGGCGACGTGGAGCATACCCCCATTCCGACGGTCCTGAATACGTTCCGGTTTGACGGATCCTGCCGGGTCGTGACCGTTCTCTGTCCGTATCAGGGAGGAGCGCCGCTTGTACGATCCGTCGAAGCGTCCTCCGCCGCGGACTCCGAAGAATTTACGGTCACCCTCTCGGACGGCAGCACGCTCACCATACGGGAATGACGCGCCGATACGGAAACGGAGCGGCTTCTTGACAGCCGGACCGCTATGCTGTATAATCAAGGCAAAACATTCGCAGAGGCCGGTCTTCAATACCATGAGCTTATATGTGGCAAGTTCTCTTTTCGCCCTGATGATTCTGATCTACTGGGTGATTTCGGAAGTATTCACGGTGCTGTTCCGATTCACGGGCCTCCCGGACGAACGGGCCCGCTTTCAGGTCATTTCCCTCCTGACCGGATGCGGCTTTACCACACGGGAGAGCGAGATGATCCTGTCCTCCCGCTCCAGACGGCGGCTGGCAAGGATCACCATGCTGTTCGGCTATGTGTTCAACATCACCATCGTTTCCGCGTTTGTCAATCTGTTCCTCTCCCTGAAACTGGTTCAGATGGAGCACTATTTTGCCGCCCTCCTGATCCCGCTCGTCGCCGTCGCCGCGGTTTTTCTGCTGGGGCGGATCCGGCGGGTGCGGGCGTCCTGCGAAAGACTTGTGGAGCGGCTGTTTTCCCGGATCCTGCGCCGGGATAAGACCAACTCCGTTCTCCTGATCGATTATCTCGGCACGGACTCCATCGCCGTCGTAACGCTCAACACGGTGCCGGAGGCGTTCGCCGGGAAACCGCTGAAAGACATCGACCTGAAATCGGAACGCCGCATTCTGGTCATGCTGACGGAGCGGAACGGCAAAACGGAGCCCGCCGGAGCGGAGACGGTATTTCAAACGGGGGACAAGCTCACCGTTTTCGGCGAATACCATGTTATTTGCAGAGTTTTCGAAGCAAAGGAACAGTTTTCGGACGACTGAACGCTGTCCCGCAGTCCGATCGATGGAGGAGTTATGCGCCGCACTGCCGTTTTCCTGTCGAAAAGTATCCTGTTTCTTCTCCTCGCCGTCGTCGCCGTCTATCTCATTCTGGCGGCATCCGCCTTTGTCGCGGGGCTTCTGCAATACCGAAGGAACGCCGCCGCGCAGGATAAAAAGCTCGCTTGGCTGACCGGGGAATTCTATCCGTCCTACGCGCCTGTCGGCGAGGATGTTCACGCCGCTTTCGATCTTTCCGCGGAGCTGTCCGGCGGGATCCGGCTGAACGAAGTTTCCTTCCTTGCGACGCACAACAGTTATCAGCCCCGCGCCGCCCTGCCGTACCGGTTACTTCTGAAAGCGGTGAGCATCCTGCCGCGTGTTCCGGTGGACAGCCGCCTTTCCGCGTTTGAGATGGACGGGCTGACAGAGCAGCTGGAACACGGGATCCGCAGTCTGGAACTGGATGTGGAGGCTGTGGAGAAGGAAGGCGGACTGTCCTTCATCGTGACCCATTACCTGCTGGATAACCGGTCTTCCTGTCAGGATTTTGAGAAGGCGCTGGAAGAATTGAAGCTCTGGTCGGAGCACAATCCCCGCCACCTGCCCCTGATCATCCTGATCGAGCCCAAGACGATCAAGGTTCCTCTCGGAGGGATGAAATCCTTCGACGCGGAATGCGCCGCGGAGTTCGACGGTGTGATCCGGGAATCGCTGAAAGAACGCCTGCTTGCGCCCGGCGAGGTACTCGGGTCCTATGCTTCCTTTGCCGAACTGCGCGCGGACGACGGCTGGCCGCTGCTCGAAGATTGCCTCGGGCGGATCTTGTTTGTCCTGCACCCGTGTCCGGCGACGGACGGCTACATCGGCATGGACCGGAGCATCCGGACGCAGGCGATGTTCCCCTGTCTGCGCTATGACGGGATCCGCGAGGAGTACGCCTCCTTCATTCTCGACAACAATCCCGAAAGCGCGGCGAATCATCATGCCGAAGTTGTCGAAGAGCTCCGTCTGATGGTCCGGACCCGGGCGGACGATTATCCGGAGTACAGCGGCGCGCGTTACGCCTCCGCCGACCGATGCGGCGCACAGATCGTCACGACCGATTACCCTCCCCGGGATGTCAGAAGGGACGAGCCTGTATGGGATTTTGGCGGATACACGGTCAGACTGCGGGGATGAACGGAAACGGGGGGAGCGGTTATCAAATGCGGTAAGATCATGAGATCGCTGCCGCATTCTTTTTTTGCTGTCTTTCCGCGCGTTATCGTTTGCGCCGTCGGCCCGTCCCCCTTTTCACAGATTTGTTGAGTTATTTTTTCCATCCTGTTGAAATGATAGCTGCCTTCGTGTATAATGAAGTCAGAGAATCTCCGGTTTCTGTTGCGCGCAGCAGATTCCGTTTCCTGTCATGCAGAGGCAGTATTCCCGCCGAGGTATGCTTATGGAGCAGCTGGAACTGTTCGCGTCGCCCGATCCGCGCCCGCCCGAATCCGTTTCCTGGAACCTTTGGCACGGATGCACGAAGGTCTCCGCCGGCTGTCAGCACTGCTATATGTTCCGCAGGGATGAGAGCGTCGGCCGCGACCCGACCGTTGTAACCAAGACCAACAGCTTCACCCTGCCCGTCCGCCGGCTCCGCTCCGGGGCTTACAAGATCCCGGGGGGATCCCGGTTCTATACCTGCTTCTCCTCCGATTTCTTCCACCCCGCGGCAGATCCGTGGCGGCCGGAGGCATGGGAGATGATGAGGACCCGTTCAGACTGCACCTTCTTCATGATCACAAAAAGGCCTGAGCGGATCGAAAACCACCTCCCGCCCGGCTGGAACGACGGATGGGAGCACGTCTCCATCGCCGTCACCTGCGAGAATCAAGCCATGGCGGACAAGCGTCTTCCCGTCTATCTTGCGCTCCCGCTCCGGCACCGTTCGATTATGGTCGAGCCGATGTTGGAGCAGGTTGATCTGGGACCTTATTTATCCGCCGGATCGATCGGATCCGTATCCGCGGGCGGCGAGTCCGGCCCGGATGCCCGCCCGTGCGATTTCTCGTGGGTTTTGAATCTCCGATCTCAGTGCGCGGAAAACGGCGTCGCCTTCTCTTACCACCAGACCGGCGCGCGCCTGATCAAGGACGGAAGGGAGTATCTGATCCCGAGAAACAGACAGCACGAACAGGCAAAGAAGGCCGGGCTTGATTTTGATCGGTAAATCTTCACGATGGGATCCCGTGCGTCCCACGCGCCGCATGAGATGCCCTAAGTATATTCAGAAATAACTTTACGGAGGCGACAACATGAGAAGAACAGTTCGACGGATGGCCGCTCTGCTCGCCGTGTTCCTGACGGCGGCGCTCACAGGCTGTATCCATATCCAGAAAATCGATCCTGTGAACGAGCCTCAGACGCCCGATCCGGTGACTTCCATTGACAACGGAACGTCCGACGGAGGAAACACCCTCTCCGGCCCGGACAACGGAAACACGGGAGAAGAGCCGATCCCGGTCAACTTCACGCTCGATCAGCTTTTTGAAGAGAATTCGATCTCCACGCTTCTCGAATGGAACGACACCGTCACAGTCCGGCGGTCCTATGACGGAGGCGAGTCAACGGAATGCTTCTGGAAAATGGACGGCGACCGCGTCTGTGTCAGCGAATACAAAACCGGGGACGACGTCTCCATAGGGGGGAGTTTCCGCGGATTCGACTTTTACGTCTACCCGGACGACTGGACCACCGCCTCCAAATGGGTCACGCGCGAAGCCGAGGACTTCGACGGGTGGATCGACAATTCCATCAACTCCTATTTCCCATCCGCGCTCACGGAGAATATCGTCATTACGGAAGAGGATGACAACAATTACACCGTCCGTCTTGTCGAGGAGCTCGAATTCGAGGACGGCCGGACGACGCCCTGCGTCAACACCGCCGTCGTCAACAAGGGTACCCTCTTTGTGCAGAGCTTCGCGTGGGAGTATTATGACGGCGATTCGCGGTACTACGGCGGCTTTGAGGTCGAATACGACGGCGGGAGAATCTACTCCGACATACTGGAGGACTGGGAAGGTACCCGCACCGTGACGATCGACATTCTGACCGAGGGCGGCGAACGGATCGAGGAATTCCCCTTCCCCGAACTCTGGCAGCTCCGGTGCCTCCCGGACGAAGGCATCTATCTCCGATCCGCCGACGCGATCGAGGAAGACGGAACGGTCCTCATCGAGGCGAACAGCGGAAACGTCACCGTACTCGCGCGGGACGCGGCCAATCTCCCGGCATCCGGCGCGGACGGCGGAGAGGGCACGGCGATCGAAGGTCTTCCGTTCACCCTCGAAGAGCTCACCGAGCGCAACCGCATCACCAACCTCACGAAGGAATACGGCACGGTGATCCTCACGACTTACGGCGAGGGGAGCATGCAGACGACCTCCTTCTACCACCGCGGGAACGGGATCGCGCACGCGGACGTGGTGAGCGGGGAGATCGAGGGAGAGGTGATCAGCTATGCCTCCGGACAGTTCGACGACTTCCGCTTCGAGGTCGATTTTGAAGGAAACGGAACGCTTTACGCGGAGTTCCCCGAATCCGACGATACGGACGAATACCTCTTTACCGACAGAAACGCGGACGGAGAACACTATGCGAACGACCTGTACCTCACCGAGGTGCTTCAGTTCGGAGCGTTCGGCACGATCGGCGACGCGAAAGAGACCCCGGACGGGTACACCTTCCGCTTCCAGTACGACTACGAAGGCGGCGAGGAGGACTACGTCGAATACAAGGTTGACAAGGAAACGCTCCTCATCGACGAGATCCTCTACGGCCTCGACGGATCAAGCGTTCAGGTGGAACGCGGCGGAGAAGTCGAATTCGCCGGGATCCTCGATGACGCGTTTGGCGAAACCCGCGACATTTTCGTCCACTACGAAGACGCGGGGGAAGTTCAGTATGAAGTCCCCGCTCTGTGGGCGTTCACGGTCGGCTACTTCGACGAGTACGGCTTCTTCGCGGACGAGGGCTTGAAGACCCCGATCGATCCCGTCATTCCGGGGGACGGCGAGAACTACGAATTCTGGGTGACGCGGGGCGTGGGATAATCCGTCCTGTCTGAAAAACAATCCTGATTTCAGGGGGAGTGTTCCAAAAGCTCCTCTGCCCGAGCGCTCCGGCAGCTGAACGTCCGAAAACCCGCTTTTGTCCGCTGTCTCAAAAAACAGCCATACGCCGAAAGGAGAAACTGTCATGGCAAAGAAAATCGTTTTCATCGGATCCGGTTCCCTCGTCTTCACGCGGAATCTCGTCCGGGATTTGCTGACGTTCGAAGCGTTTCGGGATGCGGAAATCGCGCTTGTGGACATCAACGAGACAAACCTTGCCCTGTCGAAAAAGGCAGTGGACGGCATCGTGGAAAAGGGCGGCTATCCGGCGAAGGTCTCCGCCGTGACGGACCGGAAGAAGGTTCTGCCCGGCGCGGACGGCGTTGTGACGACCATCTGCTGCGGGACAAACATGGACTTCTACCACGACATTGCCATTCCCGAAGCCTACGGCTGCTCCATCAACATCGGCGACACCCGCGGCCCCTCCGCCGTCTTCCGCTTTCTCAGGACCCTGTACCCCATGCTGGACATTCTCCGCGACATCGAAGCGCTGTGTCCGGACGCGCTCTGGCTCAACTACACCAATCCCATGGCGATGCTGTGCCGCGCGCTCCAGGGCTCCACGGACACCGTGACCATCAGCGGCCTCTGCCACTCAGTACAGGGGACGGCGGCCATGCTCTGCGACTTCATCGGCGCGCCGAAGAACCAGGTCACCTATCTCTGCGCCGGCCTCAACCATCAGGCGCACTATCTGAAATTCGACTGGAACGGAACCGACGCCATCCCCCTGATCCGCAAGGCCGTCACTGAGCATCGGGAGATCTACGACCGGGAGCAGGTCCGCAACGAGATGTTCCTGCATCTCGGCTACTACCCCACGGAATCCAGCGGCCACAACAGCGAATACAACTGGTGGTTCCGCAAGCGTCCGGATCTGATCGAAAAATACTGCACCCACGGGACCAACTGGAATCCCGGGCACGATGCGCTGGCAAGACGCGAGGCTTCGAAGGACGAGACGACGGAGGAGCGGCACATCCGGGAATTCGGCAAATTCGACCTCGAGGGCTTCTCTCTGGCGAGAGGCGAGGAATACGCGGCGTACATTTTCAACGCGGTGTTCGGAGATCACGCCATGTTCCACTTCAACGGCAACGTGCGCAACTTCGGGCTCATCGACAACCTGCCCGCGGGATGCTGCGTGGAGGTTCCGGTACTGGCGTCGGAGCGGGGGCTTGAGCCGATCCATGTGGGCGCGCTTCCTCCCCAGCTGGCCGCGCTGAACGGCATTTCCGCCGCGTGCGAGGAGCTTGCCGTTGCGGGAGGTCTGGAACGCGATCCGCAGAAGATCTACTGGGCCTGCCTCTACGATCCGCTGACAGCCGCCGTCTGCTCCATGGCGGAGATTCAGGAGATGGTTTCACGCCTGTTCGAGGCAAACCGCGATTGGCTGCCGGGCTGGACCGCGTTCTGCTGAGACAGAGGCGGAGGACGGATCCGGTTCAGGGAAAACCGGCGGCTCTTGCAGACAAAGACAGGAGGCAGATTCGATGGACAGAAAGGTCGTACTGGTTACGGGAGCCTCCCACGGGATCGGCATGGGGATCGCGCTCACCATGGCGGAGCACGGCTGGGACGTGGCGTTCAGCTATCGGAACAACGAAGAAGGCGCCCGGACGGTGAAAAAGCAGATCGAGGATACCGGCGCGTCCTCGCGTTATTATCAGGCGGAAATGGGGGATCCCGATTCGCCCGCGGCGCTGGTCAACCGGGTTCATGCGGATTTCGGACGACTCGACGCCATCGTCTGCAACGCCGCCCGCGACAGACGGTTCAGCATTCTCAACGCCACAGCGGAAGATATAAACGGCATGGCAGCCCAGCTTTACACCGGACAGATGCTCTGCGCGGGAGCGGCAGCCCGGTGGATGATCCGCGACAAGATCCCGGGGAGCATCCTCTTCATCACCTCCGTCCACGGGCAGATGGTCACGACGACGGATTTCTGCTACGGCGGCATGAAGGCGGCGGTCGAGCGGTCCGCGAAATCTCTGGCGCTGGAGCTGTCTCCCTACAGGATCCGCGTGAACTGCATCGCGCCGGGCGCCATCAACGTTCACCACGGGGACGACACCAAGCGGAAATATCCTTATTCCGGAATGGTTCCTCTGGGGAGGCACGGCGAAGAGGAGGATATCGCAGAGGCCGCGCTCTTTCTCCTCGGCGACGGCGCGTCCTACATCACAGGCGAGACCCTGCGGATCGACGGCGGATTCGCCTTGCCGGGCGTCCCCGAGGGATGGGCGCAGGCATATCCGGTGGAAACGGGCTTTGTGGAGAACAGCTACAGGATCATGATGGAACGGGAGGAAAAAGACGATGTCTGAAATCAGGATCACAAAGGTGACCGCCATCGAAACCGCGCCCCAGGGCTCCAACCTGATCGTCGTGCGGATCGACACGAATCAGCCGGGTCTTTACGGGTACGGCTGCGCGACGTTCACGCAGAGGCACAAAGCCGTCGTAACCGCCATTGAGGAGTATATGGATCCGCTCCTCCGGGGCCGGAACGCGCTGGCTGTCAACGACGCGTGGTCCGTCATGATGAATTCCTCCTACTGGCGCAACGGGCCCGTGCTCAACAACGCGATCTCCGGTTGCGACATGGCCTTGTGGGATATCGCGGGCAAGGCGGCGGGGATGCCGGTGTGGCAGCTTTGGGGAGGAAAGGTCCGTCAGGCGGTCCCGGTCTACCGTCATGCGGGCGGGGACGATTTCGGACGGGTCGATGAGACGGTTGCTGCCTTTCTCGAGCAGGGATACCAATACCTCCGCATCCAGTACGGCGGTTACGGCGGAAGGCAGTCTTTTTTGAAAACGCCCGAAGGTTCCCCGGACGGCGCGTATTTTGACGCGAAGAAGTATCTGCGCTCAGTCCCCGCGCTCTTCGAGCATGTGCGCGCGAAGTTCGGCGATGAGATCGAGCTGTGCCACGACGTACACGAGCGGCTGGATCCCATCGACGCGGTGTGGCTGGCAAAGCGGCTGGAACAGTACCGTCCCTTCTTTCTGGAGGACGCGCTGGCCCCCGAGCAGGGCGCATGGTTCGAAAAGCTCCGGGAAGCCTCTGCGACGCCTCTCGCCATGGGTGAACTCTTCAACAATCCGATGGAATGGCAGCCGCTCGTCGAAAACCGCTGGATCGACTTTATCCGCTGCCACGTCTCCCAGATCGGCGGCGTCACCCCTGCGCGGAAACTGGCGGCGTACTGCGAGCCCTTCGGCGTGAAGACCGCGTGGCACGGACCGGGAGACGTCTCCCCCATCGGACACATGGCCAACGTGCATCTCGACTTGACCACGGTGAATTTCGGGATTCAGGAGTGGTGCGGCATGGAAACGGATCCCCGGGTGCGGGAGGTATTCGAGGGCTGCGCCGAAATCAGGGACGGCTTCGCGTGGGCCAACGACAAGCCCGGATGGGGCATGGAAGTGGACATCGAGAAGGCCAGGAAATACCCCTGCAATTCCGCTCAGCCCCGCTGGCTGCTGGCCCGTCTTCCCGACGGAACCTCCGTGAAAGCTTGAAGGCTGGCTCCGGTTGCGGGATCGACCGCGAGGAAGGAGATGAAACGGTATGGAAACACAAAAGGAGCGGAACCGGAAGATCATCCGCGCCGTGATCGAGAAGGCACAGCGGGATTGCCCGGGCTCCCTGGCTCTGGTCGGCGTAAACGGCTCCTTTGCCACGGGACAGGCACACGCCCGATCCGATCTGGATCTTTTGATCGTGGTGAACGACGGTGCGGGGGACTGTCTGGCCGCGGCCTTCGTGCAGAAGGATATGCAGGCGGCGCACGACCTCTACTGCATGAGCTGGGACAGATTAAGACAGATGGCGCGGTATGAGAATCCCCACATCGCCAAGCTGATGGACGCAAGGATCGTCTGGAGCGCGGGAAAAGAGGCAGACGACACGCTCGGCGAAATCCGCGCAGAGGCTCGCACAAGGCTGTCCTCTCCCTTCGGGGCGGAGGATTTCGAGAAGGCGAAAAAATACCTGAGTGAAGCGGAGCACTGCTTTGCGATGGCATATTCCGCCGATTCCCTCTCCAACGTCCGCCGGTGGAGCACCGGGATGATCTCTTCGGTCGAAGACGGCCTGACCATGCTGAACAAGCGGTATTATCGGCTGGGGGTCAAGGCGCGGTATGAGGAGCTCGAGGCCCTTGAGAGAAAGCCGGACAACCTCTGCGCTCTGATCGAGGAAGTCGCCGCGGCCCGGGATACGGAAGCCGTCCGAAAAGCGTCGGCGGAGCTTTTGAAAGCGGTCACAGCCGTGTTCCGGAAGACCGGGGAATCGTTTGCCGCCCCGAAAATGGCGCCCGATCCGGAGGATTTGGCCGGAACCTGGGAGGAAATGTATTCCAACTGGCGCGGGAAAATGCACCTTGCGGCCGAAACGGGGGACAGACACCTCGCCCTCGAAAGCTTGGAGTCGTTCGGGTGGATGCTGACGGAGGAGGTCGGCGGCGAATACCGGATCGGGGAATACGACATAATGGCGGTCTACGATCCGGATGATCTTCGAAAAACGGAGGCGGGCTTCGACGCGCTCCTATGCCGGTACCGGGAGGAATGCCGGAGCGCGGGCGTGAAGCTCCGGGAGTATGAGGATACCGACGCGTTCGTCCGGGACTATCTCCGGGCGCCGGATGCGGGATCGGACCAATAAAGAAAAGAGGCATGGAACGGACTTCGCGGCGCGGTCTGCCGCTGCCTGCGCGCTCACGGACGGATCCTTACAGCATGATGTGAATTCCCGATCCGCCGATCCGCTCTGCCTCCGTTCATCTGATACAGGGAGGATACTGCCATGAAATTTGAGCTGCGCGCCTTTGGAAACGGCGTATTCCGCGTCCGCGCCTGTGCCGACGGCGTCTTTACCGATACGCTCCTGTCCCGCTACGGACTGATCCATGAACCGGAAGCCGCGGAAATCTCCGACGCCGCCGTGACCGACAGGGGACTCCGCCTCACCGCGGACGGCGACACCCTGACCCTCTCCGGCGGGCGGCGGACGCTGACCTTCACTTTGCAGGATGGGAACGCCTGCCGAGGCTATACGCTGGATCAGCCGCTGGAAAAGTCCGAGCGATTCTACGGGCTGGGAGACGAGACCCGGGACTGCATCCAGAAGCGCGGACACACCGCCGACATGTGGATCCGCAACGTGGTCTCCTACGGCCCGATCCCGTTTCTTGTGTCCTCCGAGGGATGGGCGGTCTTCGTCAACACCACCTACCGCCACCGCTTCGATATCGGCGACAGCGACCCCGACCGGCTGCGCGTCACTGTATCGGACGGCCACCTCGATCTTTACCTGTTCGCCTGCGGATCGATGAAATCCTGCATCGCCGCCTATACGAAGCTGACCGGACGCCCTCAGGTGCTCCCGAAGTTTGCCTACGGGTTCCTGTATGTGCTGAACATGGAAACCGATATCCGCTCGATGCTGTGGGACTGCCGCACGTTCCGCAAGGAGGGGATTCCCTGCGACACCGTGGGGCTCGAGCCCTCCTGGATGGCGCAGAACTACGACTATTCCGTGGACAAGAAATGGAACCCCGAGAAGTTCCCCCTGCCCTACTGGAAGCCCGCCAACATCAGCGATTCCAGCACCTTCTTCTACCCTCTGCGCGAAATGTCCTTCCGCTTCTCCCTCTGGCTCTGCATGGATTACGACCTCCTGCTCAAGGAGGAGCGCGACGTCGGGAACAAGGTCACCCTGCGCACGGATCTCGCCGACTTCACGGACGCCGAGATCATCGACGAGCATCTGGACGACGACGTCTATATGGACAGGATCACAAAGCACGGCGAGGACTGGTTCGAGCACCTGAAAAAGTTCGTGGACAACGGCGCGGCGGCCTTCAAGCTGGACGGCTCCAACCAGGTCAGCGCCCATCCCGACCGCCTGTGGGCCGGGAAATACCTCGACGCCGAGGTACACAACCTCTATCCCGTCCTCTATGCCCGGCAGATGGCGGAGGGGTTTGAAGACTACACGGGCCGCCGTTCGATGATCTACACCGCGGCGATGTACGCCGGCACTCCGGGCTATGCCGCGACGTGGGCGGGCGACACAGGCGGCGGGCCGAAGTCCATGACTTCCCTGCTCAACTTCTCCATGACCGGTCACTCCAACTCCACCTGCGACATGATGGTGACCTCCGTCGAAGGGATCCACTGCGGCTTTTTGATGCCGTGGGCGCAGTACAACGACTGGGCTTACTGGCGTTATCCATGGTTCCTGCGCCCGTCGCTCGAGGAGGCGATCCGGTTTTATTCCAACCTCCGCTCGTCGCTGTTCCCGACGCTCTACGCCGCCGCCTATGCCGCGTGGGAGACGGGGCTTCCGATGGCAAGGCCGCTGTCTTTGATCTACGAGGACACGGACCGCTACGACGACGCGATGACCCTCTACTTCCTCGGCGACTCTCTGCTGGTCGGCGCCTTTGAAATGCGCTTCCCGCTCCCGGACGGCCTCTGGATCGACTTCTGGACCGGGGAGGAGTACAAGGGCGGCGGTGTGCTGGACTACACGCCTCCCGAGGGACGGGGCGGCGCGCTGCTCGTGAAGGCTGGGGCGATCCTCGGGCGCATGGATCCCCAGCCCGCTATCATGGAGCGCATCCCCGAGACGATCTATCTCGACTGGTATCCGCGCGAGGGAACGTCCGGAGAGTTCACCCTGTACGAGGACGACGGCGAGACCTTAGCTTACCGCAGCGGCACGACGGCGCGCACCCGTGTCACCGGCTCGACAAAGGACGGCGTCTGCATGCTGACGGTCTCCCCGCGCGATCCCGGCGGTGTCGCGGACGAGTATCTTTCAAAGAAGCTCACCCTGCGCATCCACACGCAGGACAAGCTGACGGTTTCTGACGCTTCGGCCGGTTCCCCGCTGTCCGCGGTGTATTCCGACGGCCTCATCACCGTCGAACTGCCGTTCGGCTTCGGAGGAGGGTCCGTGCGCGCAGAGTGACCGCAGAAGAGACGACAACAAAGACACGAACAGGGGGGAGAGGAATGAACAAACCTTTGCGAGTCGCCGTGATCGGCGCGGGCGGATGGGGGTATCAGCATGCGCGGGCGTTTTCCTCGCGGCGCGATACCGTTCTCACCTCCGTCAACGGGCGGACGGAAGAGCGCACCCGGCGTCGGGCCGAGGAATTCGGCGTGCCGTATTACCTGAACATCACGGAGATGATAGAGAAAGAAAAGCCCGATTTCGTTTCCGTCTGCATGCCGGGTCAGGGGACGTTCGAGCCCACCATGGAGGTGATCCGCGCGGGCATTCCGCTGCTCGTCGAAAAGCCGCTTGCCTATCGGCTCGACGAGGCGGAGACGATGGTGGCGGAGGCCCGGAAGAAGAAGCTCTTCTTTGCCATCGATTTCAACCACCGCTACAGCATCCCCGCTCAAATGGCGCGGGAGGACATCGAAAAAGGACGGCTCGGCGGCGTCGTGTTCGCGCTGTGGCGGTTCGGGCACGGATCCGGTCCGCTGAACCACCCCTATCTGAACCTGATCGAGGCGCAGTGCCACGGTCTGGATCTGCTCGAATCGCTCTGCGGTCCCATCGCGTCGGTGCAGGCGGAAATGACGGACATGACCGGCAAAGGGAGCTTTTCGACCTTCTCCCTATCGCTCCGGTTCGCGGGGGGAGGCGTCGGGTCGTTCCTCGGCACGTTCGATTCGTCGGAATACTACAAGCTGTCCCATTTCGTCGAGATCAACGGCACGAGGGGGCGCATCCTCATGGAAGATTCCGTGAACGGATACAGCTTTCAGTCCGCGGATTCCCGCCGGGCGGAGGTCTGGAATCCCGCGTTCTTCCGGGACGACGAACGGAGCTTCAACCGCAATCTCGACCGCCATCTGGACGCCCTGATTCCCGCGCTCCTCGAAGGACGAAAGCCGCCCGTCCCCGCTGAAAAGGGGCTTCGGGCGCTGAAGCTGGCACACGCCGCGATCGAATCCTTCGAAACCGGTAGACGGGTCATGACTCCGGAGTACGAAAGCTGAAACACGGAAATCAGACACAGGGGCAGAGGGCGTACGGATCTTTCGCTTCCCTGCCGAAAACGACGCAATCCCGGAGGTAAAAATGGACGACAGACTGTGGATCTATCTATGGGCATTCTGCATCATGTGCTATGTATATGCCGGGTGCAAGATCGCGGGAATGGAATGGGCTTCAAACCGTCCCTGGAGCGAGGTCATTTTCTTCCTGTTTGTTGCGACCGCCGTTATCGTACTCTTTTTCTGCCGCAAGAAAATCAGGGCATGGTATGGTAAGATGAAAAACAAACGAAATCATTGATCACCCTGCCCGTGGGAAAGGACGGATTACCGTGAAAAAGATGAATATCCTGTTTATACTCCTCCCCGCTGTTCTCCTCATCGTCTTCCTTGTCGCTTGCGGAGGCCCGCTGACGGTGGGAGACGGCATAAAGCTCGAACAGATCAGCGACTTCTACTATACAGTATCCACAAGCACGAATCCACCCTTCTTTCAGCGTTACCGCGTGGTCACGGAGGACGGCGTCCACACCTTCTATCACGAAAAACGCGAGGGCGATCACTGGCCGCTGACGGAGAACGACGTGACGATCTCCGGGAGGAAGGAACTGTCCCCGGACGAGTGGACGCAGTTCTGCAAGTGCATCGAAGGCGGCACGGTGACGGAGCGGAAGGAAGAGACGAGCACGGGCGGCAGCGGACCGTGGCTCTACATCTACTGGGACGGCGACAAAGGGACGAAACAGGTGTTTGCGTTCCGAGATCTCGACGCGCAGTATGATTTCCGGAAGTTCTGCGAAGACATGACGGCCGCGTCTGTTCCGCAATAGGAAAGCGATGGATCGATACGGAGACTGAAAAAACGAATATTCATGCAGACTCTGTGATTGAATTCTTTGAGGAGGGAGCCGGAGAAACGGAAGCGGGACGCCGGGGAATCTGCCGGCTGGGAATACGGGATGGGTTCGCGGTATGAGCCCATCCTTTTTTATTCGAGTTGAAAAAGGATTCGATGCGTGATCACGATCCGCGGCGAAAACCGTTTCTTGAGAAAACAGTTTTTTTATTTTTTCCGAAATCCTGTGACCTGAGCCGTTTGAATGCGCTATAGAGAGTGAAGGCGTTCGATACACCGGCGGAAGGAGGATAACAATTTGGACGATGAAAAAATCGTGTCCCTGTTTTTTTCACGGGACGAATCAGCGATCGAGCAGACTTCCCTGAAATACGGGAAGCGGCTCCGCAATATTGCCTTCGGGATCACGGAAGACGCGCTCACCGCCGAAGAATGCGAAAACGACACCTATCTCGAGGCGTGGAATACCATCCCGCCGCAAAATCCGTCCACCTATTTCTATCCGTTTCTGGCGCGGATCATCAGGCATATTTCGCTCGATGTATGCAGGAAAAGAAGCAGCCTGAAGCGCAGCGCGGTCCTTACGGAGCTGACGGCGGAAATGGAGGCGTGCATCCCGGCGCGGGATAATGCTTCGGATCAGCTTGAGGCGAAAGAATTGGGGGAAGCAATTTCCCGGTACCTGCATTCGCTGAGTGAAGAAAAGCAAACGATCTTCATGCGGCGTTACTGGTATCTTGATTCTGTGGACCGCATTGCGTCCACCCTTGGGATCGGCGTGAGCAAGGTCAAAATGACCTTGCTGCGCTGCCGAAACGAGTTGAAGACATACCTGAAAAAGGAGGGCTATATCGAATGAGCGGCGATAAACTGCTGGACGCAATGGAGTTCGTCTCCGACGACTTGATTTTGAACGCTGAAAAAAGTTCAACCAGCTCGCTGAAACCCGGGCTGAGGAAAAGACATTTGGCTGTGTTGATTGCAGCCGCAGCCGTTTTGATATGCGGTACAGCCATGGCGGCGGCAGGCCTGTTCTGGAACAAGCCCGATGTTCAAACTGTCGGTAACGGGTTGAGGCTTACCCTGAATCAGGGGACAGTCGTGATGCCGAACGAATCTGTCGGCATCGTTCTTGACTCCGTTGATCCCGAACGTGATTTCAAAGCCTTTCTGAACTTTGATTCCGTGCAGGAATGGCAGGAATTCTTCGGCCTTCCGTTTGCCGCAAGCAGACTGATAACGCCCGAGCGTTCCGGGGCGTGGATGGAGAACGAGCGGGGAGAACTGGTTCAGAGAGGTCCGATCGACGCGATTGTTTCCACCGTCGAAGAAAACGGAAGGCGAAGTCCTTGTCTGATGTGGTCGGTCCTGTCCCTTGTCCGATACCGTGACAGCGGAGAAGAAACGGAACGAATCTGGAACGGAGACTTCAATATCTTCGCAAAGTACAGGGAAGATACAACCGATTTCGGTTCCTATACGGCGCTGCTTTCGGATCCGGCTTCGCTGTCCGCAGAGGAATGCACGGCTCCGTCCGGGATTCCTTATGTCATAGGGGAAGCTGTGAGCGATGATACCATCGGGATCCATCTTTATTACGGATATGAGTCGGTCCTGTATGATCTGACTGTCAATGCGCACTCGCGGGAAGAAGCGGATGCGATTCGGGAAGATTTGAAAAAGATTGCACAGTCACTTGAAATCCTGTATCCCAAAAATCAAACAAACTGAACGATCATCCCGACTTCTGTCTTCCGTCGTCCCGGTTTCCCGGCCTTCAAATCCGCCGTTCCGCCGGTGCTCTGCCGGGGCAGACCTCTTGCTTTCCGTCTCCCCTATGGTAAACAAAAACCGTCGGCACAGCCGGAGTAAAACCAAAACTCCCTGCTATGCCGGCGGCAAATTCAATTGTTATTCCTTAAAGACCGGAATTCGGATTTGTTTATGCGGCGTATTGTTCCGGAATCCTCTTACTTGATATCCGCGTACATGAAGTACCAGTAGCCGTAAGCGGAATGCCACATGCCGGTGATCTTCGCGCTCTGGAGATAGAAGTCCGTGTAGTACGCGACGGGAACACATCCCGCGGTCTCCATCAGAATGTCCTCGGCCTTGTGCAGGGCGTCGGAGCGTTTGTTCACATCCATGGTGGAGCGGGAGACATCGATGGCGGCGTCAAAGTCGGGGTTGTTGTACTTGCCGTCGTTGTTGCCGTTCGAGGAATAGAGCAGCTCGATCATATTGGAAGGATCGCTGTAGTCTCCGACCCAGCCGTTGCGGGCGGCCATATAGTCGCCGGCTCTGCGCATGGGCGTGAAGGAAGCCCATTCGACGATCTCGACCTTCAGATCGACGCCGATCTGCTTCCACGCTTCCTGCAGGTATTCGGCCACGACCTTGTGATACCCGGAATCGTTCGTCGAGTAGGTGATCTGCAGATCCAGCTTGTCCGCGCTTCCGCTGTAGCCGGCCTTCTGCATCAGCTGCTTCGCCTCGGCGAGGTTGGCCTCGTAGTCGGAGCTGATATAGGGCTTGCCGCCGTTGGCGTTTGCGTAGAAGTCGCCGCCCTTGGGATCCGCCCAGCCGGGACCCATGAAATTGTAAGCCGCAACGTAGGTGCCCTGCATGATCGTATTCGCCACATAGTCGCGGTCGATCGCAAGGCTCAGCGCTTTCCGGACGTCGGCGTTGTCAAAGGGAGCCTTCGTGCAGTTCAGATTCAGATAGTATGTGCCGATGATGGGATCGATGTGGAATTCGGGGTTTGAGAGCAGGCTCGGGATCTCTTCGGTCGGAACGTCCTTGATGAAGAGCGTCTCGCCGGTCTGGTAAGCGCTGTAGGACGCGTTGGAATCCTCCATGAGGAGCCATTTGATACCATCCAGCTTAATGGCGCTCTTGTTCCAGTAATTCGGGTTTGCCTTGGTGACGATGTGGCTTCCGGGGACCCATTCGGTGATCATGAACGGACCGTTGGAAATGTAGGTCTCCGGCTTGACGGCCCACGCGTCGCCGTTGGCTTCGATGGTGGCGGGATTGACCGGGCTCAGGGTGGCGAACGCGGCCAGACTCTCAAAGTAAGGGCAGGCTGCGCTGAGGGTCACCACGAAGGTCTTGTCGTCGGGAGCGGAAACGCCGAGGGTCGAGGGATCCGCTTCTCCGGCAAAGACAGCGTCAAAATTCGCCACGGGCCAGAGGACGGTGTCGGCGTACGGGGCGGCGGTCTCCGGGTTGGCCACGCGCTGCCAGCTGTACACAAAGTCGGATGCCTTGAACGGAGATCCGTCGGACCATTTCAGACCGTCGCGGAGATGGAAGGTCCAGACAAGGCCGTCGTCGGAGCTTTCCCATGTCTCGGCACAGCCGGGGGCGATGGCTCCGTTCTTGTCCACGGTGAGCAGACATTCGAAGGTGTGAAGAAGCATATTGCCTCCGTCCACCGCGCTGTTCAGAGCGGGATCGAGGGTTTCGGGATCCGGCCCTACCTGAACGGTCAGGATTTTTTCACCGCTGGCGCTGCCGCAAGCCGGGAGAATCAGGCAGAGAGCCAGGATGATGACAATGACGGGTACCAGTTTTTTCATGCTTTTCCTCCTGAATAGGATATTTATGATAAAATCCGCTTCCTGCGCTTTGAAAAGAACCGGATTCTATACCGAATGATCAGACTGCCTTTTCGGGATGGTGGCAGGCGCAGAAATGACCCGGGGAGACCTCTTTCCATTCCGGCTCCTCCTCCGCGCAGCAACGGTCGGCGTAGGGACACCTCGTGCGGAAGCGGCATCCGGACGGAGGATTCACCGGACTGGGGATATCGCCCTCCAGAACGATCCGCTTCGTACTGCGGCTGATTTTCGGATCCGCGATCGGAACGGCGGAGATCAGACTGCGCGTATAGGGATGGCAGCTGTGGAAGGTGATTTCGCTGCTCTCTCCCATCTCCACCAGCTTCCCGAGGTACATGACGCCGATCCGGGAAGAGATATGCTTCACTACGGACAGATCGTGCGCTATGAAGAGATACGTCAGCCCGTATTCTCCCTGCAGATCCTCCAGCATGTTGATGACCTGCGCCTGAATGGACACGTCCAGCGCGGAAATCGGCTCGTCGCATACGATAAATTCGGGATCGACCGCCAGTGCCCGCGCGATGCCCACTCTCTGCCGCTGTCCGCCGGAAAACTCGTGCGGGTATCGGTTCGCGTGCTCGGAGTTCAGTCCGACGCGCTCCAGCATCCGGATGATCTTTTCACGGCGTTCCTCCTTTGAAGAAGCCAGCCGGTGGATATCGATCGCTTCTCCGACGATGTCGCCGATCGTCATCCGGGGATCCAGACTGGCGTAGGGATCCTGAAAGACGATTTGCATCCTGCGCCGGTACGGGAGCATGCTGACGCTCGTCTTTTTCCCGTGCCGGATCTGTCCGCGGTCGTTTTTGACCGGACGTCCGTTTTCGTCGTACAGGGGAACGTCCCCGGAGTCAAAGATCGTTTTGCCGTCGTAGACGATGCGGCCTCCGGTCGGCTCGTACAGTCTCAGCAGCGTCCGGCCCGTGGTGGTTTTGCCGCAGCCGGACTCCCCCACCAGCCCGAGCGTTCTGCCTCTGGGGATGGAGAAGGACACGTCGTCTACCGCGCGGACCCAGTTCTTTTTGAAAAACCCGGCGCCGGAGACCTGAAAATACTGCTTCAGGTTCCGGACCTCTACCAGATTGTCCGTCTGTGTCATGACTCCGCCCCCTTTCCTCCGTTTTCGAATTCCGCCTTTTCACAGAGCCAGCAGGAGGAGCTGTGGACGCCGCCGTGGCTGTGACTGGGCGGCATTTCCCTCAGGCAGATCTTCATGCAGGAAGGGCAGCGCGGCGCGAACGGACAGCCTGCCGGGGGATTCAGAAGATCCACGGGCGTCCCTTCTATTGCGATCAGCCGCTTCGATTCCCTGTCGTTGATGTTCGGGACGCTCCGCAAGAGTCCCTTGGTATATTCGTGCTGCGGATCGTAAAAGATATCGTCCGCGGTTCCGCATTCCACGATCCTGCCCGCGTACATCACCGCGATCCGGTCGCACATGGAGGACACGATCCCGAGGTCATGGGTAATCAGGATCACGGCCATGCGGAGCTTCTGTTTCAGCTCCGTGATCAATTCCAGAATCTGCGCCTGGATCGTGACGTCAAGCGCCGTCGTCGGTTCGTCGGCGATGAGCAGCTTGGGCTCGCAGGCCAGCGCGATGGCGATCATGACCCGCTGTCTCATTCCGCCGGACAGCTCGTGCGGGTATTGCCGGATGCGCTTTTCCGGCTCGTTGATCCCCACCAGCCGCAGCAGCTCCGTCGCGCGCTCGCGGGCTTCCTGTCTGGTTTTGTTCGTATGCAGGAGAATGACTTCTTCGATCTGATTGCCGATGGTGTACACCGGATTCAGGGAGGTCATGGGATCCTGAAAGATGATGGAGACCTCTTTGCCCCTGATTTTGCGCAGATCCTTTTCTCCGAGCTTTTCGATCTCATGCCCGTTGAAGGTCACCGTTCCGCCGACGATCCGCCCCGGATCCGCGGTCAGTCCCATGATGCTGTAGGCGGTCACGGATTTTCCGGAACCGGACTCGCCCACGATGCCCAGCACTTCCCCTTCGTCGAGGTAAAGGGACACGTCGTTCAGCGCCTTCACCTCCCCCGCGGGCGTGAAGAAGGACAGGCGGAGGTTTCTGATATCCACAAGATGATTCGTCATCTGATTCGCCCTCCCTTACTTCTTCAATTTGGGGTCAAACGCGTCGCGGAGGCCGTCTCCGAAGAGATTGAAGCTGAGGATGATCAGACTGATCAGAACGGAGGGCGCGATCAGAAGATAGGGATAGGTATTCATTCCGTTGATCGCCGCGCTCGCCAGACTTCCGAGACTGGGAAGCGGAGCGGCCACGCCGAGTCCGAGGAAGGACAGATAACTTTCTGTGAAAATGGAGGACGGGATTTGCAGCGTTGTCGTCACGATCAGCGTCCCGATGCAGTTCGTCAGAAGATGCTTCCGGATGATGCGTCCGTTTCCGGCTCCCAGCGCCCGCGCGGCGGTCACATATTCGCTTTCCCGGAGCACAAGCACCTGACTGCGGACGATGCGGGCCATCCCCACCCAGTACAGCAGGGCGAATACGATAAAGATACTCACGAGGTTGGATCCCACCGTTCCGATCCAGTGAAGGCCCGGCTTGGAGGAAAGGGTATTCAGAGGGACCTTCAGCGCGATGGAGATCAATACGATCAGAAGCACGTCGGGAATGGTATAGATGATATCCACGATTCGCATCATGATGATATCGACCCATCCGCCGAAGAATGCCGCGATGGCTCCGTACAGCGAGCCGATGACCAGAATGATGGCGGCGGCTACAAGCCCGACGGTCAGAGAGATCCGGCTTCCCACCATGATCCGGACCGCGTAGTCCCGCCCCAGCTTGTCCGTTCCGAGAAAGTGCGGCGTCACCTTTTCGCCTGCCGCGATCCGATCCTGCTCCGCCTGGGAATAGGTCATGGGGCGCAGATTCTCGGCCCCTTTCTGCTGCTGCTCGTAGGAATAGGGATAAAATGAAGGTAAAACGAAGGAGAAGAACATGACAACGACGATCACGGCGAGGCTCACCATGGCGACCTTGTTCCTGACCAGTCTGCGGAGGCTGTCCTTCCAGAAGCTGACAGAATCGCGCATGACGATCAGTCCCTGTTTCTCCTCTTGCGTAGCAGGAAGAAAGTCCTCGGCTTTCAGCTGCAAAGACAACGGATTTTTGACCATATTCCCGCCCTCACTTCAGTTTGATCCGGGGATCAATGAATTTATATACGATATCCACGACAACGTTGATGAAAACCATCAACGCGGCAAGGAAGATGGTCGTTCCCATGATCATCATGTAATCCCGGTTTGAAATCGAGCTGACGAACTCTCCGCCCAGGCCGGGAATCGTGAACACCTTTTCCACAATAAAGGAACCGGTCAGCGTGTAAGCCATCATGGGGCCGAGATAGGTCACCACCGGAAGAATGGCGTTGCGCAGAGCGTGCTTGAACAGGCTGACCCTCTGGGACACCCCCTTCGCCTTTGCCGTGCGCATATAGTCCTGCCCCAGCACATCCAGCATGGCGGACCGCATGAGACGGACGATATAGGTCGTCGGATAAAAACTCAGAGAGAAAACGGGCATGATATAGTTTTTCCAGCTCATCAGCCCGACCGTGGGCAGCCAGCGCAGTTTCACGCCGAAGAAATACATCGACAGGGAGCAGACCACAAAGCTGGGAACCGCGATCCCGACGGTCGCTATCACAATGATGGCGTTGTCGGATACCCGTCCGCGGTTCATGGCGGCGATACATCCGACGGGGATTCCCACCAGAAGCGAGACCAGAACGGAAATCATACCCACCTTCGCAGAGACGGGAAACTTCGTCAGGATGATGTCGATCACGTTCCGGCCGCGCTGTTTCAGAGAGGGGCCGAAATCGCCGTGAAGAATATTCTTCAAATAGGTCAGGTACTGCTTGAACAACGGCTGATCCAACCCGAATTTGGCCTCCAGCGCCGCCTTTGCCTGCGGGCTGATGGATTTTTCCGCTTCATACGGCCCGCCGGGCACCGCGTTCATCAGGAAAAATGTAAGGGTTGCTACGATAAAAACAGTAAGAACTGCTATGAGCAACCGCTTTACAATATACTTTGTCATAAAGTCCGCTCCACTTCCGTGCGTATCCTGTCATTCATTATTGCTCCGCTGACAAACAGAATGTTTCGGAATTGGCATCCTGTGCCTGAAAGCTATGTCCATCAAGGGCTCCTGACGGTCATAAAGAGTGTAAGACGACCTAAAGACCGGCCTTTTCTGCCGCGTCGTCGGCTCTTTCGGCGTTTCCTTCGGCCGAGGAAAAGCTCGTGACGCCCCCGAAATGAATGTGCCTGTATTATATCACACGGAACATCGTCCCGTCAAGTCATATTCGTTTTTTATTCAAAAGCAGCGGGTATTTTTCAAAAATGCAGGCTGCCCGAAGAAGCCCTTTGATTTCTCCGCCGTCCGTGCGCGCGGTTAGCTTTTCCGGCCCGAAAACACAGTCTCCGGGTCACAGATTGGTCAGCAGAAGGACCGCACCGGAAACCGCGAGCAGAATATAGGCGGCTTTCAGAAAGGCTTTCTGATTCAGTTTTCCCGCAAGCAGGCTCCCGCACACCACCGCGGCGGACAGCGGGATCAGCGCGAGAGCAGAGGTCCGAACGACTTCCGCGGTAAAGGAGCCGTCCAGAACGTAGGTCGCCAGCAGGAAGATATTGACGAACGCCCACACGCCGCTCAGCGTAGCGCGGAACTGCTGCTTTTCGGGAATCGCGCCGACCGCATAGATCACAAGGAAGCTGCCGCCCGAGACGAACATCCCCTGCATCACGCCCGCGAGGCAGATCGAGAGGATCACCATCCAGCGCGGCATGGCTTCCTCCGACGGAAAGAAGAGTTTTTTCAGCCCGATGCACAGGACGACCGCGCCGTAAATCGCCTGCAGGAACTGCATCTGCACGGTCCGGAACAGCCACAGCCCGGCGACCATGAACACAAGCATGGTTCCGGACATTTTGAACAGCTCCCGCCAGACGATATCCTTCCGGTTTTTCCACGCGATCACGGCGGCGGAGGCCCATGCGCACAGTGTGATGACCGGCTTGGCCAGATGCACCCCCACGGCGGGAATACTGAGCGGCATAGCGAAAAGCGGCCCTCCGAATCCGGTCAGAGACTGAATCGTGAAGGCGGCGAAAAGAATCAGGAGAAAAAGGATCGTCATACGCAATCACCTCCGTACAGTTTCCATTTTACACTATCTTTCTGAGATTTGCAAGCGTTTTTTCAGCCGGTCAAATTGTGCATACATATAAATTTCACGCGTAAGTTTATGCACTTTTTCCATTGACACGCGGAGTCTGAAAATGTTAAAATATCAGAAAACTGAGAGTTAAGGAGTTGATGCTCTTGACGGACTTCCGCACCCGCCCGGTCGGAGACTCCGCGTTGACCGTGGAATTCGAGAAAAAAATCGATCCCGAGGTCAACGCCATGGTTCACGCCCTCCGCGCTCTTCTCGTGGAGGAGTGTGTGCCCGGAATCACGGATATGATCCCCACCTTCTGTTCCCTGCTGATCTGCTACGATCCGGGCACGATCCGCTACAACGACCTCTGCCGTGAGATCCGGCGCATTTCGGAGAGCAGTTCCCGGAAAACGGCGGCTCCTTCGAAGACCTTTCTCATCTCCGTCTGCTACGGCGGCGAGTACGGCGAAGATCTGTCCTATGTCGCGGAGCACGCGGGGATCTCCGAGCGGGAGGTCATCCGGCGTCACTCCGCTCCCGATTACCTCATCTACATGCTGGGATTTCTTCCCGGTTTTTCCTATCTCGGCGGCATGGATCCGATTCTCGAAACGCCGCGCCTCTCCCAGCCCCGTCAGCGCATCCCGGCCGGTTCCGTCGGCATCGGGGGAAACCAGACCGGTCTTTACCCCATGGATTCTCCCGGAGGCTGGCGCCTGATCGGACGCACCCCCGTCCGTCCCTATGACCCGCGGCGGAGCGAACCGATCCTCTACCGGGCGGGGGACAGGATCCGCTTTGTCCCGGTCGGAGAAGAGGAATACAGGGAAATCGAGGAAGCCGTGACGGCGGGCGTCTACGAATGCCCGTATCTGGAAGGGGGGAGCGGCAGATGAGCATGGAAATCCTCAGGCCGGGCCTCTTGTCCACGATTCAGGATCTCGGCCGGTTCGGCTATCAGGAGAGCGGCTTTGCGCCGTCCGGAGCGAGCGATTCGCTGTCCATGAAGAGGGCCAACGCGCTGGTCGGCAACGATCCGGGCGAGGCCGTGGTGGAAATGATGCTGCTCGGCATCACCGCTTACTTCCGCGCTCCAAGCGTGATCGCGCTGACCGGGGCGGATATGTCGCCGAAGATCAACGGCGCGGGCGTGGAAAACGGGTGCGCGATCCGCGTCGAGCCCGGGGACGTGCTGGAGCTTTCCGGCACCTCGGACGGAATGGGGTGCTATCTGGCGGTTGCGGGCGGCTTCGATCTTCCCGCCGTCATGGGAAGCCGTTCCACCGGCCTGCGCTTCGGCATGGGGGGCTTTCAGGGCCGCCGGCTGGCTCAGGGCGATATGATCCCGCTCCGCAGCCCCGTCCCGGATCTTCCGGATCTTGACAGACGCAGACTCATTTCAAAGCCGGTCTTCGGCAAGCATATCGTGCTCCGCGCCGTTCCCGGACCCCAGGATTATATGTTCTCCGAAGAGGAGCTGAACGGCTTCTTCTCCCATCCCTATTCCGTCACCAACGCCACCGACCGCATGGGCATCCGGCTCGAGGGCGAACCCATCGTTCCGAAGACCTCGAGCGACATCATCTCGGACGGGACCGCCTTCGGCGCGATTCAGGTCCCAACGGGAGGACAGCCCATCATCCTCATGGCGGACCGGCAGACCACGGGCGGCTACGCGAAGATCGCCACGGTCATTACGGCGGATCTTCCCCGCGCCGCGCAGATGAGGCCGGGCTGCACCGTCCGCTTCATGGCCGTCACCGTGGAGGAGGCTCAGGATATTCTGGCGATGGAAAACAGAGCGTTTGAGGAAGAGTACCGTCTTCTCAACGGATCTTATCCGGTCTCATCCGGAGAAAGGAAGGTGACCCCGTGACCGACTACCGGACAGCGCCGCCGTCGGAAGTGCGCTCCCTGATCCGCAGGGAAATCATCACGGCCAACACATCCGGGATGTGCGCCGGATACGCTCAGGCCAATCTGGTCGTTCTTCCGCGCGACCTCGCTTTCGATTTCCTGCTCTTCGCCCAGAAGAACCCCTATGCCTGTCCCGTTCTCGAGGTCTGCGACAGCCGCTTCACCTCGGAGATCGCGGACGGGGCGGATATCGCGCGGGATCTTCCCCGCTACCGTGTGTACGAGTACGGGGAAATGACGGGCGAGTACCTGAACGTGGAACACCTCTGGCGCGACGACCTCGTCAGCTTTCTCATCGGCTGTTCCTTCTCCTTCGAGGCGGAGCTGCTTGAAGCGGATATTCCCGTCCGTCAGATCGAGGAGGGCCGGAATGTCCCGATGTACGTCACGAATATCCCGTGCCGTCCGGCGGGCGTCTTCCACGGAAACGTCGTCGTGAGCATGAGGCCGATGACCCCCGAACAGGCCATCCGCGCCTCCATCGTGACCTCCGCCATGCCGCGGGTCCACGGAAAGCCCATCCATCTGGGCGATCCCGCCGCGATCGGCATCCGGGATATCGACCGGCCCGATTTCGGCGACTCCGTCACGATCCGCCCGGGCGAGATCCCCGTGTTCTGGCCCTGCGGGGTGACTCCTCAGGCCGTTCTGATGGCCGCGAAACCGCCCTTCGCCATCACCCACGCGCCGGGGCATATGTTCATCACCGACGTCAAAAACACAGCGCTGAAATACTGAAAAAGGAACGGAGCAATGGTATTTGCAGATTTGAACTCCGATCTCGGCGAGAGCTTCGGAGCGTATAAGATCGGCGAGGACGATCAGATCATCCCCCTCGTGTCCTCTGTCAACATCGCCTGCGGATGGCACGCCGGAGATCCGCTCGTCATGCAGAAGGCGGTCGCGCTGGCGAAACGGCACGGCACCTCGATCGGCGCGCATCCCGGCTTTCCGGACCTGATGGGATTCGGCCGCCGGAACATGAACGCATC
>SVQK01000119.1 GCA_015065385.1 Oscillospiraceae bacterium | reverse complement strand
GTCACTGCGGTGACAGCTCCCTCGGTGCACGAATCTGGTGATTCGTGAGGGAGCCTTGAGGTTGGATCGTACGAGATCCCTCATGATATTGATTTTTCTTTTCGATGATGAAGAACGAACAGATCTGCCTTTCCGTTCCCGCTCCCGTTTCTTTTGTCCTCTCCCGCCTCCGCCGCTCCGGCTTTCCCGCGTACCTTGTCGGGGGATGCGTGCGGGACGCGCTGATGGGGCGGGCGCCGGGGGACTACGACGTGACGACTGCCGCGCGGCCGGACGAGATGCTCCGGGTCTTCGCCGACTGCCGCGTCGTGGAGACCGGACTCAAGCACGGGACGCTGACCGTCGTGCGGGAGGGCATGAACGTCGAGG
Source organism: Oscillospiraceae bacterium (assembly GCA_015065385.1). Taxonomy (GTDB): domain Bacteria; phylum Bacillota; class Clostridia; order Oscillospirales; family CAG-272; genus UMGS1696. Next base: position 5,843 of record SVQK01000119.1, on the reverse strand, counting down.
TCACCACCTACCGCGTGGACGGGGCCTATTCCGACGGACGCCGCCCGGACAGCGTGTCCTTCGCCGACCGCCTTTCGGACGACCTGAGCCGCCGCGATTTCACCGTCAACGCCATGGCCTACGCGCCCGGCGACCTCGATGAAGACGGAGACGCCGACTCCCCCGACCGGGGACTGACCGATCTTTTCGGCGGGCGGGAGGATCTCGAGCGGCGCGTGATCCGGTGCGTCGGGCGGGCCGAAGAGCGGTTCTCCGAGGACGGGCTGCGGATCCTGCGCGCGCTCCGGTTCGCCTCCGTGCTCCGGTTCGAGTGCGATCCCGAATGCGCGGCCGCAGTCCGGTCCATGGCGCCCATGCTCGACAAGATCTCCCGGGAGCGGATCTATGCCGAGCTGACCAAGCTCTTGGGGGGCGCAAACGCGGGGGATGTGCTCTCCTCCTTCGCGCCCGTCTTCGCCCGGATCCTGCCGCCCCTGACCGAGGACGCCGTGACCCGTGCCGCGTCGGTCTTTCGGAAGAATGCCGCCGAAGCCGCCGGATCCGATCCCCTGCCGTACGCCGTCCGGTATGCGGTCCTGCTCGATTCGCTGCCGGAAGCCGACGCCGCCCGGGCGATGGACTCCCTCAAGCCCTCCCGGGACGAGAAGCGGGGCGTTCTGAACCTTCTCGCGCGTCGGGAGTGGCGCATGACGGAAAATGCCCGGTACGACGTCCTCGCCCTCATGCGGGACAACGGCGACGAGTTCCCGGAGATCCTCGCCCGCTTTCTCCGCCTCACCGGGCGCATGGGCGAGGAGGACGAATCCGCCATCCGCAGGGAGGCCGCCTCGATCCTCGAGGGGGACGACTGCCGCCGGACAGCGCAGCTCGCCGTTGACGGGCGGGATCTCGGCGCGATGGGATTCAGGGGCGCGGAAATCGGCGAGACCCTGCGCTCCCTGCTCGACCGGGTCATGCGCGGGGAGCTGGCCAACGAGGGGGACGCCCTGCTCGAAGAAGCCCGCCGGATCCGCCCGTGACCTCGCAGTCCCCGCAGTCCCGATTGCGGCGGTTACAAGTGTCGCTCTATTTGTAAAACTTGCGGTCGGCGGTTCAAAAAACGGTTGAGCCCCGTTAAATTTTCGGTTTGTTTCCTCCTCATTCATATTTGCGAAACAAACGAGTGCTAAAATCCCCATTACGCGCGGTTTTTTGCAGGTTCCGTGCTTTTTGATCGTTTGAAGATGACCCCGCGACTGTATAACCACCATCACATCAATAAGGAGGCTGCTCCCGCCGGTCCGGACGAAACGGCGGAGGGGGCATACCGGCATGTACGAGAGGCTGAAATCGGTCGGCGAGGCGTTCCGCCTGCCCGGAAAGTTCTACGCTTACGACACCGTCAAAAACGGAAACATCAATTCCACCTATAAAGTCACCTACCGTTCGGACGACGGAAAGCTCAAGTCCTACGTCGTTCAGAAAATCAACACCAACGTCTTCCGCAACCCGGAGGACATCATGGAGAACATCGACCGCGTCACGACCCATATGCGGGAGCACTATCCGAACGAGGTCACCCTCCATTTCCACCACACCGCCGAGGGCAAGAACTACCTCTACGATAACGACGGCTCCTTCTGGCGCGTCATGAACTACGTCGATTCCATCACCTTCGACGTCTGCGACGATCCCGCCGTCATTTCCGCCACCGGCGAGGCCTTCGGACGGTTCCAGAACCAGCTCTCCGACTTCGACGGGAGCGTCCTGCACGAAACCATCCCGAATTTCCACAACACGCACAAGCGCCTCGACACCCTCTTCGACGACGTGGCTGAAAACAAGCTGGGCCGCAACGGGGACGCCGCCGAGGAGATCGAGTTCATTTCCTCCGTCCGCTATCAGGCCGGGATCCTCTCCGACCGGTACGCCAACGGCACTTTCCCCGTCCGCGTCACCCACAACGACACCAAGTCCAACAACGTCCTCTTCGACCGCATCACCAAGCGCCCCATCGTCGTCATCGACCTCGATACCGTGATGCCCGGCATGTCCGTCTACGACTTCGGCGACGCCGTCCGCTTCATCTGCAACACCGCCGCCGAGGACGAACCCGACGTCAGAAGGGTTTACTTCGACACGTCCAAATTCCGCGCCTTCTGCCACGGATACCTCGGCGCCGTCAGGAACAGCATCACGAAGGACGAAAGCGACAACCTCGTGCTCGGCGCGTTCTCCATCACCATCGAGCTCGCGTCCCGGTTCCTCGACGACTACCTCACCGGCGACACCTATTTCAAGGTCAACTACCCCGGCCACAACCTCGTCCGCACCCGCTGCCAGCTCGCCCTCGCCCGCGATATCATGCGGAAAAAGGAAGAGCTCAAGTGGATCGTCGAGGAAACGCTCGCCAACGAGTAAACGCCGCCTCACCGTCCCGGTGAGTGGAGTTGCAAATGCTTCGCATTTGCAGAGGAAAATGCCCCGCTCGGGGCGGGAGGCACGGGGGGACACCATCTCAGGCCGAAGGTTTCCCCCCGTGCGGGGGTTTCCTTGGCCATATGGCATAAGATAACAGCTCGTGCCTGAATCGAAAATCGATTGTACATCCCACTGTCCTCGCGCGAAGTTTCGCCTCCGGCGAACTTCAGAAATTCGCCTTTGGCGAACTTTCCGCGGACTGTGTTTGTGAAGCTGAAACATGCAAAAAACTCCGCCAGAAACGGAGTTTTTTGGTTTGCTCTGCCGAAGGCGACGCAAACAGCGATCGAAACGCGCATGAAAAGGAGGGCGACAGATATAACGAAACCTTCACGTCTTGGGTAAAGCGATCTCGCTCTTGTTTTGCATGCGTTTTTGTCGGTTATGTGTGAACACGTCCCGGTTGGGTAAATACTATATTTGTCCTCTGTCTTTTTCAACGGCCTCCGGGCCGTTTTTTACAGTTTAAGAATACTGACGTGATAAAAAACTACAAAAATCACCCGGCAATGTGATTGTTTTGTGTCTTTTTTTCAGACTGACATGTAAACTCTGTGACAAAATTTTTGGAACCTTAAAAAAATATATTGACTTATTCGGGATTCCTTGCTATAATATCCTTAAATATTCGACCCTGCGCCCGATCATAGGTTTTTCCGATAACGGGCGCGCGGCGGGATATAACCAAAATCGCTCCGGGCAGCCGATCTGTGCAGGATCCGCTTGTCCGGGCGTCCGTTCCGGGCATATCGGGGCGGAACCTGTCCGACCGGCCCGCTTCCATGCGCGGCTGTGTGGGACTATCTTATGGAGGGAAAAGAAACATGAAACTGCACAAGAAAATACTCAGTGTTCTGCTGGCGGGCGTCATGCTCTCCGGGCTCGCTCTGACTGCCTGCAACAAGGGCGGCGGTAAGGGCGGCGCAAGCAGCAGCCACAGAGAAGTCAAGAACGTCGAACCTGCCGGACAGGTCGTCATCGGCTCCGACACCGAAGCCAGCGGCGACTGGGCGCAGGGCACCTTCAACACGTCCATCAACGCCACCGACTCCGCAGTCCTGACGCTGACCGACGGCCTTTCTACCGTCACCCCGGACGAGGGCGGCTCCTACATCGTCAACTACACCATCGTTGACAACTACGAGCGCACCGAGGACGCGGACGGCAACGCCACCTACAAGTTCAAGATCAAGGACAACCTCGTGTTCAACGACGGCACCCCGATCAAGGCCGAGCACTTCCTCGGCTGGACCCTGTTCTCCGTCGGCCCCGTCGGCCAGGGCATGGGCGCCGCTACCGTGGGCTGGAAGCAGATCCCCGGCGGCGTGGACTACAAGGACGGCAAGGTTCCCTATCTCGCCGGTCTGAGACTCCTCGGCGACTATGAATTCTCCGTCACCATCAGCAAGACCAACTCCGACGGCGAAGACATCCTCCCCTACTACTATGACATCACCAACGCGTCCTTCGGCCCGACCAGCCTGACTTACTGGTTCGGCGAAGGCTGGCACGTCAAGGACGACGGCCAGGGCGCTTACCTCGCCAACGACAACGGCACCGAGTTCTCCGAGGCCGCCATCAAGTCCCAGTTCGAGACCGCCCGTTTCGCCACCTCCAACCGCGTGACCTCCGGCGCGTACAACCTCGTCTCCTTCGACAAGGCTGCTAACCAGATCACCCTCGAAGTCAACCCGAACTTCCCCGGCGACTTCAACGGACAGAAGCCCGGCATCCAGAAGCTCGTCATCGTCAAGGCTGAATCCGCTACCGCGGTGGACACCCTCAAGACCGGCGGCTTCGACCTCTACTCCGGCATCACCGACGGCGACAAGATCAACGAGATCGTCTCCATGATCGACTCCGGCGAGCTGAACTCCAACTTCTGCAAGTACGACAGAGCCGGCTACGGCTACTTCTGCTTCCAGTGCGACTTCGGCCCCACTCAGTTCGTTGAGTTCCGTCAGGCCATCGCGCACCTGATCGACAGAAACGAGTTCGCAAGATCCTTCTGCCAGGGCTGGGGCACTCCCGTGCACTCCGCTTACGCGACCGCGTTCACCATGTATAAGGACTCCGAAGAGCTCTTCGCCAAGGAAATGGACACCTACGCCGTCTCCCTTGACGAGGCTGTGGCTCTCCTCGAGAAGGCCGGCTTCACCCTCAATGCCGAGGGCGGCGAATTCAAGCCCGGCACCGACGAGCTCCGCTATAAGAAGGTCACCGCCGAAGAGGCCGGCACCTATGAGTTCAACGTGACCCTGTCCGACGGCACCATCCTGATGCCCGCTTACATCAACTGGGCTTCCTCCGAGGCCAACCCGGTTTCCGATCTGCTCATGACCATGCTCGCCAACGGCGAAGCCACCAAGCAGGCCGGCGTCAAGATCAACCAGACCGCGATGGAATTCGACGAACTCCTCAACTGGCTGTACCGTGACGGCACTGTGGACGCGATGTATCTCACGCCCAAGTACAACATGTTCAACCTCGCCACCAACTACAGCTCCGGCGTGTTCGACCTGTCCTACAACTACACCTCCGATCCGGAACTCGTTGCGCAGGGCTACAACACCTACCGTATCTTCGACGACGAGCTCGATAAGCTCTCCATGGATATGGTGTACGGCGTGACCTCCGACCACTACGACCAGTACCTCGACCTGTGGCAGAAGTTCGAACTCCGGTTCAACTACCTCCTGCCCCTCGTTCCTCTGTACTCCAACACCTACATCTCCGTTTACCCGACCACCATCGAGAACTATGAGGAAGACACCTTCTTCGGCTACGAAAAGGCCATCCTCTACGCTCGCTACATCGGCAAATAATTCGGACGATCCAAACAGCCGACGGGGATGAAACACGCCCCGCCGGCCTCCCAACCGGAATACCGAAGGGCTTCTCTCTCAGGAGGAGGGAAGCCTTTCGACTATTCTAATCCAACTTAAGATTGGATCCCTTCTAAAGGAAAGAAACCCTACGGGTTTCTGGATTTTATGTCCCTGCGCGGGACAGGCGGCACGGGGGACCATCTCAAGCCGAAGGCCCCCTGTGCGGGTCCCTTGGCTATATGGCATAAGGCGACAGCTCGTCCCTGTATCCAAATCTGATTGTTCATCCCACATCCTCGCGCGGACTGTGTTGCGTCAGCCGAAACATGCGATGAATTCCGTCTGCGCCGAGATTCATCGGTTTGCTATGCTGACGCGCCGCAAACAGCAATCGAAACGCGCATAAAAAGGATGCTGTACTCGAAAGCTCGGTTGACCGAAGTATGGAAAAACGATGTTCCGCGAGGTTTTCTCCATTGTTTGGCTTTCCTTAACCGCGACCGTGTAATGCGCGACTGAAGCTCTTTGACCTCCGGCTGCACAAACGCGGACCGC
>SVQK01000118.1 GCA_015065385.1 Oscillospiraceae bacterium | reverse complement strand
CATCTCCACGGCGGCGATCTTCTTCGCGGTGATCGTATACACCGTCGTCGCGGTCGTCTTTGTCGCGGAGAAGAAATGGAGCGAGTCGATATGGTAAAACGGAAAATCGTGGACGTCTCTGCGTCGGTTCTGCTCATTCTCTTCGCGCTGTTTATCGTGTCCCCGGTGCTCATTGTGGCGGTCCGGGCATTCTCGGAGGGAGTACAGCCCTTCGTGGACTTCTACGTCTGGAAGCCGGCCTATCTGCGCGGGTTGTCGAACTCTCTCATTATTAGCCTGTCGGCGAGCATCGGGACGGTGGCGGTTTCGATCCTTGCGGCGTATGTGTTCGCCAAAGTGAAGTTCAGGGGGCGGTCGGTGATCTTTTATCTCTACATCATCGTCATGATGATGCCGTTTCAGGTGACGCTTCTGCCGCAGTACATCGTCTCGAGGCGGTTCGAGCTGTACGACACGCCGTGGGCCATGATCCTGCCGGGGATTTTCGCCCCGTTCGCTGCGTTTCTGCTGACCCAGGTGATGAAATCCGTCCCGGACGAGCTGATCGAGGCGGCGCGGCTGGACACGGGCTCGACGCTGAAAATCATTTGGCACATCATCGTCCCGACGATCCGACCCGGGATCATCTGCGCGTGGGTGCTGAGCTTCACCGAGCAATGGAACGCCGTCGCCGAGCCGATCATCCTCATGGAGACACGCGAGAAATACCCGCTGGCGATACTCTTGAACGAAATTCAGCCGGGGGACGTCCTCGGCTTCGCGGCGACCTTGATGTTCTTCCTCGCGCCGCTCCTACTGTTCAGTTTCTTTGAAGATGAAGTCATGGAAGGATTGGGGGATTACGGATTGAAATGAAAGTCAAACGAATCGCAACAATATCGATCTTCCTTCTTTTCCTCGCGTCCGTCGCCGTCTTCGTGCTCTTCGGGCCGCAGATCCGCGCCGCGCTCTCGCCCCAGATCCGATACGAATACCCCGTCATGGCTGAGGCGGACGGACAGCTCATAAACGCGATCCCCGCGTCCTCCGTCTGGACAGGCGAGGACGGGGAGAGCTACGCATGGCGCGTCAGCCGTTCGGACGAGTTCCCGGAATCCACCTTCGTGGTGAACGCCGTCCCCGTCGCGGTCATTCATGAGGCGGACGGCATGGTTTACTTCGGCTACGGCTTCGGCGGCCTGTCGCAATCGGACGCCGTGGCAGTCACATGGCCGGGGACCCTGAAAGAGGGGATGTGCGTGCGGCCGGGGAGGACTTGACGCACCTCTCGGGCGGCGGGGTGAATACCTGAACAGCGTGCTTGAAGAAGGAGTGAAATGAACAGAAAAAAGCAGTGCCGTTTTCGCGGCGCGTCTGCTTTTGACAGAAAGGGGGATCCGCCTGTATGAACAATATAAAGTTTACATTCGAATTCCCGTGGGCGCTGTTTTTGCTCATTCCGGTCCTCGCGCTGATTCTCGTTCCGTGGTTCATGATCCCGCGTGAGCGGCGCCGGGGATTCCGAAAGACCGTTCCCGCGATCCTGCATTCGCTGCTCGGGGTCAGTCTGGTTTTCATTCTGGCCGGTGCGGGACTGTCGTGGGTCGGATCACCGCCGGATCGGGGTGAAAAACCTGAGACGGAAGAAACGCGGGACAAGTTTTTGCTTGTCGCGGACAGCGAGGCGGAGGCGGAGAAGATCCTTCCGTTTCTTCCCGAGGACGCTGACGCCGACATCCGCGTCCCGAATCAGGTTCCACTCTCGCTCGCCGATCTGAACCGATATCGGAAAGTCATTCTGCTCGGCGTGTCCGCGGACGATCTTCCCGAGCGGTTCGGGGATCAGCTGGCGCTCTATGTCGAAGACGGCGGTCACGTTCTGGCGGCGGGCGGGGAACACGGTCTGTCCCTCGGCAATATGAAGGGAACGGCGTACGAGACCTTGCTCCCCGTGTCCTTCGAGTACAGCGCGGAGAAGGGAGACAGCGTCGCGCTGTTCCTGATCATTGACACCTCAAACAGCATGAGCGATCCTGACACGTTGGGACGGTCGGCAAAATTATCCATGGCGAAGCAGGGGACGATCCGGTGCATCGAAACGCTGAACGCGGAGGATACGGTGGGCATCATATCGTTCAGCGATTCCGCCGTTTTGCGCTCTCCGCTGGTCCCGGCCACCGAAACGGAGAAAGCGGTCCTGTCCCGCGTTGTATCCTCCCTCGAGACGAACGGGGGTACGATATATACGGGAGCCCTCCAGCGGGCGAGGAGGGAGCTCAGCGCGTCCGACGCTCGGGTCCACCATGTGATCTTTCTGTCCGACGGGGAACCGAGCGACGGGAAATACGATGAGAAAACCGTCCGGCTGATGGTGGATGAAGGGGTCACGCTTTCCACTATTGCCATCGGATATTCCTCCCCGATTCTGGAGGATATGGCGGCCCAGGGAGGCGGGCGGACCTATCTCGTCGAGAATGTGGAGGATTTGCCGGATGTCATGCTCTCCGAGACGGAAACCGTTCTGGCCGATCCTCTGAAACTGACGGAGACCGCGGTGATCAGGCCCGGAGGCATCCCCACGGACCTCCCCGCTTTGCAGGGCTATGTCGGCACCACCCTGAAGGAAAACGCCGATCTTGCGCTTGAGACGGAAACCGGCGACCCCCTGTTCGCGGAATGGACGGTCGGCGGCGGGTCGGCGTCGGCGTTCGCAAGCGACCTCGCGGGAGACTGGACGGCCCGGTGGCGGGAGACAAATCCGGGACGCAGGATGCTGCGCCAGATCTTCGCGGAGGGGATCGGGACGGCGTCGGAGGAACCGGAGGAAGAGACTCCGCTCGTCCTTTCGGAACCCGAGACGAGGACATGGACCGATCTTCTGTTCCCTTTCGGACTTTTGCTGCTGATTCTCAGCCTCGCGGATATCGCGGTCCGCCGCCTAAGGTGGAAGGATATCCTGAGGATGTTCGGGCGGGTGTGAGACAAGAAATGAAAATGTTCTCCCTCTCCGTAATCAAAGAAGCGTTCCTCACACCACTGCTTCCACAAGCGTTTTGTCTCCGACGGGAACGGTGTGCACGCCGACGGTTTTCTTCCGGTTGAAATTGTAGCTGAGCATATAGCCCCGGTCGAGGTGGTAGTAATCGAGATACGCCGCAAGCTGATCTTTGCCGCGCTCATTGTAGGCGTTTCCGCGCCAGATTTTGAGCTCCACCACGAACCGCTCGCCGAGATAGTCGATCACCACGTCCATCCGCTCGTTGTTCCGTGTCCGGGCTTCGATATAGTAATTCCCCGTGCCGTTGATGATCGGGCGGAGATAGAGCAGGAAACGCCTCCGGCCCTCCTCTTCGTTAAATTCTGTATAGGAGTCCCCGTAAATGTCGTCGAAGCTCACGACGAACTGCTCGAGTACCCTGTCCATGTTGAGGCGGCCGGTTTCGATAAAATGATTTATCATGCGGGAGGAGGAAAGCCACAGCGGATTCTCATGGTTCTCTTCCGTGTTCAGGAAATAGTTGTACAGGCGGCTTTCAAAAATCCGGTTTGCGATCTGCACTTTCGAATCGGTATGGGTGAGAAAACCGTACATCTCCGCGTCATGGAGCGCAACATTGTCCGGGTTGAACATGACGGGATTCCCGGCAAACAGAATGGTTTGCAGCATACGGGCAAGATCTTCGTTCGACTGTACCTTCCCCATCAGGGATTCGAACAGGGTATTCCGCTCCAGCAGGATCTTCCGCACCGTCTCGCTCACGCCTTCGGCTGTCCACGCGAGGGCGGGCGTCTCAAACCGCGGCTTGCCGATGAGCTCGGTGTCGATCAGCTGGCAGATCCGGCTGACGAGGAACGGGTAACCGGAGGTGTAATCCTCGATGGACTGGGCGACTGCCCGCACGTCCATGCCAGTGCGGTGATCCGCTTCGTATTCGTTCAGCATCCCGGCGATGTCCGCAGTGTCGAAGCTCATTTTCACCTTGAAATCCGCCGCAATATTCCACGGGCTGTTGAATTTGGATGCTTCGTCCGGACGGAGCTTACGCTTCAGATTTTTGATGTCCGTCACTCCGGCGAGGATCACGGACTGAAAGGTCGGAACATTCTCCCGGTTGATATAGGCCAGGCGCAGCAGGGCGAGAAAATCGAGGAAGACCTGATTGTTGGTCGCACTGTCTACCTCGTCGATGAGGAGGACGATGGGTTTATCGACGTCCCTGTTCCATCGCGCGAAGACACGGAAGAGATTTGGCAATTTCAATTCCTCGGGCGACGCTGTGCTGATCTCTTGAATCATTCGGTGAATGTCCGATGAAAGAACTAAGCCCTGAAACTCGCACAAATCCAGAAGCAAGTCTGCAAAAGAAGCGACGAACACGCCTTCCGATGAAAAACTGGCGCCGCTCATTGCCTGAAAATCCAGACTGATAACAAGATAGTTTTCCGCCAGATAACGCCTCAAGGCGGCAAGCAGCGTCGTCTTTCCGTACTGTCTGGCCCGGTTGATGACAAAGTACTGCCCGGCATCGATCATGGCCTTCACCTGTTCGAGGCGCGAGGTCAGGTCTACCATATAGTGCTTCGACGGGATGCACACCGCCGCGGTATTGAAGGTTCGCATGATACCCTCCGCTGTTTTCATTCCGGTTCTATTGTAACCTGCCGCAGACGGATTGTCAAGGGGCTTCGCCGCATCGTTCAGGAGGCGCGGCTTTTCTCTGCTTCTTCAATCGTTAGTTTCATCCGCCGCCTCCGACCGTCCGTGGCACTTTTTATACTTCTTCCCGCTGCCGCACGGACAGGGATCGTTCCTCCCGACCTTCGGGTATTTTTGTGCCTGAATCAAATCTCCGGACCACACGGGAGCCGTGCCGCCCTTCGGCTTGTCCACCGCGTCTGCCAGCTTTTTCCGCAGGTCATTTTCGGGCATACCGGAGAGGGCGTCGAGAATCCCCTCTCGGACGTCCCGCTTCCCGACCGGCGATTTATCCGCTTCTTCTCCGGCGACAAGGACCTTTCGGTGCCCCGTATCGAGAGGTATGTCTGCCCGAACCGACTCCCGGTAAAGCTCCTCCGGTGTATATCCGTTGTTGAACTGCATACGCGTATTGTTCGAATAATCGGCGTAAAGTTCCATCAGCTCCTGCGCGTCGTCGCGGTTTTGGAATGTGACGCCCATCCTGCCGACGAAATCCATGATTTCCTGCGCTTTCAGCTTCGGCGTTTTCCGGATCATGATCGTCATCTCCCGGAGAACGGTATCCGCTGCTTCCGCGTTCCCCAGCTTCTTTTTGAGATAAGCCGCAAGGGCTGCTTTCTGAGGCGTCGGTTCGGAATAACCGGCGTCCTTGTATTTCAAAAGTTCTTCTTTCGGGGGAACATAGCGCGGCTTTCCCTGCTGTCCGGACGCCAGAGTGTCGTACAGATCTCCGGCTCCGGAGAAGAGACCCGGGTCGAGGATCTCGCGGTCCGGCGACAGCCATGCCTCCTCATCCCTGTATGTGTCCGCCAGGCCGCAGATTGCAAGATGCTTCTCATGCCGCGCGATCAGGGTGAAGTCCCGGAACGTTTCCGGGGAGAGAAACAGATCCGGGTTCTGCTCCATGATGATCTCACAGGCGTCCGGTGTCCACAGAATGCCGTAGAGATTCGCCATCGCTTCCATGTAATCCAGAAGAAGCGTGAGTTCCTTCTTTGTCAGCGGAAGGTATTCGTACAGCGATTTCAGCTTCTTTTTCGTGTATTTTTCCGGGATCGGTATGGAAATCGTTTCTTCACCATCCGGTTTTTCTTTCGCGTCTTCCACTTTCCCGACCTTTGCGTCGGTTTTCTTTCCGGGCTTCGTTTTCCGCATCGGCGCTCCGGTGACCAGCAGGATCGCGCCGGGGAGCTTCACATCGAGGAGCGACTGTTCCGCAGAGGGATCGAGCGGATCGTTCATGTCGCCGACTCTTTTCAGCGGCAGATTCCGCGGCATATAGAATCCGATTTTTTCCTTGTCCCTTGTCCGGTTTGGGCGGACCTGTCCCGTCACCGCCATATTAAACGATAAGATCTCGTCCTCCCAGATCCCCATCCCCGCGCCGTCGTCAAAGATCGCCATTCTGTCGGAGTCGATCTCCTTCGCGTTCTTGAAGACCTTGCAGTGAAAATCCCAGCCGTCCCCGGTGTCGTATTCAAAATCAAATTCGTCCCCGAGTTCGTCGAGCGTGTGTCCCCGCATCGGCGTCCATGCGCTCGAGAAATCCCCGTAGGATTCCGGGACATACCATCTGCCCTTCTTTTCAAATTGGAAGGAGTGTTCAAATTCCGCGCGAAGGGAGACCAGCAGGGCACAGCCGAATTCTTCCAGCGTGATGTCCCCGCGCACATACAGGGAACGCCAGAGACTGTCTCCGGCATAGGCAAACGCGGCATTGACGCGAGTATAAATCATGGAGACCTCCGGATCGATTCAATCAGTCGGTGCTGAAACTATTATAACCGGATAGGGCGGAAAGTGCAAGGGGGTGACGAATCATTCTCCGAAAACAGGAGAACAGCGAAAAGACAGGCACGAGGCCGCACAGTGCAGGGAACATTATTCTTTCCACGGTAAATTCCACTCCTTTTTCCACTGTGGAATTTGCTTTGGAAATTCACCTTGAAAAAAAGTTGATCAAAAAATCCCCGGAAGCTCTTGACATCCGGAGGCGGATGTGTTATACTACTATGGCAATCGGGGTGTGGCTCAGTCCGGTAGAGTGCTTGGTTCGGGACCAAGAGGCCGCTGGTTCGAATCCAGTCACTCCGATGTTGCAAAAACCCTTGAAATCGTTGAGGTTTCGAGGGTTTTCTCTTTTTTCGGTTTTGGAGACTTGCGCCGTTTTTCCACATGAATTGTCACAATTGGGGCAGTCCGGCGGAAAAATCCCATTCATACATCTTTCTTTTCACTAGTGATGTTCTTTTCGCCCTCTGACGCAACCTGCGGTTGAATCGAACTCAAGAATCAATCCATTGCGCCCGGCTTCCGGTTCTGGTTTAATGGAACCGTAAGGAAGCCGGGCCCGCTTTCTATCTGTACAAAACAGGAGAACGATATGGAACACATCGGACAAAGGATTCATTCGCCTCTGTCCCGGACAAGACCGACCGTTCCGATCGTTCCGTCCGTCCATGTAAACCGTCCGACGGCGTATTCCTTATCGCCGTCCGACCAAAAGTCCGTGATCTCGATGCGGTTGCCGTTTTCGGCGGTGACGGAGCCGTTTTGGAAGGTCCCGTTCAGACCGCCTCTGCCTCCTATGAGATCCTCTTCTTCGCCGGTCTTTTCGATCACTCTGCGATTCCAGTTGACGACGACGCGGGCGTCCTCCTCCATGCCGTAAATCTCGACGTTGAAATAATCATACGACGTGCCTTCCGCAGATTCGTTCTCCGGGTCGGTGATCATGACCGCCTTCCAGAAACCGAGGACGGACGTGAAATCGGTCATCCGCCTTGCGGACGGGGACATCGTTTTCCAGCCGTCGGCGTAAGAGAAGTCCTTCATCGTGTTCTCGTCTCCGTAGGCGAGAGTCGACACGTCAAGTGTGTAGTAATCGGCGGGCGGCTGGAAGCCCTCGGGGTAGGTCTCGGTGGGAGGCTGATAATTTCTGTCAACGATCAGATCGGGCAGGACGAAGATCATGAACGCACCGAACAGAACGAATAACAGAACGACTACGCCGACAATGATGCCAACGGTTCGGAGCGTTTGCTTTTTGGATGCCGGCTGGGGCGGCGTATAGCCGGGATAATAGCGATAGGGATCGTTTGGATCGACTGCCTGTTTCTGAGACTGATTTGCGGTCGCTGCTGTCTGCTGACCGCCGTCGATCTTTGCGCCGCAGTTCAGGCAGAAGGATGCGCTGTCTTCATTCTGATACTTGCAGTTGGGACACAGTTTTGACATGACGTTTCCTCCGTGATGTTTAAGAATCGCTGATTACATGTTCGGTTTTGCGCTGTCCGGCACTCTTCCGAGGATATAGTTCTGAACGAAGCCGAAATCCTCCGGCTTTGCGTAGACCTGATTGTGTTTCAGTGTGTGCCGGATCCGGATCGTATCATGACGGGGATCAAAGCGCACTTTTTTCGTCTTGGAAAACGAAGTGTACATCTCTGTATTCGACGCCGCGAAACCGCTCGCCATAGCGGAAGTGCTGTTCGAGAGCATGCCGATGACGAAGGCGGCGGAAGCGATACCGATCGCCTTCTCTGCCTGTTTGGGGAGCTGTCGGTGCATGATGCCGTTCTCATCCATTTCGAACATGGCGATATACTTGCCGCCCATGATCGCGGCGTATATCAGGAAGGAAATGACGACCAGCACAGTCATAACGCCCAGAACGATGCCGCATATCCCGAGCAGATTCAGCGCCGCTTCGCCGTCGAGATCCCCTTCGAAGACCTGGATGAGTGCCATCATCACGAAGAGCCCGATACAGACGAAAAAGAAGATCTTCCATACCGTCACAAACAGCGACGGGTTCCGGAACAGGCTCATCTCATAGATCCAGCGGTATTTTCCATCGGGGCCGAGTCCGATATTCGGCGTGACCATCGTCACGTCCGGAGGCGCATCCTGCGGTGCGGCGTACGGAGGCTGTTCGCTCTGAGGCTGCGTCTGGGACTGCGGTATCCGTTGGCCGACCGCGTTTCCACAGTTCGGGCAAAACAGCGATCCATCCGGCATCTGGGTTCCGCAATTCGTACAGAATTTAGACATATCCGTTGATCTCCTTTTGCATTCTTTATTTACAAAGCTTACCGTTACCCTCCTCAGCCTTACGCACATCCCATCTTTCAAGGGCCCCCGCCATACAGCCACCACGGTGTCCGACTGCCCCAGGCTGCCGAAACCGAAGAAAACTATGCTGTCCGCCTCATGTTCGACTGCGACGGGCACGGCGTTCACGACAAGGACGGATCCCGGGAACTCGTCCGAACGGCTGACGCGCCATGCATGCCTCTCCCCGTCCTCGCCCATCCGGACGGCTGACGAGGAGATGGCGTTACAGATACCGTTCCAGGGATTTTTTCATCGTGAGCCGGTCTTGTCTGTACTGTTCCTCCAGGCGCTCGGCGTAGGCGGCGAAAGCGCGGCACAGGTCGGGATGCTCGAACAGAATGGTAACATACGGCGCCCTCAGCCGGACGACCGCCACCGCCCTTTCGGAAATCAAAAGCTTGATATCCCCGAACGCCTCCTCGGGCAGCGGACAGAAGCGATACCCGGCATACCGCTCCGAAAGAGCGATGATGTTCTGAATATGCCCGGCATACTCGGAGGGCGTGTAGGTGAGCGAGGAACCCGGGATATCCATCTGCACCCTGTCTGCGAAAAGCGCTTCATCGTCCGGGAGCGGCGCATATTCGTGCAGGAAACCTTTCTTTATCTTGGACTCCAGTATGCAGAGACGCTTCTTTTTCAAATCAAGAATGCGGTTTTTTTCCGATTCATCCGCACCGGCGCGTTCCAATGCCGACAGAATGACTCTCTCCGGCATCGTGGCAAGCGAAAGCGTGTTGGTGATGACCGACAGAGAGGATATGTCCTCCTCTTCCAGTCTGCCTGCGTCCCCGAAACTGTGAACCGCGGCAAGCTCCCCCGAACGGCTCAGGAGCTCCCTGTAAAACGCCTCATGCGCGCCGAGCAGAGCAGGATCGATGTCGAAACGGTACAGTCCGTTTTTGTTTTCCGCTCCGCTGACGTTGCAGCCTGAAATACAGGCGTATCCCGGACAGAGAAACATGGTCGTGGAAAAGCGTTCGCCTCTCCTTGTTCTGCACCAGTACGCCCGTATCCTTCCCGACGGATACAGAGGAAGCCAATTCACGATCGCCTGCTCCATCTCCAAAAGATCGCGGTTTACGTTATGGATAACGGTGATCCGCGTGCCGCCGGTGACGCAGAGGATCATGAGCGAAACCCACTTCGCCCGGAATGCGGGATCGGAGACCATCCAGTCCATATTCTGATCGGAGTACAGAAAGAGTTCCTTCTCTCCTCGCCTGACAACGTTTCCGAGAAAACGGATCACCGCGCGCTGAAGCCCTTCGATACCGGTATATGCTGATGAGCTCTCCTTCAATATTTCACTGTCCGCCGCCTCCTCAAAGGAAAGCGGCGGCTTTTTGATCTCTGCGGAAAAGGAGCCGATCCGATCAACCAGGCCTTCCACGAACGGCGCGCTGTCCCCACTCTCCGCGCTGAAAAGCCAGCAGTACAGCCAGTCAAAGGCGTTCTCCCGGTCGGAAAGCGTTTCCGCGGGCATCCCCGTCAGTTTGCCGAGCGCCGCCGTTTTCCCCTGTTCGCGTATCCGGTCCAGAAGCAGGGAACAGAGATCGTTCATCATTTTGGGATTGGCTTTCGGCGAGCGCAGGCCATTGCGAAACCGGCTGATATAGGAGGGATCGGTATTCATCGACCGCCCCAGACGGATGTTGGAGAGCCCCGTCAGCTCCATCACTGCGCTGAGCCTTTCGCCGAATACCCGATACGGGATTTTGCCGGTTTTGGTGTTTTGTCCCGCCGGGCGATTGACTGCGGTATGTTCTCCATCGTATAGCCAGTCCATGATCCGCTCTTTGATCCTGTCTGCCGAGGTTCGGTCCTCGCACGAGATCAGTGTGCAGAGCGTGTCCAGCCGGTTCTTTTCGTCGGTGCACAGGTAGATTGCGCTGACGAGCCGACGCGCGCCGGCCCCGCCGTTCTTTGGGATCCTCGTCCCGCTCATGATATGGCTGATATTGGATTTATCGCACCTTGCCACGCGCGCAAATTCGGTCGGCGTGACCTCGAGCAAAGCGAAGATCTGACTAAGCTTTTCACGGAATATGTCGATCACCCCTCAAAATCTGTGCTGTCTTATAGTATAACATAAAACCGCGCGAAAACAATCAATTGACACAAAATTTTTCAATGACAAATTCTTGTCAACTCTTGCGTCTGTCCGGGACAGTAAGATATAATGAGTATGAAACAAAAAGATTATGCTCAGTTCCGGTTCAGCGACTGGAGGCGAAACAGGGAGGATTCATGGAAATGGAAAACGGAAAAACTTCGGTCGGCAGGCGGGTTCCGAACATCGTCCTGCTGCTGTTGAATCTCGCGTGTCTTATCTGGATCCTCGTCTCGTGGCGGGGAGAGCAGGGTCACAGGACGGTCCTCGATTATTACCGGGATCGCGGCGTCGACGTGAGTGATTTTGAAACCATGGAAAACGACGGATCGGTCCGTCCGTAAGGGGAAAGGAGATCGTCATGGCAAAGAAATGTCCAGCCTGCAACGCGGACAACAAGGACGGCGCTCTCGTCTGCGAATACTGCGGCACAAGACTTTCATCGGATAAGCCGAAATCCGCCGCAACAAGCGAAGAAACGCGGTTCTGCTCCTCCTGCGGGAAACCCCTGGCTGCGGACGCCGCGTTCTGTCCCTTCTGCGGAGCGAAGCGAAACGACGTGGCTTCGGCTCCGATACAAGATCCGGCGGCAAGGCAAGTTCCCATTCCTCCCCGCACCCCGGTTTCTCAAGGGCTTCCCGATTATATGCAGCCCGGGTATCAGCAGCAGGTGCGGGCGGCGAGACAAGCTCAGGAGGCGGCTAAGCCGAAGAAGGGCAATCGCGGGCTGAGTATTTTCCTCGCGCTCGCGCTGACGGTTGAGTTCTGCGTCGCGGGGTTCAAGTATCCGGGGTTTCTGCGCGATAAATCGGGGACAACGGTACCGACGGCAGCAACGGTAACGGAGGAAGAAGATTATCTCACGATGGAGCTGACGGAGAGCGATTTCATCGTGAGAGAGGATCCGCAGGACTCCGCTTCCGCCTATGCCGGCGGGGTATCGTCCGTCGTGTTCGATACAGCCGGGGCTTTGTCGGCGGAAGATCGGACCGTCGGCCCGGACGCCCCCGAAGCGGCGTTCTCAAACAGCGTCTCCGTATCGTTCGGCGAATTCTGCCTCTATGACGAATCCCGCACGCTCACCGTCGCGTCCCTCGGACAGAAGAGCGACGGGGACTACGACGCCGTCGGGTATGACATCAGGCTCGACGGGGGCGAGGCGGAGTTCGACGGCGTCGTTGCGGTGACCCTTCCCTATGACGCTTCGTGGGGCGAGGACGTGTTCATCCAGTATTTCAACGAAAAGACCGGCGCGTGGGAGATCCTCTACGCGGAGCCGGACGGAAACGGACACGTCACTTTCTTCACGGATCATTTCTGCGAATTTGC
Organism: Oscillospiraceae bacterium; assembly: GCA_015065385.1. Lineage (GTDB taxonomy): Bacteria > Bacillota > Clostridia > Oscillospirales > CAG-272 > UMGS1696. Next base: position 1,516 of record SVQK01000118.1, on the reverse strand, counting down.
CGTTTTCAGGGACGCCGTGGAGAACGGGTACGGAGATTCCTCAAAGGACGTTCTGGAATTCAGCAACTACGGCGGGGACGAAAAGCTGAAGCTCGTCTCCGTGAACTGGGGCGCTCTCGCCGCGAAGATCCACGAGGGCAAGCTGAAAAACGAAACCGCTCTGACCCGGCTGACGAGCAAGGGGGATCCCTATTCGAAGGAAAACATCCTGAAATCCTGCGGAAACGTGACGGGGCATCTCGACTTCCTCGCCAAGATCACGAAGGTGCCCGGCCTTTCCAAGAAGGTTCTCGGTCCGCTTGGGCAGATCATCGACGTCGGCAGTTTTCTCTATCAGGGACATGTCTACGGTTGGGACAAGGCGTTTCAGGACAACACGACGAATATCGCCATGTTCGCCGTCGGCGCGGCAAGCGCCCTGCCCCCTCCCGTAGGGCCGATCTGCGCGGCGATCTCCGGCGGGTACTATGTCTACAACACCACGGATTCCGTCATCAGATACATCAAGTTCGACGGCTTCAGCGACGAGGCGGAGACGATCTACCGGCAGTTCACCCGGAACCAGATCCAGTATGACCGCAAGAAGGGCAAGGTTCTCTATGCGCCCGGCTCCACGAAATACGACTTTCTTCCCTGCGGCGAAACCGATCAGCAGCACAAGATGTGGAAGCTGGTGTTCGAGGACGCGGAGGCGCTCGAAAAGAACGGCGTCATGAGCGCGAACGCCTATGTCCAGCGCATTATGGACCAGTATGTCAACCTCTTCTGGAAGATCTCGAAACAGGAACAGCAGAGCTTCCTCGGAACGACCGAACTGCCGGACGAAAACAAGCGGGGAAAATACACCGCGAGCATGAAGAACGATCTCTGCGCATGGATCAAGCCGTACCTGAAGGCGCAGATGGAGAAGCAGTACGTCAACATGCTGAACGCCATGTGGTCGTACTATACGAATCTCGAGGAGGAGCTGAACACGCTTTACGCGGTCGAGCTGGTTGATCCGAAGCACGACTATTTCACGGGCTCCCCGTATTTCAATCATCCCATCGGTCTGGGGACGGACGAAAACGCAAAGCCGTCCTTCGTCAACGAATGGGACAACGTTGCCAAGACCTGCCGAATTGCCTTCACCGTTGCGCGGTGGGCGGACGAGGGCTGTCCGGAATATCTGCGGATCCTCGGAAAGAAGGGGGATACGTGGAACTACGATTATACCTACTACAATCAGAAGCTCGCGTTTATCCCGAATCAGGCGGTCGTCGTGACGCTGCCGGATCCGAACGAGAAGAAGGACGAAAAAGCGACCGTCTATCCGATGGTTCTTGCCGTGAACAGTCCCATAGAGTACAAAGAACCTACCGAAAACGCCAAGAACGGCGACTGGCTGACCTATACGGAATACGGCGCGGACAACACCGTCACCGTCACGGGGGATAAGGTCAGCATATCCCTGAATGAGATTGATTACGTATGGAAAAACAGCAGCTTCGGGGAAGACGGCGAATCCATGGTGTTT
>SVQK01000010.1 GCA_015065385.1 Oscillospiraceae bacterium | reverse complement strand
CCACGCCCCCCGTGAGGGGAGCGACCGTCATATCTGCTGTTTTTGATTTGATCCAGAGCATTTCAATCCACGCCCCCCGTGAGGGGAGCGACGCGCGTCACTTTCGATCAAGTGTTTATCATAAGTATTTCAATCCACGCCCCCCGTGAGGGGAGCGACAAGCGTGAGCGTGTAGTCCCGGTTGATGCAATGGAATTTCAATCCACGCCCCCCGTGAGGGGAGCGACTCCGTCCGACCTTTCAAACTGTGAGACCTACGAAATTTCAATCCACGCCCCCCGTGAGGGGAGCGACGGCGGGAAAGGCAAAAAACTGACATTCCCGCAAGCCATTTGTTGTCAAATATACTCAAAAAGTCGATGTTTCAAAGCGGAGACTATCGAAAAATCCGCTGTTTCCGCCTTGTTTTTCGGTGCGAATCCCTCGGGATAAAATGGGTGCTTGCCATTCGCGCTTACAAAATCATTGCGTCTTCCGGGTCGTAGGTGTTTTTGACGCCGTAATGCTCGATCCTGCTTGCGTAATGATTCCCGAGGTTGTAGATCCGCAGACTGTCCTGCTTTTCATCCATAGCTTTTCTCAGCTTGTCGCGGACAAAGATCAGCTGAGCGTTGTCCAGCTCGCATTCGAAAACGGAATTCTGCACCCTCTGTCCGTAATTCACACAGATTTTTGCCACCTTGGACAGGCGCTTTCTTCCCGCTGCGTCTGCGGTGCATACGTCATAAGTAATCAAAGTCAGCATGGCTGCCTCATTTCCAGAGAAACGGCGGGTAGTCGTCCAGATCGCCCCTCACGGCTTTTGCGAGAAGCTGTGCCTGAAGGAACGGCAGCATCCCCCACGTCGTTTTCTCACCGAGATAGGGGTGAACGATCTCTTCCCGTTTCTTTTTTTGCCACTGCGCCAGGAATTCCCGTCGGCTTTCATCCCGCAGAAGAACCGCGCCGTTTTCCTTCTGCACGAAATCCGCGTCTGACACAAGCCTTTTGTTGATGAGGGTCAGCACAAAGCGATCGACGAACGGCGCGCGGAACTCTTCGAGCAGATCGAGTGCCAACGACGCGCGTCCCGGCCGGTCTGTGTGGAAAAAGCCGACGTAAGGATCGAGTCCTACGGTTTCCAGCGCCGAGGAACACACCGCGGTCATAAGGGAATACCCGAAGGAGAGCATGGCGTTGACCGGATCGAGAGGCGGACGGCGGTTTCGGGAAGAGAAGGAAAAGGTTTCCCGCTGCTGCAAGATCAGCTCGTCGAATACGGCAAAATACCGCTGCGCCCCATCCCCCTCAAGCCCGCGGAGAGAATCGGGGGATTCGGCGCGGTAAGCCGAACGGGAGAATTGCCTGAGCTGACTCTCAGCGTTTTCCACTTCCTCCGCGCGGATTCTTTCCGCGTGATCGCTGACTGCGCGCCGGAGGACGGCAGCGCTGTTCAAGAGCTTGGCTGAAATCATCCTTTGGGCAATGGACAGGGATTTTTCGGACGAATCCGCCCACCGGAACTGCTCCCGACGCAGCAGAACGTTTCCGCGAACCTTGCCTACGGTCCGGCACAGGAATTTACCGGACGGCGTGAGAAAGGTCATGTCCTTGCCGTATTCCGCGCATTTCCCGAGCAGAGCGGGGGATGCGCCGACATAACCGAAGGTTACGATCCCGTCAAGCAGATGAAGCGGCGTTCGTCCGAGCTCGCGCGATTCTCCGCTCTCCGGATCGTCTGCCCGGACGACGACATTTTCGCCGTCAAGCGAGAGATATGCCGTTTCCGTCGTGACGTACAGCGTGTTGAGCATTTTCTTCATGCAGTCGTGCCTCCCAGGTTTTCTTCGTTATAGGAACCCGCGGACGGCAGGCGTTCGAGCTTCGGCAGGCACTCGTCCTTCAAAGAGCACATGCCGCAGCCCTTCGTGCGTTTTGGCTTTGGCAGATAAGCCCTTTTTGCGTATCCGTGCATTTCGGCGGCATACGCGCGGACGGTGTCGCGCAGTTCGTCCGTGATGTCGATGCGCTGCCTCCGTTTGGTTTCGAAGTAGAACAGCGCGCCGGCGGGAACCGGGCAGCAGAACATCTCCTCAAGGCATATTGCCTGAGCGGTCAGTTGAAGCGCGTCGCATGGGTCTTCTTTCGGCGAGCCTCTTTTATACTCAACGGGGAAAATCGTCCACAGCCCTTCGCGCCTTGCGAGCGGGACTCCGTTCGGATCGCGTCTGAACTCTACCACGTCGCATTCTCCGTTCAGCCCGAGGGTGCGGGAGAAGACGGGGACGGCGCGGGAGATGACAACCTCCCCGCGCGATTCCGGACGGTATGCGTCGTGCGCGTTTTCATGCAGCAGCCGCCCTTCTGCCGTCCTGCCGTTTTCTTCCCATACGTTTTCGATATGGATGAGCGCCCACTGCCGCCGGCAAAACGCGAAATGCTGGATGCCGGAGAGGGGGAGGAAGTCGTCTTCGGCGAACATACTGTATCTCCTTCTCACATACACAATAATTCGTTTTTTGATTGTAGAAATTCCAATACTCCTGCCATGGTTCCAAGGAAAGTGTCATACGGCAGATTCCAGTCATAAAGACAATCCTTATCGTCTTCGCTGTATGTCAACTTTTGAAGAGAAAGCTTTTTAATGAGATACAAACGCATCGGGATTGCCTTACGCTGGATTTCTCGCCATTCACATTTACCGCAGCGAATCCGGTATTTCAAATCTGCGTCCGCAATCACAAGTACAGTATCGCTTTCGATCACATTGAAGTTTTGGCCAACTTCCTGATAGTTCTGTTTCAATTCTTCCTTCAAAAGAGGAAGTTGATTTTCCGACTGTCTATTCAATTCCGCAATGATCGCCTGCGTACAAAGGGCAGGGGAAATCGTTAAGCCGCGTTGAAAGAATCTGTTTAGGACGCTTTCGGAATCTTTTGTACCAGGGTTCTGTGTGAGCATGTTATCATCCTGCATGGAAAAACTCCAGATTTTGGCGTCGTCATACTCTCCGTTTCTGCTGATTCTTCCGGCCGCTTGAAGCAGAGAAAGCAGTGAAGAAATCTCTCGGAAGCCTGTGCGGAAGGAAAAATCCACACCGGCTTCCACACAGGAGGTTGCCACAAGAGTCCAGTCTGTGTCCAATACTCTTTTCGTTTCCTTCAGTTTTTTCAATCTTTCTCTGACAGTATCGACTACAGCGTCTCTGTCTTCCGCAGTCAGCGCCGTTGAAAGATGAAGCACTTTCCCGTCACATGAATCGACGTCCTTCTGATCTTGATACGACTTAAGCAAATCTCTTGCGACTACGCCTGCAGACTGAACTGTGTTCATGATTACGAGGCGTGGTCCCGGTTCTGATTTGATTCGTTCGATCAGATCTTTTCTGCTGAAGGGTGTTTCGATCAGTGGATAACTGATTCGTCTCTGCTCAAATTCGGCGAGGCGTTCTCGAAGCTGATTCTCCACAAGCTGCGGCACTTCTCGGTGTGTTTCGGAGTCAGCAATCTCAGGAATCTTCCAAAACTCAACCAGAGATCCGGAAGCCAGCATCCAATAGCAGCTCCATTCATCCGCCAGAATCTGCATCCAGTGCCAGGTGACGGGGAGGAGTTTGACCGGAAGCGCCGCATGAGCTTCATCGATGAAAATAACACTGCCGGGAAGCTCATGCAACCGTCGCAGAGTAGCCGGGCGGTTTGAGGCGATAGTCTCAAAGAAAGCCACCGCTGTGGTCACGATGATCGGAGCCCGCCATTGCGCGCTGTAAGCTCGCGCCTCAATGCTTTGAAAGTCTGCACGGTGATGCAGTTCCGCAACGACATCTTCCTCTTTTTCTCCCGGAAGCACAAGGGTCCTTCGGTAAACCTCCACAGATTGCTTGATGATATTGGTAAACGGCAGAACGACAAATACCCGGCGCGCATTCCTTTTGATCGCTTCATGAAGCAAATGCGCCATAACGGCGGTAGTCTTTCCGGAACCAACCGGACTGTCGCAGGCAACGATATTCGCACTCGGTTCGGCAGTTTTACATACCCGATACATCTCCGCACGCAGTCTGTTGCGTTCGTCATTGATGTTCAACCCCTCGATGTATCGATCCAGTTGTTCCAGCCGTTCTTTTGCACGAAGCTTCGGAGATTCCATATCCGCAGGGTATTTGCGATAATGGATCGCTGTATCCGTGTGGTCGGCGTCAACAAGACAGGATAAGAGTATTCGTGAAAAAACGCCAAAGTCGCAGCTCGGTGCGTCTGTTTTTTCGATAACGCCTCTGCCGGTCAGCTCCCTATGTAGGGAAATCAGCGAATCAAGTTCCGCATCAACCCGACGTCTGTTTTCACCTCCTTCCGACTCATCCCGATAACATGCGCGCCCTTTGATCTCTTCCGAGGCGATATTGGGCAAGCCGCGATGATGAGAATAGATCGCAAGTGCAGGGATGTTTTCCTTCGCAAACCACGCTTGCATCATTGTTGCTGCGCCAGCATCATCATGCGGTATCTTAAGCTTGGAGCGGCTGTTCTTTTCGTGTAAAACATCTTGATTCTCTTTCAGCAGTTTTCCGGTATCATGCCACTCTCCGCTCTCTTCCGAGCATCGTATTAACAAGTCACCGTCTTTTGCTGCATAGACTGCGGCTTCTCTTGCATAATTCGTCGCTTTTTCTTTCACATGGCTGACATGCTCCGAATATGATTGCGCGGGGATACCGTCCCGCTCGCTGTGGGCTAAGTATTCCATCAAGAATTCACCAGATCGACGCAACTCTCCACACGGTCCAATAGTGCTTCCGGCAAACCGTGCCTGTCTTCGTAATCACCCCATTTCTCGGAGGGATCTCCCGGATTTCCGATCCGTTCAGGTGTCAGTGCTTCCAAAAGCAGGTAATCCGGGCAACTTCCGAGCGAGTTTTTGTGTGTAATGTACCATGCGTGGCGGATTCGCACATCGGGGCGGATGGCGGAACGGTTCAGATCATAGGCATACGGAATTGCCAGCTTTAACAATTCGATATCCTCAGCAGTGCAGCCGCTTTTTCCCGCATAGTTCGGGTTTACAAAGAAGGGCATACAATAGACACCATGCTCTACAACGCGGTAGGCCATCGGAGCCATTCCGGCGTTTTTTCCTTCCTGAACACCGGCCTTGTTGGTGTTGGTGTGATGAACTACATTCACAGGGGAAACGGAAAGCCCCATGCCAATTTGGACCACGCCTGTTTTGATATAGCCTTTGTTTCCTCCTTCTTCAAGAAATGTATTTCCAAACACGCGGGCATCCCAATACTTTTTTACAAACGCACTTTCAAGAAACATCTTCTGGTCAAAGGACTTAATGTTCTCACCCATTTCTTTGGTTATTGACGTTCTGTCCCTTCCCCGGCTTTCAAGGATCTCATAATTTGCAGGATGATCGCTGAATTTCGTCGGCAGGTTTTTGAAAAAGGGCGCATCATGGTCTCCTACCAGATCACGAAGTTTTCGCTTGAACGATACCGGTGAGATTTCTCCCAAACCATTGGGACGCATCCGAGGTTCCGACTCTCTGTCCGGGTCTCCGTTTGGATTCGAATTGACTACTTCAAGAACCAGTAAACCTGTTGCACGTTTGATTTCATTACTCATCGGATGAATCTCCTTTCAGATCCGCATTGATTGTTTGTTCTACTGGGGGTGTTTGATTGTTTTGTCTTTTTGGGAAGGAAGCCAGATATCCGATAAATAACTGTGCTTTTTCGACATCGCTGAACCGCGTTTGATCAGACAGTACGACGTAGAGCTTGCTGGCAATCTCGTTGAATACACTGAGATAATAAGCTGCACGGGGACTGTTGACGGTTTCTCCGTTTTCCTTAGTTATCAGATAGCTCTTTTCCGCGTGTGTTTTGGCCCATCCAAGGTAAGGCGAAAGACGCTGAACAAGCTGCGCCAACGTGCGGCTTGGAAACTCCATGGATGCCTGATACATGCTGCTCCCCACCAATTGCGGGGGCAACTGACCGTTTCTCTCCGTCATGCAGTAAAGTTCATGGAGACCGTCGGCAGCTTTCAAAAGCTGCCCGAAAAGGTAAGGATACTCGTTCATATACACATCCTTTCTGATGTTTTCCCAATAAAGCAGCATCCCCATCAACGCAAGTGTCAAGTGTAATTGAGGCAGCTGACTTTTAATGGTTTGATGCGAGTTCAGTTTTGCACCGGCATAGGCTCCCAGAGGAACTGCGTTTTTTATCAGCGACCGTATCGCGCGGTTCAGGTCCGCAGCGCCGAAGAACATTTCCATTCCATAGTACGCAGAGACCTCTTTATATTTTTCGCTCGCCGGCGTACCGTCCTGTTTCCAAACACTGTTCAGGATATCAGCGATTCTCAAAGGGAATGGAACCCTTGGCGTCCCGAAATGGAATTCCGGCAGATTCTTTGCCGCCTTGATCCAATCGTCGCTTCGCCGCACGATCTCGTCTGGTCTTGCGTTATAACTGTAAATGACCTTAGTCCTTGCCTTATCCAGTTTTCTCAAAATGAAAAACTGAATCCATTCGAGAACATGCTCGGGGTCAAGTTCTTTTGTTTTTGTCACATATTCAGTAAAGCTTTTCGCCTTTGCCTCAAAAAGAGCTTGTCCATACGGTGTATTCTGCTGTGTGTTCTGATACATTCCCGCTATGTCCGGGATCTGCGCATATAGACTGGACGGAAACACAAACATCGCTTCTCCTTTCCCGGTGGAAACCCATGTCTTGTTTTCGTATTCCTTCTTCGCAATCCAGTCCAGCGCAGCACTCAATTCTGTCCGCTCTTCTTTGGAGATCGGGTAAGAATCATTCTCAATTTTTCCGTAACGATGTTGACACGGCTGCCCTTTGAACATGGTCCTGAGCGATACGTCGAATCCAGCTGCAAGTTTCACCTTTGGCATCGGTTCGTCCATAGGGCTGAAATTTCGTCCAAAGGCATCTTTTTCTTCCAGAGGTTTTTCAGAATGCGCGTGTTGATCGGCGTGGAGAAGAGCTTTATTCAAGCCCTTGGCAAATCTCGACCCCACCGTAGTTAAGCCTTGATCCTCCAGAGCATAAGTGTCAAGGACGACGGATAGTTTTCCATAGTCTTCCTGTTTTATTTCTTTCTCGGTTGGCAAAAAGAAAAGAGTTTGAAGTGCCGCTGCCATTCCTCTTCGAGCTTTCAACATAGCAAAAGCGGCTTCTTTCAGTTCTTTGTGGAATACATTTGGATCGATAAATGGCTGAACCGCTTCTATCAAGTCGTTTATCGGTTCATACCCGGCTCCCTTCTTAAGCATCTGTTGGAGTTCCTGAGGTCTCGCTTCTATGCTTATTTTGAACTTTTGGCGGAAGTTTTTTGACCAGTTGTCCGTAACGCACCAACTCTCAATTCTGTCAATATCGTACTCTCCACCTTCCTTGATCAGTTGTAGAATCTCTTTTTTTATGTCTTCGTCTCTAATGCGGTACAGCGCAGCCAAATTCATTGCGGGAAAGGATCCCTGATTATCTCCATATCTTCGGATATTGCTTCCTTTATCTGCTGCGACCTGCTCGATTTCAGCCACTCGGTTCCCATCAAGAACGATTCTCAAGCAGGGAGCGTTAGATTTAATATTTGCAATCGGAAGGTACTTCCTGTGCCATGCATCAGCAGCGATTCCAGCTTCCCGAAGCGCAAGGTTCAACTCATGGAGCTCATTAATCATGGCTGGTCCTCCCTTCTAAAAAGGAAAGCGTTCCTTTGCGAATCACAATTGACGTATCGTAAACAGGGAAAAAACTGGATTTGTAGCCATTTGAAAATGTCTGCCGAAGCATGGAAGGGAGCAGAACGTCGTCAATATCCGTACAAACCGAAGTTTCGTCACGGAAGGGACCAAAATATGATGCCGTAAATTCACTCCAGCCTAAACAAACACTCCCATACGATTGGCCGCGCTTCAATCTGCGTTCCAGCATTGCCTGATAGGCATGACCCGGCGCTGTTGTCCGAGAGTCCCATTTTTTCGCCGATTCGGGAAATTGCTTTTTGTTTGAGCATGGTCTTGCAACAGCAAACAAGCGGTAGCAAACATCTATCAGCACGGTAGCGAAAAGCTGATAGTTATTCCCGGACTTGATGTTCTTGGGATCTCGAAGCGGTCCTCCGTAATTTGTCGCATAGCTGTGATACTGGATCGGCCTGCATATCTCAACTTTCGTCGGAACAATCTCCACAGCCGGTCCCCATAGGATCGTTTCGAAAATCCCTTTGACCGCTGAATAGGTTGGAGCAGGATAGGAGACGGGAGAATCACCGGTATCCGGCCTTGTCCATATCGCGGTTGGACCGGCAATCTCCATTTGGATCGGGTATTCGAGTTGGACCATAGATGTACCTCCCTCGTTTTTTCGATAACATTATAACTAAATATGGCGCCGTTGTCAATAGAATAAAGCAAATTATAGAGAAAATATTTTCTTTTTCGTCCCGCTTGCGTTGGGAGTGGGAAAATGGTATAATCTAAGCGGAAGGACAATTGACAGAACGATCTTTGAGCAGGATCAAGCAAAGCCTTAATTGAAACCTGCAATTCCGAGTATAGCACCTCGGCGTCGTTTTGTCAAGTCTTCCTTGTCACATTTTTGGGGATTTTCAGAATGTGTGGATTGAAATAATTACGGCTTTGCTTGATGAAAGACTGGGCTGCCGCCTCCCTTTTCGAGAGCTTGCGGCAGCCCGTTCTTTTCTATCCGTTTGTATGCGCAAATAAACGTATATACAACCGTTTTCTATGCATGTGCTTTCAGCGGCGAGAGCCCCGAGATGTTTTGCTCAAATCATTTTTCCGCCGAAAACTCATACCTCCACTCCGCCGAGACGGTAAATCTCCCCCCGCGCGCAGGCCAATAAAACATCCGTTCTTCCATATGTCGGGCGAGGCGGAGAGAATGTGGACGCAGCCGCCGTGAAATCGCCGATGCCGGGCTTGACGCGGAGGCGGATGTCGCCTTCGTAGGATTCGTAGTTTAGGCTCTCATGTTCGGCTTCTCGAAGGTTTCGAGTCAGGCATCGCACCAGTCCCCGACCGTCATTTGGCACTTTTCCCTTGGCAAGATCGTGTTTGGATACAACTCACCCTTGGAGAAATCCGTTTCTGAAAAAACCGTCCCTTGGTGAAGTTTCTTTTTGATAAAACTCTTTCTCGCTCAGCTATGCTTGCTGAGCGAACTTGCATGTGTGTATGTCGCGCGCGCAGTTTTCCACGCCTGTAAACCCGGCTTCAGACATAGTCCTCCCCCGCGCGGTCTTATAATATACTTGCCAGAACCACAGGCCTGACTTCTGCTTCATTCCGGCGCGTCACCCTGCCTCCTGCCTGCATTCCAACGCGCTTCCCTTCTCACTCCCGGTATCCTGCGATCTCTTCGTCGTATTTCCCAGGGTCATAATCGGAGTCGATGAACACAAAGACATTCAGATCCGAGGGCGCGAAAATCAAATACGAACCGTTTTCAAAAAACTTCGGATAAAAAGGCTCATAGTCTGGTGTGACCGGCTCCCCGTCCATCCCGAATATCTGGATGTAGAATCCGTTTTCCAGTTCCTTTTCCGTATATGAGCCCAAGTCGATCTCTATACTCCACCCGTCGGTCAGAGGGGAGTATCCTTCTATCCGGTTCGGTCCCAGTTCTTCGCCGACCGCCGGGCTGATACGGATATCGGCGATGTCCACCCCGGTGCGGTTTACCGCCGTAACTGTCATCCGGTGTTTACCGCATGCAGTCATGCCGAGAAGGATCACCATCAAAATGCAAAGATATGCGACGTTGCGTTTCATACTTTTCCTCCAAAACAGAATTCAATACCCAAAGTCAGTATAGCACATCCCGCTCCAGACTGCAAGAGTTTTTTCACACAAGGTTGAAACAGCTTCATCACAGATTTACTACAGTCATAAATCTCACAAAGGTGCTGTCCCCGCGCTTGACATTCCTTTTTCCATGCGCTATAATTCTTATAAGACAATCCGGATTCCCTTTCCCCGGCCTGACCGGGATATTTCAGGCGATCCCGCCAAAAAACGAACATGCGCCGGATATTGCGCTCCTCTGCTGCGTCCTGTCAGCGGAGCAGCCTGTCACCGCAGGGTCTGTCCGATTCTTCCGGGCGTTTCACTTCAAATCTGAAATTAAGGAGAAACGATTCATGCAGAACAACCTCAAGGATGAAGAATTTACAAAAGAACTCAAGCGGATCCGTAAAAGAAAACTGATTGTAAGATCAATCAGTCTGACCTTGATCCTCGGCGGGATCATCATGCTTTTTGTTCTCTATCAGCTTTATTTTGACACGTTCACAGGATTCATCATGATCTTAGCGGGTCTCCTGTTCTGGGGCATATGCGCCATTTATATGTCCGGAGACAGAAAAGCGGCAATCGATAAATTCATAAAGGATTATAAAGAACAAACAGAATATGAATACTTTGGGCCCAACCTGGAGTCTCCCGGATGGGAAATCACGAAAGAGTATCTTTTGAACAATAATATCAGCCAGAAGGAGTGGGATGAGTTCAAAGCAGCCGATCGATATGAGGGATACTGGAACGGAATCCACTTCATGGCTGCGAACCTGACGCTGACGGGAAAGATGAGCCCTTTGGATGCAGCGGATGAAAACGCGCCGTCCTCCGGAAGAACCGAACTGTTCTCCGGTATCCTGATTTCCGTTGAAACGAAAGTCAGCGCAAAATCGCCGTTTCTGATTACGTTTCCCAAGTACGGGGGCGGAGCCGCAAACCCGATTGCACTGAACGAACTGTCAAAGCGCTGCATCGTTCGATCCGACGATCCCGACTATGCTCGTACGTTCATTGATACCTATGCCGCATGTATCCACAGGCTGTATAATGAATACAAATACTCTCCTCACATATATTTCGGAGGGGACCGACTTCAGATAGGGATTCAGCTGCTCGGCGACAAATTCAGGGCCGTAAACGGGAAGCCGGATATCAACAATCCGGATGCATTCAGGGAAAGTTTCAATGACTCACTCAAGTATGTAACAAGAGCTTTGGACATAATAAAGGAAGAAACAGATTTAGTCTGAAATATACGCAGTATATACTATGCCGCGTTCTGTGCGGAGGACAGATCCGTTTACAGTAAGGTATTAGACGTTTCATTTGAAAAGAAGGATGCGATCTGCTCGAAAACAATTTGGATAAACACGTCAGGGATCTCACGCCGCGCTCCCTCCGCCCATCCGGGAACGAACCGGACTCTTGACACTTCCCTGCCCTGCTGATATAATGAGGGTAAAACAACCCGCCGAACGAAAGGACACGCAAAATGAGTGAAAAGAAAAAAGTCGTTCTTCTTGGAGATTCTATCCGTCTGATCGGATACGGGCCGAAGATTCCCGCGCTTCTCGGGGATGCGTGTGAGATCTGGCAGCCTTCGGACAACGGAAGGTTTTCTGTCTATACCCTGCGGGCGATCATGTATGACTGGCGGGAAGCGATCCGGGACGCGGACGTCATCCACTGGAACAACGGTCTTTGGGACGTTCAGCACGGGTCGGACGATCAGCCGCTCACCCCCCTCGACGTGTACCTCCTCACGATGAGCCGCATTGCGGACATCCTGCTCCGGAACACGAAAACCCTGATTTTCGCAACGACAACCCCTGTGACAGCCGTTCATCCGGATATCGCCAATTCCGATATCGACCGTTACAACGCCACCCTCGTTCCGATTTTGAAGGAAAAAGGTGTTGTGATCGACGATCTTCACGCGCTTATGGTCCCGGACATCGACCGTTTTGTCCGTAAGGATGACAACATCCACCTGACTGAGGATGGGAACACCGTCTGCGCCGAAGCCGTGGCAGATCTGATCCGCCGCTTCCTCTGAACCGGAATTTCTTTCCGATGAACAAGACGATGATCATCGCTGTCCCCGATCAGGGCGGCGAGTATTCTGCATAAACAGCGAATCGACAGATTCCGACACGATTTATGGTTCCGCCGTGCCCTCCTCGTTCAGGACGCGGCGGGGATCCGGAAAGGATGCTCCCGGACAAGGCACGATTTATGAATCACAATTCTCTTATCATCCTGACTCCCATCGAGCTGAAGCTCGGTGAAGAAAACCGGCGGAGGACCGTCGAAGAAATCCTTTCACGGAAGAGGGAATACGGCCTGGATCGCTTTCTTCTCACCGGTCCCTCCAAAGGCTGGCGGTCCGTCGGGTATCCCGAAACGGCTCACTATGAAGCGCTGGCCCGTCAGTTTGCCGTGATCCGGGACGCGGTCGCCCCTCACGGCGTCAGCTGCGGATGGTGGATCACCCTGACGGTGAAGTCAGGCCGGTCTTTCGATTTCGGCCCCGTTGTCTTGTCGGACGGGAGAGAGGCGCCGTTCTCCTCCTGCCCGCTGGACGAACGATTCCGTGAGCGGTTCGCACGGGACGCGGCTCTGTTCGTCCGCATCGCAAAACCGGCGTGCGTCTTTCTGGAGGACGATTTTTCCCTGAACGCCTCGTCTCCCGGCGGATGCTTCTGTCCCCTTCACCTCGACAAGTTCGCCGAACGAGCAGGCCGCAGATACGAAAGAGAAGAACTCGCCGCTCTCCTTGCCCCCGGTTTACCGGGAGCCGGTTTACCGGGAGCCGGGTCACCGGAAGCCGTCCGGTTGCGCAGGCTCTGGCGCGAACTCTGCCGGGAGACCCTCGTCGGGTTCGCGGAAACTCTGCGCCGGGAAATGGATAAGGAAGCGCCAGAGATCCCCATCGGCCTCATGGAGTCCGGCGCGTCTTCCGCGGACGGAGATTCCGCGGAGGCGGTCGCACGCGCGCTTGCCGGTCCCCGTCACACGCCGGTCTGCCGGATCTTCGGAGCCGAATACAACGGCATCGTCTCCGAAAACCTTCCGGTGACGCTGTATCATCCCCTCTGGCAGAAGGAGCGGATCCCCGGGCCGTTTTGCTTCCTGCACGAATCGGACACCTATCCGCACACCCGCTTCTATTCGTCCGCGGCGCAGATGAAGGCGCTGATGGGAGCGGTGTACTCGTTCGGCTACGAAGGGTCCGTATTCCAGACGCAGCAGTTTCAGGACGACACCAACGAGGAGACCGCCTACCCCCTCATGCTCCGCGAGGAACGCGCGCGGTTCGCCGCAATCAGCGCGGAAGCCAGACGCTGTCAGGTCGCGGGAGTCAGCCTTCCTGCGGATTCCGAACACGACGGAGGAAGTCCGTCCGCATGGATCCCGACGCTCGCCCGGTTCGGCATTCCGTACACGACAAGGCGGGGGAAGGTCGCGTTCTGGGACGCGCAGAGAGCCCGGACCGTACCGGACGAGGAGGTCACGGAACAGCTATCCGGGGGATTGTTTCTCGACGCGGAGGGGGCGAGGATTCTTGTAAGCCGCGGGTTCGGACAATATCTCGGCGTATCCGTCGGCGGCAGTGTCATCGAAGGAAACCTCCGGTACGATCTGGGGATCACCGAGCGGATCTGCGACGGATTCGCGCCGGACAGCACAGGCCGTGAAATGCCCGGAGCCAATTGCTACACCGCCCGCCGCGGGAACGGGGTGCTGTACGACTTGAAGATCACCTCTCCGGACTGCGAAGCCGTAACGAAGACCTATGATTTCCGCGGAAACTGCCTCGGCGTCTCCATGACGCGGTTCCGGAACGAGCTGGGGGGCCGGGTTGTTGTGTACGGTGCGACGATCGGCGGCAACGGGTCCCAGTCTCTCTGGAACTACCGGAGGCAGAAGCTGTTTCAGTCCCTTCTCGTCTGGCTCGGCGGCGATTTTCTGATGGTCCGGGACGCGCCGAAGGTCTGGCCGATCCTGAACCTTCCTCTCCGGCCGGGGGAGGACGCGGGATTTCTCGGAATGGCGACGCTCTGCAGCCTCGGGGAGGATTCCTTAAGCGGCGTTTCTCTCCGCCTCCCGAAGGCATGGAGAGACGTGACGGACATTCTGTCCCTCACCCCGGACGGAAGCTGGGAACCCGTCCCGTTTTCAAAGGCGTCGGACGGCGTCAGGGTCTGTGAAGAACTGCGGTTTCTGGAACCGACGGTTCTCAAGTTCGTCTGCAACGTCAAAGCATCCGATATGACAGGGAGGCCAGATCGGACGGTACGGCGGCGGCCTGCCGGTGCGATTTCATGCGTGATCCCGCAAATTCAACGAGATTATCCCTGTGAGACGGTGAACAGAGAATAGAAGTACCCCTTCCGGTCCATCAGTTCTCCGAACGTCCCCTGTTCCGAAACCTCGCCGTTTCTCAGCGCGAACAGCCCCGTACAGCGGCGGAGAATACTCTCGTCCAGATCGTGGGTAACGATGACGCGGGTGTAGCCGTCCAGATTCAGGATCGCGTCCAGCACCTCAAAGGAGGTCTGAGCGTCAAGAGAGGCCGTCGCCTCGTCCACAAAGAGGACCGGGGTCTTGCGGAGCAGCGCTCTTGCGATGGAGATCCGCTGCCGTTCGCCGCCGGAGAGACCGGAGCCGTTCTCGCCGCAGAGATAGTCCGCGCCCTTTTCGTCGATGAGTTTTTTCAGCCCGGACAGCCGCACGGCACGGTCGATCTCCTCTTCCGGGAACTCGGAGAACATGGTGATGTTGTCGCGGATTGTGCTGTTGAAAACGAACACGTTCTGCTGAATCATGGACACAAGGTCGTAGAGCGAGCCGGCGGAAACGGTCTTGAGTTCATGTCCGTCATAGAGGATCTCGCCCCGATAGTTTTTTGAGGATGCCATAAGCAGATTCAAAATCGTCGATTTGCCGCTGCCGGAGCCGCCCACCAGCGCATAGCAGCCTCCGGCGCGCAGTTCCATGTCCACGTCACGCAGCACAGGCTTTCCTTCCTCATAGGCAAACGCAAGATTCTTCACCGAGATCCCCTCGGTAAGACGCGGCGGGATCTGCCGACCTTCGTCAGGAACGTTTTTGCTGAGCGCCCCGGCCAGCTTGTCGATCAGGCCGAAGGCGGACATCATGCCGGCGAAAAACGTCGGAAACGCCTGAATGGGCCCCAGTACATAGTTCAACAGCTGAACAAACACAATGGCGGTACCTGCCGTGATCCCCCTGCCGGAGAGCGCCAGCGCGGCTGCTACAAAGAACACGCCGAATTGCAGGATCGCTCCCGCGATGCCCGAGGAATAGCTGACCAGAACGTTCACCTTCGTGCGTTTTTTCGAGGCTTCCGCTACGGCCCCGTTGCTGTGATCGTGCAGCCCGGCGATGCTTTTCTCCGCCTTAAAGCTCTTGATCACGGAGAAGCCCGTGAGCGCGTCTTTCAGCATGCCGGTATAGCGCTCTTTCTGATCGGAAACGTTCTTTTCAGCGGCCGCCGCCTTGTTTCCGAGAATCACGGAGACGATTATGGGCAGCAGGGAAAAACCGATGGCGATCAGCGTCAGAAACGGGCTGCACCAGAGCATGAGGCCGAGCGCGCCGACAAACGCGATGCCGACCTGTATCGTGCTCTGCAGCCGCCCGATAAAATCCACCTCGATCGTGTTCACGTCGCTCGAGAGCGCGGAGAGATAGAGCGAGCTGTTTTCGCCGGAGAAGGCCTGAATGCCTTTTTCCATAAGCCGGTCAAAAACGTATTCCCGATACTGCTTCATCGCCTTGGCGCTGAACTCGGAGAGGAATGTTCTGTCAAGGATCCATCCCAGCCCGTACAGCGCAAACCCTCCTCCCGCGATAACGAGGAGCGTGCCGAAACCGTAGGGGCATTCCCCGGAGATCAGGTCGGCAACCTCCTTGATGAGCCAGGAAATCACCAGCTCTGCCACAGCGCCTAAGAAGGCCGCGGCCACGGTCATTGCCAGATTGAATTTGTTGTTCCGAAACAGTTCTTGGATGAACGGACGCCGCAGCGCCTTGAGTTCTTTCTTACTCATAAAGTCCCTCCCGATCGGTGACGGATTTCCAAAGAGATGTTTTCTTCCGTCATCATCTTCCTATGCCCGCCTTTGTGTTTCCGCAGATGATTATACATCATCGGGACCGAAAAGTAAACAGACCGGGCATATCAATCGGAGGCAAATTACCACGCTGTCAGTAGGAGTTTCGTGCTTTATCGTACCGAGTTATCCCGTGTGTCTGGCGCAGGCATAACAAGATCTTCAGGGATCATCAAGCGCAAAACAGGACAGAGGGGATTGACCTTTTTTCGGAAAAGGGATTGTTCCGGGTGGATCGGATGCGGCAGCAGCAAAAAAACAGCAGCCGGGATTCCGTCGGAAGTTCCGGCTGCCATAAATTTCTGCGGACAGATCAATAGTTCTTGTTCTCCACGAGGCGGAGGTTCAAAACGGACGGATCGCGCACAAAGGGACTGCCGTCCGGAACTTCGAGGAAGAGATGCCAGACCGTTTCCTCCTTGGCGGATGAGGTCGGAGCGGTGTAGCGGATGCGGATGTCGTACCCCGTGCCGTTGCGCCCGATCCCTTCGGAGACGTAGCGGTTGGCAGGGGAATCCGCGGTGATCACGCAGACCACCAGCGCTTCCGTCTGGAAGAACTCCTCGTCGTACCCCGTCACCACGTCGTAGAACGTGGAGGTGACGCTGTCGTCCACGAAGTCGTAGCACTTTTCCCATATGGACACATAGTCGATGAGGGACTCGCGGGAGGTGATGACGCTGATTTCGGGGGCATAATCGCCGATGACGTGAGGCGTCAGGGCAGTGGTCCACGGGTATTCCGTCGTCACAAGGCGCGATACGCCCGCATCCGCCGACACCGAATCCGGATCGGGACGGCGGCAGGAGGCTGCGGAAAGAAGAAGCAGCAAAACGGCGGTCAGCGCGGTGAGGCGGGCGGCAAGTCGCTTGTTCATAAGATGCCTCCTGTCAGATAGATGGTCTTGAAGCTTCGTGAAGCGGTCGGCGCGTTGCGAAATCCCTCACACCCGGCGGAGCGGTGTCAGCAGGGAGACCAACTCCTCCGGCGTCCCTGCCAGCGCGGCGCATCCGGCTCCGGTCAGCTCCTCGCGGGATCCGTAGCCCCAGAGAACGCCGACCGTCCGGATCCCGACCTCCCGCGCGCCGTCCGCGTCGTGGATCCGGTCGCCGATCATCCGGCAGCGGTTAAGATCCGCTCCGCCGACAGAGAGACGGGCGAGCAGTTCCCGGAGCACTTCCCCCTTGGTATTGCGCGTCCCGTCGAGCGTCGCACCGCAGATTTCGGTAAAGTACCCGTCCAGCTGAAAATGCGCAAGGATCTGCTTGGCGAACGGCTCCGGCTTGGAGGTGGCGAGGCAGAGGACGAATCCGGCTTCCGAGAGAGCCCTGACCGCCTCCGGGATCCCGGGATAGACCCGGTTCTCGTACAGTCCCGTGACGGAATAGACCTCCCGGTACAAGGCCTGCGCTCTCTCCGCCTCCTCGTCCGTCATGCCGAAATACTTCCGGAAAGAAAGGATGAGGGGCGGACCGATGAACCTGCCCAGCCATGCCTTATCGGGCTTGTCCTTCCCCATCCGGTCCAGCGCGTGGAGGATGGAGTTTGTGATGCCTTCGAACGGGTCGGTCAGGGTCCCGTCGAGGTCGAAAAAGAGATAGTCGGTCATAGCGCGGTCCGTATTCAGCGCGTCAGCATGGAGATCCCGTAAAGGATGGCCATGTGCGCGGGATAGAAGATATAAAAGAAGTATTTCATCCGCACCCGTCCGGGCTTTCCGTTGTAGAGAAGGAGCAGCGGCAGGGCGAGGAGGGACCAGTACTGGATCCGGAAGGACGCTCCGAAGGACACCGCCACAGCCAGCAGGCAGCACGCGAAGGAGACGATCCGCATGCGGCGGTCCTCAAACAGGCTGGCGGAAACCGGGAGCAGGATCCCGAAGAACCCATAATCCACGGTGATCTTCGAGGTCAGAAGCATCAGGGCGAGCACGGCGGTCACCGTCAGTCCGAGGGACGCCGCTCTGTCCGTGCGGTTTGTCCATTCCCGGCCCGCGATCCGGAAAAAGAGCTCCGACAGCGCGCTTTTCTCACCCGCGAAGGCCTTTTTCACGCAGTCGGCGAGCGCCATGAGGACGATGGAGAAGCTGAACGTCAGAAGAATGCCGAGATAGAGATCCCGCTCGGCGACGGTGTAGACGATCTGGCAGAGAATGCCGAGGACGAAAACTCTCAGAAAATAGCGGCGGCGGTTTCTCGTATAGCGGAACCCTTCGGCGATGCAGAACGCGTATAGCGGAAACGCCAGCCGTCCGATCACGCGCAGAACGGGCACGCCGGGAAAGAGGATGATTCCCGCGTGGTCGCAGAGCATGGAGACGGCGGCGATCAGTTTCAGAATAAAGGAGGACATGGACCGGTCCTTTGGTGGAAAAACGGTTCTTTTTTCTTTATTATACACCACGCTTGAGAAAATTGCAAGATCAAACCGAAGGAAATCGGCGCGCTGCTGTGTAAAATCTACAAAACCGGATCCGGGAGCGTTTTTCCCGTCCGCGTCAAAAAAGGAAGGGCGCGAAAACCCTTCCCATTCGTGCCCGAAAGATTCAGTCGATTTCCAGCGGTTTGCGTTCGGAGGTGAAGCCGCGTCCGCGGACCTCCTTGATCTTCGTCACGGTGATGAACGCCTCCGGATCGATCTCCTGAATCAGCTCCGTGGCGGCGTAGAGCTTGCGGTTCGGGATCACGCAGAGGACGCCTTTCTGCTGCTTTTCGAGGCATCCCGTTTCGATCATGGTCATCGTCACGCCCGCTTCCAGCTCTTTCAGAAGACGGCGGCGGATCTGTTCGTATTCGGACGAGATGGCGAAAATCTGGATCTGGTCCGTTCCGAACAGCATCACCTGATCGAGTACGATGGTTTCGAGCGCAAGCACCACGATCCCGTACAGCAGCTTCTCCGGCTTGTGGAAAAACGCCTGTCCCCCCACCACGGCAAAGTCCGTCAGGTAGACGAAAACCGCGACGGGCAGATGGAACCACTTGTGCAGCATCAGGTTCAGAATATCCATGCCGCCGGTGGAGGAGCCGACCCGCATCACCATGCCGAGCGCAAGGCCCATGAGAACGCCCGCGAAGATCGCCGCGAGAAGCTCGTTGTCCGTCATGGCGCCGATGCCCGGGATCCGCTGCATGAGGCTCAGCATGACCGGATAGAGCACGGACGAGGCGACCGTCGTGAGAAACAGCTTTTTCCCGAGGAAGACGAGCCCCAGAACGAGCAATATCAGGTTGAGGATCAGAACGACCCACGCCGTCTCGATCGGCAGAACCCCGGCGAGCACGATGCCGATACCCGTCGTTCCGCCCATGATGATATCGTGGGGAATGACGAAAGCCGCCACCAGAAAGGCAAGGACGGCGTTTCCGACCGCGATGAACGCGCCTGCCCGGAAAGAGCGGCGGACTTTTTTCCAGTTGATCGATTGTTTTTTCAAATTGCACCTCACTCGGACTGACCTCGGGGCTTGCGCCCACGGAGAATGATTATAGCAGGTTGATGTGTAAATGTCAATCGGTATGTATAAACATTTATACGCAAATTATATGTATCCCCGTCGGACACCCTTCCCCTCCCGGAACCGTCAATCCCGGCATGAGGGTTGGGGGAGGAGTTTGTTTTATGAACCTTTCGTGAAGTTTTTGTAAATTCGACGCAATCCGCCGTTTCGTTCACGAGCGGTTCAAAACGCCGGAATATAATAAAAAATCGACGTATTATCCCTCTGAATCCTTCTCTCGGGATAAAGTAACCCAAGAAATCGAGACTGTCCTTCTATGAAGCATTCTGCACGCATTTCCGCAGCGGCGGCGCTGGCTGTCCTGCTGCTGCTCTCCTCCTGCGCCGGCGGATCCAAAACCGCCGAACCCGCCGCGCAGAGCTCCACGTCCGCCTCCGACGCCGCCCCGGCCTCCGCGTCGGAAGCCGAAGAAGAGCCCGAAGCCCTCTCCGACGCCGGAGAAGCGGCCGAAGAAGCTCCCGCCGATCCGGAGCCGGACGCCGCCCAAAATGAATCTCCGGAAGAGATCCCCGACACCCCTCAGGATGAAACGCCCGTCGAATCCCCCGCGGAAGAAGAACCCGCGCCCGAAGAGGAACCCGCCGCGCTGAAGCCCGAGGAAGCCCTTCAGGTGGCTATGGGCTATGTGGGACGTTCCGCCGCCGATCTGATCGCCGTGATCGGAGAACCGGGCGACAAGGACTACGCCCCCAGCTGCATGGGCCCCGGCGAGGACGGAAACCTGTACTACGACGGATTCATCGTCTATACTTACCTTGAAAACGGGGAGGAGACCATCCAAGATGTCGAATAAGAACTCCTTCAAGCGCTTACTGGGCGTAGGCGCGTTTGCCTGCTGCTCCGTGATCCTTCTGAGCGTGACCGCACAGTCCGCGCGGAACGAGCAGATCCCGTCGGTATCCGATCTGGGCGGCAT
The DNA here is from genome assembly GCA_015065385.1 of Oscillospiraceae bacterium. Lineage (GTDB taxonomy): Bacteria > Bacillota > Clostridia > Oscillospirales > CAG-272 > UMGS1696. The sequence continues at coordinate 21,713 of SVQK01000010.1, read as the reverse complement.
GATCGGCGGAACGCTCCGCTTTGTTCAGGAGATGAACGACGAGCTTCCGACCGAACTCGAAGCGCAGGCTCTGCCGGAATCCGAGTCCTCCCCCGAAGCCGAAGACACAAAGGCGGATGAAGCGGACGACACCTTCACCGCCCTCCCCGACTTCACCGATCTCGCGCAGGACGAGCCCTTCGCGGCTGTCAGCGCGGTCATTGAAGAAGAGCCCGTCGTATTCGCGTCCGCCCCTGCGGGAACGGACAGCGCGGACAAGGCGGACGGCGGCGAGACCGCGGCGGATGACTGGATGGAGGAAGGGAAAAAGAGCGAAAGCGGCGACTGGATGGAGACCGAAGAAAAGTCCTCCGCCTCCCCGAACCCGGACAAGAAGACTGGTGATTCCTCCTCCGCCACGAACGCGGACACCGCGGTTTCCTCCAAATCCGAGGAAAAAGCAGCAGAGGCCAAATCCGGCGCGGATGAAAAGGCCGAAAACGCGGTAACGCCCGCAGACGGCAAGACGGAAGACAAAGAAAAAGAAGAGCAGGCGGACGAAAAAGCGGATAAAGAGGACAAAAAAAGCGGAGAGACCGGATCCGACTGGATGGATCCGGAGTCCGGCGAAGAAGACAGCGGCGTAGAAGAGCTGACCGCGGTCGCGGCTTCCACACTTTCCCTCGCCGTCAACAATTCCACCCACACGGAATATCTCCACGGATACGAGGACGGAACAGCCAGACCGGGCGGAAAGATCACCCGCGCAGAGGCCTGCCAGATCCTCTACAACCTGCTCGGGACAAAGCCCGCCGACCGCGCCTCCCTCTCCGACGTGAAGGATGGCGCATGGTACGCGGAACCGATGCGCCTGCTCGCGGCCTGCGGCATCGTGGACTGCCCGAACGACAAGGCGCGCCCGGACGACTTTATGACCCGTGCCGAGCTTGTGTCCGCGCTGGCCCGTCTGGTACCGGCAAACAGCGTCGGAGAAGTCAGCTTCACCGACGTGAGCGAATCCCACCCCTACTACGCCGCAATTGCGAAAGCGGTCGGCCTCGGCTGGGTCAACGGCTACGAGGACGGAACCTTCAAGCCGGACGGTTCCATCACCCGGGCGGAAGCCGCTAAGGTGGTGAACCGCGCCCTCTCCCGCACACCCGACAACACTTGGATCGACCGGAACATCACCTCCCCCCTCTATTCCGACCTGACGACGGAGCACTGGGCGTATTATGAGCTGATGGAAGCCTCCGTTGCCCACAACGTTGTGCTGAGAAACGGCGTTGAGAAGTGGAAACCCATTCAGACCGCCCCGGCTGAGGACGAAAAGCCCGCGCAGTCCGACGAATCCGTGTCCGGCGTGGAGGACGGGACCGAACCGACGGAAGGGACGCAGACCGAGTCGGAATCCGAAACCACCGAATCCAAGCCCGCCGTCTCCGGATGGATGGAAGGGGACGAGGAGCTTGAGCGGATGCTCGCGGAACCCCTGCCCCCCGAAATCGACGCCTCCCGGCTCGTGTTTGACGGAATCGAGCTCAGCGCCCTCGACGAAAACGGGGAGAGAATGACCGACGTCACCCTCGGCCGGTATCTCACCTTCGGAAGCGACGGACGCTACACCACCGGAAACGACGAGCTGGATACATACGTCAAGGAAGTCCTGAACGAAATCACGACCCCGGACATGAGCCGCGAGGAAAAGCTCGAGGCCGCCTTTGCCTACTGCCGTGATACGTTCCAGTACCGCCGCCGGAATTACTACGAACCCGGCGAGAGCGGATGGGACATCGACGAAGCCCTCACCATGTTCAAGACGAAGAAGGGCAACTGCTACAATTTCGCCGCCTCCTTCGCCGTGCTGGCCCGTCAGCTGGGATACGACGCCGAGGCCATCAGCGGTCTGGTCGGATCCGAGCTCCAGTCCCACGGATGGGTAGAAATCGTCTCGGGCGGCGCGCGCCTGTACTACGATACCGTACTCGAAAGCACCTATATCGAACGGGGATACCAGCCCCTCGACTTCTTTGCCAAAGAGTATGAAACCGCCCCGTGGCCTTATCACAAACGCTGATGGTTCCGCAGTTCATGAAAACAGATTCTGAATTCCCGCGTTTTCTGAAACGGACTGCCTCCGCCCTGCTCTCCGCCTGGTTGCTGTGGAGCGGTTCCGCGGAGGTCGTCTTCGCGTCGGAGAGTGTGTCCGCCGGACTTACGGACTACGGCGGCGGGGAGGATGCCCTTCCCTTCTCCGACGTTCCGGGGGGCGCGTGGTTTTATTCCGACGTCCTCTCCGCCTTCTCGCTCGGTCTGGTCAACGGCAAGAGCGCGACGATATTCGCCCCCTACGACGGGATCCTTCTCTCAGAAGCCGTCAAGCTGGCGGCCTGCCTCAACGAACGGTTTCTCACGGGAACCGTGACACTCGCCAACGGAGACGGCGTGTGGTACGAGCCCTACGTCGCCTACGCGGAAGAGCACGGCATCACGGACGGCGGGGAGGTGTGGGAGCGTCAGGCCCTACGCTCAGAGGTCATGGAGCTCTTCGCCCGCGCGGTCCCGCTCGATCCGGTCAACGACATCCCGGACGGCTCCATCCCCGACGTGCCGATGGATCACCAGCACGCGGACGCGATCTACGCCCTCTACCGGGCCGGAGTCATTCAGGGGACGGACGCCGACTCCCACCTTTGCGAGCCGGACGTCTGGGTCACCCGCGCGGAGATCGCCGCCACCATGACCCGCCTGACCGATCCCGCCACCCGCCTTGTCTTCTCGATACAGACGGACGAACCTTCGCAGACGGAGGAGCCCGCCGAAGCCGATCCGCCGCGGGAAGGACAGCAGGTCCGGGCGGAGGATAGCGACGGATTCTCCGACAGCGCCGTGATGACCTATTCCGATCTGACGCTCTCGTGGGCCGCGATCTACGAAAACCGGTTCGGCCCCGGCGCGTCGGACGAACCGCTGCTGACGGACGCGGAAATCGACGCCTACAACGCGAAAATGGCCGCAGGCTGTCCCACGATGGCGGATCTATGCAGCTGTCCGGACACCCTGCCCGGCCCGGATGTGATTGCCCTGATCGGCAGATACGCCCTGCCCGTGGGGTACGATTACGACCGCGGCGGGAACTATATCGGGGAGGACGAGCGTGTACGAATCCTTTCCAACCGGAATCTCGAGAGCATCGGCGAGACCGTGGAGATCCGCCGCGCCGTGGTGACCTCCCGTGCCGACATGAAGAGCTTTCCCATGGAGGACGGGTTTTATCCCTACGGCAATCCAGGATTCAATCAGGCGCAGGAGACCGAGGTCCCGACCGGAACGCCCGTGATCGTTCTGCACCGCAGCTCGGACGGAGCCTATCTCTTCGTCCGGACGTACCACTACGTCGGATGGATCCCCGCGTGGTGCGCCGCGTTCTGCGACCGGGACACCTTCGAGCGGTTCGTCCGGCGCGATCCCGAAACCGGCGTCACGGTGACCGCCCCGTGGATCTACGCAAACGGCGCGCGGCTCGACATGGGAACGTGGCTCCCCTGCCTCGGCGGGACGACGGACGGATACGAGGTTCTCCTCCCCATCCGCGGCACCGACGGATCCTACGCGGAGATCGCGGTCAATATCGGGGCCGACAGCGCGGTGCGGGGACGCCTTCCCTATACCATGAAAAACGTCTACGAGCAGGCCTTCCGCTGGCTGGGCACGACCTACGGATGGGGCGGCGCGAACGGGGGCGTGGACTGCTCCGGATTCCTCTGCGCCGTCTTCCGTTCCTTCGGGATCCTGATCCCGCGGAACACCTCCGAACAGCGCCAATACGGCGGCGCGGTCACGAACATCGCCCCTCTCGGAGCGTCCGACCGGCTGGAGCTCTTCGCGTCGAGCCGGTTCCCCGTGGCGATCCACCGCTCGGGGCATGTGATGCTCTATCTCGGCGAATCCAACGGCCAGCTCTGGATCGTCCACGCGCACAGCATCGGCCAGCCCGTTTCCATCGCCTCCCTCGACCCGTGGAGCGCGATGCTCAGCATGGTGGAGCTGAAGCCGTAATACGAATCTCAAGCTAAAAGGGGGAAACGCGGCTTTCTTTCGGATGAAAGCTCGCTCAACAAGTTGAGCAGCAAAGAGCTTCATGGGGGATGAGGTCATGGATAGGCTGTACCAATCAAGCGAAGCTGAAGCTTTGGCACACCAACGAAGCTTCGCACAGAGTGCGAACTTCTGAAGCCATCCAACCTTATTAGAGTTATCGCACGCGATGCTCACCCGCTCAACAAGTTGAGCAAGAAGGCCGTTCGCCTCCTTCATGGAGCGATCAAAGCCCATATGGTTTTGCTTTTTAGGATGAGAACAGTATAAAGTTCGGCAGACAAAAATCGAACCGGATTCTCTTCGTCGGAGGATCCGGTTTTTCTATTCTGTTTCAGGTTTCCGCGCGGATCAGTCCTCTCCGTCTTCATCCTCACGCTTCGGTCTTGTGACGAGAACGGTGAGCTTGGTGACGCGCATATCGTCCATAGCGGAAACCACGACGGTGAGGGTGGTGGCGGGTTCCTCGGGATCGTCCTCCTCCCCGTCCTCTTCCGGGATATCCCGGAAGGTGAAGCTGTCTCCCACATGGGGATCGGCGTCCAGCATCTCGATGGCCCAGCCGCCGACGGTGGAGTACTCGCATTCGAACTCGCGGGGCTCGAACTCGATCTCGCCGAAGAAATCGTCGATGTTCATGTCCCCGTTCACTTCGTAGGTATTCTCGCCGGTGCGGACGCACTCCTCGACGATCTCGTCCGATTCGTCCCAGATATCCCCGACCAGCTCTTCGAGAATGTCCTCCATGGTGACCAGTCCGAGCGTTCCGCCGAATTCGTCCACGACGATGGCGATATGGGTCTTGCGCTCCCTCAGAAGGGACAGGGCGGCGGGGAGCTTCATCGTTTTATGAATGAAGTTCGGTTTCATGAGCAGGCCGCGCAGATCGAAGTCCTTTCCCTCCGCCTCGTCCGCGACCTTCTTATAGTAGTGGTTCAGGTAGAGGATGCCGATGATGTTGTCGATGGAATCCTCGTAAACCGGGATCCGGGAGTAACGGGATTCGTCCACAAGCGCTTCGATCTCCTCCGGCGGATCGGCGATATCGAAAGCCGTCATGTCGATGCGGGGCGTCATGATCTCCTCGACCGTCGTGTCCCGGAAGTCGATCGCGGACTGGAGCAGCTCGCTCTTTTCCTCGTCCACCACGCCCTCCTCCTCGGCGGTCTCGATGATGGAGGACAGCTCTTCCTCCGTGACGGTGGGAGCGTCCTCGTCGTCCTTTCCCCATAGGGACGAGAGCAGGCGGATCAGGCGCATCACCAGCCACACCAGCGGATACAGGATCCACGTCAGGATCCTGGTCGGCCACGCGAAGAAGCGGACCGCGCTGTCGGCGTTGTTTTTGGCGATGATCTTCGGGACGATTTCCCCGAAAATCAGGATGATCACCGTCATGACCACCGTGGAGACGAAGGAGGCCATCCCGTCGCTGTTCATCGTCCGAAGGGACATGAGCAGGTTCATGGCGATAACGGTCGCGGCGGTGGAGGCGGCAATGTTGGCGAGGTTGTTGCCGATCAGGATCGCGGACAGCGCCGTCGTGAAGTCCTCGCTGATGCGGTAAGCAAGGGCGGCGGACCGGCTCCCGTTTTCAGCCGCTTTTTTCAGGCGGATCTTGTTCGAGGCGTTGAAGGAAATCTCCGACGCGGAAAAATACGCCGAAAGGATCACCATGAGGATGATGATGAGCACATATCTCACGCGCCTTCACCTCCCCTCGGACCGGCTTTATCCGGATCTGCGGCGGATTCGGGTTCGTCCTCTTTCCCGCCGTCCGGTTCAGGGTCGGGTTCGGAGCGGGGACGGATGAGGCGGCTGAGAAGCGATCCTTCCGCACTGTTCTCCTCTTCGGCACCGGTCTTTTCTTTTTCCCGAACGGCATGGGCTTCGGCCAGCTCCTCATCGGACAGAAGATGGACCTCGACGGATACGATCCGCCCGTTTTCCACCTGTTCCACGGTGATTTCCAACCGGTCGAAGAGGAAACTCTCCTCCTCCTCCGGGATCCGCCCGAAGTGCTCGAGGATCAGGGACAGAAGCGGACGGTCCGCTCCGGCGGGGGCCGGGACTTCGGTACCCGTGCGATTCCAGATCTCGCCGACGGTCAGTCTGGGCGTGACCCGGAACCGGTTGCCGCCGAGCTTGATGAAATCGCGGTCCACGACGTCGTCTTCGTCCCAGATCTCGCCCACCAGCTCCTCGAGGAAGTCTTCGATGGTCACAAGCCCGACGGTCTTCCCCTCCGCGTCCGCGACGATGGCCAGATACAGCTTGTGCTGGCGCATGACGGTGAGCAGATCGTCGATCATGGCGTCCGGAGAGACCCGGTAGGCGGGCGTCAGCAGGGTCCGGATATCGATCGCGGGATTCTTCATATACTCCCGGATGAATGCCCGGATGTGGATCAGGCCGAGGATGTGGTCCAGATCCCCCTCGTACACGGGCAGGCGGGAGTGGGTGGATTCCCGGAGGATTTCGAGCAGCTTTTCGTTCGGAAGGGAGGCGTCCGCGGCGTTGATGTCCTGCCGCATGGTCATGACGTCGGCGGCGTGGGTTCCGGAGAACTCCATCGCGGACTTGATCAGATCCCCCTGCTCCTCGTCCACCACGCCCTCTTCTTCGATGGTGTCGATGATATCGTACAGCTCCTCTTCGGTGATGGACGGCTCCTCCTTGTGCGGGAAAACGCGCTCCGCCAGCCGGGTGAAGGCCGAGGAGATCATCCCGAAGAACGCGGACAGCGGATAGAGCAGCTTCATCAGCAGCCTGAGGGAATTCGCGGCAAAAAGGGAGGCCGATTCGCTCCGGTCGTTGGCGAAAGCCTTGGGGATCATCTCCGAAAAGAGAAAGACCACCAGCGTCGTCACGACGGTGCAAATGAAGGTCACCCGGTCGGATGTGCCGAAGAGCCTTGCCGCGATGACGGCGGCGATGGACGCTGCGGCGATATGCGCGATGTTGTTGCCGATGAGGAGGGTGGTCAGCGCGCGGTCGAAGTTGGACGCGATATACACGGCGTTCTTCGCGCGTCGGTCCCCGTCGTCGGCCTTGGATTTGATCCGGATTTTATTCATCGCGGAAAACGCGCTCTCGGCTCCCCCGAAATACGCGCCCAGTGCGACGAAAAGGACGAAGAGCAGAACAAGGCCGGTCACCGGGGAATGCGCGGGGGGAGGTTCCGCGGCGGAGGCAAGGGCTTCTCCCTCTCCCGTCACGCCCGCGGCGATCTCTGCGACGATTCCCGGCAGATGCAGCATCGTTCGTATGTTCCCGTCTGTGTCCATGAAAGTTTTCCGTTCTCCTGTGTCTGGTTTGATTCAGAAGTTTTCTGTCATTATAGCACACGCCCGGCCCGATTGCAAGAGGGAGAGGCCAATTCGGACGAGGTTCCCGCGCCCGTCTTCACGTCTTTACAGCTTTACGGCGCGAGCTGCTTCAGGAGCTTCCCCTTGAGCCTGTACTCGTTAAAGGGCTGCTCGGCGTATTTCAGCACCTGACGGCTGTCAAATTCGTCCCGCAGCTCCATCACAGCCGTAAGCTGCTCGTCCTCCCCGACCGACACGCCCTCGGCGATCATCCGGCGGTACTGGTAGATGCTCATGGACGCGCTTTCGACGGCGGACGCGGGATAGACGGCTCCGGTGGTCTCGTTCAGAAGATAGAAGGTGAATTCATGTCCCTCGGGCATATCGGTGTAGCTGTAAACGCTCCGGTTCCAGCGGACGGCAAACTGCGCCTCCCCGCTCTCGGGATTGAAGTAAAACCCGTAGGCGGAGAAATACCCGTCCTTCGCCAGCTCCGCGCTGATCTTCACGGTCAGCATCCCGCTCTCCCCGTCGGCCCACGCGGACCGGAGGGCGTCGGTCGGGATCGGATCGGAAAACCGGGATTTGTCGGCAACCATCCAGCACCGGATGACAAAGAGGCCGATCACGACGAAGACAAAGACGGTGGCGACGATCCGGACGACCTTTCCCGCCGTGAGTTTCTTTTCGGTTTCTTCGTATTCCATAGGATTCGCTCCGCGGGTTCGAGATTTTTCTCCATTATACCAAGTCCTGCCCGGAAATGCAAGATGGAAGCGGGATTTTCCGGAAAGAGGACGTCCGGCGGTCTTGCAATCCGGGCGCAGTCATGGTATAATGAAGTGGAATATTGTCGAATGCTCCGGGAGTTTCCCTTGAAATACCGTCTCCTTACAGCGGCCCTCGCCTCCGCGCTCCTTCTTCTTCTCTCGGGATGCGGCGGGAGACCGGGTCAGATCGCCCTTCTCCGTCAGGAGTGGGACGACATCATGGAATTTTTCGACGAGCAGACGCCGGTGGAAAGCCGCGGCTCCCTTCTGCCCGCGGACGATCCGGACCGCCCCGCCGATCCCGCTCTGACCGTCCAGCCCCATGTAGAGATCATCGAATCCCTCTATAACAGCGCCGCAAAGGCCGTGTCCGCCGCCTATCTGGACGATCCGGTCCTCCTTTTCGCGCCGTCTGCCGCAGGGAACCGCGCGGGATACGAGGCCGTTCCCCGGTTCGCGGATCTGAGCGCGTCGGCTGTGACCGGGATCCTCTCCGCGCACGGGATCGAATCGGAGCTCCGGTACGTCCGCAACCCCGCTCCGTCCGGCGAGGCGGTGGCGATCAAGTTCGCGGGCATGTCCGACGAGAACGGGTACTACATGAATCCCGCCGTGACCGTGACGGTTTATGTGAGCGGGCGGAAGGAGGCGGCAGTCCAGCCCGATCCCGAGGCGCCGTCCGTGGTCTACCTCACCTTCGACGACGGGCCGGCGGGGGAAGGCGAGACCGAGCGGCTTTTAGACATCCTCGACAGCTACGGCGTCAAAGCCGCGTTCTTCACGATGGGCCTGGCCATCGACCGGGATCCGGAGGCGGCGCGGCTCATCGCGGACCGGGGCCACGTCTTCGGCTGCCACACCTATTCGCACGAATACGAGAAAATCTACGCCTCGACGGACGCGCTCGAGGAAGAGGTGGAAGCGTGGGAAAAAGCGGCTTCGAACGCCGGGATCACGCTCGGGGAAAAGAAGATGTTCCGTTTTCCGGGCGGATCCGTGGGCCGGTACTTCGACGAAACGCAGCAGGCCGGAATGCGGGACATGCTCGAAAAACGGGGCTACCGCGTCTTTGACTGGAACTCCGCAACGAACGACGCCGTGCTCTACCTGCGGCCCGAGGGGGTCTCCGCGTTCGAATACATCCGCGACAGCTTCGAGGACACCTTCGCCCGCAGTCTGGCGGAAACCGGAGGCGCGGCGGGGGAACCGCTCATCGTTCTGATGCACGAGGGCGTTCCGGAGACGGTGGATTTGCTCCCGTGGCTGCTGGACCGGCTGATCGGAGACGGGTACGCGTTCGGTAATTTGGACAACTTCCCCGCCTCGTGGACCTTCGCCGAGCGCGGATATCTGGAGGAAGACGGGTAAGGAACGATCTCCGACAACACGCTTTTCTGTGAGGTGCGCCATGTACAATATCCGCTCCGTATGCCCGACCGCCGCGGCGCTGTTCGGCCTTGAACCCTTTGCCGACGCGCCGGTCATGGAAGAGGTTCTTTCCCTTCTGCCCGGAAAACGGGCCGACCGGATCCTTCTGTACAATCCGGACGCCGTGGCGTGGTGGATCTATGAGAAATTCCGCGCGCTGTTCTCTCCCGCCTTCGGGAACGATCCCCTTGTCCTCCGGATGGGTTCGGTGATGCCCTCGGTGACGCCGGTGTGCTTCGCGTCGATGTATTCCGGCCTGATGCCTGCGGATCACGGGATCAAAAGCTACACCAAACCGACCCTGACGGTGAAAACGCTCTTCGACGCGCTGATCGAAGCCGGGATGAAACCCGCGATCTGCTCCACCGGCACGGACAGCATCTCGATGATCTTCAAGAATCGGAATATGGACTATTTCATCTTCGACACGCCGGAGGAGGTCAACGACCGCGCGGAGGAGCTGATCCGGGAAGACCGTCACGACCTGATCGTCGCCTACAACGGCAATTACGACGGCACGATGCACCGCTGCGGTCCGGAAGGGGAGGAGTCCCTCGCCGCTCTCTCGCAGAACGCGGCGGCGTGGAGAAGGCTCTGTCTGGCGGCGGCGGAAGGATGGCGGGGACTCCGATGGGCGTCCGCCTTCGCTCCGGATCACGGCTGCCACGCTCTCCCCGACGGACGCGGCTCCCACGGCGAGGACCGGGAAGAGGACATGAACGTGGTTCATATGTGGACAAGCTCGGAAAGGGTGAACTGAACCGGGAGAAGACGGGAGCCGTTTTTTGAGAGCGGCTCCTTTTTCCGTATTGCTCCGCTGATAAGCAGAATGCCGTCCGGCTTGGTATCCGGTGTCCGAAAGTCAAGCCGATCAAGGGCTCCGGCAGCTGCATGCTTGAAAACCGACATGCTGTCTGCTGTCTCAGCAATAAAAGCAGGGGGGTGAACGTATGAAAAAGGAAACAACCGCCGAAGCGGCGCTGTTCAAAGACGGTCGGGACGGGAAAGGAACGCCGCGGTTCAGACGCTGGATCTTCGCGGCATGTCTCGCGCTCGTTTTCGCTGCCGGTTCCGCCGTGTATGCGCTGACGGCCGAAGCCGGGGAGTATCGTACGGCAATGGCTTTTTTTGAAGAAAACAGACTGTCCGCGGAAGGATTGAGCAGAGCGGACGTGAAGGCGGTCTATCGGGATATCACAACGCGCAGCTTTACCTGCAGCCGGACCGCGGATGTGATGCGGCATTCCGTACCCGGCTGGGATATCCGGCAGGCCGAACCGACGCCGGAAGAACTCGCCGCACTGTGGGACAGGAATGTATGGAGGAAAAACGAATCGGCGGGTGAGGTCTCCTACCATGTGGACTGGCAGTATGCCCTCGACGAAGAGCGGGGGCTCGAAGTAGTGGACAAATGCCTCCTCGAATGCCGGCGGGATGGAGTTCTCCTGTGGAGCGCGGCTTTCACGGATTTCTGCGTGGAAGGTACTTCCCGCTTCGGCGGCGTGACGGCGGTCTGGGGATGGAACGAAACCTTTTCCACCGAAGAAACGAAATACGGCTGGATCGCGCTCGTGGACGAAACGGGAACCGTCCTCTGGCAGCGGCGTCTTGAACATCATTTCAATTGGGAGTATATAGGAACCGTTCTGCGCCGCGGGGACGGAATCTGGGCGGTCTTCAGCAGGGGGGATTTCAAGGATTTGTGCCTGACCCTCCTCGACGCGGACGGAAACGAGCTGAGTTGCGTCAGAACGCCCGTCGGCAACCTCGGCATCAAAAACGCGGCGCTCCTCGGAGACGGGTACGTCGTTCAGCTGATCAACTCTCTGGATCACGACACCGCGCTTCTGTACTGGCTGGACCGGGAAGGCCATGTAACGGACACCTGCTCGTACGAAGCGGACGACTGCGAATACCATCTGACCGACATGATCGAGTTTGCGGGACAGATCTATCTGTCTGGCTATGCCGTTCCCAAACAGAACGACGAAGGGGGCAGGCATGAGATCGCGCAGGTGCTGGACTATGTGTTTTCAAGGGAAGACTATGGAATCGGCGTCACAGACGAAGAACTGACACCCATCGTCAGGGACAACTACACAGCCGTCCTGCTTCTCTGCGATCCGCAGGGAGGAAGTCCGAAAACCTTCTATTCCGTCAAAGGTTCGCTCGGAGGAAAACTGTCCGTCAACGGCGAAGGCCTGTTGGAATGGGACGCGGAGAGCGTGACGACAACGTTCTTTTCTCCCGCGACCAGTTCCTTCACGATCGGCGGCAGCTGCAAGGTGTTCCGCTATACGTTCGACTCGGCTGGCGTTCTGATCGGCGAGCGGGACACCGGGGAAACCGTGCCGTACCGGAGATAGCGCGATTGAAAAAAGCAGCCTTCCCTTCCGCGGATGGTTTTTCCGCTCAAAGGAAGGCTGCTTTCCGATGTATCAGGTTTCGCGGATCCGTTCGACGGACGCGCACTTTCCCGTCTTCTCGTCCAGCGAGAACAGCACGGCGTGCAGGGCGGGATTTCCCTCGGCGGGATCGAACCGGACGGGGGTGCGCACGGTGAACTTGTGGACGACGGATTCGGTCTTCACGCCGAGGATGCCGTTCATGGAGCCGCACATCCCGACGTCGGTGATATAGCCGGTTCCGCCGGGGAGAATCTGCTCGTCGGCAGTCTGGACGTGGGTGTGCGTGCCGAAGACGGCGGAGAGCTTCCCGTCAAAATACCGGGCGAAGAAGAGCTTTTCGGACGTGGCCTCCGCGTGCAGGTCGCAGACGGAGAGGTCGTAATTTCCGCGTTCGCTTTTCAGAATCCGCGCGACGGCATCCGCGGGAGGCGTCACCGGATCCATGTACACGACTCCGGCGGCGTTGAGCACCAGCACCCGGTATCCGCGCACGTCCGCGATGAGATACCCGAGTCCGGGCGCGTCGGCGGGATAATTGCAGGGGCGGATCAGGGCGTCGCCGTCGTCCAGCATCCGGGTCACGTCCCGCTGCTTCCATGTGTGATTCCCACCCGTGATCACGTCGGCTCCGGCGTCCAGAAGCCGTTCGGCGGACTCCCGGGAGATCCCGTTTCCCGGAGCGGAATTCTCCCCGTTGACCACGACGAGATCGGCCCGTCTGGCGGAGGCCAGTTTTCTGAGGCGTCCGTCCCGCTCGAGGAAGCGCACGCCCTCCTCTCCCACAACGTCGCCGAGACAAAGCACACGGATCATGAAAAAACTCCTGACGGTAAGATAGGGATCGAGCCGGATCCCGGCGCAAAAAATCTCCCGGGTCGGCTCTGGCGGGCGGACGGACGGGAGACGGTCCGGATCGGATCCGGTTGGAATCAGTAAGTGAGTCCGCGGCGGCGGCGGTTGTAATCCGAACGGGGATTGACGATCTCGCGCCAGTCCAGATCCCCGCGGTCCAGCGCGCAGATCAGTACCTCGGCGGTGGCGATGTTCGTCGCCATGGGTACGTTGTGGACGTCGCACATCCGGAACAGATTGTGTTCGTTCTCGTCGTCGAATTCCCGGTTGGGCGTCGTGCTGCGGAAGTAGAGAAGCACGTCGATTTCGTTGTACGAAATGCGGGATGTGATCTGCTGTGCTCCGCCGTGGGACCCGGGCAGGAGCTTTTCGATCTCAAGGCCGGTTGCTTCCTGAACATATTTTCCGGTGATGCTGGTAGCGCAAATGTGGTGCTTCGACAGGATTCCGCAGTAAGCGATACAGAACTGTGTCATGAGCTCCTTTTTGGTGTCGTCTGCAATCAGGGCGATATCCATAATCCATCCTTTCCTTTCGTACAGTATTCAATATTTAGTTTTACAGGGCAAGCTTACGGCGGCGGTACAGGGAGGGGATTCCCTCGAAGAGCGGCACGTCGTAGCCCATGATCCGGCGGGCAATGTTGCGGCAGGCCGCTGTCACGGGAGACCGGCGGGCGGGCAGCTCCCCTTTGTCCTGATGCCGCTGCAGGCCCGGATCGAACGGAATGACGCCCACGCACTGGAGCGAGCTTGAATCGATCATCTCGATCACGCCTGCCCTGCCCTCCTTTTTCACGGAGGACAGATCGAAGGAACAGACGCAGAGCCGCATGGTTCCCGCTCCGCATCTCTCCAGCCGTGATGCGGCGTATTCGGCAGCACGGACGGAGGTCTGACTCTGTCCCGACGCGACGAGGACGAACGGAAATCGGGACGCGGCCTCGCAGGCTTGTTCCAGCCCTCCTCCGGTGTCGCACACCAGGAAGTCGCAGAGATGCTCTTCGGCGATCAAATCCAGCCCTTCCCGGATGAGGTCGCCCTCTTCCTTCCCGCGCGCGGCGCAAAGCTCCCTCACCCGTTTCATGGAAGGAGCGGGAAGGAAACGAAGCCCCGGAAGCTCGGGAAACGGAGTCGCCGAAGCCTTGTCCGGATCCACGCCGTCCAAAAGATCCGCGAAGGTGAAAAGCGCGCTGTCCTCGCATCCCGTCAGAAGGTCGAGACTGCGGCTGGTGAAATCCAGATCGCAGAGCAGCACCCGCTTTCCCAGCCGGGCGAATTCTGCGGCCAGCCCCAGCGCGGCGGTGCTTTTGCCGACCCCGCCTTTGGACGAAGCCACAAGCAGTCTGTCATACCCCGGCATACGGCACCTCCACTCACATCCGGATTCCAGCCCCTGAACAAAGAAACCGGTTAATCTATTATATCACCAAAATACCCAACTTGTCAAGAGATAACTTACAGATATTTAGATAAATTTCTGAAACCAGTTTTCAGTTTTATCCTTCCGTCCGCAGATGAAACGGAAGGATTTTTTCTCCGATTTCTTCCAAGCCTCTTGCAAAACGCTGCCGATTCCTTTATACTGAAAGAAAAAACCTGCGAGGTCCAAAATGATCGAAGAAATGCGCTCCGTCAGCTTCACCGGCCTTCCGACGCCCGAGGCGAGCCTGTCCGACAACGCCCGCTGGCTCTGGCTGGATCAGGAAAAACACCCGGGGACCGACGTCACGCCGACGACGGTTTTCGCCGCTCCGCCCGAGGGATTCCGCTTCACGACGGTGGAATTCGAAAAGACCGTGACCCGCCGCTCCCCCGCTCCGGACGTCTTCCGGGTGACGGTGTTCGCCGATCCGAAGTTCCGGCTCTATGTGAACGACCGCTATGTAGGGACGGGACCGTGCGCGGCGGGCGGGGACTACGCCAACACGCTTCCCATGCCGAAGCAGTATGTCAACCGGTACGACGTCCCCGTCGAAGGCAGGATGCTGAAAATCCGCGCGGAAGTCTGGAACGGATGCGGCGTGATGACGGACTATTCCACGGGGTTCTGCGCCTTCATTCTCTCCGGTGAAATCGACGGGACCGAAATCGTGACGGACGCCTCGTGGCGGGTTCGCGTTCTGCCCGGATGCCGCGGGATCTCTGACACCGACCTGACAGCCGCCCCGGGCGAATGGGAAGTCCCCGCGGTTCTGGAGGACGGCCCGTGGAATCCTGCCGATCCCCGTCTTCCCGCGCTCTCCGAGGAAACCGTTCAGCCCGAGACCATCCGCCGGGACGTGCTCGCCGGGGAACAGACGCTCCGCGTGTCCTTCGACCGGATCTACTCGGCCTATCTCTGCCTGTCGGTGAAGAATGCCGCGGGCAGGGCGGCCAACGTGCGGATCGGCGTCGCGGAGGGCAATCCCGGGGACGTGGGGACCTCCTCCGTGACCGTTCCCGCGTCGGACGGCGCGACGAGCTACCGGGAAAAGCGGATGCTCTCCATCGGAGCGGTCATGATCAAAGCTCCGGCGGACGTCGAGGTATCGGTCTCGCTTGCCTACGCCCACTATCCGGTGGACCGGGACAACGAGGGGTATTTCCGCTGCCCCGACGAAAAGCTGAATCAGATCTACCATGTGGGCAAGTTCACCCTCGAGATGTGCCGTCAGAGCCTGCATCTGGACAGCCCTCTCCATCAGGAGACCCTCGGATGCACGGGGGACTACGCCATCGAAGCGCTCATGACCCGGACCACCTTCGGCGACATGCGGCTCACCCGCGCCGATCTGATCCGGACAGCCGACTACCTCGTCATGACGAACGGCTACATGTTCCACACGGCGTACAGCCTGATCTGGGTGACGATGCTCCGGGACTATGTGCGCTGGACCGGCGACCGCGAAACGCTGAAAGCCTGCCGTCCCGCCCTCGATATCCTTCTCAACCGGTTCCGAGGCTACATCGGGGATTCCGGCGTGATCGAGAACCCTCCGAACTACATGTTCGTGGACTGGGCGAACATCGACGGTTTCCAGCTCCACCACCCACCCATGGCGCTCGGTCAGACCGCGCTCAACGCCTTCTGGCAGGGAGCGCTGAAGGCAGCCTCGGAGCTCTACCGTTCGGGCGGATCCGCCGCTCTCGCCCGCGAGGTGAAGGACGAGGCGGAACGTCACCGCGGCGCGGCAGTCCGGGAATTCTACGACTTTGAGCGGGAGCTCTTCTTCGACGGATGGAGCAAGAGCCGGAAGGATCCCGAGCAGCAGCCGTGGCAGCCGGAGAATCCAGACAAACGGTATTATTCGAAGCATTCCAACACCCTCGCGGTCCTCTTCGGGCTCGTGGAAGGGCGGACGGCCAAAACCCTTGCGGAGCGGATCCTCACCGAAGACTGGCTGGACGAAGGTTCGAAGATCGAGGTTCAGCCCTATTTCATGCACTATGTCTGCGAGATGGCGGTGAAGACGGGGCTCTGGAAGAAATACGGGATCGGACTCATGCACCTGTGGGACAAGCAGGTGGAGGAATCGCCGAAGGGCATGAAGGAAGGCTGGGGTGATTTCCACGGCGACTGCTCGCATGCGTGGGGCGCGACTCCGGTCTATCAGATGCCCGTGCGGCTTCTTGGCTTTGAAATGCTCAAATCCGGATTCCGGAAGTTCCGGATCAAGCCCGAGCTCTGCGGTTTGGACTGGGTCGAAGCCGGGATCCCGACGCCGTGGGGACTGCTCCGGATCCGCGCGAATGCCCACGGAATCTCAGCCGACGTTCCGGATGTCTTTGTGAGAGCGGAATCCGGCCGGGGCGGCGGCGCGGTGTTCGAGCTGAAAGCGGATTGACGGCGGCGCGGCGGAGGACAGGTCATGATCCTTGCATATGAAACGAGGGGCGAGCTGACGGAGAACCGGCACGAAGGGTATGTGGCCGTCGTGGATCGGGAGGGGCTGCGTTACCGGGCGGGAGCGGTCGAGGAGGTCTGCTTCTTCCGCTCTTCCTCCAAGCCGATTCAGGCCCTGCCGGCGCTTCTTCTGGGGCTGGACAAGACCTACGGGCTGACGGAGGCGGAGTGCGCGATCATGGCGGGATCCAACGCCGGAGAGCCGGTCTGTACCGACGTCGTCGCCTCGCTTATGGAGAAGACCGGAGTCACGGAGGACGATCTTGTGATGAAGCCCCGGTATCCCTCCCACGAGCCGACCAAGTTCGCCGCTATCGCCCGCGGGGAGGGGCCTCGGAAGATCTGGCACGGATGCACGCCGAAGCATGT
The DNA here is from genome assembly GCA_015065385.1 of Oscillospiraceae bacterium. Taxonomy (GTDB): domain Bacteria; phylum Bacillota; class Clostridia; order Oscillospirales; family CAG-272; genus UMGS1696. The sequence goes on along the minus strand of SVQK01000010.1, from coordinate 4,616 downwards.
GGGCGCGATCCTCGTACAGCGGACTCTGACGGGATCGGGCCGCGGCTATCACCTTCCGGACTCCGCGGCGCAGCGTCTGGTCCGGTACGCCGTCTCCCTGTTCACGGATGTCCCGTATGAAGAGATCCGGATGGGGACGGACGGATGCGGCGTGCCGGTGTTCGGCGTTCCCGGGGACAAAATGGCGCTCTCCTTTCTCCGTCTGGCGCGGCCAGAGCTGATCCCGGAACCGTCCTTCGCCGCCTGCGCCGTGAGAATGACGGATCTGATGCACCGCTATCCCCATCTGATCCGCGGGCGGGGATATCTCTGCACCCGGATGAACGAGGATCCCGGAGTCGTGGCCAAGGGCGGAGCGTCCGGCGTCTACGCGTTCGGGCTGAAAAAGTCCGGGCTCGGCGTCATGCTCAAGCTCTGGGACGGGACGGAAACCGCGTGGCAGGCCGTGATCGCCCGGATCCTCGAGCAGATCGCGCCCGGGGACTGTCCGGAGCTTTTGCGGGATCTCAAAACCGTCGAGCTGACAGGGACCGTCTGCCATGATATCCGGTGCATGACGGGGGAGACGGTCGGCGCGCTGATCTCCGATTTCACGCTCGAAAAGGTGTGAATTCCTGTTCGTTCGCACAGTTTCACACGCGAATCGTGTGATATTTTGAAACACAGCCCTTGACAGCCGCCGGAGTTTATGCTATGATGAATCAAGACGCATCCGGATCACGGGGGAGGATCACACCATGAATATGTTTGAATACTTCGGTTATTTCGGAGAGGAATCCCGGGACGACCGTCTTCTGGAAACGGAACGGGCGGTGCTCGCTCATCTGTTCGACAAATATCTCCCGAAATCCGGGCGGCTTCTCGACTCCGCTGCCGGAAACGGAGAAAACGCGTTCCGCTTTGCCTCCCTCGGGTATGAGGTGACGGCGGGGGATCTCATCGCCGACCGGGTGGACGCCATGAAGGCCGATCCGCGCGCCTCCTCTGTCCGGGAATTCTTCTGCGCCGCGCCCCGCAGTCTGGGCCATTTCGACGACGAATCCTTCGACATCGTAATCTCCCTCGGCGCGATGTACCTTGCCCGGACCCGCGCGGAACGGGAGGCGTTCGTGCGGGAATCCATGCGCGTTCTGGCCGAGGGCGGGATCTTCGCCTACTCCTTCATGACGCCGTTTGCGATGACGGTCGGGCAGTTCATCTCCGCCGCCCTCTGCACGGACAGCCGGACGAGACTGCGCGAATTCCGGACGCTCTCCACGGTGGAGAAAACCCACAGCGTGGATATGTTCTCCGGGACGACCATGGAGGAAATCACCGATCTCTCCCGCGAATACGGGCTGGAGATCCTGACGGTCGCCTCCACCTACGGCGCGGTGTACAGCATGGCCGACGACGTGGCCGCGATGGACGACGCCGAATACGAGAAGTTCAAAAACGCGCAGATCGCCACCTGCGAGGATCCCTTCGCCGCACGGTACGCCATGCGCGGTCTGGTGATCGGACGAAAGAAAGCGCTCGACGATTTCGACTGATCGGACCAAAACAAAAGAAGGAGCCGCGTACAAACGGTTCCTTCTCTTTTTGCGCTTTGGGGAGGATTTACGCCCTCATCTCCGCGTCGGCCTGCTTCAAGAGGTCGATGATGTTCAGCTGCTGGGGACATACGCCCTCGCAGGCTCCGCATTCCAGACATTTCGAGGCGTCGTGGCCCTCGTCGATGCGGCGTTTGTATTCCCAGTTGCCCTTGAGCGTCTCGTTGAACTGGAATTTGTTGTTCCAGATGGAGAAGATGCGGGGGATATCCACGTCGTTCGGGCAGGGCATGCAGTACCGGCAGCCGGTGCAGCCCACCTTCGTGCGGGAGAGATACGCCTCGCGGACCCGGTCCATGAGGGCCTTTTCCTCGTCCGTCATGGCTCCGACGGTACAGCGGTCGAAGATGGCGAGGTTGTCCTCGGTCTGCTCGAGATTGGTGACGCCGGAGAGCACCGTCGCAATCTGCGGGAAGTCGCAGAGCCAGCGGAAGGCCCATTCCACAGGGGAACGCTTCACCGGGAATTCGTCGTAAACCTTCTGCACGTTCTCCGGAGCGAAGGCCAGCTTGCCGCCTCTCAGCCCCTCCATGATCACGAGCGGGATCCCCTTTTCGCCCGCCAGCTTCACGCCGCGCAGGCCCGCCTGATTCTCCACGTCCATGTAGTTAAACTGGATCTGGGCCATGTCCCAGTCGTAGGCGTTGATGATCTCCTCGAACACTTCGTAACTGTCGTGGAACGAGAAGCAGGCGTATTTGATCTTGCCCTGCGCCTTGGCCTCGTTCAAAAAGTCGATCGCGCCGAGGTCGCGCATCTTGTGCCAGCCGTCCTTGCCGAGCGCGTGAAGAAGATAGAAATCGATGTGGTCGGTCTCGAGATCCTCTAAGGATTCGCCGAGGATGCGCCACATGTCGTCCTTCGACTGAACGGGCCATGAGGGGAGCTTGGTGGCGATATAGACCTTGTCGCGGTAGCCGTCCCGGAGCGCGTGGCCGAGGGCGATCTCGTTCTTTCTGCCGCCGGAATAGACGTAGGCCGTGTCGATGTAGTTCACGCCGCAGTCGATGGCGTGGCGGATGGCGGGGGTGGAGATGGATTCGTCCACGACGTCCGTGCCGTCCTCCAGCTTTTTCATGGGGAACCGCATGCATCCTACGCCGAACGCGGAGACCTCGATGCCCAGCTTTTCGATCTTTCTGTACTGCATAGCAAACTCCTTGTCTTGGTTCAGATAAACTGTTCAAAAGCATTGTAACATAAGGGCGGAGGATTGTCAAGGCTTTTCTAAATCTCAAAGAAAACATTTACAAATAAAGTCTCCTCTAACCGATTCGGCGGTATTGACAAAAGAACGCGAAATGAGTATAATGAAATTCAGCAAGCTGAACCATTATTTACCGGAGGAACGGAATGAAAAAAACTCTCTGCCTGCTGCTGGCGACTCTGCTCTCTGCGGGATCCCTCTCCCTCCTCTCCTGCTCCGAAAGCCGGGAGAACGCCGAACCATCCTCCCCCGCCGCCGACACGCCCGCCGAGGATGTTCAGCCGTCCGAAGCGGAGGCCGCCGAAACGGAGCCAGACCGCGCCCATGTGCCGGACAACCTGCCCGAGCTGGACTTCGGCGGAGCGACTGCGGTGATCCACTCCCGCGGAGACGATGAATCCGTCAATGAGGTTGCCGTGGAGGAGCTGACCGGCGAGGCGGTGTCCGATTCCGTGTACGAGCGGAACAACATGGTCGCCGACCGGCTCAACGTCAAGATCGAGGTCTTTGCCGGGGACGGATGGGAGAACTACAACAGCACCGTCAGCGGTCTGCGATCCTCCATCATGTCCGCGGACGGAGCCTACGACATCATCGCCGGATGGTCCGCGCGGATACCGTCCCTTTCGCTCGAAGGACTGTTCCTCGACTACACGAAGCTGCCCTATATCGACCTTGAGAAGCCGTGGTGGAACGACTCCGTGGCGAGCGAGCTTCTGATCGGGAACAAGCTTTACTTCATCACCGGGGATATCGCCCGGACCATGCTGTCCGCCATGTGTGTGTACGCGTTCAACCAGAAGGTCGCCGTGGACGAGCAGGTGGAAAACCTCTACGACGTGGTGAACGAACGCCGCTGGACCATCGACTATGTGTACGATCTTACCTCCAAGGTCCACGCCGATCTGGACGGCAACGGCAAGGCGGATCAGACGGACTACTGGGGACTGGTGACCTCCTCCGTCAACGACGCGGACGGCTACATGCAGGGATCTCTGGTTTCCATGGTCACCCGCGACGAGGAGGGCTATCCCGTCCTGTCCGTGGACGAGGAGAGAATGGCGGACCTTGTGTCGAGGGTCTACCGTCTCATGTGGGAGAACGAGGGCTGCTTCGCCATCACCGGCGACGGAACGAACATCCAGGACACGCTGGCTCAGGACAAGGCCCTGCTCGCCACCACCCGTCTGAGCGCGGTCGTCTCAAACCTCGGCGATATGGAGAGCGACTACGGCATTCTTCCCTACCCGCTTCAGGACGCCTCCCAGCCGCATTACGGAACGCGCGTACAGGACGCTGTCTCCCTCTGGTGCGTGCCGATCGACGCGAAGAACAGCGACCTCTCCTGCGCGGTGATGGAGGCGTTGGCGGCGCAGAGCTGGAGAACCACAACGCCCGTGTACTTCGATATGGCCCTGAAATCCCGTTATTCCCGCGACCCGGAGACCTCCGCGATGATGGATCTGATCAAGGACAGCGTGCTCATCAATTTCGAATCGCTGTACAACGAATCGATCGGCAACCCGTGGTTCGTACTCCGGACGCTGATGCCCCAGAAAAAGGACAATTTCTCCTCCTACTGGGCCGGGAACAAAAAAGTCATCAACAAGACGCTGGAAAAGGCGATGGACAAGATCCGCGCGCTGGACTGAGTGAGGACGGCTGATCCGGATAAGAGAATAGGGTAGAGAGGGGAGAAATCCCCTCCCTCCCGTTGCACCGTACGTACCGGTCAGGTATACGGCGCTACATCAAAACAGAAATTCAAGTACATCTTGCGAGATAGTACGCCAAAGGATCGACCAAACCCGGTCGGT
>SVQK01000117.1 GCA_015065385.1 Oscillospiraceae bacterium | reverse complement strand
TTCCCGAGGTCGGACACATCCTGAAAGACGTGCTTCTGGTGATCGACGACTACCATCCGCTGTCAAAAAAAGATGCGGAAGAAATGAAAAACGTCCTGCAGGTCGCCGTCCGCGCATGGGGAGATCACGCCGGGAGGACGAGGCTGCGTCCCGACGCGTCGATCAACGAACCGAAAGCGCCGCGGGGAAACGTGATCGTCACGGGAGAATTCCTTCCCGATCTCGCGCCGTCCGACTTCGCGCGTCTGTTCGTTGTAGAGATGCAGAAGGAAGTGATCGGGGACAAGGTCATGCGGGACGTGCAGGATCTCGCGCACAACGGTCTCTTCCGCCGCGTCATGTCTGCGTACATCGACTGGATCAAAAGCAATTTTCTCCTGACCGACGAGAGCACGGCGGCGTTCGTATCGTCTCTCCGGACACAGGCGCAGGATGTGCGGAGCGCATGGCGGGAGCGGCTGCACGACGAGCGGATCGAATTTCACGGACGGCTTCCCGACGCCATTGCGTCTATGACAATCGGCTTCCGGATGCTCACGGAGTTTCTCCAATCGAAAAATCTGCTGACAGATGCCGACAAGCAGAAGCTGGAAGGTGAACTCGACGCGGTGTTCCTCACGACGGCAAAGCAGCAGGCGGGACGGATGCTCGCGTCGGATCCCGGGTATCTGTACCTGAAAGCGGTGATGCAGATGGTGTCGGAGAAGACGCTCCGCATCGATCCTGCAGACGGTCAGTGTCATTCTGTCACGAACAACCTCGCCGGATTCGTCGACGATGAGTACTACTACATCCGTCTGGAACGCACGCTGCAGGAAGCCAACCGGTACTACGACCGGCTCAACCAACCGCTGAACGTCACGGCGGACGCGCTGTCGAAACTGCTCTTGGACGAAAAGATCCTCGAGCCGCAGAAGGGCGCGCGGACGAAGAAGAAACGCTTCGGTCCGAGCGTAACGCTGAACGTAATGTTCCTCCGGCGCGAAGCGGTGGACCGTCTGCTCGCGGAGTGAAAATCTTGTCCTGTCTTTTCTCGGAGAGAGCGGAACAGCGGAACGCGGGGGTTCAAATCCGTTGTCACGATTGGGCTGAAGGTAGTTCCACGGGGTGTGGAACGAGCGGAACAAAACCCGGAACAGCTTTTGTTGTGCATCGCACAGCAGATCATCTGTCACAGCATATCAGATTGTCAGCGTCGGTACTGTTCCGCAGTCTGTTCCACTGGGTACCCCTCGCAAACCCTTACAGGGATTGGCTGTTCCACAGTTCCATGATTTCAGGAGGATAAGTGAGAAAAATACAGAAAACCGATCCTCGCACATCCCGGAGAAAAGGGCCCACGCACATTCGCCCCACAAGCCCCGTGTGCGCATCGACCGGAGTGGAGGACCACGGATCCGCAGTCGGGGGAGAGCCCGCCCGGAAAGCCCGCGTCGCGCCCCGTGTGCGGTCGGGAGCGGAAGGAGCACGGTCGAGGACGGGGGAAGGGGGCAGAAGGAGGAAAAACACCGGTTTTTCTCCCCGATTCCGGCAGATTTCCGCCGGATTTATTTCAAGGCAGGAATAAGCCTTGCCGTCACATCAGCCCGCAACAGCGGACCGAGGAGCCGAAAAACCGCTTCGTTGCGCGGGTTTGGCAGCTCATGTCAATAGGCTCATTCGGAAGAGGCAGGGGCTCGGTTTGCGGTCATGCCCTTTTGAGCAGAAACGGAGGTTTGTATGGAGCACAAAAAACGGGATTTCACATTTTATCTCACGCCGGAGACGAGCGAAAAGATCGACGCGCATCGGATTCTGGAGGGGAAGGTCAGCCGTTCGGAGTTCGTGGAGACAGCTGTCAATTTCTATTGCGGTGTCATGGACTCGAACGAGAACCGCGTGTTCCTCGGCGACGAGATCATCAAGGCGATGCGTGCGATCGTCAAGGACGCGGAGGGCAGGATCTTTTCTCACTTCCGCAGTCAGGATATTTCGCTGTCGATGCTCACGGTGCTGTTCGCGGCGAACCTCGCCAATATGTCGAAGGAGGAAATTGCGCAGGTGCGGAAAGAAGCGGTGGAGTATGTCGACGACAACTTCCGTGCGAAATCGTTCGTCGTCGCGCAGAGGGAACAGAGGGATTTGGCGGAAGAGGATTATGACGGATGACCTGCGCCGGGATGTCAGCAGAAATCAGTACGACGATGAATGGTATGGTTGAAAAAAGAGAGAGGAGAACGCATACGGAAAACCGATATCCGACGACCGCGATGTTTCGCAAGTACCCCGACGCGCTGCGTCTGAACGAGCTCGCCGACATGCTGGGCGTGAGCACAAAGCTCGCGTCCCGGCTCGTCCGCGACGGAGAAATCCCTGCTGTCAAGATCGGACGCGAGTACAGGATTGCCAAATCGAACGCGGTGAAATATTTGTTGGGGAAGCAAAAAGAGTGTGTTGTGAGTGTTAATCTGAACCCGAAAGAGTGGACATGGCAAACAGTCTGTGGTATGTTTGGTGACGAGAACGACAACAGCAAAGGAGGTCGGACGGAATGAGCAAGACAGGTTTGAACGGCAGTCTGCAGAACAAGAACGGCAAGCTCTACGCCGTGATCGGCTACAACGACGTGGTCACACAGAAGCGGAAGATGAAATGGATCAGCCTCGGGCTCGACGAGAACGATAAGAAGAGCGTGATCAACCGCGCTCTCCGGGATGCCATCTCGGATTTCGAAGACGAGTACGACAAGATGCTGAGCGGACTGCGTTCCCCGGAGGACTATCCGTTCCTCGCGTTCCTGACGGAATGGCTGGAGACGGTCAAGATCAAGAAGGTGCAGGAATCCACGATCAACGGGTACAGACAGATGGTCAAGGGACAGATCACGCGGTACTTCGGAGACAAGCTCACCCTCGGAGACATCACGCCGCGTCTGGTGATGCGGTTTTATGACAGCATGAGGAAGGAGGGACTCAGCGAACGGTCGATCCTGCACTATCACAACTTCCTGCACGGTATGTTCGGATACGCGGTGCGGCAGGAGATCTTCACCGGGAATCTGATGGACCGGGTGGAACGCCCCGAGCCGAAAAGGTTCGTCGGGAAGTTCTACAGCGAGGCGGAGGTGCGCGCGCTTCTCGCCGCGGCGAAGGACGACATCCTGTACATCCCGATTGTCCTCGCGGCGTACTACGGTGTGCGGAGAAGCGAAGCGTTAGGGGTATCCTGGTCAAACATCGACTTCGAAAACAAGCTGATCTACATCCGGCAGAAGGTCATGACAGTGCGGCGCGGCAATCAGAACGTCACAGTCATCAGCGATGAGATGAAAAACGAATCGTCGAGACGTACCTTGCCGCTGATCCCCGAGGTAGAAACCATCCTGCTCGAGCACCGGAAGCGTCAAGAGGAATACCGGGAAATGTTCCGCAGTGATTACTGTACGGAGTACCTCGACATGGTCTGCGTCGATCCGCTCGGAAATCTCATCACACCGTATCAGGTGACGGAGCACTTTCCGGTACTTCTGAAGCAGAATAATATGAGAAATATTCGTTACCACGATCTGCGCCACACTTGTGCAAGTTTGCTGCTGAACAAGGATGTGAACATGAAAGTGATCCAGATGTGGTTAGGCCACTCCTCAATGAAGACAACGAGTGACTGCTATTCCCACCTCGAGGCGAGCGCGAAGGAACGCGCCGGAGAAGTGCTCTCGAGCATCCTCGGAACGGATCAGGATCGTGAAAGTGAGGATGAGTAATACTCATGAAAAAGAATGACGAAGTCCTGTCTCTCGAGCAGATGAGAATCCTTCTGCATATCTCGAAGCGCAAGGCGGCGTGGATGCTGCAGAATCAGGTCATCCCCTGCATCGTCAACGATCAGATGACCACGCACAAGTATATGGTTCGCCGGGAAGACGTGGACGCATTTCTGCGTCTCCCGGTAGCGGAGCAGAATGCGCGGATTCCGGTAGGACAGTTCACCAGCGGCTATCAATGCAAACCTGTGAGCAATGTGTACGCATATACTATCCCAGACATCGAACGGGATCGCTTCACCCTGTACCTGGACGATCTGTTCTCTGATAAGCCGAACGCACTCACGATCAGCATGGCTTGTTCTATGACCGGGTACAGCGCAACGACACTGAACCGCTGGATCGACACCGAGCTGCTCTTCGCGGCGTGGGTCTTCGACGGTCCGCGGATCCCGAAATCAACTCTGGTATCATTCCTCGCGTCGGACTACGCGTTCCGGATCCATCAAAAGTCGGAAGTCCATACGGCGATCCTGGAAAAATGGATAGAGGAGTCTAATTGCAACAGGGAGACAGCTCGATAAACTGTCTCCCCGTTTTGTCCTGTCACCCCGTGTATGCATCCTCCGCCGTGTTCCGGAAGTCCTGCTTTTCGAGCCACTCCCGCTCCTCGTCGCTCTCCGGCATGTCGATCCGTTCGATTTTGAAAATCACCGGCCGCGTGCCGTCGTTGCAGCAGGTGATCATCATGCGGTCGTCATTTGTCCAGCCCTTCATGATGGATCCCCCTTGAAGGGCTGTGTACACATACCGGCTGACCGCGTCCCATGCCTCCCCGCAGAACTTACCGTTCATCAGGTGATAGAAATCGTCCTGCTGCGGCGTGCGTTTGAGTAAAAAGGTGTCGCCCGGCTTGAAGAACGGACACGGACCGGACTTCGGATCGGCGAGGTATTTCTCCTGAAGGTCCGGGAAGCATTTTGTTTCCAGAACCGTAATTCTGCATTCGTGCTTCATGTGTCACCTCGCCGCGACGATCGTGAGCAGGACGAGATCCTCCGCTCCCGTGTTGACGATGCTGTGCTCCGATCCCTTCGGGCAGATGTGCATGACGCCGGGGTGCAGCTCTTCCTCCGCTCCGTCGCAGACAGCTTTGCCTGTGCCGGACAGGATATAGTTGAGATCGTCTCCGGAGGTCTGGGCGTGGATGCCGATGGAACCTCCCGGATGGATCACGGTGTGGACGATCCGGTACCGATCGTCGTTGAACATCCGCACGGTCATATCTCCTGTGCCGCCGTTCATGCCCGGCATGGTAACCGCGGGGATCGCGCCAAAATCGATGCGCATATGGTTCTCCTTTGTGTTTGGAAAAGGCACCTCCCGCCCAAATGAGCCACGAGATGCCCTTTCCTTTATTTCCCGCAGGGTGTGGGATTCGAACCCACGTGACTTGACGTCAAACGGTTTTCAAGACCGCCTCGTTATGACCGCTTCGATAACCCTGCGTATTTGTGGGGGGTGATGCCTGTTTCGGGAAAACGTTAGAAAAACCGTTAGAAAGCCTGCATACTGCCGATTCGAACCCACCGTTTTCTCGGTTTTCCGCCGTTTTTCTCGCTTTTTCGGGGTGTTCTGAGGCGGAGAGTGGTTTTGAGCCACAAGTTTTCAAGACCGCCTCGTTATGACCGCTTCGATAACCCTGCATCTTGTTTATTATACTCCCCCGCCCCGCCGCTGTCAAGGCATTTCCGCAAATTCGTCGTCCTCTCCTTCCACTGGGATTTACTATGGGAATTCACCCTCTCCGTCCGCTCTCCTTTCGCTCCCCTTCCGGAGGGAATACCGGGGCGGCGCGATCTGCGAGGGCGGCGAAACCGTCACCGTACCCGCGCCCGCGGAGATTTTGCCGTATTTCGGAAAATCCGACCCGATTTTTCCCGTCCGGCGGAACTTTTGTCCTCTCTCCGGCGTCTAATCAGCAGAAACGTAAAACGAAATCCTGAACGGAGGCACCCCATGAACGGAAAAGCCACCTGCGCCATTCTGAAACAGATCCGCCGCGATATCGCCGAGAAGAACGACATCGCGCTCACCATCGCCGAGTGCACCCATCAGGGGGACTGCGCCGGAACCTGCCCCCGCTGCGAAGCCGAGGTGAAAATCCTCGAAAAAGCGCTTGCCGAAAAAAAGCGGAAGGGCCTCAAAACCGCCGTGGCCGGGATCTCCGCGGGACTGTTGGCCGTGGGACTCTCCTCCTGCACGCCGGCGGACAAGGTGGGCGCGCAGTCCCTTCTCAGCCAGCTTTCCGAAAAGCTCCGTCCCCACGCGGTCGATCAGCTCGACGGGGACCTGATGCCGCCGGACTGGGAGCCTGAGCCGGATCCCGGAGAAAACGGAGGCGAGACCTGCATTGTCGAAGCGACGGCCGGAGAGCTGCCTGCGCCGGATCTTGAGCCGGAGCCGGAGCCGGACGGCGGGGAGGAATTCGAGCTGGAAGGGGACGTGCTCGCCGAGGACTTTGAAGGTCTGATCGCCCCGGAGGAACCGGAACCGGTCACGGACTGGGATGAGGAGGAATATCCGCCCCTCGCCGGGATCATGCCCGCGCCGGACTGGGAGCCCGAGGTTCTGGAACCTGAGGATCCCGGGACACCCGAGGACAGCGCGCCGTGACCGCCCCCGCGTATGAAAACGCGCCCGAGACCGCACGGGAAGCCCCTTTGACCTTCGCCGCCATCGGGATCTCGCGCCACCGCCTTTTCCGGGACGGGCAGGGCGTGACCACCCTTGCCGCCGGATACGGATGCCCCCTCTCCTGCCGCTTTTGCATCAACGCCGTCTGCCGCGATCCCGCGTTCCGCCCGAAGCGGTACACCGTCTCCGAGCTGTACGACCGGCTCCGCATCGACGATTTGTATTTCGAAGCGACGAACGGCGGGATCACCTTCGGCGGGGGCGAGCCGCTCTTGCAGGCTCCGTTTCTCCGGGCGTTCATCGACTATGTGCGGGAACAGGGGAAGAACTGGCGGTTTTCAGTCGAAACCTCCCTTGCCGTGCCGGAGGACGCCGTGCGGATGCTGTTTGACGGGACCGAACCGTCCGTGTCCGAATGGCTGGTTGACGCGAAGGATCTGAATCCCGCGATCTATGAAGCCTACGCGGATTTCACCCCGGACAGAACCCTCGGGAATCTGCGCCTTCTGGCGTCGGTCTGCCCGGAGCTTGTGACCGTCCGCCTCCCGAAGATCCCCGGCTTCAACTCCGACGAGGACCGGGACCGCTCGGAAGAGACGCTTCGCCGGATGGGATTCACCCGCTTCGACCGGTTCGACTATATCCTGCCGAAAGGAAAATGAATATGATTCCGAAAGCGCTCTCCCCGAGGATCGTTCCGTTTCTGTTCGTGCCCGTCCTTCTGCTTCTGCTTCCGGTTTCCGGCTGTGTTCGGACGGAAGGGCCCGGAGAGAAGGAGCCCGCGCCTGCCTCCGGGCTGACCGGGGGTGAGGCGGCACAGGCGGCCCCGGAAGAGGACCTCGGCGGGGAAGGATTTGAACTGCGGATCCCGGAAGGAGCGGAAGAGATCAGCCGGTCCTCCGTCCCCGATCCGTCCGCGGGCGCCTCTCTCGACGAGGTCGTCTTCCTGTACGGCGGGGACACCTATACCTACCGCACCCGGATCACGGGAGGACTCGAAAACATCTCTCCCTTCCCGGACGACTATGTGCGGGGCGAACACGACGACCTCATCCCTCCCGAAACGCCCCGGGGCTATTTCGACCGCGCGGAGGGCAGCGGCGTTCTGCTCTGGCTCTCCGGGGACCGGATGTTTTCGCTCTCCATGACGGAGGGGGAGGACGGCGAAAAGCTCACCTCCATGCGCCTCCTGCTGACCGGGGCCCCTAATACTAATCTCAAGCTAAAAGGGAAACGCGGCTTTCTTTCGGATGAAAGCTCGCTCAACAAGTTGAGCCGGCAAAGAACTCTCAAAAGGGAAAAGAGGATTAGCTGTACCAATTGAGTGAAGCTGAAACTTTGGCACACCAATATAGCTATCCAACCTTATCAGAGTTATCGCACGCGATGCTCACCCGCTCAACAAGTTGAG
>SVQK01000116.1 GCA_015065385.1 Oscillospiraceae bacterium | reverse complement strand
TGCCACATAAACCGTCTCCGGGCTTGCTTTCCGAAAGTCGATTTTTTCTTCGTCCATGGTCGTTCTCCTGCTGTGCGGTTTGCCTTTATTCTACCATGGATTTGTGAATATTTCAACCGTTAGTTTGTTGGGGCATCAATACCTCGCATCCGGAAAAGGACGGGCTCTGGGAACGGTTTGTGCGACAGCTGTGAATCCGGACGGCAGAGAGTCGGACAAGGCAGAGGCGAAGTCGGACTTTCGTTTCTCCGAAACCGACGGGCAGACGCTGATCTGGGAAATCACTGTGCGCAACGGGGGAGAAGAGCCCCTTGTGATCGAGGATCTGAAGCTACCTTTGCAGATGAACACGGTGTACGAGGCGGACGCGAAGATCAACTACACCGAACGGCTGGTGCGTCACGCTTATATCTCAGGCAACGCCTCCGTTTTATACTGGCAGAAGCCCGACGGAACCTTCCCGGCTCTCGTGATGCTGTGCGGGGAGGGCACGGGACTGGTGGACTGTGAGCTCGACAGCTCGGACAGAGCCCCCGGCTGGTTCGGAACGTACAGCGTGTCGATCCATGAAAAGGAGTCCGAACGGAACGCGCTGTACCCGAATCCGAAGGACACCGAAACCCGGCTGGATCCCGGGGAGTCGCGGACTTTCCGCTTCCTGTTCCGATGGGTGGAGAGCTACGCGGATATCCGAAATATCGTATATTCCGCCGGGCGTCCGGATGTGATCTCCCTTCCCGGTATGGTCGTCCCGCAGGGCATGGACTGCCTGCTCGGGGTGCGGGTCCGGTCTGATTATTCGCTTGATTTTCCCGAGGGCGTGACGGGCGAAAGGCTCGGCGTCCGGAACGGATACGACGTCTACTCCCTCTCTTTTGAGAAGACCGGGCGGTATCTTGTGGCGGTGGATTACGCCGGAGGACGCGCCTATCTCGACTATTTTGCGACGGAGGGGATCGAGGAGCTTCTCAAAATCCGTGCCCATCACGTCGCGTCTTACCAGCAGTACAGAGGCGAGGCGTGGTACGACGGGTTGATTTCCCTCTGGAACATGGAATCGGAGCGGATGATTAAGCCGGACTACCGTGAAGGGATCTTTCCCTACTGCACGGGCGGGGCGGACGATCCGGGGCTCTGCAAGGCATCCGTCATCGCGGCAAAGAACTGCCATTATCCTGTGAAGGAAGAGATCGCGGCGGTCGAATACTACATGGAGCACTTTCTCTGGGGCGGACTCCAGCGGCGGGACGACGAGATGCCCTATCCATACGGGATCTACGGCTCGGACTACTGGTATTCCAACCGGAAAAGTCCCGTCGGATTCGGCAGCGGAGGTCACGGCGGAGAGCGGATGTGGCGCACGTTCGACTACACCCATATCATCGGCCTCTACCGCGACATGTACCGGATTGCGCGGAAGTTCCCCGGCATGACCGAGTACCTGGACTGGCGGGGCTATCTGCTACGGGCCTATCATACGGCGACGGCCTTCTACGAGGTGCTGTACTCCATCTTCATGAAGAACGGCTGGGCGCATCACGGCTACTGCGACTGGGCGTTCAAGCAGGGGAATTTCCACGAGATCAACATCCCGTGGCTGATCGACGATCTGGAACGGGAGGGGTATCCGGACGAGGCCGCCGCTCTGCGTCATTATTGGGAACAGAAGGTGATGTACATGCTCGAGATCCATCCCTATCCCTTCGGATCGGAGATGTGGTTCGATTCCACTGCCTTCGAATCCACCCACGTCATCGCGGAATACGGGCTGACCCACGCGCTCCCGGAGGATCTGACCTTCTGGGACAAGAACCAAAACGGCCCCGGAGAGGGCGGGGAGATCGCGTTTGCTCCCGTGAGCCGGGAAAAGGTCTGGGCCTTCATGGAGAAGCAGATCCGGGCGAATCTGGCGGATCGCGGATGCCTCGAGCCGACGTTCTACCACATGGGAAGCGACGTGCGGCAGGAGGGCGACTGCGAGTATCTTCTGAGCTACATGTCCCAGCTCGGCGGTCGGTCCGTGCTGGACTATGCCCTGAACTACGCGGGACGGCGGGACGGCGCGGAGGAGGATCCGTATCCCGACGAGACGACCTCGCTCTGGATGCGGACGGGCTACGCCTCCTACCTCTCCTCCTTCATGCTCATCAACACGGGCACGGACTATCCGTGGTACGGGGGTGAAATCAACCGGGGAGCCGCCGGATGGGCGTTTGAACCCCTGCGGAAGGGCCGGACCTTCTTCCCGAATTTCCACGACGTGAACAACGCCCCGTGGCCCTACGACGGGGAGATCGACAACGGCTTCATCGGAGCGATGCGCACGTCCTGCTCCGTTTATTACCGGGACGACGTCTTCGGATTCGTCTTCCTCGGCGGGCACACGGAAGAGATTGCGCCGGGAAAGGTTCGCCTTGTTCCCGCGGACGGGCTGAGACAGCGGTTCTATTTCCGCGGGGATTTCGGGCTTTCCCTTTCTGCGGAAGGACTTCGGATCGAAAGCGTGGAGTGGGATTTTGAAGGCGGAACGATCCGCGTCTGTCTCGAGGCGATCCCGGAAGAGGACGCGGGCAGGATCACGGTCGAGACAAGAGACTGCGAAATCGAACTCGTCCGGGCAGACGAAGGCGTATTCCCGAGCGGCGCGGACGGGATCTTTACAGTGGAAACGGATCGGTGCGCAGGGAAAAACAGCTGCCGGCTGGAGCTTGCCGTCACACAGTCTGAGGACTGAATCGCGTTCAGGAAAGGAGCATATTCATGAAAAAACAGATTCTTGCGTCGCTTCTCGCGTTGCTGATGCTGTCGTCCGCGGTTTCCTGCTCGGATTCCGGGGAATCCGCGGAACAGCAGAAACCCGCCGCGGACGAACCGGCAGTTTCTTCCGGACCGGAATCCGAAGCCGAAACGGAGCCGCCGGAGACGAAAGTCACGGACGATCTGCCTGAGCTGACATCCGAGAAGGAATTCAATATGATCTCACCCACTCTCGGACACTGCACGTCGTTCGTCTTCGCTGAGGAGCTGACCGGCGACAACGTCAACGACGCCCGGTACGGCATGAAGCTTGCCGTGGAGGATCGGTTCGGGATCGCCCTCCGTGAGGAACGGGATTCCAACTGGCGGCTCGAAAACGTCCTGAAAGCGCTCGTCGCTTCAGGGGATACGACCTATGACATTGCGTTCTGCATGGACGACGTCGCGCCGGACCATCTTCCGTACGCCCGCTGCCTGGACGATCTGCCGTATCTGAATCTCGACAAACCTTACTGGGACAGGGGCATGAACGACGCGTCGAAGATCGGCGGGAAAACGTATTATCTCTGCGGCGCCTATCACCTGTCCCATTATGAAATGACGCATATGATCACGTTCGGCAAGGGGATGGTGGAGTCGCTGGGACTGGAAAATCCCTATGAGCTGGTAAAAAACAACGCGTGGACGATGGACAAGCTCTTTGAGATGGGGCAGAAGGCGACCTTTGACGCGGACGGCGACGGGCAGTGGACGGAAGCGGATTCCTACGGATTTGTCAGCACGCCCAAGCAGATCCTTCCGTGCTTCTGGATCGCCTTCGGTGAGCGCGCGATCTCGCAGGACGAGGAAAACCTCTTCGCGCTGAATTCGTCCGAGTCCTTCTACGATACGCTTTACAAGGCTTTCAGCGTCATGCGCGAAGGCGGGATCTGGTTCGTCAATTCCGACGGGGGCAACGTCTACGAGCATCTCACGGAAATGTTCGGGAACCGGCGCGTGCTGTTCGCGGATCAAACCTTCTACTTCCTTTCCGGCTTCCGCGATATGGACGAGGAGTTCGGCATCATTCCGTTCCCCAAGTACGCGGAGGAGCAGGCACGGTACTACAGCCGCGTGGAGGGCGGGTCCGTCGCCATGATCGGCATGATCAACATGACGGACCCGGAAGAGGTCGGAGCGGTGATGGAAGCGATGGCATCCTACGGCTATAACAACGTCGTTCCCGAGTACTATGAAGTTGCCCTGAAGCGCAAGACCTCCCGCGATTCGGACTCCGAGGAGATGCTTGATCTGATCTTCGCGGCCCGGACGGTGGATCTCGGGGACACCTGGTGGTGCGGCGACATCCGCGACGGCTTCTTCAACGACTGCTTCCGGAACGACGACCGGAATTTCGCGTCCGCGCAGAAAAAGCTGGAAAACATCGTAAAGACGACCGTGAAAAAGATCGATAAAGCGCTGAGCAATAGAGAACCGTGACGGGTTTTCCGCCGCGTCCTCTCCCTGCCGTTCCGTCAGAGAACGCGGCGCGCGTCACCTTTATCGGTATTCGGTAAACTGCCACTCGAGATTTTCAAGCCGCTCCTTCTGCGCCTCCAGCTCCCGGTCGATGATCTCGACGTTCTTTTCCATTCTGTCCCGCAGATCGGGAACGCTCCTGAAATCGAGCGAACCCGTGATCCCCTGCCACAGTACGTTCAGCCATGAGAAGAGGGAATCGTACAGCAGATCGCAGAGCGCCGCGATGTTTTCGAGAATGCCGATCTCCGCGCGGCAGCCCAGAACGCCGAGAATGATCTTTCCGTTTTCTATGCGCACGGTGACGTCATAGGGATTGAGCGCGCCCCCGTCCTCGTAGACCTTGCCCACCTTGACGCCGAACCAGTCCGTGACGGAGTTGTAGACGACTTCCTTGACGTCTGTCCCTCTGGATTCCGAAGAATCCTCGCGGCTTCCGCCCATGAGATAGTTGAGGCCCTGTCCCGCGCCGACGTTGCCGAGGTCGCCCGTGTCTTCGCGGAGCTTTCCGATCCATTTGTCCGCCTGCGCGCCGCTCTGCCCGAGATATTTTGTGATATTGTCGAGCATTTCGTTCCGGGACTCTTTCAGTCCCTGCTCCGCGGCGGATCTCGCGTCCCGCGCGGCGTTCAGCGATTCCTTCGTCAGCCCGCGGAGATCGGTTTTCAGACTGCCGCGGATCGAGTCGCCGAACGCGTTCCAGCCCGCCTTCTCCGCCGCTTCGGCGATCTTCTTCTGGCAGGCCTTTTTATAGAGTTCCCCGCAGGCTTTTCCGATCCGTTCGAACAGAGAACTGCAATACCGGCTCACATAATCGAGGAACCACGCTTTCAGGCTTTCCAGTCCCAGATCGGCGCAGGCGGCGACGGCGGAGCGGTAGATGTCCCCCTTCTCCCCGCTCTTTCCGTAGTTGTAGTGGCGGGCGAAGCTGGTGAGAAGGTACACCGCGATGATATAGCCGAGCACGTCCTTGATCTGCTCGGTGACGGGCGGGGCGGTGATGTTCATGGATTTGTTTCCGAACGTGATCGCCGTATTCAGGTTGCCATCGAGATCGCTGCCCCAGAACATCCCGGTGATGGCGGCGGCCAGAGCGTCCTCGCTGCTTTTCAGAACGGTCTCGAGAAAGTCCGGAGCCGCGTCCAGATTCCCGCTCGCGACGTATTCGCCCACATAAGTCGCCAGAAGGTTCTTCATCGGGTTGATGAATTTCGCGGCGATGGATCCATATCCGACGAAGTACTGCTTCAAAACATATTCGAGCGCATAATCCCCTGCCTTCACAAGGCATCCCGCCACGACGACGTACTTCTCCATGAGGTCGCCGTACTGCCCGTGCGCCTCGCCGTATTTCTCGTAAAAGTCCACGCCGGCCTTGATGATTTCCAAGCGCACATGCTCGATCTCGGACGCCGAATGCTCCTCGATATGCGCGAGGAAAATCTTGAGCGCCGGGTCGTTTTCGATGCCGAAGTACTGGATGTCCCGCCTGAGCCACGCATACGCCTTCTGCCACTCCGCAGAGCTGGGAAGAGAGGGCTTTTCGCCGCTGACCGCCATCGGGATCTCCCCCTCGAAGCGCTGCCGTTCCGTGTCGTGCGAGATCGGCATTTTCGCTTCGTAGACGTCGCCGAGGAAGGGCAGGGTATTCAGCGGGAAGAACGCGACGCCCGCCTTGCCCATGTGGCTGATCCGGTATTCGAAGTTGTCGCTGAAAAGGTGTCCGTACTTCCCGTCGTCCGTCGGATCCCCGTGGTCGAAGGACGGATTTTTCAGGATGACGGCCTTGTCCGTCCGGTCGTCCACATAGCAGACCGTGAAGTCGAAAATCACCGGCGGGATCTTCGCGTACCCCTCCTTCGCCGACGGATTCTCCTCCGTATCGACGATGAGGCGGTCGTTTTTCACAATGTCCCGGTTCGGCACGACGGAGAGGCCGTCCGGATACAGCTCGATCGTGAAGGAGTTCTGAATCTGCGTCCCGTCCTTGAAGATCGCTTCCACGATGATGTGCCGCTCCTCCATCTCGGCGAAAATGTCCCCGCCCTTTTCCGCCCGGTCCGTCCGGTTGTCGATGACGGCATAGTAGGTGAAGCCGAGCTTCGGGTCGGGCTCGTAATCGATGTCAAAGCCCTCCGTATCCCGGAACCGGATGACCTTCGGCTCCTCCGGCGCGTCCAGAATCACGAAGCGGAGCCGCTCCCTGCCGCCCTCGCCCGCCACCATCTCGACGGTGTCCCACACGACGCTCATATCCCAGACGCCGCCCGCGGGATCCCCGGGGAAAGCGATCTGGGGCTCGTTCACCAGCCGGAAGACGACGCTTCTGCGGATCACGCCGCCGGGACCGGTCAGGGTGAAGACGACCGTGCCGTTTTGGGCTTCGGACGCGGCATCCGCCGTCACGTCCGCCGCCATGTACTGTCCCCGGATCCCCGCCGGACGGACGGTCAGGTTTTCGCCCGAGACGCCGATCTTCTCCGTCTGCTCCGGACAGTCGTATTCCTTGCCGTCGATGATCTGGGAGACGCGGGCATAGACCGTCATGGGCTGCGCGCCCTTCTGAATGACGTCTCCGAAGGCCTTGTAGACATACATTTTGTAGCGTTTCTTCTGTTCTTCCCGATTGCCGTCCTTTTTGCTCCCCGCCGCCGCGCTGAGGATACCGGCAGCAGCCAGCGCGCCGCCCACGCTCAGAGCGACGGTTTCCGCCGAAACGCTGTCGGCCTCCTTCGGCTTGATCCCTTCGATGATTTCGGAGATGATCTCCACTCCCTCGTCCTCGCCGGGCGTCGCTTCGGCTTCTGTGGTCACGTTCTGGACGATGGGCGCGGAGGGATCCGGTACGGTATAGAACAGATCGATCGCATAAAAACCGCTGAACACCGATACGCGGAAAACGGTGCCTGATTCCGCCGCAGGTACTGTCCGTGCCAAATTGTGGACGCGCGCGCTTGCTCCGTCGATCACGGTTTCCGTTCCGTATGTGACCGTATCAAGATAACCGTCGCCGCTGTTCAGCATTTCGTTCGTTTCCGTAGAAGGCGCTATGGAAATCGTTCCCGCTCCCCAGAAACCCCATTCGCTTTCATATTGGCCGTTGAACGTTATGATCTGAAAATCTTCCGGACTCGCCACCGTTTTGCCTGGCAGAATAAACCTCGAGGTGAAAACACTGTCGGTCAGCAGCCAGGATACCGTAAGGGAACCGCCGTTTTCATCAAAGTTCACGTTCGAGATATCCCACTCGGCATATTCCGTTCCGTCGTCGTCGATCTGGTAGAGTTTATAGATCCGCATGCTTTCCAATGCCCACACGGACTGTCCGGCGGCGGCTTTGGCAGCGTCATAATCGTATGAGGCGATCAGATCCGTGGGAACTCCCGCGTCCGGCTTGGCATTGTGCAGATACGCCGCTGCGGGAAGAACGAGCAGATGAGCGCAGAACAGGAAGAGCAGCATCACGGAAAAGGAATGGAACAGACATTTGTGCCCAAAAGCTGTGCGTTTCATAGCAATCCCTCCATCACGCCGAGTCCCGCCAGAGCCGCCGCGGCCGCAAAGCCCAAAGTCAGCCCCGTGAGAAGTCCGTCGATCTTTCCGCGCCGCGCGGTCCGGATGCCCCCCTCGGCCTTCGAGGTCAGCGATTCGGCGAGCGCGTACAGCTTGCCCTGACCGCCGCCCAGCGCTTCGAGAGACAGAAGGGCCCCGGCGATCCCCGCCATGATCCCGTCCTCCGGCGCGAAGGTTCCGGCGAAGGCCAGATAGACCGCGGCTCCGGCGAGAAGCCCGAGGAGAAAGCTGAAAAAGCCCCGTCTCTCCCCGTGGCCGACAAACAGCGCGCCGATTCCTTTGAGCGCCTTTCCGAGCCCTCCCGTGAACAGCGAGACAAGCGCCGCCGCGACCGTTCCCTTTCCGAGCGTGCCGCCGATGCCGCCGAGGATCCCCCGTTCAGCCCCGCCGTCCGCGTAGGTGAGGAAGGACAGCGCTTTGACGACCTCCGATCCGGAATCCCGGAAAAACGCGAGCGCGATCCAGATCCCCGCCAGAAGAGCCGTTCCGATGAGCGCGCCCGGCCTGACAAAGATCTTGAGCGCGCCGCCGAGAAGGGATCCGATCCCGCGGAAGATCCCGCCGAGAGGTCCGTACACCTTTGCCGCCGCGCCGAGGCCCTCGAGCCCGGGGATCGTCACCTCTCCGAGATCGATCTCCCCGGATTCCGCGGCGGCCGCGACCGAAGGGCCGTCCGGGACCGCGAACGTCTGAGGCGGAACCTGACGGACCGGCTGAGGCTGATCCTCCTGGTTGTCCGGCATCCCGCGCTCCGCGGTCCGAGCCCGGTTCTGCGCGTGGATCCTCCGATATTCCTCCTGCCACGAATCCCGCGGGGCAGGCTCCCGAACAACGGGCTCCCGCATTTCGGGCTGCCGAATCTCGGGCTTCTGCTTCTCCGGCTTCCTTGCCTCCGTCAGGGATTTCCCGCAGGCCCGGCAGAAGTTCGCGCCTTCCGAGACAGGGCTCCCGCAGTATCTGCAAAATCTGGCCATAATGGTTTGTACCCCCTACAGTTCCTCCGGCGAGGCGGGAAGCGACTCCGCATCCTCACCCGGCGCGTAAAAGACCCACTCCAGAACGCGGCCTTCCTCCTCGTCCTCGTAAATATGCCCGACGGAACCCGCGCGGGATACGGGATAGAGCATGTCCGTGCCGCGAAGCCGCCTGTCCTCCTTCTGCGCGAAGCGAAGCAGACGGCGGGCGTCCCAGTCCGGGGAGTCCGGCGAATCCCAATAGCTCCATGCCCCCGACGGATTCCGCGAGACGGCGAGACCGACCGCCTCTGTCATGGTTCCGATTTGGACGGTCGTTCTGGATCGTCCCGAAACCGCCGGGGTATGGGTCATCCGGGCAGGCGGGGCGAGCCGCGCTCCGCAGTTCTCGCAGAATACGCTGTCTTCCGGCACCCTCGCGCCGCAGTTTTCACAAAATCTTGCCATGTTCCGAGTCCCCTTTCCTGCCGTGACGCATACCCGGTTCCGTCCGGAGTCAAAGTCCGAGACAAAAAGCAATCGTCGCCCCGTCCTTATCCGGAGGATGTCTTTTCCAAAATCACTTGCCAAAGAAGCGACGGTTCGTTCAAAAACAGTATGATTCAAAATTATTATATCATATCCGAAACAATGGCGCAATAGGATCTGCCGTTCTCGGATCCCTGCCATAGTGACAGTTTCGCGGCACGGTGCCGGAACCATGACAATCCGTGTGTCAATACGGACAACCGTTCCGGAATTTCCCGTGCGGTCACAGTCTGGTCATGATTCTGTGGTATGATGGAAGGGAAGACGGAAGAGGAAGCCCCGGAGCCGACGGATGATACAGGATCCGCCGGGGGCGATCAAAAGGGAGGAAAACTCCGGTGCGGGAATTGGAATATACGGTCGGATGCGTTGTTCCGGTGATGGGGGCGGAGGTCTATATCGGCTCTCTTTACTCCTATCCCAGTAAAAACGACGTTCCCCACCATCATCACTCTTGTCTTGAGCTCCATTACGAAGCGGACGGGAAGACGGAGTTTCTGCTGAATTTTACGGATACGGAGACGATCGGGCTGGGGGAATGGATCCTGCTCGGAAAGAATCTCTACCATAAGGAGCGCGCGGAGGCGGACAGCTCCGGTTACTGCCTCCGCCTTGAAATCCTCAGCGCGGAAAAGGACTCTCCCTTCTCCGCGTGGGCCGGGCCTGGATGGCTCAGGGGCGGCTCCGAGCCGGAAATCGGCAGGATCTTCGAGCAGATTTTTGAAGAGATCGCGGAGAAGCGTCCCGGATATATCGACGCTGTACAGCACTTCTGCGCGCTTCTGCTGGTGCGCCTCGTCCGGGAAACCTCGTCGTCGGCGCAGAACGCGGACAAGCGGCGGTCTTTCCCGATCGACGTTCACACGATTCTTGACGATTATTTCGATCTGGTGTTCACAAGCGCGGGGGAGAGGCTGTCCATCGGCGAGCTGGCGGATAAGCTGCGCGTCAGCACCCGGCACGTCAGCCGCATTTTGCAGAGGGAGTACGGCATGACCTTTTCGCAGAAGCTGAACGAGACCCGGATGAAGTGCGCGGAGGATCTTCTTCTGCACACGGACCTTCCGATCCCGGAAGTCAGCGCGAAATGCGGCATGACGGCGGCCTACCTGACCCGCTGTTTCAAGGAACGGTTCGGAATCACGCCGATCCGATACAGAAAAACGCACAAATCGGACATGAATTTTTAAACCTGTCAGAATTCTGCCTTTTCAACGGAGGATAAAGGTGCTATAATATACGGAACAGAGTGTCCCCGCGCCGACGCCCTCAGCGGATCACCGCAGTCCCCCGTCCTTTCCGCCGATCCCCGCGCCGACGCGAAGGCAACTCCTCACCGCCATATGACCCCTTTGCCCGGAAGCGCTGTCGGCCTCTGAACAGGAGGCAGACCCGTCCGGGAGAGATCTTTTCACCTAAGGAAGGAGAAACACGATGAACCTCAAGAAAAAAGTCCTCGCTCTCGCGCTGGCGCTGACCTTCATCACTCCGATGACCGTCATTCCCGCGGCTGCAGCGGACGGCAAGGCCATCCTCGACGAGGCGGATTTCTATCTGACCTTCGAAGACGGCGTCAAGGACGACAAGGGCAAGTACGAATTCAAGGCCGAAGGCGACGTTCCCTCCGTGGACGGCAAGTTCGGCAAGGCAATTGCCACGGACAGCGAAAACTACTTCGTCTATTCCGACGACGTGGAATTCGGCACCGATTCCTGGACGCTGACCTCCTGGGTCAAGATCGACGAGCACTCCGGCGACCAGGTCCTCTTCGGCAACAAGGACTGGAACTCCGGCGGCAACCCCGGCTGGCTGATCACCCCCCGCGACGGCGACTGGAAAATCAACGGCAATCCCGGCTCCCGCTTCGACTTCCAGTATTCCTACAAGGATTCCGTTCTGCAGAGCGAAAAGGGCGAATGGCATCACATCGCCATCGTGACCGACCGTGAAAACGGCACGCTCACCTTCTACGTCAACGGCGTTGTGGTTCTCGAGCCCTTCAGCATCTCGGAATACGGCGACGGCGATCTCGACGGCCTGTCCTTCACCATGGGCCAGGACGGCACCGGCTACTATGCCGACGGTTCCCTGAAGGCGAACTTCGACGAAGTGGCCCTCTTCCGCCGCCCTCTGACCGCTGAAGAAGTTGCGGCGGTCTACACCTACGCGCCCGACGGATACGAGGCTGCGACCCTCGTCACCAAGGAGACGGCGGCGGGCGGCCAGAGCGACAATCCGGCTCCCGCGGTCGGCGAGTTCAACGGCATCGTGACCGACGGCCTGCAGGTTTACTACGATGGCGCGAACAACACCGGCGAAGGTCAGGTCAAGGATTCCGCCGTGTGGCGCGACGTCTCCGGCAACGGGTATGACTTCTCCGTTTCCCTCGACGGCAACAACCACTGGACCGACAAGTCCTACTACATCGACTCCACGCCGAACTACTTCCCGGACAAGGTGAAGGACATTGCCAACGGCGAGCAGTACACCATCGAGCTGGCGCTCGGCGAGATCGAACAGCCCGGTACCAACTGGGTCTCCCTCATCATTTCCGACAACGACGAGTTCTCCCTGTTCGTCCGCGTCGAGAACGACAACCTCGAGTACAAGTACAACGACAACAACCGTGACCGTCCCGTCGCGGAAGACGGCGCGGAGCTTGTGAACAACTCCACCGTGGCCGTAACTTTCGACATCGTGGATCAGGACTGCTTCCTCTATGTGGACGGCGAGCTGCTTTACGAGGCTGTCCCGACCGAAGTCAACCACGCCAACTACATGCACCTCGGCAGCGAGGACGCGAAGCGCAACTGGCTCGGCGACGTGTACGCGATCCGCTTCTATGACCGCGAGCTGACCGCCGAGGAAATCGCCCAGAACGCGGCGGCCGACAACGAACGCTACCGCAGCGGCAACCCGATCGTGAATCCCGTCGTCGAGACGCCCGTCGCGGAGGAGCCGGTCGTTGAAACGCCCGTCGCGGAAACCCCGGCCGAACCCGTTGAAGAACCCGTCTCCGCAGGATTTGCATCCGCAGCCGACGCGGCGAACGGCAAGAACGTCATCACCGGTTATGAATTCGTCTCCGGTACCGAAGGCTTCGGCGGCGAAGGCTCCGACAATCTCTGGGACGGCGACACCGCCACCAAGTTCTGCACCAACCAGTTCCCGGCGGAATCCATCGTGAAGCTCGACGGCGAGTACAACATCACCGGCTTCACCATGGCCACCGCGAACGACAACGCCGACTACAACGGCAGATCCCCGAACGCGTGGACCATTTCCGTCTCCGCGGACGGCGAGAACTGGACCGAGCTGGCGAAGGGCGACGACACCTTCTTCGAAGAGACCAACTTCACCTACTATGCGGGCGAAGGCGCGGCTGAAGGCGTGTCCTATGTGAAGTTCAACGCGGAAGGCACCGCTTCCGGCACCTTCCAGGTTTCCGAGCTGACCCTGTTCGGCGATCAGGCCGCCACCGCGGACGCCGCTCTCGACCAGAAGGCGGAAGCTCCGAACACCTTCGACTTCGGCATCGTCGCTGCAGTCGCAGCTGTCGTTTCCCTCGGCGGCTTCGCTGTGACGAAGAAAAAGCACTGAACCTCGTTCCCACGGGCGGAGGAGTTCTCCGCTGAATAACTGAATAAAAAGGCGCCGGCTGTTTCCTTCCTTCAAGGTCTCCTCCATTGACTTATGAAAGATCCCGCCGACGCCCTTTTTTGTTCCTTAATTCCTTCTAAAGGGATATATGGAACGAAACGCTGCGCGTTTCTGGAATAAATGCCCTGCTCAGGGCGGGAGGCACGGGCTGCGATCTTCGATCGCGGACACCAGCTCATGGCCGCTCAAGCTTCGCTCCGCGAACTTGGGTTTTCCCCCCCGTGCGGGGGGTTTGAGCTGCTTGCAGCTCGGTTGGCCCCATATGGCATAACCTGACAGCTCGACCCCACAGCGAAAACCGATCGGATATCCCACTGTCCTCGCGCGAAGTTTCGCCTTTGGCGAACTTCAGAAATTCGCCTTTGGCGAACTTTCAGCGGTCTGTGTCTGTGCAGTCGGAGGTCAAAGAGCTTCAGTCGCGCATTGGGCAGGGAGGCCACAGTGAGTTTGTGCAGACAAAACTTGTCAGAGCTGTTCTGTGCACGATCAGACCGTTTTGAAGCGAAACAGTATGAAAAGCGCGCGGTTTTCCGTTTTTTTGCGAAAAAATCAAAAATCCCCCTGCGTCAGGGGTTGCTTGTGACGCCGCGTCATGTGCTATGATGGGCGCAAAGGAGGTGAAACGCCGTGTCCAAATACACGACGGGAGAGGTCGCAAAGCTCTGCGGCGTGACGGTCCGCACGGTTCAGTACTACGATACGCGGGGAATCCTCGTGCCGTCGGAGCTGACCGAGGGCGGGAGAAGGCTGTACTCCGAGGACGACGTGAAGCGGATGAAGATCGTCTGCTTCCTGCGGGAGCTGGGTCTTTCCATCGACGCCATCGGCCAGCTTCTCGCCGAGGAGGATCCCGGAAGCGTCATTTCCCTTCTGCTCGACGAACAGGAGGCCGCGTTACGGAAGGAGATCGGCGAGCGGGAGAAGATGCTCGAAAAGCTGTCGGACCTGAGAGCCGGATTGAAGAGCGTGGAGGAGTTCTCCCTCGAATCCATCGGCGACATCGCGTACATCATGACAAACAGAGACGAACTGAAGAAAAACCACATGATCCTGCTGCTGACGGGCCTGCCGCTTTCCGTCCTGCAATTGGCGGCGATCATTCTGTGGATCGTGAAGGGGATCTGGCAGCTGTTCCCGGTGTGGGCCGTCCTCGCAATCTTTTACGGCGTGATCGCAAGCCGCTGGTATTTCAGAAAGACGGCGTACGTCTGCCCGGGATGCCATACGGTTTTTCAGCCGAAATTCAAAGAGGCCTTCTGGGCTTCCCACACCCCGGCCGCCAGAAAGCTCACCTGCCCCGCCTGCGGACGTTACGGCTTCTGCGTGGAAGTCGCGGCAAGCACGGCAAGTACGGCAAGAACGGCAAGAACGGCAGGATCGGAGGAAAACGGAAATGCGTAACGCGGAATACAGCGGAAAGAGGGTCCTGACGTATCTCGCGTGGACGTTCGGGCTCGCGTATCTCATTCAGTTCGGCGCGGCAAAGGTGTACGAACGCAGCATGATTGTCGGTCAGCTGACGCTCGCCGCAATGATGTTCGTCCCGGCGCTGGGCGTCATCCTCTCCGGAGCGGGCTTGAAAGGCATGGGCTGGAAGCCGCGGATCCGGGGAAATGTCAAGCCCATTCTGACCGCATGGTTTGCCCCAGTGCTGCTGACCGCGGCGGGAGCCGCTCTCTACTTCCTGCTTTATCCGGAACACTTTGATCTGAGCGGGGAATACATGGCCGCCACGGGAGGCGCGGAGGCCCTCCGGCAGATGGAGGCGCAGGGCGTTTCCTACCCCCTGTACGTCCTGATCGGCGTGATCGGCTGCGTGACCTACGCGCCGCTTCTCAACACGATCCCGGCTCTGGGAGAGGAGATCGGCTGGCGCGGATTCTTGTATCCCGCGCTCGAGGCGAAATTCGGGCGGAGGAAGGGCTGGCTTCTCGGCGGCGTGATCTGGGGCGCTTGGCACTGGCCGCTCATCTGGCTGATCGGGTACGAATACGGCGCCGCGGCGGGAAACTCTGTCGGATACATCGGTTTTCTGGTCACGGGCATGCTGCTCTTCTGCGTCGTGACGGTTGGCCTCGGCATTCTGCACGCCAGACTCTATGAAGCCGGCGGAAGCATCTGGGTGCCCGCGCTTCTGCACGGCGCATTCAACGCGGCGGCAACGCTTCCTCTGGCCTTGTGCCTGCCGGATACGGGTTCCGCAAGACTGCTCGGTCCCGCTCCGAACGGGATCCTTGCGGGACTGCCGTTCCTCGTAGTCGGCGCGGTCCTGCTGATCCGCGGGGAAAAGAAACGCGGGACGTCGGACGGAAGTACGGATTGAGTATTCCCGGTAAACGAAGGGGGAGCGCGTCAGGATCCCGTACGGTAACAGGCCGCTCCCCCCTCGATCGCAGGAAACCAAAACCGCTTTTTTGGCGGTTTTTTTCACTTTTTTCTGTTTTTTTCTTTTTCCCTCTTGACAACGACGGGAAAAAGTGGTATAAATATATTCCTTTCCCATTTCGGAATTGAGGGGAAGGGAGCAAAGCCGAAGACAACCGAAAACAGACAAAGAGACCGAACGTCCGATCCGCAGTACGCCGTACGCCAAGCCAAGCCGAACTTGTGAAAAGCCAGGAATGAAGCCAGCGAAGCCGTCGAAGAACGCGAGGTCTCTTTTTTGCGCCCTTTCGGGGGATTGTTCATTGAAAACCGAATAAAGATCCGCCTCCGATCCCACGGACAGTGCGCATTCCGCGCGCCCGTGGGGGAAGTCCGGCACAGCCGGGAAGAGGGAGCGGATTCAGCGAATCTGAACAGTATATGCGAAGATTATTGTAAACGGAAAGGAGTGGATTGCATGACCGAAAACCCTTTTGTCTTCCTCGCTCTTTCGGGCCGGGACGCGTCGCGCCAGACCCTCGATTGCCTCGCGGGGGGCGGGCGGATCCTTGAGTTTACTCTCCCCTACGCGCCGCCCTACGAGGCCTTCGACGGGATCCGGGAGCTCCAGCTTGCCGTGCGCAGGATGGGAGCCTTCCCGCCGGAGTGCCTCGCGCTGGACCTCACCGAGTGGGTGGGCCGGGAAGAGGAGGAATATTTCGAAATCACGGCGATGTATCTCCACGACCACCGGGATCTCTGGCGGTACGTTTTCCTCGTCCGGGAGCGGGAGGCCGGGGACTGCGCCGCGCTGTTCTTCACCCTCCGCGCCTTCCTCGAGGGGGAGTTTTGCGAGGACCGGACCTTTGCCGACCGGGAAAACCTCGCCGCGTACCTCACGGAGCGGTTTCCGGCTGCGGTTGAGCGTTCCGCGGCGGACCGGCTGGCCTCGATCCTCATGAGGCCGAACGCTCAGGCGAGGATGCTCCGCTCGTATCCCCGGGTGGACGCCCTGATGGAGGAGCTGGCCCGGGACGGAAAAATCACCGAAGCCGGCGTTCTCGAGGCTGTGCGGGATCCCGCGTCCGTTCTCCACCTCATCGCGGGGCGGGAGATCGAAACGGAGCCCCGGAGAGAATGGAAACCCGCGCGGGTGGAAAGGAGCGAGTATGGAAAAGAAGCGGTATGACTACGAATCCCGGTGGAACCGGTACGCGTACCCGGAGAACGGCGCGCGGTTCGCCTCGGAGGCGGATCTGCTCGAGGAGTTCTCCGCGACTCCCCTGAACACCTACGCGACGGCGGCGGGGATCCCGCTCTGCTTCACCGACACGCCCCGAAACAGCGGTCGGGGGAAGGAAGACGGGTCGAGACAGGGGGTGCACCGCGCCGTCGTGAACGACAGGACGGAAAACACCCTGATCTACGGCGAAACGGGTTCCATGAAGACCCGCGCGGTCATCCGGCCTCTGATCTTCTCCCTCGCCTGCCGCCGGGAGAGCATGGTCGTCACCGATCCCAAGGGGGAACTGGCCACCGATCCGAAGGTCCGCGGGCTGCTCGACGAGCAGGGATACCGGGTTGCCTTCCTCGACTTCCGGAGCTTCGCCGGGGACGGGTACAACATCCTCGAATACGCCTATAACCTTTACCGGCGCGGGCAGAAGGACAAGGCCGTTTCAAACCTCGCGTCCATCGTCCACGCGCTTACGGACAAGGACGGCGGGACAAAAAACGAGTCCTTCTGGAAAAGCACTTCCGAGCAGCTGCTCATCCCGATCCTTCATGCGTTCATCGACGCGTACGCCTGCCGGGAAAACGGCGCGGACTATGTCAACATCCTCTCCCTTGCCGCGTCCATGACGGAGAAAGAGCTTAAAGATATGCAGACGGTGTTTGATACGCTCTCGGCGGAGTCGAACACCTCCACGGTCATGTTCCGCAACGCGATCTGCGGAACGGAGGGGACCACCCACAACATCACGGTTTCCGCGGCCGCCTACTTACAGCCGTTCCTCGTCCAGCCGTCCCTTGCCCGGATGCTCTCCCGCACCACCTTCGACGCGGACGCGATGTACGACAAGCCGACCGCGGTCTTTCTCGTCGTACCGGACGAGACCTCCGCGTATGACGAGATCTCCGGCCTGCTCATCGACAATTTCTACTCCCGGCTGATCGAGCGGTTCACCAGAGAATTCCAGAACCGGAAGCGTCCGAAGTGCCGGGTGAATTTCGTGTGCGACGAGTTCTGCAACCTGCGGATCAACGACATGGGGCCGAAGATCTCCGCCTGCCGGAGCCGGGAGATCCGGTTCTATCTGGTCTGCCAGTCCATGAAGCAGCTCGAGAAAACCTACCCGGACTCAGCGATCATCGAGGGCAACTGCAAGAACGTGCTCTTCCTCGGATCCTCCGACCCGGATCTGATCGACCATATCTGCTCCCTCTGCGGGACGACCTCTGTGACGACGGGCGGGGCTCCGGAAACCCTCGTGACGCCCCCCATGCTCCGGGGACTGGGCAAATTCCGGGAGTTCAAGGAGGCGCTTTACATCCGCGACCGCCTCGTTTACTTCGCTCGGCTTGCGGACTGTGACACCTACGACCTCGTGAAGAAATACACGTCCCGGAGCCCGGCGGCGATCCCGCAAAAGGTGGAGGGGGAGATCTCGTATGTCAAACCGTCGGATCTGAAGCACAAGATCCTCACGGACAAGCTGCCGAAGGTGTTCACGCCCCTCGAGAAGCGTCCGGAGTGGTTCCGTGAGCCGCTCTTCTCCCTCCGCTTCGGCCCGGACTCGGGGACGGATGCGAAGACCGTCGTTCACCCGAAATACGGCCTCGGCGTCATTCTCGACGTGGAGGACAAGCCGAGTGTTGTGCATGTGCGGTTCGCCGATGTGGGCGTCAAGGAGCTGAGCAGGGAATGGATCGAAAGAAACTGCAAGATCAACTGAACAGATCAAGGAGGTATCGATGAACTACACCGTCACGAAAACCGACAAGCAGGGCAAAACCGCCGTGGATCTCTTCTCCGAGGATTTTTCGGAGAACCGGCGGATCTGGATCACCGGGCAGATCGATTCCGAGACTGCCCGCGAGACGATCGTCGCCCTCGAATACCTCGACAGAGCCGGGTCGGGCGAGATCACCGTCATGATCAACTCCCCCGGCGGATCCGTTTCGGACGGGATGGCCATTCTCGACGCGATGCGCCGGTGCCGGTGCGACATCGTCACGGTGGCGACGGGCATGGCCGCGTCGATGGGGGCCTTTCTCGCCGCCTGCGGTGGGACGCCGGGGAAACGGTTCGTCACACCCCACTGCGAGGTCATGATCCACCAGCCCCTTGGCGGCATTCAGGGACAGGCCACGGAAATCGAACTTGCCGCCCAGCACATCCTGAAAATCAAGCGGACGCTCAACACGGAGCTCGCCCGCGCCACCGGGAAGAGCGTCGAAGAGATCGCCCGCGACACCGACCGGGACAACTTCATGGACGCCGACGAAGCCGTAGTCTACGGTCTGGCGGACGGGATACTTGCGCCGTGAGCGCGGGAAATCGTGAAAAATAAGGAGAGGATCAATTTGCCGAGAAAGCTGAAACCCGTTCTTTGGACGGAGGAGAGGATCCGGGAGGAGCTGCGCCGGATGGACAGGATCACCGGGCTGCGCGGCGCGGAGCTCCCGATCACATTCACCCGCAATCATCGATGTCTCGGCTCGTTTTATGTCGAGGAACGGAAATTCGCCTTTTCGCTCTACTGGTTCGACGACCCGGAGTGGCCGGAGGCGGAGGCGCGGGACATCATCCGCCACGAGTACGCCCATTATATGAATCTGGAGCGGAACGGCCTGAGGAATCACGGGCCGGAATGGGAGGCATGCTGCCGCGAGGTCGGCGCGACGCCCTGTGCCCGCTATCGGAGCCTTGAATGGCGCTTCAGGTTTTACGAGCTGAACGGGACGCCCGACAGAGAAAATACCGGCGATCATGCGCCGGATGAGGGAGGTACGAAATGAAGCAGTCCGTCGTTTACTGCACGCAGCCCGTCCGCGGGAAGCTGTATTTCCGCGTCGCGTCCGCCGGAGAGGATCATTACCTCTTTACTCAGCCATTCCGCCTGTCCCTGTGGAACCGCTACCGCTTTGGCGTGCGGCTTGAAGACGCGCTGGACTGGAGCCGGTGCGGCACCCCCGCGGGAAGAAAGGTCTGCGAGAAGCTCTTCAAATGGATCCGCTACATCGAAAAGGAGTACGGCATCGCCCTGCTCCGGAAAAGCAGAAAACCTTCCCGCCGCACGAGACGGGAGGACGCCGGCATCGCGGCATAAGACTCATAAACTGAAAAGGACAGCATCCCATGCTTGAACAAAATCAGGATTTCCCCGAAAAAGAACCGTTCGTCAACAACGTCCGCTTCTATCGCAGGCTCGCCGAGAAGGCGCCCCATTCGATCCGGTGGTACCGCCGGGTCATGTCCCTTGCTCCGCGGATCGTATGCGCTGAGCTCTTCTGCACGCTGGTCCTTCTCAGCTGCGATTTTGCGCTGACCGCCTTCGGCAGGACGACCGGCGGTCTGATTGCCGGAGTTGTCCCCGGAAGCATGACGGCGCATCTCATCTTCACGCTGACCCGCCGGGCGTTTTTCCCGTTCTGGGGACGATTTGGCCGGATCCTCGCGGCGGCGGGCGCGCTGGCGGTCGTCTCGATCCATATCCGGATCGCGCGGGACAGTGGCTATCCCTTCGGCCACAGGCGGTTTATCGTCCTCCTGTTCGCGGAAGCCGGGGCCGCCGTGGTTTATGTCCCGCTGTCCGCGCCCTTCGGCGAGCCTTCGTTTTGGGCGGCGGCCGTCGGCATCGCCCTGAGAGTGGGAGCGGCGGCCTTTCTGATGTACGCCGACACCTGCCCCAACTGGGGGGACGGCGCGGAGGAGGCGGCGTGGATCCTATGGGCAGCGGAGAAGTATCACTGGCCGGACGACTACGTCCTCGATGAAAACACGCTCCCGAACGAAGACTGGATGCGGATCGTGGAGGAATACAAAGAAGCGCATCAGAAACGCCGCCGCATTCCCGCGAAGCGCACCGACCTTTTGCGATACGGCGGGAAATGCGGGAAGGAGTAGAAAAACGCAAAAAAGTCCGTTTTCCCTCTTGACACCGCCCCCAAAATGTGGTACAATGCGATTCCTTTCCCTCTCACGCTCCTCTTGCAGGGGGAGGGGGAGGATCCAGCCGAAGACAGCCCGACAAAGAGACCCGTATTTCCGAACCGCACGCAAGCTAAGCCGAACTTGAAAGAAGCCAAGCCGCCCGCGAAGACATCCCGGAACACGAGGTCTCTTTTTTTCACCCTTTTTCCGGGAACCGGCCTGCGGGAGATGCAGAAAGGAGCGTCTTTGAGAGAACTCATCCGTCAGCTTGCGAACCCGTACCTCGATTTTTCCGACTGCGCGAACCTGAACGACGTGACCTGCCGGATCGACCGGAGGATCCGCGCGCTTCTCCGGGAAGCATGGGAAGAGGAGCGGTGGGCACGCGAGGCGTTCCGCAAGCTCCGTTCCCTCGATCCGGACTCCCGGGAATACAGGGAGTATGCCGCCGCGGCTGAATCCCGCCTCAGGGCAATCCGCGCGGCAGAGGAAGCCCGTCACGCGGAGATGTTCGCTCTGATCCGCATGAGAGCCCGGATCAGCGGGGCGTTCAGCGCCGATCCGTCCCGTTCCGGCTGGGGAAACTGAAACGAAATCCCTTCTAAGAAGGGATATAAGGAATGAAACGCTGCGCGTTTCTGATTTTATCCCGCTACGCGCGGGAGGCGTCGGGAGGGACACCATCTCAGGCCGAAGGTGCCCCTCCCGAGGGTCCCCCTTGGCCATATGGCATAACCTAACCTCTCGCCCTTGAATCGAAAACCGATTGTTCACCCTACTGTCCTCGCGCGGTCTACGTTTGTGCAGCCGGAGGTCAAAGAGCTTCAGTCGCGCATTGGGCAAGGGGGCCATAGCGGGTTTGTACAGATAAAACTTGTCAGAGCTGTTCTGTACATGTCCAAACCGTTTAGTAGCGAAACAGTATGAAACATTGCCGGACGGCGCGGGAAGAACGGAAAAGACGCGCAAAGGAGGATTGTACCGTGAACGAATCCAATCCCTTCCTCCCCCTGAAATCTCTCCTCGCCGAACTCTGCGGCGGGGAGGAAGGCCGCGCGGAGGAGATCGTGAAGGAATACCCCTGTACTGTGAGAGTCCCGCCGGTGGAGGCGCGGAGGATCTGCGAACGGCTGCTGTCCTATCCCGTCCGGATCGATCCCGTGTGGTTCGGGGATTTCTGGTTCCTCCTCTTCTCCTGCTACGCCGATCCCTGCCGCGTCCTCGACGAGCTGGACAGGCGCTTTCTGCCGGAGCACGTCATGGAGGTCTTCGCCTCGAACGGCGGATGGAGCCGGATCGGATACGGGCTCGGCGGCGGGCTGGTCGCGGAGATGAAGCTGAACCCGCGCTGTGCGGACGAGATGTTTGAAGAAGCGGAGAGAAGATTTGCGGCGTACCGTCTCTGACGGAGAAAGGAAGGAAAATGATGCGTGAATTCACCCCGGTCCCCGGACTGGAAGACGTCATAGACCGCTGTCGGCGCGGGGCAGGGCATGAGGCGGAGATCTGCGACCATCTGGGCTCCGCCCTGCGGGAAGAGCAGAGACTGAGGCGGAAGCAGGAGAAGGCGGGGGAGGCGCCGCAGGCCTTCTGCGAGCTGTATGTGGAGCAGTATTTCCCGAATGAGCTGCCCGCCGGGGCGGAGGGAAAGCGGGTCATGCGGATCGGCAAGCGGTTCAGCCGTCCCCGGAATCTGTGGTATCTCACGGCGTACGTCACGCGGGAGGCCGCCGTCCAGACCGCGGTGAGGGAGGAGCGGTTCATCCGGTTCGGCAGAAAGGACGCGCGCGTTCTCGTCTGGAACGCCGCGGAATACGAGCTGGGCGTGAAGCTCGTCACGGAGCGGCGGAAGATCTTCGTCCCGTGGGAGTATTTCGACGTCATTCGGGATTCGGTGCGGCGGGAGATGTGCACCTGGAACTCCCTGCTGTTCGGCTCCGCGGGGGAGGAGGATCCGTTCTTCTGATCCGGAACGAAGGGGGGCAGGAACAGCGCTTGAAAGAGCAAAAGACCGTCTCGGACGGAGAAAGGAAGGCTAAGGATGGATTGGGACACGGAGAACGGGTTGGAGATCGCAAGGAAAATCAAGGAGACCGCGCGTCATTCGGCTGCCTGGTACCGGCGGGCCGCGCGGATCGGGAAAATCGCCGCCGTCTTCTGCCTGCTCAGCTCTCTGACGGTGACGGGGTACGACTTCTGGCTGGAGCTGAACGGCTACGCGGCGGGGAACCTCATCGCGGGGATCGTCCCCGGAAGCATGGCGGCCCACCTCTATTTCCGCTTCGTCCAGCGCGCGGCGTTCCTGTTGGAAAACCGGCGGATCGTTCTGTTGGCGGCGTTCGGAGCGCTCGTGTTCCTCTCCCTCGAGGTCCTGCTCTTCGTGCGGGTCTTCCGGAACCGGGATCTGAAGGGGCTGGCGTTTTTCCTGTTCGCCGACGCCGCGGTCACATACTTTGTGGTGTGCCTACTGCTGCCGACCGTGGAGTACATGCTTCTTTCCGCCGTCGCCGGGTGCGTTTTCCGGATCCTGCTCGGGGTTCTTTTGATGAAGGGGCACAGCGGCGAGATGTGGCAGCAGTGGCTGTTCGCGGCGGACGAGACCCTCTGGGCGGCGGAGAAGTACGGGTGGAGCGAGCGGTTCAATCCGCTGACGCTGAGCGAGGAAGAGTGGAACAGGATCCACGAGGACTACCTCGCCTATTTGGAAAAGCAGGAGGAATTGGAATGACCTGCTCCATGACCGTTGTGCGCGGACAGTCCGGCAGGCAGGACCTGTAAGGAGGTGAATACGATGAGTCAAAAAATCGTTGTCTTCGGCGGGAGCTTCAATCCGCCGACCGTTGCGCACAAAAGGCTGCTCTCGGCCGCGCTGGACGGGGTGGGAGCGGATCGGGGGATCTTCCTCCCTTCGAACGACGCCTATGTGACGAAGAAAATGGGCAAAACGGACTACCCGTCCGAGGTGCTCTCCGAGAGGACCCGCGCCGCCATGCTGAACGCCCTGTGCGCCGGGGACGGGCGTCTTTCCGTAGACGAGGGCGAATACGGGTATTCCGGCACGAGCGGGAACAGCCTCGACACCATGAAGCGCGTGCAGGCAAACTTCCCGGAGGCGGAGCGGCTATATTTCCTATTCGGCGGGGACAAGCTGAAAACCTTCACGAAGTGGAAGACCTTCCGGGAATTCTGCGAGTCTTATAAGATCGTCGTGTTCAAACGGGAAGGATTTGATCCCGGGGAGGAGATCGAGCGCACCAAGGCTCTGCGGGAGGTCCGGGACGCGGTGCGCGGGGGAGACGACGAGCGGGCGGTCTCCATGCTGACCCCGGAGGTCTTCGCGCTGCTCACCGCGGCCGGATCTCCGATCCATAAAGAGACCGCGATCACGTCCTTCCGCGGCAGATACGCGTTCCTCAGCAATTTCCATGCGGCTCCGGTCACGTTCGAGGGCATGACCTACCCGACGAACGAAGCGGCGTTTCAGGCGGCGAAGTGCCTCGATCCGGACGACCGCGTCCCGTTCACCGAGACAAAGAACCCCGTCCTCGTGAAGAGAATGGGGCGGAAGGTGACCCTTCGCTCCGACTGGGAGTTTGTGAAGCTCGGGATCATGGAGAAGATCGTCCGGGCGAAGTTCGGGGAGCACCCGGAGCTTGCCGCCCAGCTCGTCGCCACGGGGGACCTCCCCATTATGGAGGGGAACAGCTGGCACGACACGTTTTGGGGCGTGGACGCCTCGACGGGACGCGGGGAGAACCACCTCGGGAAGATCCTCATGAAGGTGCGAAAGGAGTGCGGCGGCGCGGGCGACACATCCGCGGATACCGTCTTTCCCGCCGCTCCGGCTCCGAGACCGGGACGGACGGCCACTTCACCGGTTTCCGGCAGAAGCGTGTCCCCGTCCGTTTCCCGATCCGCGGAGAGCGGACAGGCCGGACAAGACAGTCAGGCCGGGCAAGACAGTCAGGCCGGGCAGGGCGGACAATCCCCGAAACAGCCCATGCCGCCCCCTGCGGAAAGCGTCTTTGCCGCCGGTATGACCATTCGCCACCCTGCCTTCGGGACGGGGACGATCACGGCGGTCAGCGGAAAAGGGGACGCCCGCATCCTCGATGTGGAGTTCCCCGGCGTCGGGAAGAAACGGCTCGGGGTCGTGTGGGTGGAGAAGAACTGCGCCGTCGTGACCGGGTGATCATCCGGCAGACCGGCAGACCGGCAGACCGGTCGAACTCCCCCGCGTAGTGATACGAAAGCGGCGCGGGGGATCTTTTTTTCCGTATTTTCCCGCGAGGACACAGTTTCGCCATGATTCTGTGATATGATGAAAGGGACAAAATCACACAAGTCAACGGAGGCACGGTTTGCGATTTATCTGGACGGACTATCACAGGGAAGATGAAGAGACCGTTGAGAAATGGATGGATCCCGCTGCGCGGAAAAATACGGGCTGTGAAGACGGGTGGGCGGATTATGCCGATGCCTGTATAAAGGAAACAGATACCGTTTTGGGTGAGAACTTCTGGCTCATGAAGGTTTCCGAAGAAGGAACGCCCTTTGCGGCGATCGCCGTCGGCTTGTGGGAAGGGGAACTGACGGTTTCCGAACTTGTCGTGGCTCCCGAAAGACGGGGACGTGGATTCGGCGCGGCTCTTCTCGCTGAACTTCTGGAAAACAGCGGCGAGATTCTCGGTAAAGACTTCGTATCGGCCAAAGCGGTCATCTTTCCGGACAACGCCGCCTCTCAAAAAGCGTTCGAAAGAGCAGGCTTTCATTTTGAATCGGCTCACCCGGACGGGGATGCGTGGTATTATGCGTATCGAAAATGAGGAAGGCTTCCGCTGTGCGTGTGATTTCAGAAGAGGAAGGGAACCGGGGAGACAATAAAGATAGAACTGGAAATACACACCGGCTTATTCTTTGTATTATTTCGCACATTTAAGAATATACTCCGAAGGTCAAAAGCCCGGAGAGATACAGGAAAAGATTTCAGTCTGAACAAACGCGAAAAATCCCGGTACCGATTGCTCGATACCGGGATTTCTGTCAGATTCGCAACGCTGGTTTACACCTTGTCCGGAATCCGATTATTTTGCCTGTTTGATAGAAGCCTGCGCAGCTGCCAACCGGGCGATCGGAACGCGGAACGGGCTGCAGGAGACGTAGTCGAGGCCGATCTCGTTGCAGAACTCAACGGAGGCCGGGTCGCCGCCGTGCTCGCCGCAGATGCCGACGTGCAGCTTCGGATTGACGGGTCTGCCGAGGGAGATGGCCATCTTCATCAGCTTGCCGACGCCGATCTGGTCGAGCTTCGCGAACGGGTCGTTCTCGAGGATCTTCGCGTCGTAGTACGCGCCGAGGAACTTGCCGGCGTCGTCGCGGGAGAAGCCGTAGGTCATCTGGGTCAGGTCGTTGGTGCCGAAGCAGAAGAAGTCCGCTTCCTTGGCGATGTCGTCCGCGGTCAGAGCGGCGCGCGGGATCTCGATCATCGTGCCGACTTCGTATTCGAGGTCAGCGCCGGCGGCGGCGATTTCGGCGTCAGCGGTCTCGACGACGAACTTCTTGACGTACTTGAGCTCCTTGATCTCGCCGACCAGCGGGATCATGATCTCGGGCTTGACGTTCCAGTCGGGATGGTTCTTTTTGGTGTTGATGGCGGCGCGGATCACGGCCTGCGTCTGCATCTTGGCGATTTCGGGATAGGTGACGGCCAGACGGCAGCCGCGGTGACCCATCATCGGGTTGGTCTCGTGCAGACCGGTGATGATCGCCTTGATGTCGTCCACGGTCTTGCCCATGGCGTCGGCCAGTTCCTTGATTTCGCGCTCTTCCTGAGGAACGAACTCGTGGAGCGGCGGATCGAGGAAGCGGATGCAGACCGGAGTGCCCTCGAGAGCCTCATAGAGAGCCTCGAAGTCGCCCTGCTGGTAGGGCAGGATCTTCGCCAGAGCCTTTTCGCGGGCTTCGGCGGTGTCGGAGCAGATCATCTCGCGGAACGCGGCGATTCTCTCAGGTTCGAAGAACATGTGCTCGGTGCGGCAGAGGCCGATACCTTCGGCGCCCAGCTCGCGGGCCTTCTTCGCGTCTCTCGGGGTATCCGCGTTGGTGCGGACCTTCATGGTGCGGTACTTGTCCGCCCAGCCCATGATCCGGCCGAAGTCGCCGCCGATGGAAGCGTCCACGGTGGGGATCAGGCCGTCGTAGATGTTGCCGGTGGAGCCGTCGATGGAGATGAAGTCGCCTTCCTTGAAGGTCTTGCCGGCGAGGGTGAACTGCTTGTTGGCTTCGTCCATGACGATGTCGCCGCAGCCGGAGACGCAGCAGGTGCCCATGCCGCGGGCAACGACAGCCGCGTGGGAGGTCATGCCGCCGCGGACGGTGAGGATGCCCTGAGCGGCCTTCATGCCGGTGATATCCTCGGGAGAGGTCTCGAGACGGACGAGGACGACCTTTTCGCCGCGGGCTTTCCAGGCTTCCGCGTCGTCAGCCGTGAACACGACCTTGCCGCAGGCAGCGCCGGGGGAAGCGCCGAGACCCTTGCCGAGAGGCTTCGCGGCCTTGAGAGCCTTCGCGTCGAACTGCGGGTGCAGGAGCGTGTCGAGGTTTCTCGGGTCGATCATGAGGACTGCCTTCTTCTCGTCGATCATGCCTTCGTCCACGAGGTCGCAGGCGATCTTGAGAGCAGCCTGAGCGGTTCTCTTGCCGTTGCGGCACTGGAGCATATAGAGCTTGCCGTTTTCGACGGTGAACTCCATATCCTGCATGTCGCGGTAGTGGTTTTCGAGGGTGTCGCAGACCTTGATGAATTCGGCGTAGG
>SVQK01000115.1 GCA_015065385.1 Oscillospiraceae bacterium | reverse complement strand
GTCGTTTTATGCCATATAGCCAAGGGACCCGCACGGGGGGCCTTCGGCTTGAGATGGTCCCCCGTGCCGCCTGTCCCGCGCAGGGACATAAAATCCAGAAACCCGTAGGGTTTCTTTCCTCCTCCCTCGAAGAGGGTTAATCCAATCCGCAAACGCGAAGCGTTTGCACATCCTTCGCCGAAGGGTCAGGAATGACCCTTCGAGCTGATGAAGAAAGCCGTTTCCGACGCAGTCGGAATCAAAAATTCGCAAATGCGAAGCATTTGCGACTCCTTCGGGCTGATGGAGCGATCCGTTCCCGATGCAATCGGGAATACGGAAACTTCTTCCGTAAATTCA
Organism: Oscillospiraceae bacterium; assembly: GCA_015065385.1. Classification (GTDB taxonomy): domain Bacteria; phylum Bacillota; class Clostridia; order Oscillospirales; family CAG-272; genus UMGS1696. The sequence continues at coordinate 7,627 of SVQK01000115.1, read as the reverse complement.
CAAATCCCTCTTCCATTCGGCGCAAAAAAGTATTATAATATAAAGTGGACTGTTCTATGCGCGTTGGGAGGCGATCCGGAATGGCGGAAAAAAAGAAGATCTCCGTGCGGATCGCGGGAAGGTTTCTGAACGTCCTCACGGACGAGGATCCGGCGGCGGTCAGGCAGATCGAGTCGGAGCTGAACGCGCAGGTGGACGCGCTCGGGAAGAGCAGCCCGCGCATGGCTACGCGGGACGGAAAGATGGACGCCGTGATCCTGTGCGCGTTCGACGCGCTGAACCGGGAGCGGAAGGCCGGGGAGAGGATCGCGGAGGCGGAGGCTGCCGCGGCGGAGTTCGGGGAGAAGTACCGCGCCCTGCTCCGGGAGTACGCGAGGATCGCGGACGCGGACGGACAGAGAATGAGGATGCGGGACGGACAGGATCCGGAAGGACGCTCGGAAACGGGCGGAGCCGCTTCGGATCGGAGCGCCGGAGAAGACGGATACCGACAGACGCTCGGAAGGATCCGGGAGATCCTTGCGGCGATCCGGGATCGCGGGAGGCTGGGAGAATGAGCGTGACAAGCGAAAAAGGGCTGAACGCATTGCCCGAGCTGCTCGCCCCGGCGGGATCGGACGAAGCCTTGACCGCCGCCCTTGCCGCGGGAGCCGACGCGGTGTATTTCGGCGGATCGGCCTTTTCCAACCGGATGCGGGCGAAGAACTTCACCGACGACGGGCTGACCGAGGCGATCCGGCGGGTCCACGGGGCCGGGGCGAAGGCGCACATCACCGTCAACACCCGCGTGCGGGACCGGGAGATGGACGACGCCCTGCGGCTGGCCGAGCGGATCCTCGGCGGGACAGAGGACGAGCGGGCCGACGCCGTGATCATCGCGGATCTCGGGCTGGCGCGGGAGATCCGGGCAAGGTGGCCGCACGCCGTTTTCCACGCGAGCACGCAGACGTCGCTCGGGTCGCTCGGGGACTGCCTGACGCTGGCGGAGGCGGGATTTGCCCGTCTGGTCCTGCCGCGCGAGTTCAGCCGGGAGGAGATCGCCGCGCTGATCCGGGAACTGCGCGGGGCGCTCGAGATCGAGATCTTCGTCCACGGGGCGCACTGCGTGTCCCTGTCCGGACAGTGCCTCATGTCGTATTTCTGCGGAGGCCGGAGCGGGAACCGGGGCGAATGCGCCCAACCCTGCCGCCTGCCGTACCGGGTCGGGGAGATCGATCTTCCCGCAGAGGCCGCGCTGTCCCGTACGAACGCGGGAGAGCGGAGACAAACCGGAAAAAAAGGAACGCCGACGCCGCTGAGCCTTGCCGACATGTGTCTGGCGGGGCGGATTTCGGACGTGCTGGCCGTCGGGGTGGATTCGCTCAAGATCGAAGGGCGGTTAAAATCCCCCGGATACGTCTACGGGGTGACCTCCATCTACCGGAGGCTGCTCGACGAGCGGCGGGACGCGGAGCCGGAGGAGATCCGGGCGCTCGAAGACCTGTTCTCGCGGGGCTTCACGGACGGGTATTTCGCGGGGCGTCCCGGTTCGGGATCGATGGCCGGAAAGCCGCCGCGGGGAGAAGAGGAAAAGCAAAAGCAGAGCGGAAAAAGCGCAAATGCAGAGACGCCGGGGCTCGCGCAGATGGAAAAAGAGGCGGCAAGGCGGGCGCGGGAGCATGCGGAGCGGATCGAGGCCGGGGAAAAGAAGCGGCTTTCGGCGGTCTGCACGGTCCGGCGCGGCGAGCCGTCGGTCCTCGTCCTGAGAACGGGGGAGGAAGACGGAGCCGTGATCGAAGGCCGCGCGGAGGGGCAGATCCCGGGCGAGGCGGAGGGAAAACCGCTCGACGGGCCGTCCGCGGCGCGGAACCTGACGAAGCTCGGCGGGACGGGATTTGAGCTCGATCCCGCGGATATCGCGTTTGAGATCGAAGACGGGCTCTGGCTCCCGGCGTCGGCCTTGAACGACCTGCGCCGTCGGGCCGTTGAGGAATTGAGCCGGAAAGCGAAACCGGAGGCGGGATCTGATCCATCCGCGGAAAAACCAGCGGGCGGAAAGCGGGACTATGCCCCCTACGTCTTCCCCGCCCCGCCGCCCGGCTCCGAAACTATCGAAGGAAAGACCGGATTCTGCCCGGAGAGGTGCGCGCTGGACGTTGCCGACGCGGGACTGTTGGAAGGCGATCCGGAGGTCGTGCGCGGGATCCTCAACCGGTTCGCGCGGGTATTCGTTCCCGCCGAGCAGGCAGGCCGCGCGCGGGAGGTCTTCGACCGGCTAAAACTCGGGACGGGAGAGTCCCTGCCCGAACTCTGCGCGGATCTGCCGCCGTTCCCGATGGCCTGTGAGCGGGAGATGATCCGGACGCTGAACGAGGCGGGGATCCGCCGGATCCGGGCGCACGGGATCGGCGGGGCGAGGCTCGCCCGGGAATTCACGGTGGATCTGTCCTTCCGCGGGAACGTGACGAACGGCGCGGCGGCGATGGTGTACCGGGACGCGGGATTTTCCGAGATCGGACTCTCCCCCGAGCTGCCCTCCGGCGGGATCCGGGCGATCGCAAGGCTCTGTCCCGTGTCCTGCGCGGCGTACGGGCGGATCCCGGTCATGACGCTCGCCCGGTGCGTATTGAAGGAGCAGAACGGCGGATGCAGGGGCGCGGGCGGCAGGCGGGACTTCTGGAAGACGTCGTACTGCCGCGGATCGCTCACCGACCGGATGGACGAACGTTTCCCCGTCCTCGGCGCGGGTAACTGCGTGAATATCGTCTATAACGCCCGCCCGATCTGGATGGCCGACCGCTTGGACCAGCTCGACGGCGCGTCCCTGCGCTTCTGTTGGACGACCGAAAGCCCGGAAGAAATGCGCTCCGTCCTCAACCGCTACGAAACCGGAAGCCCGGGAGAAGGCAGAAGGATACAGTAAAAAGAAAAGAGCAAAGAGAAAAAAGAGAAGAGAGAAAATACGCTCTTCGTGCCCGTTTTCTGCTTCAAGAGATTTTGTTTGACACTCCCTCCGTCACGACCTTTCAGGCCGTGCCACCTCCCTCCGAGAGGGAGGCTCCTTCTGCGCAGGCGGCTTTGGACAGTCCCCTGCGAAAACAAACAACAAAAACCACCAACCTCAACTTCACATAACACACATGAACCTGCAAGTAAAACTCAAAAAACTCCGCCCCGACGCGCGGATGCCGGTCTATCAGACGGACGGGGCGGCCTGCTGCGATCTGACGGCGGCGGGGGATCCCGTGACGGTGGAGCCCGGAGCGCGCGCGCTGATCCCGACGGGGCTTGCGATGGACTTCGGGAACCGGGACTATGCCGCCCTGATCTTCGCGCGGAGCGGGCTTGCCTCGAAAAAGGGGCTGACCCTTTCGAACGGCGTGGGCGTGATCGACGCCGACTACCGGGGGGAAATCAAGGTCGCCGTCGTGAACCTCGGAAAAGAGCCGGTCGAGATCCTTCCCGGGGACCGGATCGCGCAGATGGGATTCTTCCCCGTCGCCCGCGCCCTTTTCGAGGAGGTTTCGGAACTGGACGAAACGGAGCGCGGAGACGGCGGCTTCGGACATACGGGGGTGTGAAATGAAAGGACATTTCTGGCTGAATCTGTTTCTCGTCATGATCGGCGTGGTCATAGGCTCCATGGCGGCGGAAATGACCGTCGGGATCCCGTGGCTCAAATGGCTCTCCTACGGCCTCGAGTTCGGGACGGAAAGCCCGATCGTGCTCGATCTGAACCTCCTGCGCCTCACGTTCGGGATCTCGATCAAAATCACCGTCTCGATGATCCTCTTCATCGCCCTCGCCCTCCTCATCGGACGAGTGATAACAAGGGACAATTGATTCGCCCTCCGTCACCGTATACCGAAATTCCCATACAATAAACCCAATCACAATGACAACATCCTATCCATTTGACATCATCCTCGCGTCCGCTTCCCCGCGGCGGCACGAGATTCTGAATCAGGCGGGGATCGGACACAGGATCCTGACCGCGCCGGCGGACGAGCACGCGGTCCCCTTTCCCGAGGGAAATCCGGGGGAATACGTCATGTCGCTGGCGAGGCTGAAGAACGACGCGGTGCGGGACGCGGTTCCCGGGGACTGCGAGGGGGCCGTCATCCTCTCCGCCGATACCGTCGTCTGGTCCCCGACGCTGGGGCAGCCGCTCGGAAAACCGAAGGACGCGGACGACGCCCGGCGGATGCTGCGCGCGCTGTCCGGGACGTCCCACTTCGTCGTCACCGGAGTCATGCTGCGGTTTTCCAAGGCGGGCCGGGTGCGGGAAGCCCTCTTCGCGGAGGAGACCGAGGTCTTCTTCCGGGAGCTTTCGGAGGACGAGATCGATCGGTACGTCCAAAGCGGCGATCCGATGGACAAGGCCGGGGCCTACGGCATCCAGAGCGGGGCGTGCTCGTTCGTCCGATGGATCCGCGGCGACTACTTCAACGTCGTCGGCCTCCCCGTCTGCCACGTCGTCGAGGAGCTGAACAAGCTCGCCCGGAAAGGCTGAACGGCAGTCGGCAGACCGGCAGTCGGCAGTCCGGCCCTCCTCCGCCGTCAGGGCAGGAATGCCCTTCGGCTGGTGAAATTTATCGAAGATTAACGTTAATTTATATAGACAGCAAAACAGGACTGAAAGGTTATATCATACATGAAGACAATCGGGATCGATCTGGGTACGGCGAACACGCTGGTTTACGCCAAGGGGCGGGGGATCATTCTCCGGGAACCCTCCGTCGTCGCCGTGGAGGCGAAAACCAAAAACGTCGTGGCGGTCGGGAGCGAGGCCAAGCTCATGCTCGGCAAAACTCCCGGCTCCATTGTGGCGATGAATCCCCTGAAAGACGGCGTCATCGCGGATTTCGACGGGACGGCGGCGATGCTGAGCCACTATTTCAAGAAAGCCTCCGGGACGACGCTGTTCAGCCATCCGCGGGTCATCGTCTGCATCCCCATCGGCGTGACGGGCGTTGAGCGGAGAGCGGTGGAGGACGTCTCCCTCGCCGCGGGGGCCGGGTCCGTTGGCCTGATCGACGAGCCTCTGGCCGCCGCGATCGGCGCGGGACTCCGGGTGGACGACGTGCGCGGTTCGATGATCATCGACATCGGCGGCGGCACGACCGAGGTCGCGGTGCTGTCCCTCGGGCGGATCGTGCAGGCGAAATCCCTCCGGACCGCCGGGGTGGAGCTGGACGAGGCGATCACGTCCTATATCAAGCGGAAATACAACGTCCTGATCGGCGAGACGACGGCGGAGCAGGTCAAGAAGAAGATCGGCTCGGCCCATCCCGCGGCGGACAGGGGCACGATGGAGGTGAGGGGGCGGAATCTGCTCTCCGGCCTCCCGGCTGTGGTGACGCTCCAGTCCTCCGAGGTGCGCGAGGCGATGCAGAACGAGGTCCAGCAGATCGTCGAGGTCATCCGGAACACGCTCGAATCCACGCCCCCGGAGCTGGCCTCCGATATCTACGACACGGGGATCATGCTCACGGGCGGCGGCGCGCTTCTGGCCGGAATGGATCTTCTGATCTCCCGCGTCACCGGCATCCGCACGGTCGTGGCGAAGTCCCCCATCGACTCCGTCGCCGTCGGCATCGGCCGCTTCATCGAAAGCGGCGCGGAGATGAAGTACATCGCGGAGTACAAGACGAAGTAAGACTTCGCGCTTCCACACGGGGAGTCGCAAATGCTTCGCATTTGCGGATTTTGAATCCCGACTGCGTCGGGGAAGGAAAGAAACGCTACGCGTTTCTGATTTTGTGGCCTTGCGCAGGCCGGGCGGCACGGGGGGACACCAGCTCAGGCCGCAGGTTTCCCCCCGTGCGGGGGTTTCCTTGGCCGGAGAGCATAACCCCGACCGCTCATTTCGGAATTCAAGCCTGAAAGCGCATCCCATGTCCTCGCGCGGACTGTGTTTGTGAAGCTGAAACATGCGATGAATTCCGGTTACACCGAAATTCATCGGTTTGCTCTGCCGAGGGCGTCGCAAACAGCGATCGAAACGCGCATGGAAAAGGAGACTGCATTATGAAGTTCAGCTATCTTCTTGCCCCCTCCCGTAGGGAGGAACCCTTCTGGGAGAGGTGGCGCAGTCGAAGACCGCAGTCGAAGACTGGGACGGAGAGGGCCGACACGCTCAACCTTTTCAATAAACGCTCATTGAGACGGATCGCTCCCCCGCTTAACCCCCAAGGCTCCCTCACAAATCGTCAGATTCGTGCACCGAGGGAGCTGTCACCGCAGTGACTGAGGGAGTCGCGCGAAAAAAACATAGTTCGATATAAATCCGTTTCGGCGGATCGCTCCCCCGCTTAACCCCTTTGAAGGTCGAGGGAGAGGAAACTATCCGCAGAAACGATCCCCCTTCCCCTTCTTATTCGGATTCCATCGAAACCCGGAGGGTTTCTTACCTTATGAAGCAGTTTTTTCAATCGAAATTCTTTTATGTCGCAGTCGTGGCCGCGCTGCTCTTGTGCATCGTTCCGACGGTGTTCTACCAGATGGGGGCGACGTTTTTGCTGCGCGACGCGGTGACGGGACTTCTGACGCCCATGCAGAAGCTGTTCAACTATACGGCCGAGGCGATGGACGGATTCGCGGCGTACTTCTACCGGTTCGATGAGCTGGTGGAGGAAAACGCGCAGCTTCGGGAGGAGGTCGCCGAGCTGAGGACGCAGATCTACGACTCCACGGAACGCGAGGAAATGTACGCGTGGATGGCGGGCTTCCTCGAAATGAAGAGGGTTCACCACGATTTCCGCATGCTGCCGGCCTCCGTGACGGGGCGCGAGAGCGGGAACTACTCCCGGGTGCTGACGCTGGACGCGGGGACGAGCGCGGGCGTGGAGGTGAACATGCCGGTCGTGACCTCCGACGGCGTGGTCGGGCGGATCACCGAGGTCGGGTCGAACTGGTCCCGCGTGACGACGGTGCTCGAATCCGGGACGCTGATCGGCGCGTATGTGGAGCGCACGAACGAGGTGGCGGTGGCCGAGGGCGTCTTCGAACTCTCCGGGGACGGCCTGATGAAGCTGAACTACCTCAAGGCGGATACCGCGGCGCAGGTCGGGGACCGGGTGCTGTCAAGCGGTTACGGGAGCGTCTACCCGCGCGGCCTTGTCATCGGCTACATCGAGTCGATGGAGGTGGATCCCTACACCCGCGGCATGTCCGTGACGGTCCGCTGCGCCGCCGACTACGCCGGCCTCTCCCGGGTCATGATCCTCACCTCGTACGAGACCACGGTGGTGGAGATCGAATAACAGCGCAAATGCGGAGCATTTGCGAGTTATTTAACCCTCTTCGAGGGAGGAGGAAAGAAACCCTACGGGTTTCTGATTTTATGGCCTTGCGCAGGCCGGGCGGCACGGGGGACACCAGCTCTGGCCGCAGGTGCCCCCTGTGCGGGTCCCCCTTGGCCGGAGAGCATAATCCTGACCGCTCGCCTCGGAATCCAAGCCTGATAGTTCAACCCACAGTCCTCGCGCGGTCCGCGTTTGTGCAGCCGGAGGTCAAAGAGCTTCAGTCGCGCATTACACAGGCGCGCGGTCGGGAAACGAAACAGGGAGACAACCACGCGGTGGATAGTGTTTCCATAATCCGGTTATCGTTCCATCAAGTCCAGCCTTCCCCATCCAATGCGCGT
>SVQK01000114.1 GCA_015065385.1 Oscillospiraceae bacterium | reverse complement strand
GTAGGCTCTTCGGCTTTGCTACACCGCTTCCTCCCCCGAGGTCATTTCTGACTTCGGCTTGCGGTTCGCTACGCTTGGCGGTAAATACCTGCGACGGGACTTTCACCCGTTAGAACTGGGACATGCCCGGCACACACAAAAAGCGCGCCCCTCGCATACGAGAGACGCAACCGATCAGTTCCGTGGTACCACTCTGTTTCGGCGGAAAACCGCCCTTTTGCCGGACACGCGCGATGTCCTTCTTCTGTAACGGGAAGTCCCGTCCGCGTTTACTCTTCCCTTCCGGCTTCCGGACGGTTCGGGGAATTTCAGGCGGCTGCTCAGGGGCGAGCGGAAACGGCCTCTCCCGCCGTCTCGCACCGACCGACGGCTCTCTGGAGGGATCATCCGGATCCTTGTCCCCTTCAAAGCGTTTGCTCTTTCGGGTTGTGATTTGTATTATACCACGCCTCCCGTCCCGTGTCAAGAGTGGAAACGCATAAAAATTCACCCGGGGCGGAGGTGATTTCACCCCATTCCGACAAAACAGGCTTTGATCGTTAAATGAATTAGTATAGCACATTTGTTCCCGGAATACAATGGGCAGAACTACAAATTTCAGATTGAGCGCGCCATATTTCTTCGTCGCTCCGCACCGCTTCCCCTTGCTTGACAGGCAGGCGGATTCCTGATATAATGGTATAATGATGTAATGCAGAAAATCCTTGCGCGAAAGGGGAGTGCCGCATGCCGGAGAACAGGACGCCGGAGGAACTGGCGGCTCTTGCGAAAGAGATCCGCCGCAGAGTCAGCGAAAAAGTACGGGAAGCGGTCCGCACGTCGGGCGGGGATTCCCGGGTCCGGATCGACGTCACGCTGCTGCCGGACGAAAAAACGATGCGGGAAGACCGGGGTGCGGATCCCGGGGACGGCGCTGTCTTCACGGAGGCATCCGCGCCTTCCTCGGACGAGAGAACCGTCCCGACCGCATCCGGAAAAACCGGCGCGGTTGAAAAGGACGTCCGGGACGACCGCTTCTGGGATCTCGGAAAGCCCAAGCCGCGGGTCTACGAAAAACCGGCGTTCCGGAGCCACAGCATTTCCGTGACGGATATCGACGCGCCCGATCCGGAGCCGGTTCCGGGGGAGAACACCGCGCTCTCCGAGCGGATCGTGAAGGACGCCGCGCCCCGGAGGGATTTGAACGGATTCGACCTCTCGGGATCCGGAGCGAAAGCGGAATCGATCCCCCCGCGTGAGAGCGGGAACACAGGCCGGGTCGTCCGGACAGCCGACGGCTACCGATCCGTGCAGACGGGATCGTACAGACGGCACACCCCTCCCCGCTCCGCCATCGGGCGCGCGCAGGATCCGGCGGCGAAAGAGCGTCGTCAGTCTCCGGGCTCCCAGATCGTGCGGACCTATTCTCCGGGAGGCGCGCTGATCCGCTCCATCACCGTGCGGACGTGGGAGTCGGACACGGAGTTTTACAACCGGTTTCTCTCCGACGCGGCCCGGAGCCACGCGACTCCCTACGAAGGCCCGGCGGTACGAAACGAACCGGTCCCCTACACCTCCTTCGTTCCGCAGTACGCGCACATGAGCATGGGACAGCTCGACTTCTACCGGTATGTCCGGGAGCGCGTGCGTCACGGCGAAACGCCCCCCTGCGACTTCCCGTACATTCTGCTCTATATCTATGAGATCATCAATCTGCCGGAGCTGATCCCGCCGGAGGAGGGCGCGCAGCTGCTCACTACGCTCTGGCTCGGATACCGGAACGCCTATCCCAGACTCGACGGAACGCTCTGCGAATGGCTCCCGGATTACTGCATGATCCACGGCGTCGCCCTTCCGGACCGCCTCGGTCCCATCCTCCCAGAGATCGTGCCGAAAGCCCAGCTCAAGGAATTCTACCTCGACCGGGCCTCCTCGGACGCGGTCGCCTTCGCGCGGGTGGTGATCGAAAACTCGTCTGACTACGACTTCCGTAACAGCCGGTACTATCCGGAAAACCGGGACGCCTACGAGAAGCACATCCCCGCCGCCGTGGCCCGCGCGCTCGAAGCGGAGAAGGAAGCGGGAGCGGGGATCTTCGCGCTCGACCGGATCTACCGGATGACAAGGGACAGCTATGTGGGGGCGGTGGCGGCCTCGTCCGTCAAGCGGCGGATCGATCTGGAATTCGTCTCCTTCACGCGGCGGGCTGAAACGCGCGGAATGGTGACGGCGACGGTCAAATACGCGGAAAACCGCCTCCGCGCGACGCTCGGAATCAAGGCCAAGCTCGGGACGGACGGCGTCGGCGCGGAATCTTCCGCGAAGATCGACGCGTACTTTGTGCCCATGCTTCCGACGAAGGAACAGATCCGGCAGAAAAAGGAAGACGCGTATATGCCGCCGGATTATCTGAAAAACTACGAGGCGGAGGACTCGGGATTCGACCCCGCCGCAGCCGCCGCCATCGAAGCGGAATCCTGGGTCAACACCAGCCGCCTGACCGGGGAGGATTACGGCTCCGATCCTGCTGTGGCATCCGGCGCGGAGGAAGAGGATCTCGTTCCGTACCCCGGGGAAGAGGCGGACGGCGCAGTATTCTCCGAAGCTCTCAGCTCCCCGGAACCGGATCCGGAAAGCGAACCGGAGCGGTCGGGGAGCGGCGTCGATGACAGCCCCGGCCGGGAGGAAGGTTCCGCTGGAGACGCTTTGCTGACGGAGGCGCTTCGGGCGGCGATGAACGGAAGATTCCGGGGCTTCTGCCGGGAAAACGGACTCTACGAAGGGGACGCCGCCGACCGGATCAACGGGATCTTTCTCGAGAAGATCGGCGATATCGTACTGGAACCGGACGGCGTGGGGTTCCGGTTTGTGGATGAATACAGGGAGGATGCGGAAGAATGGCTCAGAACAGAAACGAAACGGTGACGAAGGTTCCCCGCCGGATCCTCGGGACGCTTCTGTCGTCCCTGTCGGGCGGCGTGGTTCCCCGGGTCGGCGCGCCCTATATCGCCATCGGACGGCGGGAGGAGATCGACGCGCTTGCCTCCTCCCTCGACCGCGTGGCGGACGGCGAAGGGGCGATGAAGTTCATCATCGGGCGGTACGGCTCTGGCAAGAGCTTTCTGATCCAGCTCTCCCGGGGCTACGCGCTTGACCGGGGATTTGTCACAGCCGACGCGGATCTCTCCCCGGAACGTAAGCTGGCGGGCGGCGGCGGTCTGGCAACCTACCGGGAGCTGATGAAGAACATCGCCACGAAGACCTCCCCGGATGGCGGCGCGCTCCCCGTGATCCTTGGCACATGGTTCACAAAGCTGGGCTCCGAGCTGACGGACGAAGGGATGGATCCATCCTCCGAGGCGTGGGGCACAGAATTTGCCCGCAGGATCACGAAAAACCTCCGCGAGCTCGAGGCGGACGTCGGCGGATTCGACTTCGCGGCGGTCCTCCGGGCCTACTACGAGGGCTGGCGGGACGACGACGACGCGAAACAGTCCGCCTGTCTCAAATGGCTCCGCGGAGAGTTCGGGACAAGGACGGAAGCGCGGGCCGCCACCGGGATCCGCTCCCTGACCATCGTGACGGACGACAACTGGTACGACTATCTGAAACTGTTCACGGCGTTCGTGCGGCTCTGCGGCTACGCGGGTCTCTGCCTCTATGTGGACGAATGCGTGAACCTCTATAAGATCCCAAACCGCATTTCCCGGGAGAACAACTACGAAAAGATCCTCGCCATGTTCAACGACACCATGCAGGGACGCGCGCCAGGGCTCATGATCGTCTTCGGCGGGACGCCCCAGTTTCTCGAAGACAGCAGGAGGGGACTCTACAGCTACGAAGCCCTGCGGTCCAGACTGGCGGACGGGCGGTTCGGAGGGGGCGAGCTCCGCTCCTTCATGCAGCCCGTGATCCGGCTGAAACGGCTCTCGGACAGCGAGCTCTACGCGCTGGTGATCCGCCTGACGGCTCTGCACGGGGAATATCACCGCTGGGAGGCGTCGGAAAAGATCACGGACGCAAACATGAAGGACTTTCTGACCCAGTCCATGACGAGGGAAGGCGCGGAATCGATGATCACGCCCCGGGAAATCATCCGAGACTATGTGACCCTGCTCGATCTGTGCTATTCCAATCCGGACAGATCCTTTGACGAAATTCTGGGAAAGGTTCAGCGCACCTCCGCCCCGGCTGACGCGGACGGGGAGGCATCCGGAGCCGAAGACGGAGGGGCTCCTTCCTCTGCCGCTCCGAGACCCGCCGTGACGCTGGACGATATCGAATTCTGACACCTCTTTAGTTCCCCCACAGAACAGGGCTGCCGGTCCGGCGGCGGAAAGGATGGTTCCGGATGGAACAGGCGTATTTGTCGGATTTTCTGCGGACACGGTACGGGATCCACGCCGCCGCGGTCCGTTTCCTGCGGGAGGGCGGCGGGACGAGCTATCTCGCGGAGACGGCAGAGAAGGAGCGGTTCTTTCTCAAGCTGATCGGACCTGCGTTCGCCGGGACCGCGCGCCGGTCCGCATCGGTCATGCGCTATCTCGAAGAACAGGGATTCCCCGTTCCGAAAACGCTCCTGACGACGGACGGCGCCGCGCTTCCGGAAATCCGGGAGGACGGGGAAACCCGTCTGCTGCTGGTGCAGGAATTCATGGAAGGGGAGGAGCCCGATCTGACGGCGAGGGCTGAGGAGGTCGGGATGCTGACCGCACGGCTGCACGATCTGCTGGAGGAATTTCTGGGCGATCCCGTCACACGCGGGAAGGCGTTCTTCATCGGCCGGTATCTGGACTTTCTGCGAAAGAAGCGGTATCCGCGTCTCTCCGCTTATGAGGAACTGGGCGGCATGCTCTGGAGTCGGACGGAGGGTCAGCCCACGGGGATCTGTCACGGGGATCTCCATCGGGGCAATCTTTTGGAGACCTCAGACGGACGGATCGTCTTTCTGGACTTCGACACGGTATGCCGCGCGCCCCTGATGTTCGACGTATCGGTCATGTGCGACATGACGGACTATTTCCGCCTGAAACAGAAGGATGTCGGCCTGACAAAGACGGTTTACGAACGCTTCCTTTCGGGTTATGCCGAGGCGCGGAAGCTGACCCGGACGGAGACGGCGTCGTTTTCCGACTGGATCGCAATCCGGCATTTCCAACTGCAGGCGACGATCCTTGAGCTGTACGGGATCGACTGCATCGACGAAGCATTCATCGACCGGCAGCTCGAATGGCTGACGCAGTGGCTGAGCGTCATGGGAACGGACAGTAAGGCATAAGGACAGGCACAGGGAAGGAGAAGGATATGTCGGTTTTCGAACGCTATTCCCCGTTTATCCGGGAATTCATCTACAGCCACGGATGGGAGGCCCTCTCCCCGGTGCAGGTCGCGGCGGCGGAGATCCTCTTCGACACGGACTGCAACCTCCTCCTTCCCTCCCAGACGGCGTCCGGCAAGACGGAGGCGGCTTTCTTCCCCATCCTGTCGGAATTCTACGAGGATATGCCGGAGTCCGTGGGAGCCCTCTACATCGCGCCGCTGAAATCCCTGATCAACGACCAGTTCGGACGGATCTCCGAGCTCTGCGCCGAGACGGGGATCCCGGTCTACCACTGGCACGGGGACGTCGCGGCCTCCCACAAGCAGAAGGCGCTGAAGGAGCCGCGGGGCATTCTTCAGATCACGCCCGAATCCCTCGAAGCCATGCTCATGAACCGGTCCTCCGATCTGCTCCGGCTGTTCGGGGACCTGCGGTACATCGTGATCGACGAGATCCACACGCTGACGGGAAGCGACAGAGGAAACCAGATCCTTTGCCAGCTGGCGCGGCTGCGCGAAAAGACCGGCGTTTCCCCCCGGCGGATCGGTCTGTCGGCGACGCTCGGGGATATGGACAAGGCGGCGGCATGGCTTGGCGGAGGCAGCGGACGGGACACGAAGATCCCCGCGATCCCCCCCGCGAAGATCCGGTGGCGGCTCGGGATGGAGCACTTCTTCATCGTGGACAAGGATTCCGGAACCGCTCCCGAGGCGGGGGAAAGGATGACCGCGGATCCCCAAACCGGCGCGCCGAAGATCGTGAACGACGTCGCCCTTCTTCCGACGCCCAAGGGAAACCGGCGGGAGGAAAAGCTCTCCCTCGATCCCGGGTACGAGTACATCTACGAGGCGACGAAGGGCAAGAAGGCGATCGTGTTCTCCAACTCCCGCGAGGAGACGGAATACATCTGCGCGACGCTGCGGGAGATCGCCGAATACCGCGGGGAGCCGGACGTGTTCCTCATTCACCACGGGTTCCTGTCTGCGTCCATCCGGGAAGAGGCGGAGCTCAAAATGAAGGACGACGATATCCGGGCAGTCGCCTGCGCCACGGTCACGATGGAGCTCGGCATCGATATCGGGCGGCTCGAGCGGATCATCCAGCAGGGCAGCCCCAACTCGGTCTCGTCCTTTCTGCAGCGGCTCGGACGGTCCGGGAGGCGCGGGGATCCGCCGGAGATGATGATGGTCTTCCGGGAGGAGAATCCCCTGCCGAACACGCCCCTGCCCCAGCTCATTCCATGGGAGCTGCTCAAGGCCATCGCCATCGTCCAGCTCTACATCGAAGACCGCTTCATCGAGCCGCCGTTCCTCAAGAAATGCCCCTTCTCCCTGCTCTTCCAGCAGACGCTGTCCATCGTCGCCTCCTCGGGAGCCCTGACTCCGAAGGAACTGGCGGCGCGGATCCTGAACCTGCCCCCCTTCGCCGCGGTGGACGAGGAGGATTACAAGACGCTCCTCGTGTCCATGATCAACAACGACTGGCTCGAAATGACGGACGAGCGGGAGCTGATCGTGGGACTGCGGGGCGAACGGCTGACCAATTCCTTCAAATTCTACGCGGTCTTCAAGGACGAGGAGGATTACACGGTGCGGTGCGAATCCGACGAGATCGGGGTCATCACCACGCCGCCGCCCGTCGGGGACCGGTTCGCGCTCGCCGGACGGGTCTGGGAGGTCGAGGAGCTGGACATCCCGCGCAAGCTGATCTACGTCAAGCCCGTGCGGGGAAAAATGGAGGTCAGTTGGCCCGGGGACTACGGCGAGGTCCACACAAGGATCCTCGAGCGGATGCGGCAGGTGCTGCGGGAGGACACGGAATATCCCTATCTCAGAGAAGGCGCTTTGCAGCGGCTCAGAGTCGCACGGGCCGTCGCGCGGAATACGGGGCTGACCGAGAGCTGCATCCTGCCCCTCGGCGGGTACACATGGGCGCTCTTCCCCTGGCTGGGGACCCGGTCGTTCCGGACGCTCCGGCGGTATCTCGTGCGCAAGGCGGGCTCGTTCAAGCTGACCGGCATGGACTTCGAGAGCTGTTACTATATGACCTTCAAGTTAGAGGGCGGGCGCGGGGACGATCTCATGCGGATGATCGGCGACAGGATCAACCGGGAGGGGATCGACCTCGACGCGCTCATCAGCCCGACGGAGGCTCCGGTCTTCGACAAGTACGACGAATTCATCCCCTCGGAGCTTCTCAGGAAGGCGTACCGGGAGGACAAGCTGAGGGCGGATGAAATCCTTTCGCGGGCAGCGGAGGGGGAGTACGCCGGAGTGGGCCGGAAAGCAAAAGCAACATGATGGACAGGGGTATGGAAGTCCGTCGTGTTTTGCCGGAAGAGCTGACGGAGGTTTTCCTTTCGGGATTCCGGCACCGTCAGATCATCAGGGAAATCTGGGTCCGGGAGGGGGACGGCTATGTCCTCTCGCCGACCGATCTGATTCGGGAATGGAGTGACGAAAAGAGGCGGTGGATCCCCCTATGGCTGAGAGAACAGGCGGAAGCGGGAGGCGCGGTCTTTGCGGCATTTTCGGACGGTCTGCCGGTCGGATTCGCCTCTCTGGACGGCTGCCTATCGGAGGGGGAGATCCGGTACGCCAATCTCACCATGCTGTTCGTTGACGACCGGGTTCAGCGGCTGGGGATCGGATCCAGACTCTTCCGCGCGGTCTGTGTCCGGGCGAGTGAGATGGGGGCGGATCGGCTGTTCATCTCCGCCGTACCCTCCCGGGAAACCGTCGCGTTCTATTTCAAAATGGGATGCCGGGATGCGCAGATCGTCCCTCCCGGTTTTGTCGATACGGAAGAAGACCGGTTCATGGAACTGGTTCTTCCCGGCTTCAAACGCGAACGATAATTCTGAATTTCCAAAAAATACGGAATCCTATTGAAATCAAATATTATTTGTGTTATAATGAACCGAAGCGGAGGTTATCCGTCTGTGCGGCTCCTTCCTCCGCGAAGCCACTATACCGCGTGGTGATATGACAAAAGAAATGCCGCGGATTTGAAACAAGAAAAAGGCCCGCCGTTTTGAACAGCAGGCAGCAGTCGTCTCTATACCGTCAGGATGCGCGGCGCGTCGTACTGTGCGATCAGACTGTCGTGCGTCAGGAGGAGCATCCCCTCCTTCATAGCCTGACAGATCAGGATGCGGTCGAAAGGATCCTTGTGCGGCGGCGCGTCTGCCGGGCGTCGGAGATCTTTGAGGCGGAAAATGTGCTCCGCGCGGATTTCAAGCGGCTGGTATCCGGCCTCCCGGCACCAGTACGCAAGCAGATCGGCGCCCCATGTCAGTCCGGATGCGCGAGGTGCTTGGTCTCGACCTCCCAAAGAGAAGCGGCGCTGTACACGACCACACTTTCTGGATTACCAATCGCCTCCGCGGCTCCCTGCGGCAGAAGGGGATCGCCGCGCAAAGCCCAGAGAAGGATGTGCGTATCAAGCAGGAATTTCATTCTGCCTCCCCGAACATCCCGGCAATTTCACCGTCCCATGCGTCGAATTCCGGGGGGATTTCGAACTTCCCCTTCGCAATGCCGATACGCCGTGAAGCGTCCCTCTCGCGCGGCGTGATATCGGCGACGGGTTCTCCGTCCTGTTCGACCACGACGCTCTTGCCTTCGACCAGAATCATGCGGAAAAGCTGCTCGAATTCCGCGAGCGTCCGCGGCATGTTCACTTTCGTCATCACAGCCATCCTCCATCGTTCGTTCTGCTTATATTATACCATATTTCCCCTCCCTTTACAATTCCCCCGAAACAATTCTCCCGGAATTTCCGCGAAAAAAGTTTATAAAATCTATTGACAAAGATTTTATATTCTCATATAATAGGAGATACTCCGACAGATCTTCTCACGAGGTGCCCTTTTCATGCCTGACTATATTTCCGTCCGCGGAGCGCGGATGAACAACCTGAAAAACATCGACGTAGACGTGCCGCGGGACAAGCTGGTGGTGTTCACCGGTCTCTCCGGCTCCGGCAAGTCCTCTCTGGCCTTCGACACGATCTATGCCGAGGGACACCGCCGCTTCGTGGAATCCCTGTCCTCCTACGCACGGATGTTCATCGGACAGCTCGACAAGCCGGACGTGGACGCCATCGAGGGGCTCTCCCCCGCGATCTCGATCGATCAGAAGACGACGTCGAAAAACCCGCGCTCCACGGTCGGAACGGTGACGGAGATCTACGACTATCTCCGCCTGCTGTACGCGAGACTCGGCGTGCCCCACTGTCCGGTGTGCGGCCGGGAGATCCGTCAGACGTCCGTGGACACGATCCTCGACAGCGTCATGGCTCTGCCGGAGGGGACGCGGTTCATGGTGCTCTCTCCGGTCGTGCGAGGCAAAAAGGGACGGCACGAGAAGATCTTCTCCGACGCGAAAAAGCGCGGATTCGTCCGGGCTCGGGTGGACGGTTCCCTGTACGATCTGAGCGAGGACATTGCGCTCGACAAGAATCTGCGGCACACCGTGGAGCTGGTCGTGGACCGTCTGGTCATGAAGCCGGATCTGAGGACGCGGCTGACCGACTCGGTGGAAACCGCGCTGCGGGAATCGGAAGGCTCCCTCCTCATCGTGACCGTGCCGCGCGGGGATGAAAAGGCCGAAGAGATGGAGTTTTCCACGAACTACGCATGCCCGGAGCACGGGATCTCGTTTCCGGAGCTGGAGCCGCGGATGTTCTCTTTCAACAATCCCTTCGGAGCGTGTCCGACCTGCTCGGGCCTCGGCGTGCTCCGGTCCGTCGATCCGCGCAAGATCATTCCGGACGATTCCCTGTCCCTGAGGGAAGGCGCGATTCAGGTGAACGGCTTCAAGACGCTGGATGAGGAAAGCTGGAACGGTCCCCTTGTCAGGGCGGCGATCGAGAAATACGGCGCGGATCTGGATATGCCCCTGCGCGACTATCCGAAGGCGGCCCGGGACGTGCTGCTCTACGGCTCGCCGGACGTCTTCACGGTGGACCGGACCTTCGGCAGCCGGATCAACCACGTTTCCACGACCTTCGACGGGATCATCCGCCTGATCGAGGATCGCGCCAAGCCGGGCGGATGGGAGGCGGACTACTACGAGCAGTTTCTGACCGAACGCGACTGCCCGGAATGCCACGGCGCAAAGCTGAATCACGAAGCTCTTGCGGTTACGGTGGGCGGGAAGAACATCCACGAATTCTGCATGATGTCCGTGACCGATTCCCTCGCGTTCACCAGATCCCTGACCTTCAATCCGATGGAAATGCAGATCGCGCGGGACATTCTGAAGGAGCTGAAATCCCGGCTCGGATTTTTACAGGCGGTCGGGCTGGACTATCTCTCCCTCGCTCGGAAATCGGCGACCCTGTCCGGCGGCGAGGCGCAGCGGATCCGGCTGGCAACGCAGATCGGCTCCTCGCTCGCGGGCGTGCTCTACATCCTCGACGAGCCGTCCATCGGACTCCATCAGCGGGACAACGGCAAGCTCATCGCCACCCTCAAAAGCCTCCGCGACCTCGGGAACTCCGTGATCGTGGTGGAGCACGACGAGGAGACCATGCAAGCGGCCGACTATATCATCGATATCGGTCCGCGGGCGGGGATCCACGGCGGCGAGGTCGTGGCCTGCGGGACGCCGGAGGAGATCGCGGCAAACCGTGCGTCCATCACCGGGGACTATCTCTCGGGCCGGCAGTCCGTTCCGGTTCCCGAACTCCGGAGAGAGGGAAACGGGAAAAAGCTCAGAATCGTCGGAGCGCGGGAGAACAACCTCAAGAACATCGACGTGGAGATCCCGCTCGGCTGTTTCGTCTGCGTGACGGGCGTTTCCGGATCGGGAAAGTCCTCGCTGATCAACTCGATCCTGTACCGGTCTCTCGCGCACACCCTGAACCGGGCCGTCACCTTCCCCGGGGATCACGACCGGATCGAAGGGGCGGACGCGCTCGACAAGGTGATCGCCATCGACCAGTCCCCCATCGGACGCACGCCCCGCTCCAATCCCGCGACCTATACGGGCCTGTTCACGGATATCCGGAACCTCTACGCCCAGACGCCCGGCGCCAAGATGCGCGGCTATACGAGCGGGCGCTTCTCCTTCAACGTGAAGGGCGGGCGGTGCGAGGCCTGCGAGGGGGACGGCGTGAAGAAGATCGAGATGCACTTTCTCCCCGACGTCTATGTGACCTGCGACGTGTGCCACGGAAAGCGGTACAACCGGGAGACGCTCGAGGTGAAGTACAAGGACAAATCCATCGCGGACGTGCTGGACATGACGGCGGACGAGGGCGTTGAGTTCTTCCGGGACATTCCCCGGATCGGAAACCGGCTCAAACTGCTCTGCGACGTCGGACTCGGGTACATCAAGATCGGGCAGGCCTCCACCACGCTCTCGGGCGGCGAGGCGCAGCGGGTCAAGCTGGCGACGGAGCTGTCGAAGCGGTCCACGGGCCGGACGCTCTATGTGCTGGACGAGCCCACGACGGGCCTGCACACCGCCGACGTCAAGCTGCTGATCGCCATTTTGCAGCAGCTGGTGGACGCCGGGAACACCGTCGTGGTGATCGAGCACAATCTGGACCTCATCAAATGCGCGGACCACATCATCGACATGGGTCCGGAGGGCGGCGACGCGGGCGGTACGGTCATCGCGCAGGGCACCCCGGAGCAGGTCGCGGAGATGCCGCAGTCCTACACGGGGCAGTATCTGCGCGGAAAGCTCGGAATGGATTGACAATCTGATTCATGGATAATTGATACCGGGACGGTCGGGCTGCTTTGAAACAAGAGCGGCGGGCGGTCCCGGTCTTTTGTCCGGCTCTCATCAAACTTTAATCGCCCATCCCTTGACAGAGGCCGGGGTTCATGATATGATACCTTCAAGCATGGACAGAGCTTTTTGACCGAAGAAAGGAGATCTTCATGAACAAAGAGACACTCCGTCAGAAAAAGAGAAGGGCAAAGAAGAACAGCCGGGTTCTTCCGGTGATCCTCTACCTGATCGCCGTTCTGATTCTCATCGGCATCGTGTATTATGTGACCCTGCCGCCCCTCAACATCCACGCGGGCGGGTTCTGGACCTTCGTGATCTTCCTCGGGATCGTGGTCACGGCATCGTATTTCATCATCGGGACCATCACCGGGAAAATGTTTGTGGAGACGGTCCGCTTCCCCTCCGGAAATATCGATTTCCAGACCTCGATGAACGGGATGAAGACGACATTCCCGAAGATCATGGGCTTCCTCGGGCTGGCGGTGATCGCGTTCCTGATCGTCGGGAGCATCGCCGGATCGCAGATGTTCCGCGCAAAGACCTATTCCTCCCTCATCACGGTGGAGGAGGAGGACTTTGCCTCTGGGATCGCCGAGACCGAATATGTGACCGACATCGCCCTCATGGACACGGCGTCGGCCCGGATCATCGGCGCGCGGACGCTCGGCACGCTGTCCGATCTGGTTTCGCAGTATCAGGTATCCTATAACTATACGCAGATCGCCATGCAGAACGCCGACGGGGAATCCCATCCCTACAAGGTAGCCCCGCTGGAATACGAATCCTTCTTCAAATGGGTAAAGAACCGTCAGGCGGGCATTCCGGGCTACGTCAAGGTGGACACAGTGAAGTTCGAGGCGGATTTCGTGCGGCTGACCGGGGATTACATCCGCTACAGCCCCTCCGCGTACTTCTCGAAGAACCTGACCCGCGCGCTCCGGTTCGCCTATCCGACCGCCATTTTCGGCTCCGTCTGCTTTGAGGTGGACGACGCCGGGCATCCGTACTGGGTGGCCTCGACGATGAAGCCGCACGCCGGACTCTTCGGCGCGATGGACGTGGACAAGGTCGTGACGCTGGACGCGGTGACGGGTGAGACTGCCATCTACGCGCCCGCGGACAGCCCGGACTGGATCGACATCGTGTACTACGGCGATCTGATCTGCCGCAAGTATGACTGGTACGGCATGCTCCGGGGAGGCTATCTAAACTCCGCGTTCTCGCAGGTGAACTGCGTGGTGACAACGGACGACTTCGGCTACAAGATCATCGGCAACGACGTGTACATCTTCACCGGCGTGACCTCCACCGCCAGCGACGAGGCGAACGTGGGCTTCATTCTGGCCAACAGCCGGACGGGGGATTACAAGTTCTTCTCCGTGGCGGGCGCGGAAGAGTATTCTGCCATGAGCGCGGCGGAGGGTTCCGTCCAGCAGTACGGCTACCGCGCCTCCTTCCCCTCCCTCATCAACGTGGGCGGCGAAGCGACGTACATCATGGTGCTGAAGGACGCCTCCGGGATTGTCAAGATGTACTCGATGGTGAATGTGAAAAACTACAATATCGTCGTGACAAGCACCACGCAGGACGAGGTCTTCCGCCTGTACAAGGCCGCGCTTGCCCAGAACGGTACGCGGATCGAGGCCGTCGCCGGGGAAAGCCAGGAAACTGTTCTGAACGAGATCGTCTACGTCGTGCAGGGCGGCGAGACGGTGGTCTACCTCAAGACGGAGGCGGGCATTTTCAAAACGGCGTTCACCGAGGATCTGCTCTTCCTCGAGGAGGGCGACCGGATCTCCATGGAGGTCGGAGCCACCGACGACAGCGGCGTTCGTCAGGCGTACAGCGTGAAGAAAGGACGGTAAGCGATGGCGCACGAGCTGAAACGAACCGCGGTTCTGCTCCTTCTCAGCATGCTGCTCTGCCTATCCGGATGCGGCGGGACTCCGTTCTCGTCCGAAGACTGGATCGCGGCGGATCAGGCGGGACGGCAGGAGATGGCGCGCTCCCTGATGAAGGAGTACGATCTTGTTGGCTGGACGGAAGCCGACGTGCTCCGGCTGCTCGGTCCGGAAACCTCCGCCGATCCGAACTTCACCTATTCCCTCTTCGGATACGATACGGAAGACACGTTGGTTTACGCGCTCGGAGCGGTCAATTACGCCCGGGTGCGGATGCTGGTCATCACCCTTGACGCCGACCGGATCGTGACCAAAGCGGAGCTGATCGACCACGATATGTGAGCGGACCGAAATCAAGCAATACGAAAAGACAGGCGCATCCCCTGATATTTGGGGGCGTCTGTCTTGTTTTTTTACGGGTCAGGTTGATATTTCATACAGGTTCATCCTGCCCGCTTTTTGATCCGAAAAAGACGACCGGGGCGCGGAATCCTTTTTCCCACAGGGTTTTCCACAGGCTGTGCAAAAGTCGTGCGGAATCCGGGAAAACGGAAAACTGCGCTCCGGCGGTTCAGGTTGATTATTCGGAAATATACAGGATTCCGAACGGGAAATGAGGAATCCGGGGTTCAGAACGAGAGTTCCGCGACGACGGGGCGGTGGTCGCTGGCCGTCGAGGGAAGGACGCGCGCTCCGTTCACCGTCACCGAGGGAGAGGCGTAGATGTAGTCGATGCGGCAGTCGGGCGCGTGGGACGGGTGGGTGAGCTGTCCTTCCAGATACGGGTGGGTGACGGTCAGCCGCTCGTCGAGGGGATCGAGCACCGGATCGTCGGGAGTGACGTTGAAGTCTCCCATGAGGACAAAGGGGAGGCGTTCGGCTTCGGTCAGCGCGGAGGCCAGAACCACAGCGTTCCGCTGTTCCTCCGGGGTGAGTCCGAAATGGGAGGAGAACACGGCGAACTGTCCTCCCTCGGGAAGATCGACTGCGGCGCGGAGGATGCTTCTGTGCTCGAATCTGGATATTCTGAGCTCCGCCGCCGGATCCGGAATGTGGAAGACCTTCGACTCGCTGATCGGCCAGCGGGACAGGACGGCGTTTCCGTAGGGGTTGTTCCCGCCCACATAGATGGACCGTCCGAACACGCAGTGAAATCCGAGGAATGCCGCCATCTCCTCGACCTGCGCGGTGTAGTCGGGATGATCGCCGCGGCCCCGGACCTCGTTCAGTCCGATGAGATCCGCCCCGCTGTCCCGGATCACGGAGGCGGTTTCCTTCAGGTCGATGCGGCCCGGATTTGACTGATGGACGTGTCCGTGCTGGATGTTGTAGGTCATAACGGTGAGGTTCATGAAATCGCTCCTTTGTATGTAATCTGTGACATTCAGGCAAGCGGGATCAGGCCCTTTTCGCCGTTCTTCCCTTCCCCAAGGAGGACTCCGTCGGAGCGGGAGACCGTCCAGCCGTCCTTTTTGACGGATACGGTGAAGACGCCGCCGAACGCCCGGATGTTCTCAAGGGTAATATGGTCGAGTCCGGCGGGAAGGGTGGGCTTCACGGTGAAGGAGGTGAGGGAGGCGGGCGTCAGATCCAGCATGCCTTCGAGGATGACCTTGCAGAACAGCGCGCTTTCCCCGGAGAGCTGGCGGCGTCCTCCCTCGGGATAGGCCTCCACCGCATAGGGGACCCGCTCGGAGAGAAGCCGGTTCTCCACATAGCGGGACAGCAGCGAAAAGGCTTCTTCCGTATAGCCGGAGGCGAAAATGCCGCGGAGACTGTACAAGGTGGAGCGGTCCCAGATCGTCTCGCTTTCCTCGGAGGTGAGGAATCCGTCCGGACGCATGAGCCAGCGGGAGGTGAGAGCCTCCACCGTCGCCCCGGCCCGGTCATAGATCCCGACGCAAAGCGGCATGCAGATCCACGAGCGCATGACCTCGCAGCCATCGTAATACCGATAGGCGGGGATACCGTGGATGGTATGGCCGAAGACCCGCTCGATGGCGTCCCTCAGCTCTCCCGCGCGTAAGCGGTACTGATCCCCGTCCTCGCCGAAAACGTCCGCAAGTTCCGCCGCCGCAAGAAGTCCGGCATAGCAGAGCGTCGAGGTGCAGAGGTTGGCGTCGCCCGAGGGAAAACGCCCTTCCAGCTCGTCCCGGTCCGACGCGATCACACCCGCCGCGTTCTTCTTCCGCTCGCAGTATTCGGCGCACCACTTCACAGCGGGCCAAAGCTCCCGGGCGATCTCGCGGTCTCCGACGGTCAGGGCGAAGCGGGCGGCTCCGTAGAGGTACATGGCGGCGTCTCCCCGGTCCCCCGCCCCGTTCCAGTAATCGATGCCCTCGGCGATGACGGAGGACGGAATGGGCTCGTACCGGTCGGACATGAAGGGCATGTACATCCGGTACGCGTTCAGGCTTGCCTCTATGAGATCCGGATCCCCGGTGTAGGCGAAATACGGCCCCGCGTACTCCACCTGATCGTTGCACCACGTCGCGGCAAAATAGGAATAGCCGCCGGGGGAATGGATCAGGCCGTACCGGGTGCGGTAGACGGACTCGCCCGCCCGGAGCTTGGCGAAGCGGAACATCAGATCGAGGGCGCGGTTCCCGGTCTCCAGCTTCATGGGCGCGGTGAGCCGCTCGATGGTCCGGAGCCTGCGCAGATACTCGGCCGCGGGGTCCTCGGCGGGCGGATTTTCGTTGGCAACGCGGCCGGTGACGGCGATCCACGCGGTGAAGGACGCGCCGGGGGAGAGTATTCCGAGACGTGAGCCGAGATCGGTTTTGATTTCGCAGATATTGATCCCCATCGGGCCCATCGTCTGATCGACCTCGTTGTCGAGGATCGTCGCGCCGAGCTCGAGCGGTTCTGCTCCGGTGTTCTCCGCCGTCAGAATCTCGTAGGCCGCCCGGACCTCCGTGGACGGGAAGCAGATCCGGCGGATTTTCAGCCTTCCCTCCGCCGCCGTGGTTTCGATCTCGATCGTGCCGTTCAGTTTGACGCGGACGAGGGTTTCCTTCACCGGCTCCCGCTCCGGAAGGAGGACAAGGCGCGGCCATTTCTCATCCGGGACGTCCATCTGATAGGTGGCGTGGGTGTTGTTCGGACGGAGGCGGAGCGTCGGAAAGATGGGGTGATGCGTCAGGACGAAGCCCCGCTCGTCCGTGCCGTACTTTACCACGAAGGCGCAGCGGTACCCCGCCATCTCGTAGTCGTCGGTGTGCGCCTCTCCGAGGGCGGGCGTCCAGACAACGGCGTTTTCCGTGGGGTGAATGGTCCAGCGTGACATGATGGTTTCTCCTTTGCCGACAGGTCGGTCGGTTCGTTCAATTGACGGTGTAGATCCCACCGGGGTTCAGATCGGGGCGGGTGAGCTCTTCTATAGGCGTTTCGGGGACAAATTCCTCGACTTCGACCTTCTCGTGCGGCAGCCCGGCCTTGTCGAAGAGGCGTCCGATGGCCTCCATATAGCCGTCGTAGTCCCGGAGGAAGGCCATGCCGTGGTCGGCGGTATCGGACGTGAAGAGCTCCGCGAAGGTGTCTTTCGGCCCGAACGCCTTCATGTTCTCCTCGCTCATTTCGTATGGCACAAATCCGTCTTTGCGTCCGTGGGCGAGCAGGATCGGCAGGGGCTTCGGGTAGAGAGAGCGGTCTTTCAGCTTCTCGAGGCACTCCCGCGCGTTGATCGAATCGAGGTCGATCCCTGCGAGAATGCGGGTCCAGAGTTTGGCGCAATAGTAAATCGGGAAAGGCGGCAGATGGTACCACTGTTTCATGCACTTGCGGCAGATCGCGCCCGGCGAGGAATAGCCGCAGTCGGCGATGACGGCCTTCACATTGTCCGGCCAGCCGAGACCGCAGGCATAGAGGACCGTCCCAGAACCCATGGACACGCCGTCCGCGACGACCGGCAGATCCGGGAACCGCTCCTTCAGATAGTTCGCCCAGTCGATCACGTCATACCGCTCTTTGATGCCGAAGCACAGAGCCTTGCCCTCGCTCCTGCCCATGGCCCGCTGATCGATCATGAAGAGCGAATAGCCCATGTTCCAGATCGGGAGCACGGCTCCGGAGAAATCCTGAATGGAGGAGGAGCGGTAGCCGTGAACCATGAGGAAAATCCCGCGCGGTTCGGGATGGGCGAAATACCGGGCCCAGAGCGTAAGTCCGTCCCGGGAGGTCAGGGTCACGAATTCGGCCATGCGGCCTTTGAGAAAAGCCTCTCCCTCCCGCATTCTGGCAAACTCCTCCTCGCCGGTATTGCCGTAGGGTTTGAGCGGCTCGTCCCAGCCCTTGTTGGATCGGCGGTCGTCCCGTCGGATGGTGAAATAATAGAGCAAATAGCCCCCGACGACGGTGAACAGAAGAAAAAGAACGGCAAGAATCCCTAAAATCCAGAAGAAAATCCGCATATCAGTCTCCCTTCAGCATGGCGAGAAGCTCTTCCTCGCCGATCACGGGTATCCCGAGTTCGTTGGCTTTGGTGAGTTTGGATCCCGCGTCCGCTCCCGCCACGACATAGTCCGTCTTTTTCGAGACGCTCCCTGTTGCCTTGCCGCCGTGCTGTTTGATCAGCTCCGTCGCCTCGGGGCGGGTCATGGTGGGCAGGGTTCCGGTCAGAACGAAAGTCTTCCCCGCAAGAACGGACGAGGACACTTCCCTGCCCTCCGTTCCGGCGCTTTTTTCGGAGGACTCGGGCAGGGACGTGACGACGCCCGCAGCTTTCAGTTTATCAAAGAGGGCGCGAGTCTCGGGCAGATCGAAGAACTCCCGGACGCATCTCGCGGTGATCTCACCAACGTCCTGAATGGCGGAAAGGTCCTCCTCCGAGGCGTCGAACAGGGCGTCCACGGACCGGAAAGCGGCGATCAGCTCTTCCGCCCCGACCTCTCCCACATGGCGGATCCCCAGAGCGTACAAGAGACGGGCGGGGCCTGCGGTTTTCGAGCGGTCGAGGGCGGCTATGAGATTGTCGGCGGATTTCTCCCCCATCCGCGGCAGGGCGGCGATCTCGTCCCGGCTCAGGGAGAAGAGATCCGCGGCGTCCCGGATCAGGCCGGCGTCGATCAGGGCTTTGACCAGAGAGGGACCGAGCCCGTCGATGTTCATGGCTCCCCGGCTGGCGAAATGGGTGAGGCCCCGTTCCAACTGGGCGGGACAGGCGGGATTCTGACAGCGGAGCGCGCCGGAGTCCCCTTCCTCGCTGTCCCAGAAGAGGCGTTCGCCGCAGGAGGGGCAGGTTTCAGGGAAGGAATAGGGGATTTCCGCACCGGTGCGCTTTTCCCGGACGGATCCGACGATCTCGGGGATGATGTCGCCCGCCTTCTGGACGAGGACGGTGTCCCCGATCCGCAGATCCCGCTCGCGGATGATGTCGATGTTGTGAAGCGTCGCGCGGGAGACGGTCGTACCCGCCAGCCGCACGGGCTCGAGAATGGCGAGGGGGGTCAGGACTCCCGTCCGTCCCACGTTCGCTTCGATGGCGAGCAGCTTCGTTTCCTTCCGCTCCGGAGGATATTTATAGGCGGCGGCCCATTTCGGCGTGGAGGGATTCTCCCCGGCCAGCGCACGCTGTTCGAGGCTGTTGAGCTTGACTACGGCTCCGTCGATATCGTAGGAAAGGCCGTCCCGCTTCTCCCCGATCTTCCGGATGGCGTCGATCACCTCGTCGGGATCCCGGGTGACGCGCTCCACGGCGATGCGGTGAAAGCCCAGCTCCCCGATGCGGCGGATGGTCTCCTCGTGGGTGGCGGGGGCGTGTCCGTCGGTCCAGAGGGAGCCGGTCTGATAGTTGAAGACGAAAATATCGAGGCGGGCGGCGGCGGTCTCCTCGGCGTCCAGACGGCGCAGGGATCCGGCGGCAGCGTTGCGGGGATTGGCGAAAAGGCGTTCCCCCGCCCTCTCCTTCTCCTCGTTCAGAGCGGCAAAGACCTCTTTCGGCATATAGACCTCCCCGCGCACGGTCAGATCCACGGGATCCGGAAGGGTGTGCGGGATCCCGGCGACGGTCATGAGGTTTTCGGTGACGTTTTCGCCGACGATTCCGTCTCCGCGGGTCGCGCCGAGGGTCAGTTTCCCTTTCTCGTAGGTGAGGGAGACGGACAGCCCGTCGATTTTCGGCTCCACGGACCAGAAGATCTCATCCGGATCGACGCCGCCGTCCGTGAGCGCATGGATCGTGCGGTCGAGAAACGCCCGCATCTCCTCCTCGGAGAAGACGTCGGAGAGACTGCCCATCTTCACGGGGTGGGTCACCTTGTCAAACTTTTCGGACGGTTTGCCGCCGACATGATGGGTGGGCGACGCGGGATCGTCGTACTCCGGGAACTCCTGCTCGAGCTGTTTGAGTTCCTCGAAAAGGCGGTCGTACTCGAAGTCGGACATCTCCGGCGCGTCCTGATTATAGTAAAGATCCGCGGCCCGCTCGATGATCCGGCGCAATTCCCGGATCCGCCCGGCGGGATTTTGCATTTCAGCCATACTGCAACCTGCTTTTCCGTTGGTTTCTGTCGGTATTGTAACACAGGCGGGCGGCTTTTGCAAGGGGTTGGACGGGAAAGTGCCGGAGGGGGGAGGGGATAATTCTGTGAAATAAAGAAAGAAAGGAAAAAACGGGCATGCCGTTATGGGGCATACCCGCGCCTGAAAAAATACTCACCCAATCGATTCCACGATTTTCCGGAATTCCTCCGTCTCGCGGTACGGCTCGAACGCCTTGTGCATGAGGTCCCGTTCCCGGAGCCTCTGACATGCGCCGACTTCATTGCCCGTCTCATAGTGCGAGCGGCTGTTCGTCTTCTCGCCCTCGAACGGGAAGTTCATCGTCTCATCCTCCTGCCATGCGTCGAAGGCGGCGGCCTCCTCTGCGGCACGGCGGAGCGCGGCGGCCATCTCCTTTTCGCGTCCGAGTTTTGCGCACACTTCGGCACGTTTGACGGCAAACTGATATTCGCTGTAGTGCTCGCTTCCGATCCGCCGCTTCCCGCCGTGACGGAGGTCTTCGATCTGCTCCATCGCGTCGAGAAAGGCCGGCTGCTCTTCGATCGGTCTTCTGTCGCAGCACTGCCAGAGGCCGCTGTACACCAGATCGAACCCGGTGGTGAGATACCAGAGCTCGTTCTTTTTCAGCTCTTCTTTGTCCTCCAAAGCCCACCCGATGTTCAGCTCCCGGCAGTGCTCGAAGAGTGGGAGCGTTTCATAGATCGTACGGCCTTCGGCTTTCCGGCCCATCTCGCAGTGGTTGAACGCGAGAAGCCGCTTTGCCTCGTTGCGGATATCCTCGTCCGTACAGCTTCGGACGATCCGCTCGCCGAGGGAGACGATCTCCGCGTCGTTACGCTCCGAAGCTTCCTTCCAGTCGGGATTCGAGCCGTCGGAGTCCCCTTCGATGAAGAGCGCGTACATCAGTTTGCAGAGGAGCGCATAGTTGTTCGGGAACTGGG
Source organism: Oscillospiraceae bacterium (assembly GCA_015065385.1). Classification (GTDB taxonomy): domain Bacteria; phylum Bacillota; class Clostridia; order Oscillospirales; family CAG-272; genus UMGS1696. Next base: position 40,712 of record SVQK01000114.1, on the reverse strand, counting down.
CGACGCCCGCCCGCGCGATCCGGATGCATTCGTCGATCCGACCGTATCCGATCGCCTCCTGAAAGGCGTCGAGGATCGTGTTCACCTGTTTCTCCTCTGTCCTCCGATCCACGCCCAAAAGCGCGTCCACCGTTACGGAGAATAGATCGGCGAGTTCCGGAAGGAATTCCATGTCCGGGTAGGTCGTCCCGTTTTCCCAACGGCTCACGGATTGGCTTGTGGTGCCGAGACGGTCCGCCAGCTCGTCCTGCGTCCAGTCACGCGACCGCCGCAGTCTTCGGATGTTTTCTCCAAGATTCAGTTTCATGTCGTTCTCCTTTGGTCCGCGAGGTCGTGTTCTTTCCCGGGTGACATCATTATACCGGAGCGGGCAGGAGATTGCAAGCGCGCGTTTCGTGGATTTTATTCTCAGATCTTGAGAACTCCGAAGAAGAGACGGAGGAGAGCCGAAACTGTCCTCCTGAGAAGGTTAATCATCATTTCCCGCCACGTTCCAAGGTCCGGCGGCGGCTTCGAGCTTCGCTTCGATCTCACGGAAAGCGGGCGATTCGCGGAGACTGTCGAAGGCCGGTTCTTTCATTTCTTCGAGCAGATCGGACGCGGAATTCTGATCCGAACCCACCCCTACATTTCCACCGCCCGTCATGCCGCGGAACAGCAGGGAGGTGTGGTGATAAGAACCCGGTTCCTCTTCAACATATTCGATAAATTTCATTGCGTGATAAACGGCGTTTTCAAGGCAGCCGAGCGCATCATTTGTTTCACCGCGCCTTGCATGCCATTCGGCCAGCCGACGGTATTCGTCTCGAAGACTGCCGTGAAAAAATCCGTAGTCCCCTTTCTCAAAGAACAGCGAGAGGAGGGCAATTCCCTTTTCGAATACCTTTGCCTTCTCATCCTCTGAAAACGAATCCTCACTCTTGAAATAAGTGCCATAGTGTATTGCTTCAACCAGAATATTCAAAAGGCCAAAGCGAAGATAACGGGCCTGCTTCTGGTATTCCTCTCCCTCCGCTATGTGCGTAAGAAATACGTCCGAGGTTGTCCAGAGAGCCGGCATCTGGCGGGCGAGTTCTTCAGCACGACGGAGATTGCCCTTCTCTTTATAGGCATAAATCAGGATCTGTATAGCGGTGGTGCGGTATTCTTCCTCGGTACACTCCGCAAGCAGACGCTCTCCAATGGCAATTTGACGGTCAGGGTCTTCGGTGGCGTACATTAACGCTCGAGCGAGTCTATGATCCTCTGGATAACGGAGACAAGCCTCCTCCAGAATCGGAAGCGTTTCTTTTCCGCGTCCGTTCCGGTCGAGGTCGTTCACCCGTTTCAGGATCGCTTCGATCTCCTTCGCGCGTTGTTCCGCGTTCACACTGAGCAGCCAGTCCGCCGAAATGCCGAGTATGCCGCAGAGATCGGGGATGAGGGACAGATCCGGAGAGGTCTTTCCGGATTCCCACTGACTGATGGCGGATTCCGAGACGTTCATGCGTTCCGCGAGCACGGCCTGCGTCATTTCCTTCTGTCGGCGGGCGTCGCGGATATTCTTTCCGATGGTTTCGGGATTCATACGGGTTCTCCTTGCGGTCAGATTTCAAAAGCGCTTTTGTTGAACTCATTGTAGCACATCGGGAGGCGGAGCGCAAGGGAGCGTGTCTGAACCGGGGTTTAGCCGTACTGAAGTCAGGGGGTAAAAAACGCGCCCGTCCCCGATTTTGAAGGACGGACGCGGCTTTTCTTATTTCATCAGCGCGAATTCGCCGAACTGTACGATATCGTCGTTGACGATGTGGATTTTGTAGTACCGATATTCCCCGGTCTTGTCGAACTCGAAAACATTCCAGGTATAGTTCTGCTTGTTCATCACGCGCCGACCGTTCTTCTCCTCGTCCATGACTTCCCATGTCCTGCCGTCCACCGAACCGTAGATCGTCCAGCGTTCGGGGTTTCGGGAATTATGGCTCTTCGTGTCGTTGGCAGTCATGAACGCGTAGTGGGTCGGGGTGTCCGCGGATTTCAGCTCGAAGGAGAATTCGCTCTCTCCGTAGCAGGGCCAGCAGTATTTGGTCCCGGGCTCTCCGTCAAAGAGATTTTCCACGCCCTCTCCGCCGAATCCGTCGATCTCGGTCCTGACGTTTGTCACGCCTTTTTCCGCCATGATATCGGTCAGGGATTCGAACAGCTTCTTCGTCTTGTCATCGGCAAATCCGCCGTTGTCCTCCGATCCGCCGGAGGACAGCTTCGCCGTGAGGAACCCTTCCGCGTGATAGGTCTTGTCGAGCCATGCGATCCGCTGCTCCGCCCAGTCCGCAAGGTATTCGTAATGGGCTTTGTAGGTTTTCAGCCTGCGGATGGCCTCCGTCTCGCGGTTCTGCGTCGTGCCGAAAATCTTCCACCGGATAAAGTTGCGCTCGTAGGACCGGAGCTTGCCCGCGCCCTCTTCCCGCACCTCGCCGGGAATGACGTCCACATACTTGGGCTTGATCTCGTCCCACCTTGCGACGGCCAGTTCCCGGAACCATTCCAGCTCCATGGGCCGGTAGCACCACGGATTTCCGCCGCCGGATCCGGAACGGGTGGCCGCGAAAAGTCCGTCGATGGTCTCCTCGCCTTCGTTGGCGTTTCCGAGGGAGAGGTCGAAGTCCCAGATCGGGCCGATAAACAGCTTGCCGCCTTTAGCCTTATAGAGGTAGAAGCTGTCCCAGCCGGTGTCGAGGTTCTTCACGACCTCCTCCGCCAAATAGGTGTCGAGCATGGAGTCCACGTCGATGAGGGCTTCGATCTCAGCGCGGTCACCGGCTTTCAAAGCATCCAGACATTTTCCGAGATAGTCCGTGATGAAGCGGATCTGCTCCCGCTTGACGTTCCGGTCCGCCGACAGGTCGCTGTGGACCTGATAGGACTTGCCGCCCACGGAGAAGGTGTCGCCGGAGGCATAGGAGGACAGCTCCACGACATAGCCGATATCCGTCTCGGTCTCATAGCCCTCCGAGTCGATCACCACGCGGGCCTTCGAATCCCGGATCTCCTCCGCGAGCAGATAGACGCCGCGGTATTCGCCGTTGAGATAGACTTCGACCGACTTTGACGCGGGGGAGAAATCGATCCCTTCCAGACGCCGCGCCAGCTCGAGGGCGACGTGGTTCCGCTGCAGGGACTGGTCGCAGACGTTGGCGAGGAGCACCCAGACCTTGTCCTTGCCCGTTCCGAGTCCGAAGAGATTGACCTTCTGCGGGAATTTCATTTTGTAGGACTTCTTCTCGTAGCCCCACGAGTTGTTGCCGCGCCCGCGCAGCTGGATCGTCTCGGAGAAGGAATATTCCTCGTCCGTCCCGCAGATCCGGAAGTCCGCGGATATGTACTCCGTCTTGGACTGTACCTCCCGACCGGTCGAGGTATCGATGGCGATGACGGGCATGTCCAGAACATCGTAATCGAACAGGGCGGTAAAGGACTTGTTCTCCGGAACGTTGTCCGGCGTGTCCCTGCGCACGGGATCCCGGCTCCCGTCGGACCAGCAGACAAATTTGTAGCCGAGATTCGGAACCGCCTCGACGGTGGACATCCGGTCCGCCACGTTTTTGAGGTTCCCTCCGGCAATCTTTCCCGCCGGGCCGTAGTTGACGGAATAGGCGGCGTAGACCTTGCCGTCCTCGGGGAACTTCACATTGTCGGAGGAGGCGGCGGGGAGGTACAGGGGAAGCTCGATCTCCGCAGCGGGCTCGTCCGACGGGGTCTTTTCCCCGGCTTCGGAGGGATCGGGCGCGTCGGCATGCGTTTCGGCTGAGTCGTCCTGTCCGGCAGGTTCGGAGGAAGAGGGCGCCGGATCCGGATTCCCGGACGTCTGCGGGACGATCGGAATTCCCTTCCGGCAAGAGAGTACGGAGGGCGAGAGGAGGGCCAGCGTCACAATCAGCGCGGCGATCCTGAAATGCGGCTTTGTCATGTGTTCATCCTTTTGCGCAGTGTCCCCCGGAATCCGCGGAGGCCGCGCGTGAAATCAGGTTTCGTCCGATTCTTCGAACAGGGCGTCGTCCACCTCTTCGAGGGAGAAGATGGATTTCGGGCCGGGATCGCGCTTGACCAATCTGCCGTCAGTGAAATCGGGTATGGCGACGGGGGCGGATCCGGTGGCGATGGACTCCTCGGAGAGGATCCCGACCGCCATGAGTGTCGCGGAGTCGTAGGCGTCGATGGGCGTCTGGATCTTCCGGCGGACGGCGTTCAAAAAGGCGCGCATCACAAGCCAGTCCATGCCGCCGTGACCTCCCTGAAAGGCTCCCGCCCGGGACTTCTTCCAGAGGGGATGCTCGAACTCGTCCCAGTACTTCTCCATGGGCTCCCAGCTCTCGCCGGGGGATCTTCCTTCGATGTGGAGGGCGTGGAGGTCTTCCATCCAGAGGCCCATCGTTCCCTGAACCCGTCCGCCGCGGGAATAGGGGCGCGGGGAGCTGGTGTCGTGGGTGAGGACGACGGTCTCCCCGTTGGCGCATCGGATCGAGGTCGTGACGATATCGCCGAGCTTGATGTCCGCGTCGGCCAGCGGGTGATCCGGTCCGAGGTGATCCCTGACATACTTTTTCAGTCCGCGGGATTTGGAGGCCATGGACGTGAGGCTCATGAGGCGGTTGCCGCGGTTGATGTCCAGATAGGTCATGATGGGGCCGAGCTCATGGGTCGGATAGAGCTCCGCGTTGCGGTGGAGGTACTGCCAAGCCCGCTCGTGATCCCGCGCCATGGTGTTGGTGACGGCGCGCAGATCGTGCTGATAGCCGCCCTGACAGTGGATGATCTCGCCGAAGAGGCCCTTTTTGATCATGTTGAGGACGGTCATCTCCTCGCGGTTGTAGCAGCAGTTTTCCATCAGCATGCAGGGAACGCCCGTCTCCTCGTGGGCGCGGACCAGATCCCAGCACTGGCGGACGGACTGCGCGGGGCCGACCTCGAACGCGGCGTACTTCCCCGCTTTCATCGCGGCGATGGCCAGAGGGGCGTGGTCGTTCCAGTAGGTGGTGATGAGGACGGCTTCGGCTCCGTCGTCCCGGTCGATGATCTCCCGCGCGTCGGTCGAGCCGTAAACCTCGTGGCCGTACCGATCGGCACACATCTTCCGCCCGTTCTCCATTCGATCCTCGTGCTTGTCGCAGACGGCGGTGATTTCCACGTCGTCCATTTTGAGAAGCTCGCCAAGCCACCAGCTTCCGCGGCCTCCCAGTCCTATGACGCTCATTTTCACGGTTTTCACGGTCAAATCCTCCACGAAATGAATTGAACTTCTTACGCGTTCCATTATAACAGATGTCCGGTGCGCTGTCAATGAACTGCGGAAGGAATCGCGCGGAAAAGCTCAGCGGAGCGGATCGGTCAACGGCTGGACCGGCGTTCGCTGAGCTTGTGATTGGGTCGATTTCCTCTTTCGGTCCGGTTCCGGTCATCCCGCGGCGGTTCCGGAGACCAGCGCGGCGGCGAAACGGTAGGCTCTGGCGATCCCTTCCCCCGCCGAGAGCTTGCGGGCGGGATCCACCATCCCGTTCTCCGGGATCTCCGCAAGTCCCATGCGGAAGCTCTTCTCGAGCATTTGGCGCTGCTCTTCCGAACGGAACAGGGCGATATCCCCGCCGTCGATCCCTTCGTCCGCAAATCCGCCGCGGACCGCGGAGATATGATCCGACAGCGTTCCGTGAAGATCCCCGATCCGCGCGGCGTCGCAGAGGCAGTCGAGCGGCGTGTATCCTGCCATCCGGAGCAGGAGCGAAACCGTTTCCCGGCTCACCACGTCTTCCGTCTGCTTCAGATAGTAGACGTCCTCGCGCTCCCCGGCCATGGCTGCGCCGAGGATTTCGGTCAGGATGGTCTCCTCGACCTTTGTCAGGCTGGGATCCCGCAGATAGACGACCTCGTCCTCCCATTTGCCGCTCACCGCCGTACTCAGCTCCTCGCTGAACGAGCGGCTGTTCTCCGGCGTCAGGTCGATCGGCTGATAGAATCCGCGGAATTTCTCCCGGGACCAGTCGTCCCCGATACGGCTCAGGATCAGGTTCATCATCTCCTCGGAGTAATACTCCTCAAAGCGGACCGCGGCCCCCGGAACGCCCCGGTTGTAGGCAGACAGAAGCATCGCCGCCCCGATTTCGTTCAGCCGCTCCGCGATCAGCTCCATGCTCTCGGCGGAGATCTCGGCGGGCAGAACGGACTCCGGTTCCATCGGATTGAAGCCGATCCCGAGAATCGCCATCAGCGCGGATTCGACTGCGGCTGCTGTCTTCTCGGTCAGCACTTCGTCCGATTTATACCGGCTCAGTTCCCGTTTCAGCCATGCGAGCGAGCGGTTTCCCGGATTTTCGGCGGATTTCGCGTCAAGACTCCGGCGCAGCTGCTCGAGGTTGTCCGACACAGCTCCGTCCGAGAACTGGGAGAGCAGGAGACTGATCTCGTCCAGATAGTCCGACACCGTGGCGGTCTCCTTCCGCATCAGAACAGCCGCGTTTTCCCCCGACAGCTTCGCGTAATGCTCGGCATAGACCCGGTATGTGCCGTTGAAGGACAGAACAGGGTTGGTCAGGCACACCGCCACGATGGACGCGCACAGAAGCCACGACGCCGCTTTCGGGAGCAGTCTTCTCCTGCGTCCGCGGGCGATAGTCAGAAGGCGCACCTTCAAATGCCGGCCCTTGCGGGACATATGGCATCCGGCTCCGGCGGCGAGCGTCCCCTTCATACCGTCCGACAGCGTATCGAACGCGGATTCCCGGCAGAGCATCATCGCGTATTCCGTCTCCGGGATCCCGCAGAATTCGAGCGTTCGCGCGTCGCACAGCACCTCCACGTCTTCGCGGATGATGTGGCGCACCACCCAGATCAGCGGATTGAACCAGAACAGGCAGTTCACGAAGGTGGAGAACACAAGGATGGGGTTGTCCCCAAAGCGGTAGTGCGTCAGCTCGTGGGCAAAGACCATCCGCGCGGCGCGGTCCGCTTCGGTTCCGAATCTGTTCTCCCCCGTCCCCGTTTCCGCCAGATCGGCTTCCCGGCAGATCACCGCGGGACGGATCACCCCCGCCAGCATGGTGGAGGAGCCATAGCACAGTCTGGGCAGTCTTTTCACGTTCAGTCCCATCCGCTCCGCCGTTTCCCGGTACAGCCGGAGCAGCCGCCTGTCGTCCATGGGGATCGTGCCGTCCAGCGCGCGTCTTCTGGCGGCCTCGTACACGAGAACCGCGGCGCCCATGCTGACGGCGACTCCGGCGAAATACACGATCAGAACGATGCGGTTGACGGATGCGCGCTCCGATTCCGATCCGTCGGTGAGATATCCCCCGATGGTGTAATCCGGAGCGGGCGAGCGCGCGGCGGGAGGAGTGATGTCAGGTTCCGCCCCCCGTTCCGTCAGAACGTAGGGATTGTCCGCAGGGACCGTGTCCTCTGTTACCGGCTCCGGCTCGGCCTCTTCCACGGTCCGGATGGCGTAGAGCACATCCTTTCCCGCCGGGATGAGGTTATAGACGGAAAACCGGCTCTCCGGGAACACCGGGCAGACCAGACGGGCGAGCAGAACGATCCACAGGGCCATCCCGATGCGCGGAGGGATCCTGCACTTGAAAAGCTGCTTGACTGCGATGAGGATCAGGGCTGTGACGGAGGAGAAAATCGTAACCTGCTCAAGGAGCAGAACGAATGTTTCCGACATACTTTACCGTCCTCACTCAAGCATCAGTCGTCCATATCCTTCAAGATCTCGATGATATCCGCCCGTTCCTTCTCCGTCAGACTGCCGCCCCGCACGAGGGAAGCCATGAGGTTGTAAACGGAATTGTCGAACACGCGCTTGACGAAGGAATCCACCTCGTCCTTCACGCATTCGCTCTTCGAGGTCTTGGGCGTATATTTATAGACGCCGGTGGACTTGTCGATCTCCACCGCTCCTTTCTCCGCGAGGCGGATGATCAGGGTCCGGATGGTGGTGTTGCTCCAACCGGTGCTCTCCGCCAGACTGGCTACGATTTCACCGAGGGTCATGCCTCGCCCGCTCTCCTCGCATCCGTCCCAGAGCACCTTCATGATGCTCCATTCGGCCTCGGAGATTTTTACGGTTTTTCTTCTTCCTCTCATTCTGAACGATCCTCCGGAAAGGTACAAATATGCATATATCCATTATAGCGCGAATCGTTATTTTTGTCAACGTGCATCCTGTACAGGAACCGGGGTCGTTTTTTGGTGGAAAATCACGGGAAAACCGGCTCGCAGATCGATTCTTCCATACAAAAATCCCCCCTCCCGGGATGGGAGAAGGGACGGATGGGATCATTATTTCAGCATCTCCTGACCTCCGGTCACGGGAACGGCCTGTCCGGTTTCGTATTTCTGATCGATGATGTAGGCGACAGCCTTCGCCACGTCCTCGATGCGGCAGCCGCGTCCCAGAGGGACCTTTGCCTCGTAGAACTTCCGGACGTCGTCCACGGTCTTCGCGCCCGGCACTTTTCCGGCGTTCAGATACTGGACGAACAGGCCCTTCTCGGGATCGCTCCACAGCGGACCGTCGAGGAAGTTGCCCGGGCAGACGGCGTTGACCTTGATGCCAAACGGAGCCAGTTCCAGAGCGAAGGACTGGGTCAGACCGATACCGCCGAACTTGGAGCCCGCGTAGGCAAAGTTCTTGTTCGATCCTGCAAGCCCGGACTTGGAGTTGATCTCGATGATATCGGCCATATACTCGGGCGCGGCGATTCGCTGGAGCTTCATGACGGCGGACGCGTACTTGGCGCAGAGGAAGTACGCAGTGTAGTTGACCGCGGTCACCAGTTCGAGGTTCTTCTTGGTCATCTCCTCGGAACCCGCTCGGACGATTCCGGCGTTGTTGACGAAGATATCCAGACCGCCGAAGGTCAGGACGGTGTTCTCGATCATCTCGCGCACGGAATCCTCGTCCGACACGTTGGCGGAGACGGCGAGGGTATTCGCCCCGAGGTCGTTTGCGATGGACTCCGCCGTGTTCTTCGCGCCCTCCGCGTTCATATCGGCGATGACCACGGACGCGCCTTCGGAGGCAAGGAAGCGCGCGATCCCTTCTCCGAAGCCCTGAGCGGAACCGGTGACGACGGCGATCTTGCCCGTCAGCTTCTTCCCGTCCGCGGCAGCCAGAGAGACCTTCGCGCGGTAGCTCTCGACTTCCCAGTTGACGATGAAGTCCACCATGGCCGGAGCCATATGACGCACGCCGCCGAAGTTCTCCGCCATTACGGTGATGCTCATGGCGTCCTGCCACACAGCCGCCGCGGTTTTTGCTTCTTTCAGCGTCTTGCCGACGGTGAACATGCCGATGCCCTTGGCAAACGCGACCTTCGGCTTGAAGCCTCTGCGCTCCTCGAGCTCACGGAACGCCGCCGCGACTGCCTCGGGATCGGAGGTCTCAAGGTAGAGGGGCTCGGCCTTGCAGTAGACGATGTGGTCGGGAGAAAGGGGCTCTTTCAGAACCGCGAAGGATTCCTCGGACGCTGCGAAATCAAGGATCGTGCGGTTGGCGGTGAACGTCACGGCCGCCTGTCCGTCCTCGTCGTAGAGCATCCGGAGAACCGGGGCGATGCGGGCGGCTTCGGTGCGGTCGGTCTCGACGGGGGTGAAGTCGGGGACGGTCTTGATCTCGCCGTCCAGCGCAGTCATGACCTCGGAGACGATCTCGTCCAGTCCGTTCACGGTCTTCGCGGCGAAGAAAACGCCGTGATTCTGCAAGAACACCACGTTCGCGTCGCTGCCGGTCTCCGCCTTGTGCGCGGCAAGCTTTTCCCGGCATTTCGAGGCGAGGATGTATCCGGGCTCGCATTCGTCCACCCAGACGGCGTCCGGGAAGAGTCTCTTCACGCCTTCGGCTCCTTCGGCGGAGCAGGTCAGGGCGTTGACGCGGGAGGGATGAACGTGGAGCACGAATTTCTGCGGGAACAGATCGTGCAGGAGGGTTTCGACGGAGGGACGCTTCGCCTCTTCGCCGGGGAGTCTGGCGGCCATCATGTCCTCAAGGACCTCCGCCTCGCGCTCCGCCTGCTTCTTCGAATACTTCTTCCGCCAGATCTCGGCGAGTTTTCTGCGGCTCATGACCACAAATCCCGCCTCGGTGATGGTGGCGAGGGAGGTGCCGCTGCCCTTGACATAGATGGTCTGGTCGGTCTTCATGGAGGTGTTGCCGCCCCCTGCCAGAACCATACCCGGGTCGCTGCCGTACCGGTTGGAATACTCAACCAGCGATTCGATTGCGCTTGCCATATGAAATTCCTTCTTTCTGGAATAATTAATAGAGTAAATCGATGGGATCAGGGAACATCAGTCCGCGAGACCGCCGCGGGCCGCGTAGACCTTCACGCGCTCGGCGAGGTCGGGGTATTTCGCCTTTGTTTCCGCGGAGAACATGGCGTCGGAGAGATTGTCCGTGGCCGCCAGCTCGTGGCCGATCAGGGCGTAGGTCGCGGTCTTGAGGTGGGGATAGTCGGCGAGGGCCTTGCAGATGAAAGACTGGCGCGGAGAGTTGATGTCCTCGCCGGAGATCTGGAAGAGTCCCCTTTCCTCGCAGAGTCCCATGACCCGCTCGAGCTGTTCCCTCGTGTTGCGGGAGGGCATGTAGGTCACGGCGTCGAATCCGCAGTCCGCCAGCGTATCGAAGAGCTCGTCGAGGTAGTCGTCTTCGAACTTCTGCGCCTTCTTGTCGCCGGTCGGGGATTCGCCGACGTCGCCGAGATATGCGTACGCCGACACCGCGCCGAGCCTCTTCGCAAGGGCGGTGAACTCCCGGATGTTCATGCACTCCTCGTCGGCGTCCACATAGAACTTTTCCACGAGGTGGCCTTTCAGCACGCCGAGAATGTCATATTCATAGAAATTGTCCGGCGCGACGAGGAGCTTTTGGCGGGTCTTTTCGTTCATGGGCGCGCCCGTCAGGCGGTCGATGAAGTCACAGGCCGCGGCGCGGTCCGGATACGCCGCCGTGATCTTCTTCGTCAGACCGAAGCAGACATGGCGCTCCGTGACGCTGCCGCCCTCCTCCGCCATCGACAGGGGATAGACGTCCCGGTCGAAGTCGAGGACGAGGCCGGAATCGGCGATCAGGGCGTTGATATTGGCGACCATCTTCCGGTTCCGCTCGTTCCGCTTGTCCCGCAGTCCGGCGAGAACGGCCTCTGCGTTGTCGATCTGCGTGTGCGGAATGCCGTGCATGGCGAGGTAGGCGCAGGATTTCTGGTCTGGGTTGTTGACCTTACGTCCGACGAGGGGCGTCCCGTCCACGTTCACGCGGCACTCGAATCCGCAGGTCACGGGCATCTGCATGATCTCCCCAGCCCGGACGAACTCACGCATGCCCCCGACGGAATCGTGATCCATGATCCCGGCGGTCTGCAGTCCGGCCATCCACGCGTAATACACAGCCGACGCGGGCGTATAGGGCGAGAAGGAATACGAGGTGTGAATGTGGTTGTTGACGTAGATCCCTCTCGGCGGGGCTGCGATCTCCCCCGCGTCGATCTTCGCTTTCAGCCCTTTCAGCGCGGTGAGTCTCGTCTCAGCCGGGACGTCCGTCTGCGAGATGGTCATGAGCAGTTCGTTTGTCTCCATATCGTTCGCCTTTCTGTAGAAGAATGTGTTCGCTGATGACGGTCGTCCGCCGTCTGAAAAATCACTCCGATTTGATCCGCCAGTGCTCCGGGAGCCGCTCTCCGAAGAGGAACGCCGCCGCCGCTTCGAATCTCGTCCGTTTGCGGAGCGCGTCGGGGGAGGACGGATCAAAGGAGCGGTCGAGCTGTGCCCGGAGCATGACGTTTTTCGGAGTGTCCTCCGGATCGATCAGCTCGGTCGCGTCGCACCGGTATCCCTCCGCCTCCAGCTTCAAGAGGCGCAGAGCGTCCGTCGCGGTCGAGGCCAGCTTCTGCCTCAGGATCGGGACGTCCGCGATGAAGTCCAGCGTCGGGCAGTCCATAGCACGGTTCAGTTCCCGCTGACAGCAGGGCGTGGAGAGGATCATGCCCGCCCGGTGCTCCGCCGCGAAATCGAGGACAAGATCCGTCGCGGTGTCGCAGGCGTGAAGGGATATCACGAGATCGGGGTTCCGCTCGGGGAGAAAATCGCCGATGTTCATGGCGAGAAATTCCATCCCGTCAAATCCCGCTTCCTCCGCGACGCCCCGGCAGTACGCCATGACGCTGTCCTTCAGATCCACGCAGGTCATCTTCACCCGCCGTCCGCAGATCCCGGTCAGCACATGGTAGGCGGCGAAGGACAGATAGCTCTTGCCGCAGCAGAGATCGCACACATAGAGCTCGCCGTCCCCGCCGATCCGCTTCTCCGCGTCCGCGACGTATTCGGCAAACCGCGCGATCTGGCGGAATTTCGACTGCATCCGGTCGTGGATCCTGCCGGTCCGGTCGGCGATACCGAGCGGGATCAGGAAGGGCTCCGATCCGTCGAGCAGCCGCCGCTTTTCCCGGTTGTTGCCCCGGACGGATACCGGTTCCCCGCCCCCTTCACCGATCTTGCCTTTTTGAAGAAGCGTCACCGCGCCTTTTTTCGAGATCATGAGGGACGCGCTGCCCCCGGCGTCGGTCAGATCGGCCCGCCGGTAGACTTCGGTCAGATCTGTCACGCAGAGCAGGATCCCGTCGGCCTCCACGTTCCGCTGTGTCACCCTGCCCTCGGTGAGGGAGGTTTCGAGCTGCAATACAAGCTGGTTTCCGATTTCCCGCAGTTCTCCCCGCACTTTGAGTCCGCCGTCCGCCGAAGCTCCGGACCGAGGGCTGTGGAAGGTCACGTTCCGTAAGGTTCCCGCCTCAACCGACTGCCGGATCAGGGCGGCGAAGGCGGATAGTTTTGCGTCCGTCATTTTTTCTTTTTCTTATTCGATCCGTTTCCGCCGGGCAGCGCGCCGTAATTGATCCGCGCGGGCTTTTCTTCCGCGGATCCTTCCGCGGCGTTCCGCTGCTCCGCGTTTTCCGCCGCTGTCTCGTCCACGGTCTTTTTGCTCTTGCGGAATTCAAACTTGCTCTCGGTTCCGCTGAAGATCCGCTTGAGGTTGCCCCAGTGCTTCACGACGACGATCACGGCGATAAGGATCGTGATCAGCTGGCAGGTGTAAACGCCGTCGAACGGGGGATTCAGCTTCAGATTGAACCGGTTGAACAGAAGCGGATAGAGCATCGCGCCGAGAACGGAGCCGAAGGAAATATACTTTGTCATGCCCACCATCAGGAGGAAGACCGCGAGCAGGATCAGAAAGATCCTCCAGTCCAGCATGATCAGAATCGCCGTCAGGCAGAGGATCCCTTTCCCGCCCCGGAACTGGTAGAACACCGGGAAAATGTGGCCGAGGAAACAGGCGAAACCGGCGATATAGGCCGTTTCCATGCCGAGGTAGCACCATCCGATGAGGATCGCTATCACCGTTTTCAGGATATCCCCCACGAAGGTGATGACCGCCGCCTTTTTCCCGTAGATCCGCATGATGTTCGTGAATCCGGCGTTTCCGCTGCCGTAGTTGCGGATATCGTCGTGATAGAACCTGCCGGACACGATGATCGCCGTGTTCACCGACCCCAGAAGATAGGGGATCAGAATGCAGGCGGCGAGAAGAGCGAGCTCGGCGAACAGCGGAAGCGCGGGATAGCGGCTCCCGATCAGGCCGTAGTACCCCCATGGGTAGCGCAGGAAGAAGTACAGCATTATTTCTTGCCCCCGAAATCCTGATCTTCATTCTCGCCCTTCTGCCGGATAACGAGGCGGATGGGCGTTCCGCGGAATCCGAAGGTCTGTCTGAGACAGTTTTCGAGATACCGTTGATAGGAGAAATGGAACAGCTCCGCGTTGTTGCAGAAGATCACGAAGGTCGGGGGAGCCGCTTCGCTCTGGGTCATATAGTAGATTTTCAACCGTCTGCCCTTGTCGGACGGAGGCTGGACCCGGGCGACCGCGTCGGCCAGCACGTCGTTCAGCATGCCGGTGGTGACGCGCATCTTCGACTGCATGTTGACGTAGTTGATCTGCTCGAAGAGCTTCTCCACCCGCTGTCCGGTCTTTGCGGATAGGAAGAGGATGGGCGCGTAGGTCATATAGGACAGGGCGTCGTAGATTTTCTTCGTGAACTCGGCGGTGGTATTGTTGTCCTTGTCGATCAGATCCCACTTGTTGACGCAGATCACGGACGCCTTTCCCGCTTCGTGGGCGATCCCGGCGATCTTCTCGTCCTGCTCGGTGATGCCCTCCGCCGCGTCGATCATAATGAGGCAGACGTCCGCGCGGTCCACGGCCATTTTCGCCCGGAGCACGCTGATTTTCTCCACCCGGTCGTCCACGCGGGACTGGCGCCGGATGCCCGCCGTGTCGATAAAGTTGTACTTGCCGTGGCTGTTCTCGAAATAGGTGTCGATGGCGTCCCGGGTAGTGCCGGGCATGTCGGACACGATGCACCGCTCGTCGCCGAGGACGCGGTTCACAAGGGAGGATTTTCCGGCGTTCGGCTTTCCGATGACCGCGACGGAGATCGTATCTCCCTCCTCTTCCTCCTCTTCGAACTCCGGGAGTGCTTCGAGGACCGCGTCGAGCACGTCCCCGCTCCCGCTGCCGTGAAGGGAGGAGACGGCGATGGGATCCACGGCGAAACCGAGCTCGTAAAACTCGTAGAACTGGGGGTCCACGTCACCGATCCGATCAGACTTGTTGACCACGGGAATGACGGGCTTTCCGCTCTTTTTCAGCATGAGCGCAATGTCCATGTCGTCCGCCACCAGACCCGTGCGGATATCCACCATAAAGATGATGACGTCCGCGGTTTCGATGGCGATCTGAGCCTGCTCCCGCATCTTCTGGAGGATGACGGAATCGGTTTTCGGCTCGATGCCGCCGGTGTCAATGACCATCATGGTCTTGCCGCGCCATTCGCATTCTCCGTAGATCCGGTCGCGGGTGACGCCGGGCGTATCCTCCACGATGGCGCGTCTCTCGCCGATCAGTTTATTGAACAGGGTGCTTTTGCCGACGTTGGGGCGTCCGACAATTGCGATAACCGGTTTTGCCATTCTGCGATTTCCTTTCCGTCCCGGAGGATCCGGGGAAGAGGTTTTCCCGTATCGGGAGCCTGATTGAACAAACGATATGTTGAAACGGTTGTCAGTATTCGATTCCGGTGAGCGCTCCGAAGAGAGCCGCTCCGTCGTTTTCCACGAACTCAACGGGGACGCGGAGCTTTTCGGAAAGCTCCCCGGGCGTCATGCCGTCGAGGAAGAGGTCTCCTTCCGCCCGGAGCGTCGTCCGGGAGAGATAGAGGCATTCGCCGAGCTCCGCCCCTTCCAGCTGCTTCAGAATATCGCCTCCGGTGAGCAGCCCGGTGACGGTGACCTGACCGCCGAAAAACTCGTTCTTCACAGCGTGGATCCGGACCGTCAGCCCCGGACACCGCTCCGTGAGTTCCCCGGCAAGATGGGAGATCGTGCCATACGCCGCCTCGCCCGTTGCGACGGTGACGGTTCTCTGGACGGAAGCCAGCTCTTCATCCTCCGCCATGGAGAGCGCAAGGCCGAATTCGTGGATCAGGGACGTGAGCATCCCGACGCCGTTGTCGATCTGGTTGTAATCCCCGTAATAGTCGTTGTCCGGAAGGGGCGTTCCGCTCCGGATATAGAACTCGTCCGAGGCAAAGAAGATCCGCGCCGGCTCGCCTTCCTCCGTCGTGTGGGTTTCGCCGAACGCCTCGTTGAAGCGCTCGATCTGCCGGATCACCTCGGCGCATTCCTCCGGCGTGAAGGGTTCGAGCGGATAGAGGCCGTGCCTGTGCGCCGTCAGCCCGACCGGAACCACGGACGCGGAATCCATCGCCGGCCAGTACGCCGAGAGATCGCGCATGGACCGTTCCAGTTCCTCTCCGTCGTTCAGTCCCCGGCACAGGACGATCTGCCCTCTCAGGGTGATCCCCGCATCCGCCAGTCTGCCGAGGTAGGAAAGCACCTGCCCCGCCCTCTTGTTTTTCATCATCTTCACCCGCAGGTCCGGGTTCGTGGCGTGAACGGAGACGTTGACCGGGGAAATGTGCATCTCGATGATCCGGTCGATATCCTCGTCATGGAGATTCGTCAGGGTGACGTAGTTTCCGTGAAGGAAGGACAGGCGGCTGTCGTCGTCCTTGAAATAGATGGTTTCCCGCATCCCCGGAGGATTCTGGTCGATGAAGCAGAAGAGGCATCCGTTCTCGCAGCGGTGCTTCTTGTCCATGAGGGGCGTGCCGAATTCCAGTCCAATGTCGTCGTAGGTTCCCTTGCGGATGGTGAGCTCGAGGATGTCCGGCCCCCGGTGCAGCTTCAGCGCGACCTTCGAGTCGGCCAGCCGGAACCGGTAGTCCAGCACATCGCGGATGGGGTGACCGTTGATCTCAAGAAGCCAGTCCCCTTC
Source organism: Oscillospiraceae bacterium (assembly GCA_015065385.1). GTDB lineage: Bacteria > Bacillota > Clostridia > Oscillospirales > CAG-272 > UMGS1696. Next base: position 24,302 of record SVQK01000114.1, on the reverse strand, counting down.
GAGAACTCCTGCCTTCGCGGCGCGGGAATGGGGCAGGACCCCGGTGATTTCGGGCATGAGGACGGACTCCTTTCCTGAAAAAATCTTCCATCGCGTGAAGAATCCGCGGAAAAGGCGGGAAGTTCTTCCGCACAATAGGTCAAGGTACATTATACACTTTTTTCCGCCCGAGGTCAAGCGATTCCGCGCAACTCCCTGCAAGTTCCGGCAAGTCTTTGCCCCGGGCATCGAAAAAAGCCCCGGCGCGGCTCGGAAACCGCATCGGGACTGCGATGGATGACGGAAGATCTGACGGCGCGGAACGGATCGTTCACTGCGCGGACCACGGTTCGTACGATCCGGTTTCGAGGATATCGGCGATCCTGCGGCAGGCGTTCCCGTCCCCGTACGGATTGCAGGCGCGGCTCATGCGGAGGTAGGCGTCCCGGTCCGTAAGCAGTTCGGTGAAGGTCCGGTAGATCGTCTCCTCGTCCGTCCCCACCAGCTTCAGGGTTCCGGCCTCCACGCCCTCGGGCCGCTCCGTGGTATCCCGCATGACGAGCACCGGGACGCCGTAGGAGGGGCATTCCTCCTGAATGCCGCCGGAATCGGTCAGGCAGAGGTAGCTTCTCGCCTCGAAGTTGTGGCAGTCGAAGACCTCCACGGGCTCGATGATGTGGATCTGGCGGCAGCCCCCGAGTTCTTCCTCCGCGGCCTGACGCACCGCCGGATTCATGTGGATCGGATAGACCGCCCTGCACTCCGGGTGCTCGTCCAGCACGCGGCGGATGGCCCGGAACATGCGGTGCATGGGTTCACCGAGATTCTCACGGCGGTGGGCGGTGATGAAGATCAGTTTGCCGTCCCCCACCCAGTCGAGCTCGGGATGGGTGTAGTCCTGCTTCACGGTGTGCTGCATGGCGTCGATGACGGTGTTTCCGGTGATATAGATCGTCGAAGGATCCTTTCCCTCCCGGATGAGGTGCTCCGCCGCCAGCTTAGTCGGAGCGAAATTGTATTTCGAAACGATCCCCACCGCCTGCCGGTTGAACTCCTCCGGATAGGGCGAATAGATGTTGTAGGTCCTCAGCCCCGCCTCCACATGGCCGACCGGGATCTGGAGATAGAAGCAGGCCAGCGCGGTCACGAAGGTCGTGCTGGTGTCGCCGTGAACCAGAACCACATCCGGTCTCGCCTCCTCCAGAACGGCTTTGATCTTCTCGAGGATGCTCACGGTGATATCGAAAAGCGTCTGCTTCTCCTTCATGATGGAGAGATCGTAGTCCGGCGTCACATGAAAGGTTTCGAGCACCTGATCAAGCATCTGCCTGTGCTGGCCGGTCACGCAGACCACTGTTTCGAGGCCGGAGCGGGTTTTCAGTTCGTTCACCAGAGGACACATCTTGATGGCCTCCGGTCTTGTGCCGAACACCAGCATGACTTTTTTCATGGGAGCTACCTCGTCTGTATCGAAAAATAAAATCAGCGGCGCGGAACGCGGGAAAACTTCGCCCGTTTGCGCACCGCGTCCGGAAGGTGGCGGATCAGAAGCAGCCGGAATCCCTCGTCTCCGGGATCGGCGTAGACCTCCATCACATCGAGCCGCGGCGTTCGTTCATCCGCCGGATTTGCCGCAAGCCATGCCTCGGCCGCCCGGATCATGGCGGTCTGTTTCCGGCTGTCCACGGCTTCGGCGGGCGTTCCCTCCGGCGTCCGGTAGTCCGGATACTGACGGCGCGTCTTGACCTCTACGAAGCAGACAATTCCATCGCGCTCGGCTACAAGGTCGATCTCGTCGTGACCGAACCGGACGTTTCTGCCGACGACGGTGTAGCCGTTTTCCTCGAGCCACAGAGCCGCCGTTTTTTCCCCGATCCGTCCGAGCTCCGCGCGGCTCAGACCGGTCAAGAGTCCCCCTCCTGCCCGGCTTTTTTCAGAGCCAGTTCGCGTTCAAGCAGATCCGCGTCCCGGGTCAGAAAGGAAAGAAAGCTCTTCCGGTGGACCGGGGAGGGGCCGTATTCGTAGACCGCGAACTTGTGTTCCTTTGTCGGATAGCCCTTGTGCTTGGCGAATCCGTATTCCGGATAGAGCCGGTCGAGCTCCAGAAGCTGCCTGTCCCTTGTCACCTTCGCAAGCACGGATGCGGCGGCTATGGACTGGGAGATGCCGTCCCCCTTTACGAGACACCGCGCGGGCAGGCCGAAGTCCGTGAGCCGGTTGCCGTCCACCAGCACAAGCCCGGGCGTCAAAGTCAGTTTCACCTGTTCCACCGCCCGTCTCATAGCGTCGAGGGAGGCGGCGAGAATGTTGGTCCGGTCGATCTGTCCGGCGTCGGATTCCGCGATCCCGTACGCAAGCGCGGAGGAGAGGATCACGTCGTATAAAGCCTCGCGCTTTTTTTCCGTCAGCTTTTTCGAATCGTCGAGGCCCGGGATCTCGAGCTCCGGCGGAAGAACCACGGCGGCTGCCACGACCGATCCCGCGAGAGGACCGCGGCCTGCCTCGTCCGTCCCGCAGATCACGCCGAATTCCGCCGCCGCGGTACGGTCGTATCCGTAATCCAGCATGTCAGCTCTCCTCTTCCCCATCATTCCGGGGCGTTTCCGGAGCGGGTTCCGGCTTTGTCTGTTCCTTCTTCTCCGGTTTTCTCTCCGGAGCGGGGTCGAGGGTGATCCGTCCGATCCGGCCTTCCCGGAATTCGTCAAGCAGGATCTCGGACGCGCGCTCCGTGTTCAGCTCGCCGCCGGACAGGAGAAATCCCCTTTTCCGTGCCACGGCGCAGAGCAGCTCGTAGGGAGAAGCGCCGTCAAGTTCCGCGGGATCCAGCTTGTACCGACCGCAGAAAAGATCCCTGTGATCTCGGAAGAGATCCCGGCACAGGGCGGCTCCCAGTTCCTCCGTATCGAGGATGGCGTCCCGGATCGCGCCGGTAAAGGCCAGCCTCTCGCCGGTCGCGCGGTCGTCGAACCGGGGCCACAGCACGCCGGGCATGTCGAGCAGTTCGATCCCGATGGAAGTAGGAACCCACTGCTTTGTCACGGTCACGCCGGGCCTGTCCTCCACCTTCGCCTTCTTCCCGCCGCTCAGACGGTTGACGAGGGAGGACTTGCCGACATTCGGGATCCCGACAATCATCGCGCGGACGGCTCGGCCCTTCATGCCCTTCTCCGCGTACCGTTTCAGCTTATCGGCCAGAATCTGACGCACAGCGGGAGCGATGGCCTTCACGCCCTCTCCCGTGACCGTATCCACGGCGAGCATCTTCCCGTCCGATGAGTCGATCCAGCGGGCCGTGGCGTCGGGATCCGCCAGAGAGGATTTGGTCAGAACGGTCAGCCGGGGCTTGGTTCCGATCAGCCGGTCGATTTCGGGATTTTTCGAGGAGGCGGGGATCCGGGCGTCCAGAAGCTCGAGAACGATATCCACGCTGCCGAGGTTTTCCGTGATCAGGCGGCGGGTTTTCGCCATATGTCCCGGGAACCACTGTATGGTCTGTGAAGGCATTGCGCGCTCCTTTCCGGCGTGATCGCCGTTCTTCCTCCGCCGGTCTTCCGCAAGTAATCCGCTCAGGGCGCGACGTCGCAGATGGGCAGGATCTCGTACCCCTGCGACCGGATCCAGTCGATCAGGTCGGGCAGGATCGCCGCGGTCGTGGAGGAGATGGAATGGAAATAATAGACGCAGCCCGGATGGAGCGTGGTCTTGAGCTTTTCAAGGGATTCGGCGGGGTCCGGCTGGTCCGATTCGTCGTAATCCCGGTAGGTCCGGGAATACAGCACCGTCGTATAGCCTAACTTTTCGGCGAACCGGAGCACCCAGTCGGTGCAGTTGCAGGACGGCGGGCGGAAATAGATCATCTGCGGAGCGTCCGGGAAGGCGGTTTCAAACTGCTCCGCCAGTCCCTGCACCTCGTACATGAAGTCGTCGAGGCTGAGCTCCGTGACGTTGTAGTGGTTGACGCAGTGATTTCCGACGATATGCCCCTCGTCCAGCATCCGGCGGACATAATCCGACGCGGAGGTGATATACCATCCGTTGACGAAGAAGGCCGCGGGCGCGTTTTTCTCTTTCAGGGCGTCCAGACACGCGGCGGTGTATCCGTTTTCAAATCCCGCGGTAAAGGTGATATAGACAACCTTCCGGGAGGTGTCGCCGAGATAGATGGCATGCCGCGCTGCGACGGAAGCAAGGGCGTCGGGCGCTCTGTCCGCGAGAAGGGTGGATACCCCCGTCGCCTCGTCGTAGGACCAGCTCCCGGGCCACCATTCGTCGCCGGCGTCGCTCCACGGGTCTCTCGGGATGTTGTACATCTCCTCGACAGGCCAGATCCCGCTCTCGTCCCGCGCCGGAAGGGTATAGGAAAACTGACCGGCGTTGTAGCTCCAGTACTTTCCTCCCGCCTCGTACAGCGCGGAGGTATAGTAGGGCGCCAGGATCGTCGGAATATCGCCGTTGTCCTCTTTGCCTTCCCCGGGTCCGTCGGCGTCCGCGTTGCCGGGATTCTCCGCGTCGGGCGCGTTCTCCGAGGAATCCTCGTTCGGCTCCCGGGTATCGTTCCAGCCGTTGATCGGAGGGGGCGGATTCAGGGGGACGGTTTCCGGCGGATCGGTCTCGGGGGCGCGGTTTGCCTCCTCCGCCTGACGGCTTTCTTCCGCTTCCTTTTCTCCGGTGGACATCCGCAGCGTACACCCTGGAGCCGACGCGGTCATCGCCGCGGCCAGCAGAAGGAGCAGCGTCCGCCTGAGAACGCCCGTCCGATTCGGATTGCTTGTCATCATACTATCCTCACACTGCCGCCGTTTCGTCCGCGGCGTCCAGTTCCTTGTATTTTTCCGCCATTTTGCCCCGTCCGGCCAGACACACCGCTCCGCCGAGGACCGCCGCCACGGTGAATCCGATGAAGACGCCGCTCCAGCCGAACGCCCCGGAAACCCCGCCGGTCACGAGGGAGGTCACAGCCGCCGCTGCGTAGGACAGGCAGTCGAGCGCTCCCGTCACGATGGACGCGCGGCCCACCCTCGAGAAATGCAGGGGAATAAAGGTCAGAAGCATGGTATTCGCGCCGAGCATGGCCGCGGAGGACACGGCGAACAGGAAGGTGACCGCCGCCGCCGGAATGAAGCCGCTCGACGCGGAATTGGTGAACGCCAGCACGCCGAGCAGCGACGCCGCGCTGATGGCGAAGAGCAGGGCGCAGGTGCCGAGCTCCGACATCCTGTACTTCCGGTATGCCCACTTGGCGGCGTAAACGCCCGCGATATTGAAGAGGGGCAGGATCATGGTGACCGCGGTGACCACGGAGGCGTCCGGGATGAACCGCTGGGTGAGCATGGTAGGGATCCAGTCGTCGAGACCGTCCTTGATCATGCCGTTGAAGAGGATCCCTCCCGCCGCGGCCGCCAGTCCCGCGCAGAGCAGGAAGGAGACGGGCACGGTCGGCACGCCTGTTTCGGGAGCTTCTTCCGCGGGCTCGGCGGATTTCTTCCGCTCCGGGACCTTCATGTGATCCTTCAGCCCGGCGAACAGGATCGCCAGAACGACGCCCGCCGCGAAGAGCACGCCGCCGCAGACAACGAACACCGCCCGCCAGTCCGCGACCTTCAGGGTCACCGCCGCGATTCCCTGACAGAGGAGCGTCCCGATCGGAATCGTGGCGGACAGGGAGGCCGCGCAGGACTGGGCGATCTCTTCGGTGGTCCATGTGGAGACGGCGCGGATCAGCGGAGCCCACAGCATGGAGCAGAAGAAGCCGCAGAGGCCCCAGACCACCGCCATGGGAACCGCGGAGGAAAGCGCGCCCATGAGCATGTTCATGGCTCCCGCGAGGATCAGTCCTCCCGTCATCATGTGGCGCGGATGGAGTCTGTCCCCCAGCCAGCCGTTGATGAGCTGACCGGCCGCGTAGCTTGCGAGGAAGACGCTGCTGATCAGGCCTCCCTGCGCCTCGGTCACAAGCCCCGTTGCGATCATATCCGGCAGACAGAGCTTAAGCGTTTTCTTGCCGATGTACAGCGTCATGTAGGAAATCCAGCACAGCACGACCATCCGCCGCGCGCGCCGCTCAAATTCCGTCCCGCCCCTGTCTTTCTCCATTGTCCCAAAGCCGCCTTTCAGAGAATCCTGTACGCGCAGCTGTCAAAGATCTCCGCGTACGCGCCGGTGAGCGTGACCGCCGTTTCAAGCAGCGTCCGGCAGACCGGCTGTTCCGTGTGAAAATGTCCCGCCTCGACGGTGAAGAATCCGTCCTCCGCCGCGTCCTCAGCCATATTGTAGCCCGCATCCCCGGTGACGAACGCTCCGCATCCAGCCGCCTGCGCCGCCGGAATGAGATCCTTCCCGTCCCCGCCGCAGAAGCCGATCCGCCGGATGAACGCGCCGCCGTTTCCCGTGACCCGGACCGCGGGAGCGCCGAGCCGATCTTTCACGAGAGCAGCCAGATAATCCCCGGTCATGGGCTTCACGTCGGCGTACCGTCCCAGCTCCGGTGATTCGTCGTCCCCGAAGGTCCCGGACGGCTCGAATCCGCAGACGCGGCATAGGGTCTCGTTGACGCCGCCCCGTCCCGCGTCGAGCCTTGTGTGGAGGGAGATCACCGAGATCCCCGCGCCGGCAGCGAGAAGGATGCGTCTGCCTCCCACCGCGTCCGGCGTCACGCTTTTCACGCCGCGGAACAGCATGGGATGATGGGTCAGGACGAGGTCGAATCCGTTTTTCGCCGCGTAACGGATCACGTCCGACGTGCCGTCCAGCGCGACGAGGATCCGCCTCACCGGAGCATCCGGATCGTGGGACACCATGATCCCGTCGTTATCCCACGGGCAGGAAAGCGTTCTCGGATAGAGCTCCGAGAGGGCTTCATGCAGTTCTCTTACGGTCATACCGCGCCGCCTCCAGATTCTTATTCATGAACCGATCCGCCGTCTCCGATCCCCGGGAGCGAGAGGATGCTGTCGCGCAGAGCCTCGTCCTCCGCCGTGGGAAGTCCGCCGCGCCGACGCCCTTCGATCCGCACGCGGATCCGATCAAGCCATTCCCGCGCAAACGCCCGGAACAGCGGCCCGTTCTCTTCGATGTTCGCGGGGCCGAGCAGCAGCTCGCAGGGCGTGAAGGTTCTTTTGATCCCGTCGTATTCCGCAAGGATCGTGGGATACCGCTTGCCGCCCGATTCCGCGAGCTTCTCGGAGACGATCCGGAACCCGCTGTCCGCTAAAAATCCGCGGAGCTCCTCCGGCGAGGACATGGGGCCGAGGATCAGGCGCACGCCGGGCTTCTTCGGGTACTCCGACCCGCCGATGATCCGGGCGATGAGCTCCCCGCCCATGCCGCAGATCAGAATATCGTCCACCCCGTCCCGCTCCGGTTCGAGACCCGTCATGCCGTCGGTCAGAACGAAGCGCATCCGGGAGGACAGCCTCGCCAAAGAAGCGTTTTTCCTCGCCCTCTCCAGCGGTCCGCGGTTGATATCCGACACCACGGCAAACCTTGCGATCCCGCGTTCCAGAAGATACAGGGGAAGATACGCGTGATCCGTCCCGATATCCGCCACAGCCGCGCCCTGCCGCACAAACGAGGCAGCCGCCGCCAGACGCGGATCGAGCGGTTTCGTCATGCCGATCCCTCCCCCTGATCCCGTATCAGACGATCAAAAGAGAAAAAGCAGGCACTTCGCCCGCCTTCTCCCTCACCTTATGCTTGTTTGTTTTTGGATTCAAAATACGCGTTGAGCTTTCCGACCAGCTCCTCCGCGTCAACGCCGTGAACCATGGCGGCCTCCTCCACTGTCTCCATGCGGGACACCGGGCAGGTGATGCAGTGCATGCCGGACGCGAGGAAGATGTCGGCTGTGTTTTCGTCGCAGTCCACGATATCGCCGATCACGGTTTCGAGGGTAACCTTCATTTGAAATCCATCCTTAATTTCATTTCTGAGTGAAAAGTCCGGGCTCCGGGTTCAGTTTGCCTTCGGAAGGAGGGCCTCGTCGGGGAGGACGACCTTGCGGATATCCGCGCCGAGGGAACGGAGCTTGCCGCAGATATCGTCGTATCCGCGCTCGATCAGCTGGATTTCGGAAATCTCCGTCACGCCCTTGACGGTCAGCGCGGCGATCATCACGGCCACGCCGCCTCTCAGATCCGTTGCAATCACGGGAGCGGGACTCATGGGAGCTCCGCCTTCGATAACGAGGATGCGCCCGTCCACCTTGATCCGCGCGCCCATTCTGCGCAGTTCTTCCACATAGCGGAACCGGTTTTCAAAAATGCTTTCGTTGATGTAGCTGACGCCTTCCGCCGTACAGAGCAGGGCGGCCATCTGGGGGTGCATATCGGTGGGGAATCCGGGATAGGGGAGGGTCTTCACGGAGGTGCGCCGGATGGAAGATCCGGAGGTCACCATGACCGCGTCGTCGAATTCCTCCACCTCCGCGCCGCACTCGACGAGTTTCGCGGTGACGGATTCCAGATGCTTCGGAATGACGTTGGTGATTTTCACGGAGCCGCGGGTCGCCACGGTCGCCACCATGAAGGATCCCGCCTCGATCATATCGGGGATGATGGCGTAGGTGCAGCCGTGCAGCTCCTTCACGCCCTTGATCTTGATGACGTCCGAGCCCGCGCCGCTGATCTGCGCTCCGCAGGTGTTGAGGAAGTTGGCGCAGTCCACTACATGGGGCTCTCTCGCCGCGTTGTCGATCACCGTGACGCCGTCCGCCGTCGCCGCCGCGATCATGACGTTCAGGGTCGCGCCGACGGAGGAAAGGTCAAAGAAGATGTTCGCGCCCGCCGCGCCGTCGTCGGATTCGATCTCGACGTAGCCGCCCTCGGTACAGACCCGGCCTCCGAGAGCCTCGAAGCCCTTGATGTGCTGATCGATGGGCCGGACGCCGAAATTGCATCCGCCGGGCAGACCGACCTTCGCGCGGCCGAACCGACCGAACTCGGAGCCGAGAAGGTAGTAGGAGCCGCGGATTTTCCGCACCAGCTCGTAATCGGAGCGTCCCGCCTCGACGTTCGTGCAGTCGATTTCCCAGACGCCCCGGGAGAGCATTCTGACCTCCGCGCCGATCCCTCTCAAAATCTGGAGAGAAACGCGGATGTCGGAGACGTCGGGGATATTTTCGAGGACGCACTTCCCTTTTACGAGGACGCACGCGTATATGATAGGCAGGGCGGCGTTCTTCGATCCGGAGATTTCAACCTGACCGAACAGAGGAGCGCCTCCGCTGACAACGATTTTTTCCATGTGGTTACCGGGCCTTTCTTGGATAGAAGTAGGCGTGCTGACATGCGGCCTGACCTGACCGGAGCGTCGTCCGGCCGGGGCCGCCGATATATCTTTACGGGAGCGTTTTCCGCTCGCCGACAGACAGCAGGGGATAGGAGTGCATGATACTATGCTGTACTATTATATCAGTTTGGAGCCCCGAATGGAAGTGTCTCCCGGAAGGATTTTCATAAAGTTAAAACTTCATGGCAAATCAAGACAATTTTTCCGTCGTTTTTTGTCAGTTATTTGTATAAAAAGTACCATCCAGCGCGTTGAAGAGGTAGCTGCCCCGGGTGTCGGTCGCCACCTGCCAGCACGGGATGAGGCAGAAGCCTTCCCGGTCGCCGAGGAAGTAGAGGGAGTAACAGAGGGTGACGGACTCCACCCTGACCCGCTCCTCCGACGCCCCGATTTCCTTCTTCATATTGAACAGGATATTCAGCGTGTCGATGAGAGGTGCGGAATAGGATTCGGCGGCGGTGAGGAAATACCATGTCCCCCACGCCTCCGTCACCTCATCCCCGCGGATGGCGCAGATCACGCGGTTGGCGGCGATCCTCATGCCGTCCACGGTGCGGGAACAGAGGGCGTACTGAATCCCGTCGTTTTCCCAAACCGCGTCCGTCAGGCACCGCACGTCCACGCCCCGGCCTCCCGCCGAACGGAACGCCCCGCTCCCGGCGTCGAGAAAATCGGCCACGATCTCTGCGACCTTCGCCTGCCGCTCTTCGCTGAGCATCACGGTCGGAGGAGCCATGTCGAACAGGCGGGATTCCTCCACGCGCTCCCCGCCGCGGCTGTAGCGGAAGGAAAAGTCCTCGCCGAAATCCAGCCGCGCGCCGTTTTCCATGAGGAAGATCTCCCCGTCCGGAGCAGCATAGGTTCTGGCCGGTCTGCTTCCCGAGAGAAGGGAGGCCACGGTCAGGGCGTAGTCCCCGGAGTCAAGCACATAGACCGCCGCCGTCTCCCGTTTTCCGGATACGAGGGAAGGGTCCGCCGAGATCCCGGATTCTTCGAGAGAGGAGATCAGATCTTCGACCGCGGAATCCGGAAGGGTGTTCCCCGCGCGGCGCACTTCCTCCAGCACCGCGCCGAGGATCAGGCAGGACACCGCCAGAATGACCGCCAATACCGCCGCGACGCGTCCGCTCTGCATACGCTCCCCTCCTTTCGCTCAGCACAGTCCGGACCTTCCGGATCCGGGTCAGGATCTTTCATTCTGCAAAACACGCTCTCCCGACCATACGGGGGCGACGAATTCCGATACGAAATCGGCGGGATAGACGAGGGAGATCCGGTCTGGCGTTCCCTTTGCCGACTCGATCCAGCGGTAGAACCAGGAGCCGGTGAGAATGCTCTCGCGCGAACCCTGATTCCGGACCGCGACCGTGTAAAGGGACGCCTCGCTCACATATCCCCCTTCGAAGGTGACGGCAAACGCCTCTTCCCCTACCGCAATGAGCATGTTGTCAAAGGAATAGGAGAAGGACAGGCGCACAACCCCGTCGGAGGCATATACCCCGGTCAGAAGAAGCTGCGCGTCGCCCCCGGCCAGCCAGCGGTTCACCGAGCGGATCCCTTCAAAGATCTTCAGCGAGGCCTGAATATACTCCGCCAGCCCGACGTTGTCCGCGTAGCCGATCAGGGACTGCAGCCCGATGCCGTTGTCCGAGGCGGAACGGAACCGGACGTACGACGCGCCCGTGTACAGCTCTCCGCGGGATTCGACAAAGCTGGTTCCTCCGTCCGGCTCCGCGCGGGTGGAAAGCAGCTTGTCCGGGTTAAGGCCGAACAGAATCAAGAGCGCGTTCCGCTCCGAAGTGCTGTTCAGAATGAACGAGGCGGTCTCGCAGGTCATGAGGATGCAGCGGGCGCTCACCCGTTCCGTCACGACGGGCTGGATCCTGTCCCCGGATTCCCGGAAAACAAAGGCGTTCAGAGAGTTGCGGAAGGACCGGACAAACCGCGTCAGATCCTCGCCCGCCAGAATCGTCTTCGGCATGGTCACGGTCAGAAGCCGCACCGTGCCGTCCGCGCTCCGCAAAGCCGCCTCCGCCGTATTTCCGCCGCGGACGTAGGGGGTTAGGAATACCTCTGACTGATAGCCGCCTCCGCTCGCCGCCGCCCGTCCGGAACCGTCCCCGGAGGCAAAGAGGGCAGCCGCCGCGTCGGGGAGCTCCGTATGCCATCTGAGATAAACCGAGCTCTCGGCGTCCGCGAAGGCTTTCCAGTCCTCGGCCGATCCTTCCCGCAGCGTTCCCTCCTCCATGGCCTCGCTCAGGGCGGGATAAATCAGGGAGGTGAGCTCGCGCATGGCGTACTCCGAACCGACGATAGCTCCCCGGACGCCGCCCGCCGTCACTCCGGCAAACTCCGGAAGAAGGCAGGAGGAAATATCCGTCGCCGCTCCCGAACGGTCCGCCGTCACGGCCATGAGATCGAAATCCGGCGCCCGGGCGGAATTCCGGCGGAACGCGGCGATCAGGGAGACCGTCAGATAGATCAGAATGGCGAGCAGGACCGCCGTCACGGCCAGCGCGATCCGGACGCCCGTTTTTTTCTTTTTCATCGCGTCCATCCGTCAGTTCTTCTCCGTTTTCAGACGGCATTCCACGGGGAGCTCGATCTTCACGGTCGTTCCCTCTCCGAGCTTGCTGGCGATGGTGATGGTGCCTCCGTGCGCTTCCACCAGCTCCTTGGCGATGGCGAGTCCCAGTCCGGTGCCGCCGGCGTCCTGCGTGCGGGACTTTTCCACACGGTAGAACCGCTCGAACAGGTGCTCCAGATCCTCTTCCGGGATGCCGGAGCCGTTGTCCCGCACGGTCAGCGTCACGGTCTGCTTTTTCTTGTGGGTGAGGACGATGTCGATCTGCCCGCCGTCCGGAGTGTACTTGATGGAATTGGACAGGATGTTGATGACGACCTGCTCAATGCGCTGGCGATCGGCTGTGATCTCGGGCATGTTCCGCTCCGAGCCGAACGTGACTCTGTGGCGGTGGGCGGTCAGCTCGGGACGCATGACCTCGCAGATCCGGCGGATGAACGCGCGCATGTCAAAGGTCTCGATGTCCCATTTGGTTCGGTTGTTGTCCAGCCGGGACAGGGTCAGAAGATCCGAGACGATGCGGTGCATCCGGTCGCTTTCGGAGAGGACCATGTCGAGAAAGTAATCCCGCGTGTCCGGATCCATCTCCGGATCGGCCCGCACTGTCTCGGTCGCTCCCTTGATGGCGGTGAGCGGCGTGTTCAGCTCGTGGGAGACGTTGGCGACGAACTCCCGGCGGCTCTTGTCCAGCTCGTACCGGGCCGTCACGTCGTGAATGATGAAGACGCAGCCGATCTCCTGTTCCGCGCCGTCGTCGGGGGAGTAGCGGAGCCGGGCGTATCCGACGTCGTACACCTTGCCGTCCGTGATGCGGTCGTGGAAGATGTATCCGTCCCGGGTGATCTCCACGCCGTCTGCGGTCGTGAGGTCCAGCCCGTCGATCCCGTCCGTCATGGGGAGATCCAGCTTTTCGAGGCAGTCGTCCAGCATCAGGCGGTTTTCCCGCAGCTCGTCCCCGAAGAGCTCCTCCGCGCTGACGTTGGAATGGAGCACCGTCCCGTCCGCCATGAAGGCTACCACGGCGTCGCGCATGCCGCTGAGCACCGTGTCGAGCTTCTGGCGCTCCCCGTTGACCTCGTCCAGCGTGGACCGGAGCCGTTCCTTCATGTAGTTGAAATTCTCGGCCAGAACGCCGATTTCGTCCGCCGAGCTGACTTCGATCTCATGACTGAACTCCCCGGAGGCGACGAGCTGGGTGTCGTAGGTCAGGCTCTGCAGGGGGGAGGAAATGGACTTCGCAAGGAAGAAGGAGAGAAGCACCGCGATCAGCACGCCGATGATCATGGATTGAATGATGATCGAAAAGAGGACGGAGTTGAGCTGCCGCATCTCCTCCAGCGAGTCCTTGATATAGACCACGCAGTCGCCGGACTCCTCGGATGTTCCTTTCCCTTCGGGATGGATGCGCACCGCCCAGTCCGCGTAGTCCATGCCGCCGCCCCGGAGATTGGTCTCCGAACCGGAAATCGCGGAGAGCAGGTTCGGCGTCATGATCAATTCGGCCCCAAGCTCCGGATCCGATCCGTAGAGCGTATCCCCGTCCGTATTCAGCACATAATAGTTCCGGAATTCGTCGATGCCGAGGATATTCCGGTACGAGGAAAGCACGTCCTTCATCCGGGAAGGGGCGTTCTCCGCGCGCGCCGCCTCCGTCAGATCCCGCATGAGGAACCCTTCCGGCTCGAAACACTCCGTCATCTGAGCGGCGAAGTCGTCCATGTAGAAGGATGTGACGCCGTTGAGCAGGATCGCCCCGACCGCCGCCATGACCGCCACGATGAAGATCAGAAGGATCAGGACGATCTTGAAATACAGACTTTTCAGCATGGTATTACCGGGCGTTCAGGAAATAGCCCACGCCGCGCTTGGTCATCAGGTATTCCGGACGGGCCGGGTCGCGCTCGATCTTCTTGCGGATGCGGCTGACGGTGACGTCCACGGTGCGGATATCGCCGAAGTACCCGTCGTAGCCCCAGATCTTTTCGAGAAGCTCTTCTCTGGTGAAGGCGGTCCCCACGTTCTCGGCGAGGAAGAGGATCAGATCGTAGTCCTTCTTCGACAGTTCGACCGGTTCCCCGTCCTTGGTGACGGAATACCGTTCCCGGTCGATTTCGAGATCCCCGATGCGGAGGACGCCGCGCCTTGCGGTTTCCTCCTCTTTCCGGCGGACCACCTCTCCGGAGGAACGGCGGATGTTGGCGCGCACTCTCGCCATGAGTTCCTTGAAGGAGAATGGCTTGGTGACGTAATCGTCCGCCCCGGTCTCGAGGCCTAAGATCTTGTCCTTGTCCTCCTCGCGCGCGGTCACGAATATGATCGGAACCTGACTCTTCATGCGCACCTGCTCGCAGATCTCGAATCCGGTCATGCGGGGGAGCATGATATCGAGCAGCAGAAGATCGTAACCGCCGGTCAGCGCCATATTCAGGCCCGTTTCGCCGTCGTACGCCACGTCGCAGTCGTAGCCTTCTTTTTTGATGTTGTAGGAGAGAACGGTTGCGATGTTCTTCTCGTCCTCCACCACAAGGATTCGTTTCTTTTCGTCCAAAGCGGCATCCCTCCGTCCACAGTATGCCCAACCCGGCTTTCGATATTGTACCGATTGTATTTTACCACATTTCCCCCGGAAAATCAAGACGGGAGAAGAGAATGCGCGCCCCATCCCGCTTTTCCGACAAAGGAGGGTCTTCCCGGATGCTGGAATTTGTGAAAAAAAACGCCGACATGCCTCTTTACAAACGGGAATCCGTGTGGTATAATAATCGTACCTCTGTCAGAGGGTTCTTTTTTGTGCGTTCCCGGTCCGGTCATGACGGGACCGCATCCCCCCGCCCAGAGGGAGGTACAAAATCGGGCAGACCGCGTCTCAGCCGGACAAGCACCGGCCGATCCGCTCTGTCTAAATTTTCAAGGAGGTGCCGAAATGAGAGTGAAGATTACCCTTGCCTGCAGCGAATGCAAACAGCGCAACTATGACACGAAGAAGAACAAGAAGAACGATCCCGACAGACTCGAGCTCAAAAAGTACTGCCGTTTCTGCCGCAAACATACGCTCCACAGAGAGACGAAGTGATCGGTAAGGAGTTAGACAATGGCTGAAAACGAAAAGAAGGTCGCCGAAAACGCGGCCCCGGAGAAACCCGCGAAGAAAAAGGACGACAAGCCTTCCTTCTTCAAGAGAGCCATCGCCTGGTTGAAGACCGTCCGCGCCGAGTGCAAGAAGGTCACCTGGGCAAACTGGGATTCCGTCCGGCAGAACAGCATCGTCGTGATCGTCGTGTCCGTCGTGAGCGCCGTATGCCTCGGTATTCTTGACTACGCGTTCAATTCCGCGATCCTCGGTCTGTCCCGTCTCTTCTGATCCGCTTTGGAAGAAGAACCGGACGCGGGCCGGAATCCCGGATTGCTCCGATTTCATTCGCAGGGGAGAGATTCTGACCGATGAGCGACATCAATGAAATGAACGAAGGCCTGAAATGGTATGTCGTGCATACCTATTCCGGCTATGAAAACAAAGTCAAGACCAATCTCGAAAAAATCATCGAAAACCGCGGACTCGGCGACCGCATCACCGATATCCGCATCCCGACGGAGGTCGTCGTGGAATCCGACGGCGGCAAGGAAAAGGAAGTCGAATCGAAGATCTTCCCGTCCTATGTCCTCGTCAAAATGGTCATGACCGATGAAACCTGGCATGTGGTCCGCAACATCCGCGGCGTAACCGGCTTTGTGGGACCGGGATCCAAGCCCGTCCCGCTGACCGACGAGGAAACGGCCGCGTACATTCAGGAAGAACCGCTCAAGGTCACCGCGTCCGCGTTTGCCGTGGGCGACACGGTAAATATCGTGGACGGCGTCTTCCGCGGGTACAGCGGCAAGCTCACGCGCATCGACGAGGAGACCGGAGAGGTGACCGTGGTGGTTTCCACCGTCGGCCGCGATATCCCGGTGAACCTCGACCGCAAGCTGGTTGAAAAGGCCGCCGACTGACAAGTCCGACGGCGCGGGGTCCGGCGTACGGCCCCGGAACGATCCGTACGCTCATTCAGTGGGAGGGACGTAAATTTTCTGAAACGTCCCGCTTGAATACCACTTTGGAGGAAAAACTGCAATGGCAAAGAAAGTTATCGGCTATATCAAGCTTCAGCTTCCCGCCGGAAAAGCGACTCCCCAGCCGCCCGTAGGTCCCGCCCTCGGCGCGTACGGCGTCGCCATTCCGAACTTCACGAAGGAATTCAACGAGAGAACCAAGAACGACATCGGTCTGATCATCCCTGTGGTCATCACCGTGTACGCCGACCGTTCCTTCACCTTCATCACCAAGACTCCTCCGGCTCCCGTTCTGATCAAGAAGGCCGCCGGTATCGAGACCGCTTCCCCGACCCCCAACAAGACCAAGGTCGCCTCCATCACCAAGGAACAGTGCCGCCAGATCGCGGAGACCAAGATGAAGGACCTCAACGCCGGCTCCATCGAGGCCGCTATGAGCATGATCGCCGGAACCGCCCGCTCCATGGGTGTGACCGTCGCAGACTGAGGAGGTACGGAGAAATGTTCAAGAGCAAGAAATACGTTGACAGCGTCAAGCTGATCGAGAAGTCCCGCCTGTACGATCCCGCCGAAGCGATGGATCTGGTCACCAAGACCTCCAAGGCCAAGTTCGACGAAACCATCGAAGTTCACGTCCGTCTGGGCGTTGACTCCCGTCACGCAGACCAGCAGGTCCGCGGCGCCATCGTGCTTCCTCACGGAACCGGTAAGAGCGTCCGCGTCCTCGTGTTCGCCAAGGGTGAGCGCGCGGATCAGGCAAGAGCCGCCGGCGCGGAATATGTCGGCGACACCGATCTCGTCGAGAAGATCCAGAAGGAAAACTGGTTCGAATTCGACGTGGTCATCGCCACTCCCGACATGATGGGCACCATCGGCCGTCTGGGCCGTGTCCTCGGTCCTAAAGGCCTCATGCCGAACCCGAAGGCCGGCACCGTCACCATGGACGTGACCAAGGCTGTTCAGGAAGCCAAGGCCGGTAAGATCGAGTACCGTCTCGACAAGACCAACATCATCCACTGCCCCATCGGCAAGGCCTCCTTCGGTATGGAAAAGCTGGGTGAAAACTTCGACACGCTTCTCGGCGCCATCATCAAGGCAAAGCCGGCTGCCGCGAAGGGCCAGTATATCAAGTCCTGCGTCGTGGCCTCCACCATGGGCCCCGGCATCAAGATCAACCCCTCGAGAATCGGCTGAGTCCGTTTCTTCTGCCGCAGTCTCCCAAAAGGAGGCCGCGGCTTTTTTCATGCGCGCCATTTCTTTTTCTCTTTTTTCGGAAACCGCCTTGACCGGGTCAGCGGTGTGCGGTATAATGAGGAAAGGAGATTTCGAAGGGAGGCAGACGCGTGAAACGGTTTGACAGCGTGATTTTCGATCTGGACGGGACGCTTTGGGACGCGACGGGCGTTACGGCGGCGACGTGGGTCGAGGTTCTCGGACGCCATCCGGACGTCACCCCCGCCATGAAGCTGGACCGGGACGCGGTCTGCCGGTACATGGGCCTGACCAACGAGGAGCTGGCCGGGATCTTCTTTCCCTCCCTGCCCTACGAGGCGGCTTTCGCCCTGATGCAGGAGAGCTGTGCGCTGGAAAACGAATGGCTGCCCGTTCGCGGCGGGATCCTCTGGCCGGGGGTCGAAGAGACGCTCCGAGATCTGAAAGAGGAAGGATACCGCCTCTTCGTGGTATCGAACGCGCAGGACGGGTATATCGAATCCTTCCTCACCGCGCACCGCTTCTGGGATCTTTTCGAAGACCGGGAGTCCTCCGGGCGGACGGGTCACGGAAAGGCGGAGAACATCCGGGACGTGATCCTGCGGCGCGGGCTGAACTCTCCGGTCTACGTCGGCGACACCGTCAGCGACGCGGAAGGCGCGCACGGAGCCGGGATCCCGTTCGTCTACTGCCGGTACGGATTCGGGGAGACCTTCGGACGCGGGCGGACCGCGGATTACGAGTACGCCGTGGACCGCTTCGACCAGCTGCCCGGGATCCTGTCGGACGCGTGACCGCGCTACTGTCCCGATCCGACAGCCATGTTCTCACATCGGCGGACTACTCTGAAACAGCGAGGCATCATCCATGCAGAAGCACAATTTTCACACTCACACCCGCTACTCCGACGGTCACGACACGCCCCGGCAGATGATCGAAGAGGCTGTTTCCCGGGGATTCACCTCCCTCGGATTCTCCGACCACTCCTACGCGTGGTTCGAGAGCTACTACTCCATGTCGCCGGAGGGAACCGCCGCCAGCTATCGGGAAATCCGCGCGCTGGCTCGGGAATACCGCGGTGTGATCGACATCTACGCCGGCGTGGAGCTGGACGGGGAGAGCGGGATCCCGTCGCTGGACTACGACTTCATCCTCTCCTCCGTTCATGAAATGGTCCGGCACGGCGTCAGCATGCCCATCGACTCCGGAGAAGCCATCCAGAGGAAGCTGGTGGACGAGCTGTTCGGCGGGAGCTTCACGGACTTCACGAAGGCATATTTCGAAAGCCTGACGGAACATGTGCTCCGCAACCGGACGGACATCGTGGGACACATCGATCTGCCCACGAAATACTCCCTCTGCCCGGAGGAGGATCCCCGTTACCGGGACGCGGCGCGGGAAGCTGTCCGGGAGATCGTAAAGGCCTGCCCGGTGTTCGAGCTGAATACGGGAGCCATCGCCCGGGGACTGCGGACCGTGCCCTATCCGGCGCCCTTCATCCTCGACGAAATCAAAGCGGCGGGCGGTTCGCTGATCGTCAACTCCGACTGCCACTACCGCGCCCGGCTGACCTGCTGGTTTGACGAGGCGGAGGACTACCTCGCGTCCCACGGATTCGAAAAAAACGAAAACCAGCGGCTGAACAGCCGGATTTCCGGCGTGACGCTGTGGAGGTGACGGGATGGACTTCTCTTCCCTGCCGAAAACCGTTTTTTCCGGGGCGTACCGGGCAGGACACTGTCAGGGGATCGCCGTCGATCTTGCGAAGGGATTTGTCTATTATTCCTTCACCACGATGCTCGTCAAGACCGATCTCGAAGGCCGGTTTGTCGGATCCGTGACGGGCTTCTGCGGGCATCTCGGCTGCATCGCCTTCAATCCGGACGACGGGCGGGTGTACGGTTCCCTCGAATACAAAAACGACGCGATCGGCCGCGGGATCGTGAACATGCTGGGCGGCGGGATCGAGATTCCGGACCGCTTCTACATGGCGATCTTCGACGCGAATAGGATCGACCGGGCGGACATGCCGTCTTCCGAAGCGATGCGGTGCGCGTTTCTCCGGGAGGTCACGGACGACTATCTCGCGGACGTGAAAGCGGAGGACGGATCCGCTCTGCGCCACCGCTACGGCTGCTCCGGAATCGACGGCACGGCCACGGGACCGGACTTCGGCGAAGCGGACAAGGAGGACGCGAAACGCTGGCTATTTGTCAGCTACGGCGTCTACGGGGACGTGAATCGAACCGACAACGACCATCAGGTGATCTTGAAATACGACATCGGCGAGCTGAACCGGAATTCCGCGCCCCTGTCCCAGACGGACATGCACGCGGTCGGACCGGAGAAGCCCGCGGGAAAGTACTTCGTCCTGACCGGCAACACCACCTACGGCGTTCAGAATCTGGAGTACGATCCCACGACGCGGAGCTATCTGATGTGCGTCTACCCGAGGCAGAAGGCTGAGTATCCCAATCCGCCCATGTTCGCCGCCGACGCCCGGATCGCTCCGAAGCGCGGGATCCTCAAAGGCGTATGGCCGGAGGAAGAGGGCGATCTTCTCACGCTGGACGGGCACGGGAAGAACGGCATCCCGTTCCCCCACGGCGATACCGGGATCGCGGCCCTCGGGGACGGATTCTTCTATGTATCCCACCACGGGAAAAACGACGCCGGACAGTACACGAACATCAGGCTCTACCGGCTCACGGACGGCGTCTTCGAACCGGTATCCTGAACCGGAACAATCCATCCATAAACAAGTGCATCGGAACTGCAATCAACGCGGGAGGTACTTCACCATGGCAAAAATCAAAATCGGCGTTTTCGGAGCTGGGCGCGGCATGACCATGATCCGGCAGATCCTTCACTCGAAGGAAGCGGAGCTGGTGGCGGTCTGCGACAAGTACAAGCCTCTTCTCGACGCGTGCCGGAAAGAGGCGGAGGACTGCGGACTCTACGACATCACCTACTACGAGCGGTTTGACGACTTTTTCAATCACGATATGGACGCCGTGGTCTGCGCCAACTACGCCCACGAGCACGCGAAATTCGGGATCAGGCTTCTCGAGAGCGGGCGGCACATCATGACGGAATGCCTGACCATGGCCAACATGGCGGAGGCGGTCCAGCTCATCGAAACCGTGGAGCGCACCGGAAAGATCTACACCTACGCGGAAAACTACTGCTACACGCCCGTCCGCTGGGAGATGCGGAACATCTACCGCTCCGGCGCGCTGGGCGAGCTCATGTACGCGGAGGGCGAATATCTCCACGACTGCTCGTCCATCTGGCCTTCGATCACCTACGGCGAGCGGAACCACTGGCGGAACCTCATGTCCTCCACCTTCTACTGCACTCACTCCATCGGCCCGATCCTGTACATGACCGGTCTGCGTCCCGTACAGGTTTCCGGTTTTGAGACGCCCAACATGCCGTTCATGCGGAACCTCGGCACGGCGTCCGGATCCCTCGGCATGGAGATCGTGACTCTGAACAACGGCGCGATCCTCAAGTCTCTCCATTTCAACATCAAGTCAACCCGCCATTCCAACTATCAGCTGAACGGCGATCTGGGCGGCGTGCAGGATCTCGGGAACGGGCAGATCGCGGTTTACACCGAAAAGCCCGGGATGAACTGTCAGGGCGAATACAAAACCTACACCCCCGCTCCCATCGTGGCCGGAACGGAGAACAGCGGCCACGGCGGCGGCGACTTCTTCACGACCTACTACTTCATCCGCTCGATCCTCGGGGACGAGGAAGCCCGCGCGCGCGCCATCAACGTGTACGACGCCGTGGATATGTGCATGCCCGGAACGCTCGGCTACCGCTCCATCGTGATGGGGAACCAGCCGATCCGACTGCCGAACCTCCGGAATAAGGAAGAGCGGGACGCGTGGAGAAACGACACCTTCTGCACCTTCCCCGAGAGCGCGGGCAGCCAGTATGTGTCGAACAACGTCCATGAGCAGATCGACATTCCGGATTCCGTATTTGACGAGGTCCGCCGCCGCTGGGAAGCGGGAGAACCGGGCTGAGAAATGACGGGGAAAGCGAACAAACATGAAGATTGAAGAGATTCTGTCCCATGTGGATCACACGCTGCTTGCGGTGGATGCGAAATGGGACGACATCCGGGCCGTCATCGACGACGGGATCCGGTACCGCACGGCTTCCGCCTGCATTCCGGCATCCTATGTGAAGCGGGCGGCGGAGTACGCGGCGGGCAGGGTCCGGATCTGCACGGTCATCGGATTCCCGAACGGGTACTCCACCCCGGAAACGAAGTTCTTTGAGGCGGCGGACGCGGTCAAAAACGGCGCTGACGAGGTGGATACGGTCATCAACGTGGGATGGGCGAAGGACGGTCTGTTCGACGCCATTCTCGCGGAGCTGAAAGGCATCCGGGAGGCAATGGATACGGCCGCTCCAAACCGGATCCTCAAGGTGATCATCGAGACCTGTCTCCTGACGGATGAGGAAATCGTCCGGATGTGCGACGTGGTCGCCGAGTCCCGGGCCGATTACATCAAAACGTCCACCGGTTTCTCGAAAGCCGGAGCGACGCCTCACGCGGTCTCCCTCATGGCCTCCCGCATCGCGGAACAGACACGGGAGCCGAAACTCAAAATCAAAGCGGCGGGCGGCATTTCCTCCCTCGAGGACGCAGAGCTCTATCTCTCCCTCGGAGCGGACCGTCTCGGAACCAGCAGGATCGTGAAGATCGTGAAGGCGTCCGAAGGCTGAGCCGTCCCGCCCATCTGAAAGAAACACGGAGGTACTATGTCCACTCCTCACAATTCCGCCGAAAAAGGCGAATTTGCGAAAACCGTTCTCATGCCCGGCGACCCCCTCCGGGCGAAATTCGTCGCCGAGACCTTTTTAGAGGGTGCCCGGCTCGTGAACAACGTCCGGGGGATCGGGGGGTACACGGGATTTTACAAAGGCTGTCCCGTGTCCGTCATGGCCAGCGGCATGGGAATGCCCTCTATGGGAATCTATTCCTACGAGCTGTTCCGTTTCTACGACGTTGACAACATCATCCGCATCGGTTCCGCCGGGGCAATCCGGGAGGACGTCCGGGTCCGGGATCTGGTCTTCGGGATCGGCGCGTGCACCAACTCCGCCTATGCGTCCCAGTACGGACTGCACGGGACGTTCGCGCCCACGGCCTCCTATTCCCTTCTGTCCGCCGCGGTAAAGGCAGCGGAAGAAAAAGGCGTCCGGTACCATGTGGGGAATCTTTTATCCTCGGACACCTTCTACAGCGACGACGCGGACGAGGCCAACGAGATGTGGCGGCGCATGGGCGTCATGGCGATCGAAATGGAGGCCGCCGCGCTCTACATGAACGCCGCCCGGGCCGGAAAGAACGCGCTGGCGATCTGCACGGTTTCCGACCATCTGCTCACGGGAGAGGCCACCACCGCCGAAGAGAGACAGACCACCTTCACCGACATGATGGAGGTCGCGCTCGAGACCGCGGTATCGGTGAGCCGGAACCCGGTACCGGACAAAGGGGACGCCTCATGACGCTCATTGAAATTTTCGACCGTTCTCCCATCGAGAACCTGGTCAGCACCATCGCGCTGGAGCCGGAACAGACCATCTTCATCGGCACGGACGTCAAGCGGATGCAGCGCGCCCTGCCCGTCTACCGCGAGATCCTCGAGGGACGCGGGATCCGGACGCAGCTGGTCTTCCGGTCCGCCGCCAAGAACGATCTGGAGGCGACGCTGTCCGTCATCGACACGATCCTCGACGAACGTTCCGACGAACCGGACGAAATCTGCGTCGTGGATATCTCCGGCGGAGACGAGACCCTGCTTCTGTCCGTGGGACTGATCCTCGGGACAAGGGCCGCCGAGAGACGCCGCCTGCTCGCTTTCCGGCTGAATCTGTTCACCCGGATCGCCACCTATTTTCTGGTGCGCCGGGACGAGACCGGAGAGCTGGCGGTCGCGCGGGAACAGCAGGACTTTTCCTCAGCCGGCCCGCATCCGCTCTATCTGTCCGTGGACGAAAACGTCATGCTCCATGGCGGCATGATCACCTCCCGCAGCGAGACGTTCACGCTGGACGATCCGGTCTGCCACGATATCGATTCGCTCTGGGAAGTCTCCAGGAAGGACTGCGTAGGCTGGAACGCCTCCGTCGGCAAGCTCTCCGCGGAGGTCAGCCGGTACGCCGACGGAAACGATCTGTTCGCCATCCCGGAAGAGGTCTTCGGCACGGGCAAGAACAAGCTGAGCCGGGATTTCTTCAACCAGCTGATCGGACGCGGGCTCATCAAGCTCCGCCGGTCCGAATCGGGACTCTTGATCTTCAACTACAAGAGCCGCATCGTGCGGGAATGTCTCACGAAGTCCGGCTCCGTGCTGGAATACTACACCTTCAAGACCGCTCTGAAAATGCGGGAAAACGGACGTCCCGTGTTCGACTCGGTGGAGACCGGCGTGGTGCTCGACTGGGACGGACGGGCAAACGGCACCCGGAACGAAATCGACGTGATGATGATGCGCGGCGTGACGCCCGTCTTCATCTCCTGCAAGAACGGCGACATTTCCGTGGACGAACTCTACAAGATCGGCGCGGTGGCGGACCGCTTCGGAGCGGATTTCGCACGGCGCGCGCTGCTGTCCACGGCCTATTTTGACAGCCAGAGCAAGGGCTTCGGAGGCTCCGGGGCGGCGAACAACATGGAGGAGCGGGCGCGTGACATGAGGATCCGTCCGATCTCCTGCGTCCACCGCATGAGCGAAGAAGAATTCGCCGACGCGCTGTCCAAGCTGGCGATGTAACAGAAAAACGCAATCCGCGCGATCCCCTTCTCATTCTAAATCCCTTCTAAAGGGATTTAAGGAATGAAACCCTACGGGTTTCTGACTAAATGGCCTTGCGCCGCGCCGACGCAGTCGCGCTGCCGGGCAGCCGGGCTGCGATCTTCGATCGCGGACACCATCTCATGGCCGATCAAGATTCGCTCCGCGAACTTGGGTGCCCCTCCCGGAGGTCCCTGAGTTGCTTGCAACTCGGTTGGCCATATGGCATAAACTAAAAGCTCGTCCCCGAATCCGGATTCGATTGCTCACCCCACTGTCCTCGCGCGAAGATTCGCCTTTGGCGAACTTCAGAAATTCGCCTTTGGCGAACTTTCAGCGGTCTCTGTTTATACAGCCAGAGGTCAAAG
>SVQK01000113.1 GCA_015065385.1 Oscillospiraceae bacterium | reverse complement strand
GTTGAGGTCGCCGGAAATCCAGTAGAGCTTCGTGCCGAACATGGTGAAGGAATCGACGATGTTCTTGTCCCACCAGAAGTCCTCGGTGTTGATGGAGGAAATGCTCTTGATGTTGAGCAGGTCCCCGTTCTGCATGTTGGTGCCCATGTGGTTCATATTGTTGAGCGCGGCGTCGAAGTCGGCGTCTCCGGCCAGAACGCCGTTGTGGAGCTTGTTCTTGATTTCATCGTCGGTGTCGCCCCAGACGGGTTCGATCCGGATATCGAGCGTTTCCTCGGCGGACAGGTTCCGGCTGAAAATGGCGTCGTTGACGACCTCTCCGGTCAGCTCTTCCGCCCAGACCTCGTTGTCGCCGTACTGATAGAAATGCCCGCCGGGCGGGGGAGCCATCACCCGGTAGACGTATCCGTCGAGATCGGTCTCCGCGTACCGGGCCTTGACGAGCGCGGAGGCAGAGGGCGCGGATTCTTCCTGTTCCGCTTCTTCCCCCTGCGGCTGCGGATGGGCATCGCGTGCGATAACTCTGATAAGGTTGGATGGCTTCAGAAGTTCGCGCTCAGCGCGAAGCTCCGTTGGTGTGCCGAAGCTTCCGCTTCACTTGATTGGTACAGCCAATCTCCTTTCCCATTTTCAAAGTTCTTTGCCGGCTCAACTTGTTGAGCGAGCTTTCATCCGAAAGAAAGCCGCGTTTCCCTTTTAGCTTGAGATTAGTATAACACAGATATATTATAAAGGCGGGCGGAGCGCTTGTCAAGGGATCGGGGCGGAAAAAAACGCCCGGGAACCGGAGCAATGGTTCTCGGACGTTCGGTTTTGTGTTCCGTTTTCCCCTCTCAGCAGCCATGAGCGGGGAGCGGACCGGATCCCGGGTTAAGGAGTCCGGACTTACGCCATCTTGTTGAGGAGGAGGGTGAACTCGCTCTTCTTGTGGGCGGCGTTGTTCTTGTGGAGCATTCCCTTCGCGGCGGCCTGATCGACCTTCTTCACGGCGGCGACGTAGGCGGCCTTTGCGGCTTCCTTGTCACCGGACTCGACGGCGGCGCGGAACTTCTTCACGGTGGTCTTGAGCTGGCTCTTGAACATCTTGTTCTGGAGCGTCTTCGCGGAAATAACCTTTACGCGCTTTTTCGCGGACTTAATGTTGGGCATGATAGCTCTCCTGAAAAATAGTTTAGAGAGGCACCGGCTGCCGCGAGCAGGGTTTGGCCGGTCCGTCTCCCGTCTCTTCGCCGCCTGAGAGGGTGCGGTTTGAGACACGTTCATACAGTATGATATTTTACCACGTTTCCTTCCCGTTTGCAAGAGGGGAAAGGAAGTTTTTCACCGGAATCTTTCACAAGTTTTCGATCCCGCAACACGGGAGATGACGTATAATCCGACTATGAACGCCCTCCGACAGAGGAGGCGCAAATGCTCCGCATTTGCAGATTGGATTGCCCCGCTCGGGGCGGGAGGCACGGGGGGACACCAGCTCAGGCCGCAGTTTTCCCCCCGTGCGGGGGTTTCCTTGGCCATATAGCATAAGGCGACAGCTCGTGCCTGAGTCGAAAACCGATATCGCATCCCACTGTCCTCGCGCGGACTGTGTTCGTTCAGCCAAAACATGCGATGAATTCCGTCGGGGACGAAATTCATCGGTTTGCTCTGCTGACGCGACGCAAACAGCGATCAAAACGCGCATTGGAAAGGGAAAAACGTGCAGTTTAGCCATTTCTTGCCTCGCCCTCTGGGAGAGGTGGCACAGTCGAAGACTGTGACGGAGAGGGCCGACACACTACTCCCTTTCCAAAAACTACCATACAGACGGTTCGCCCCCCTCCTTATGTGCCCAGCACGCACTTACAACTGTCCAGAATGAATCGCAGTATTCACCCCGCCCACCTTACGATATCCGTATAAACCCCCGCGATCCCCATGTCGAAGTAGGCCTCCTCGCCTTCGTTGACGGTGTGGACGTACAGCGGGACGCCGGAGCGGAGCATGCCGTCCACATAGCCGTCCACGGAGCAAAGCTCATAGGAGAAGGTGAAGCCGATCAGCGGGTGCTCCTCCGCGAACTGTCCGAGCGCGCGCCAGTCCGTCTTTGCGTTCCAGTCGAGGCGGTAGAGGGTGAAGATCACATACTCGAATCCCAGCTCCCGCACGGCGTCGTACTCGCTCTCGTCGTAGATCTGCACGACGAACCGGTTTTTCAGATCCGGGCAGAATTCGGCGATGGCGCGGCATCCGGCGAGATTGTCGTCCTTGATGTCGGTCACGATCACCGCGCCTTCGTTCCGCCTCAGCCAGTCCGCCGCGTCGCCGATCCACGCGGGGGTGAAGTTCCGGAAGATCCTTTCCGCGCGGAATTCGCCGAGGGTCAGGGGGACGCCGTCTTCGATCCCGTCGGCGTATTCGGAATACCAGTCGTGGATGCAGGCGAGCTGTCCGTCCGCGGTGAAGTTGAAGTCCAGCTCCACGGCCCGCGCTCCCGCTTTTTCGCACTGTTCGAGTCCCTCGACGGAATTGGAGCCGTCGTAGGTCCGGACCGCCCCGGAGGAATCGACCCCCTCCAGCCTTCCCGCCGCGTGGATCACATACCGGAGCGATTCCCGGATGCGCGCGGCCTCGGCTGGATCGGAAAAGCCCCCGTACCCCGGCCCGCGGGAACAGGCACAGAGAAAGAGCAAAGCCAGCGTCAAAATCGCCGAAAGGGCAGCAGGACTGGGGAAAAACGGTCGGTTCTGTCGGGTCGGTCGGTTCGTCTGCTTCATCGGTCATCCTCCGCGCAGAATGAATACTGTTTCGCTCCTAAAAGGTATGATTGTGCATAGTACAGCTCAAACACGCTTTGTCTGCACAAACCCACTATAGCCCCCCTGCCCAATGCGCGACTGAAGCTCTTTGACCTCCGACCGCACAAACACAGACCGCGCGAGGACCGTGGGTTGTACAGTCGAATCCGGATACACGGACAAGCTGTCGTCTTATGCTATATAGCCAAGGGACCCGCACGGGGGGCCTTCGGCTTGAGATGGTCCCCCGTGCCGCCTGTCCCGCGCAGGGACATAAAATCCAGAAACGCGTAGCGTTTCTTTCCTCATAGTGTGAACACACTATAATAAAGAAAGGGCGGGAAAGATCGGACTCTCCCACCCTTCGTTTCGGGTTTCGGATTATTCCGCGTCGGCGGCAGGCTCGGCCGGCTCTTCGGCGGGCTCAGCAGGCTCGGCGGGCTCCTCAGCCGGCTCGTCGTACTCTTCATCCTCCGCGGCGTTGGCGGCCTCCTCGAGGAGGGAGCGGATGGAGAGGCTGACCTTCTTGTTGTCATAGTCGATGGCGGTGATCCGCGCGTTGACTACGTCGCCCACGGACAGGATCTCGTCGGGCTTGGCGATCTTGTGGTCGGCGATCTGGCTGATGTGGATCAGGCCATCGCAGCCGGGAACGATCTCGGCGAACGCGCCGAAGGGCATCAGGCTGACGATCTTGACCTCGGCCACGTCGCCTTCCTGATACTTATTGGTGAAGATGTACCAGGGATTCATCTCTTCGGTCTTGTAGCCGAGGGAGATTCTGCCGCGCTCGCGGTCGAAGCCCTTTACATACACATGGATCTTCTGGCCGACGGAAACGACGTCGGAGGGACGGCGGATGCGTCTCCAGCTGAGCTCGGTGGTATGTACCATACCGTCCACGCCGCCCAGATCGACGAACGCGCCGAAGTCGGTGAGGGACTTGATCTCGCCGTCGAATTCCATGCCTTCCTGGATGTTGTTCCAGAATTCCTCTTCTCTCTTCTTCCGCTCTTCTCTCTGGACCGCGCGGATGGAAGCGTAGGCTCTTCTTCTCTCGGGCTTGATCTCGATGATCTTGACCTTCTGCTCGGTGCCGACGATGGAGGAGAGGTCGCCGTCCTTCGGAATGCCGGTGAGGGAAGCGGGGATGAAGACGCGGACGGAGTTAAGGGAGATGATCACACCGCCCTTGACCGCCTCGACGATCTTGCCGGTGAGGGTCTCCTGGGTCTCGCAGGCCTCGACGATCCTGTCCCAGTTGGACTCGCTGTCCACTCTGGTCTTATCGAGGGTGGCGATGCCGTCGATGTCGGAAACCTTGACCACCTTCGCGCGGACGGTGTCGCCCACCTTGAAGAGGTCTTCGAGCTTCGCCTGAGGATCGTCCGTCGCCTTTTCACGGGAGATGACGCCGGTGGTCTTCGCGCCGAGATCGAGGTGGATTTCACCGGGCGTGACAGCTGTTACGATGCCTTCGACAATTTCTCCTGTATTTAAAGTTTTGAAAGAAGATTCGAGAAGCTCTGCAAAGTTTTCAGTGTTCTCATTCATGGTCGTATATACCTCCTGAATTAAACTGAACGGCGTGGACGCGCCGGCAGTTATTGACAAATTGATAACCGGTTTTTCCCGCAGCCGGGCGAGGATCTCCGGCAACTCCCGCCCGTCCGTGAGAAAGACGGTATCCCGGCAGAGCTCTCTGGAAATCTCGTACAGTTTGCGCGAGTTGGAGCTGTCGGGAGAGCCGATGACGATCATGAAATCGCTTTCGGCTGCCAGCGACGCGCACTCCTCCTGGCGCAATTCGGTCACACTGCATATTGTATCAAAAATTTTTGCGTTTGCATAGTCCTTTTTGATAAAATTTATACTTTTTCTCCATTCTGCCAATTTCTGCGTCGTCTGCGCAGCCACGGTGATGCACTTTTCACAAATTTCAACCGGATTTTGCGCATCCATCCACCGGCGCAGGGAATCGGCATCCGGAAAGACGGCGGTTTCCCCGGTCGCGCAGCTGAGGATCCCCTCCACCTCGGGGTGATCCCCGTTCCCGGAGAGCAGAAAGAGCCTTCCTTCCCCGCTGTTGGCCGCCGCGATTTCCCGGACTTTTTTGACGTAGGGGCAGGTCCCGTCGAGCAGGCGGAAGGCGGGATTGCGGGCGGCGCAGGCTTCGAGCTCGTCCACGACGGATTTCAGCTCCCCGTGCGCGCGGATCACCACCGTGACGGGCTCTCCCGCATCCGCCGAACGGATCAGCTCCGGCACGTCCCCGCGGGACACGACCTCCACGCCGCGCGCCTGAATCTCCTCCATATACCGGTCGTTGTGGATGATCCGGCCGAGGGTGCAGATCCGGCGCTTTTCCCCGGGATTGGCTTCGGCGCGCTCCAGTTCGGCCTCGAGCTGGCCGGTGGCCCGTTTGACGCCGAAGCAGAATCCGGCGTATTTCGCAATTCGGATGTTCATCTCAATCGCCTTTTCGGGAATCCTCTTCGTTCAGCCGGCAGATCCGGTCGAACACGATCCGCGCGGCGTTCATATACTCGCTCCGGCCTCCGCGCTCGAATCCCATCTCGTCAAACGCGACGGGGACACCGAAGGTCACGGTGTTCTTGCGGAAGATCCCCGTTTTCCTTCTTTTATTATATAGGAAGACCGGCACGACGGGGGCCTTGGTGTGATAGGCGATCATGCCGACGCCCGAGCGGATCTCCGTGCCTCTGGGATCCCGGCCTCCGTAGCGGTGTCCCTGCGGGAAGATCCCGACGAGCTCGCCGCTCTCCACGAGCCGGATGGTATTCCGGATGGATCCGACGTCCGAGCCGCCCCGGTCCACGGGGTACGCGCCGAGGGCCTTGATAAGGGGAGCGAGCGGCGTTTTGAAAAGCTCCTTCTTCGCCATGTACCGCACCTGACGCCCGGCCGCCGCGGAGATCACGAGGACGTCCGAGAAGGCGGTGTGGTTGGAGGCGAGGATCGCGCCTTCCGCCGGGATATGCTCGGTCCCGACCGCCTCGATCCGCCAGAGCCGCTTCACGAGAGGCGAAAAGATCCTGTAAATCGTTTCGTAAAAACTCATACTTTTATACGGGACGGGGAGTTCTTCACCGTCCGCCGTTTATTGCCTTTTCCCACGCGGCGCGGGTGAGGACGCCGCAGAGCCACAGGACGCACGCGTCGATGGGATAGGGGTCGTTATAGAAGACGATGGCGTCGTCGGCGGGCTTGAGCGGGGCCACCTCGCGCTCGCTGTCCTGCTTGTCCCGGGCCTCGATGGCGGCGAGGATCTCCTCGTAGGTCACGTCCATGCCGCGCTCCCGCTGTTCCCGGAACCGTCTCTCCGCGCGGGTCTCCGCCGATGCGGTATAGAAGACCTTGACGTCCGCGTCGGGCATGATGACGGTGCCGATGTCCCGCCCGTCCATAACGACGCCGCCCCGCTTGGCCAGATCCCGCTGGGTGTCGAGCAGGAAATCCCGCACGGGCGGCAGCTTCGAGACCGCGGAGGCATACCGGGAGGCGTCCTCCGTGCGGATCTTCTCGCCCACGGGTTCGCCGCATAAATATACCTCTTGCGCGCCGTTTTCGAATCCGAGGCGGATTTCGACTTCGGGCAGGGCGGCGACGATCCCGTCCGCGTCCTCGTCGCTGATTCCGTGTTCGAGCATATAGAGTCCGACGGTCCGGTAGAGCGCGCCGGTATCCACATAGATGAGGCCGACGATGGCTGCCGCTTTCTTCGCCACGGTGCTTTTCCCCGCGCCGGACGGCCCGTCGATGGCGACGGTGAGGGTGGTAAAATCAAGTTCCATGTCTTTATCTCCATTCGGAACGGTTTCTTCGTTCCTCATTCTTCATTCTGAATTCCGTCTTCTTCCCTTGCCGCCGAGATCCCGGCGACATAGGCGGTGGAGAAGGCGATCTGGAGGTTGTAGCCGCCCGTATAGGCGTTGACGTCGAGAAGCTCCCCGGCGGCAAAGAGGCCCGGGTACCGGCGGAACTCCATGGTTTTCGGATCGAGCTCCTTCACGTCCGCGCCGCCCGCCGTGACGATGGCCTCCGCGACGGGCCGGAACCCGGTCGGGACGATGCGGAAGGCGGTGAGCGTTTCGAGAAGGGCCGCCCGCTCCTCCTTTGTGACTTCGCCGGTCTTCTTTCTCGGATCGACGCCGGACTGCTTCACGACGTAGGGGATCATGGCCTTCGGGAGCAGGTCGGCGAGGGCGTTGACGAAATCCTTCGCCGCGTACTTCTCGAAATCGGAGCGAATCCTTTTGTCCAGCTCCTCGGGCGTGAGGGCGGGCTTGAGGTTCACCGTCAGCCGGTAGTCGGTCACGGGCCGCTTCTGCATATTGGCCGACGCGGAGAGGACGAGCGGGCCGCTGACGCCGAAGTGGGTGAAGAGCATCTCGCCCATCTCGGAGTACACGGCGGCGTCCCCCAGCCACGCGGTGAGGGTGACGTTTTTCAGGGTCAGCCCGGACAGCGGGGCGAAGTTCTCCTTCGTCTCGATGGGGACGAGGGAAGGTTTCAGCTCGGTCACCCCCACGCCGAGGGAGCGGAGCATGCGGTGCCCGTCGCCGTCGGATCCGGTCAGGGGATAGGACACCCCGCCGGTGCAGAGGATGACGCGGTCTGCGGAGAAGGACGTCTTCTTTCCGCTCCGCTCGGCGGACACGGTCCAGCCGGTTTGGCGCGGCAGCTCCCCGGATTCGGCGTCGGGCGGGGTGAGGCCGGTGACGCGGGTATCGCAGAGAAGGCGCACGCCCGACTCCTTCAGGCGGCGGACCATGGCTCCCTGAATGTCGGCGGCCTTGTCGGACACGGGGAACACCCTCCGTCCGCGCTCGGTTTTCAGCAGCACGCCGGCGTTCTCGAAAAACGCCATGGTATCGGAGGGGGAGAACCGGTTGACGGCTCCGTAGAGGAATTTCGGATTGGCGGTGACGGCCTCGACCACTTCCCGCGGGGAGCAGTTGTTGGTGACGTTGCACCGCCCTTTTCCGGTGATGCGCAGTTTTTTCCCGGGGAAGGGATTGCGCTCGAGCAGCGTGACGGAGGCTCCCGCTTCCGCCGCCGCGATCGAGGCCATCATCCCCGCGGGCCCCGCGCCGATGACGATGATATGGATCATACTATTTCCAAACAAACACTACATCAAAACAGAATCTCTTGCTCAGCTCGAAGGGGCATTCCTGCCCCTTCGGCGGAGGAGTCGCAAATGCTCCGCATTTGCGGATTTAGTTGAACCCTCTTCGAGGGAGGAGGAAAGAAACCCTACGGGTTTCTGGATTTTATGTCCCTGCGCGGGACAGGCGCCGGGAGGGATACCATCTCAGGCCGAAGGTACCCCTCCCGGGGGTCCCCCTTGGCCGAGGAGCATAAACGTACAGCTCACCTCAAAATCGAAAGCTCGATTGTGTATCCCATGTCCTCGCGCGGACTGTGCTCGTGAAGCCGAAACATGCGATGAATTCCGTCTGCGCCGAAATTCATCGGTTTGCTATGCTGACGCGCCGCAAACAGCGATCGAAACGCGCATAGGAAAGTGAAAAATGTGCAGTCGCGGTTTAACCCCTTGCCTCGCCCTCCGGGAGAGGTGGCGCAGTCAAAGACTGTGACGGAGAGGGCCGACGCACTCCATTTTTCCGCCAAGCTCTCAAAAGAAGATTCGCTCTCGGCTTAACCCAAGGCTCCCTCACGAATCGTCAGATTCGTGCACCGAGGGAGCTGTCACCGCAGTGACTGAGGGAGTCGCGCAAAATAAGAAAAATTTCGATACAAGTGCGTTTCGACGGTTCGCTCTCCCGTTTAACCCCTTTGAAAGGGAGTCAGAAGTCCGTCTCCCCCCTCACTTCGTATAAACATGATATTCCTTCCACACCTGTTCGAGCCGGTCGAGGGTTTCGGTGACTTCGGCCTGTTTCTTGCGACCGATGTAAGCGACGATGGCGTTGATGAGGGACAGGGGGGCGACGAGGGAATCGACGAACGAGGCCATGTCGGATCCGGCGACGAGGGTGACGTCAGCGTGCGCGGCGATGGGGGAGGACAGGCTGTCCGTGATGGCGACGACGCCCGCCCCGCGGCTCGACGCGTATCCCGTGGCGTTGACGATCCCGGTGGTATAGCGCGGAAAGCTGATGGCGACGAAAACGTCGTCCCGCCGGACCTTCATCAGGTGCTCGAAGATCTCGCTGCCTCCCGCCGGGTGGATCAGGCGGACGTTGTCGAAGAGCAGTTCGAAATAATAGCTCATAAACTGGGCGAGCACGGCGGAGGACCGCATCCCGAGAATATAGATGTTCTTCGCGCCGAGGATCATTTCGACAGCCCGCTCGAAGGCGTCCCGGTCGATGTGTTCCAGCGTCGCCCGGACGTTCTCGGCGTCCTGCGTCAGGATCCGGTCGAGGACTTCCTTCTCTTCCATCCGGTGGTTGGCGGCGTGGATCCGCTGCACGGAGGTGAGGGACACGCGGACGGTCTCGCGGATCTGGGCCTGCAGCTCCGGATAGCCGGAAAACCCCAGCTCGCCGGAAAAGCGCACGACGGTGGACTCGGACACGCCGACCTCGGCCCCGAGCGCGGACGCCGTCATATACGCCGCCTGTTCGTAGTGGCTGACGATGAAGCGCGCGATCTGCTTCTGTCCCTTGGAGAGGCGGGGCATGGCCTCCTCGATGAGGGCGATGAGATCCGCGCCTTGCGAGTCCCTGCCCGACGGCGGACGCGCGGGCTTCTGAGGGGTCCGGTCCGCCTCCTGCTGTTCCTCTCTGGGATTGGGCTGATTCACGGCTGCTTCTCCTTCCGGTCCGGCGTTTCCGCGCTGCCGTCCGGCTTCACGGGCACCCATTGACCAGTGTATATTATAGCATCCCCGGGCGGGAAAATCAATTGATCGGGGGAAAATCGCGTGGCAAGTTTAATCTTCTTTTAACCAAAGCTTCCTTGAAGCGTAAGGAGGGCTGTGCTATACTGTGGTCACGGCGGCGGGGACGGCACCCATGAGAAAAAACGGCGCGCCGGGTCAGCGAATACGACAACTTTATGCCAACCGCTCGCGGCGAAGGGGGAGACACCCATGACAGCAAACGGAAGCGGACTCACGATCCGCGTTTTCGACGAAAGCGGCGAATGGATCGGCACGACCTATCCGAAACGGGCAAGGGGCCTTGTACGGAACGGCCGCGCGCGATGGCTCGCCGACACATCGGAAATCAACGGTCCGGATCCCGGAAAGATCCCAGGAGAATCGGACTCCATCGTATTGTTCCGGACCGTAAAGGCGTCCGGCGCGGAGGCTCGGCCCTCGGGGAGAGCGCCGCAGAAAAAAATCATTGACTATTCGGAGGATACCATGAACGAATTCAACAACAAAAACGAAAACGAGCTCCGCATTCAGGGCATGATCGAGAAATTCCAGGCGGAGATGGCCCGCGCCCGCGAGATCGCCGAAAAAGCGGCGGCAGAAGCGCAGGCAGCGATGGAGGCAGCCCGCAGCCAGTCCAAGGCCGCCGGTGAAGCCTGTGCCTGCGGCGGCGGGGAGAGCGACGGTGCTCAGAAGACCGTGACCGACACGCTGAAGGATCTGGGCGGCAAGCTCAACGAAGCGGCGGAAACCGCGGCGGAAGGGATCCGGGAGGCGGCGTCCGAGATCGCCAAGAACGAGACCGTGCGCGAGACCGTCAGCGAAGTGAAATCCGCCGGGAGCGCTATCATCAGCGACGCGAAGAAGAAGCTGGACGAAGCGGAGGAACGCCTCTCCGAAGCCCGCCGCGCCTACGAGGAAGCCGAAAAGAGCGCGGAGGCCGCCGAGGACGAGGTGAAGGAGACCGTCGGGGAATGCGGCGATCTCTCGAAGCAGGTCAAGGAGAACATGAAGGAGCTCGCGGACGAGGCGGGAGCGGCTCTGAAAACCGCGTGGACCGAGCTGAAAAAGGGCTGGAAGGAGCTGAGCGCGGCCTCTTCCGAATCCTTTGAATGGCTGAAGGAGAACACGAAGGACGCCCGCGAGACGGTCAAGGGCGCGTTCCGGGAATTCGGCGACAGCGTGCGCTCGATGATGAACGACGTGGGCGACGCCGGAGACGGGACCGACGCGGACGAACCGGAATGCGATGAGGACGAATCCTGCGAAAGCTGCCGAAACGCGGACGAGGGCGGACTCGGGATCGAATGGACGATCCCCGAAGACGAAGAGGCCGAGGCTGAGGACGACGGCGGGACCGAGGAATCCGCGCCCTCTCTGACCGAATTCGACCGCGCGCAGGCGGAGGCCATGAAGACCGCCAGCGACATCCGCGCCGCGGCAGCCGAAGCGACCCGGAAGAGCATCGAGGACGAAATCGACGCCGCGAAGGCCCGCACGAACGAGACGCTGAAGCTGGTGAAGGAACAGTACGACGCCGGCAAGCTCTCCTTCGAGCAGTACATGGAATACACCGACAAATACACCGACGCCCTCCACGCCCGTCTCACGGAGCTGCGCGAGGAGCTGAAATCCATCTGACGTCCGAACGGAAAATCCACAGCGGCGGGGTACCGAATGAACGGTATCCCGCCGGTTTTTTTATATTCGGGAAAGCGGGGAATGGGGGGACGCGGCGCTTGCTCGGCCCTCCCTTTCAAAAGGGTTGAGTGGGGGAGCGAACCGCTGAAACGAACTTGTTTTCATGCTTATTTATTCGGCGCGACTCCCTCAGTCACTGCGGTGACAGCTCCCTCGGTGCACGAATCTAACGATTCGTGAGGGAGCCTTGGGGGTTAAGAATAAAGCGATCCCGCTGTCTGACGGTTCAGCGAAAAGTGGAGCGTGTCAGCCCTCTCCGTCACAGTCTTCGACTGCGCCACCTCTCCCGAAGGGTTCCTCCCTGCGGGAGGGGGCAAGGGAGGCTGCGGCTGCACGTTTTTCCCTTTCAATGCGCGTTTCGATCGCTGTTTGCGTCGCCCTCGGCAGAGCAAACCGAAGAACTTCGGCGTCAGACGGAGTTCTTCGCATGTTTTGGCTAAACAAACATAGTCCGCGCGAGGACATGGGTTGTACAATCAGATCCGGATACAGGTACGAGCTGTCAGGTTATGCCATATGGCCAAGGGGGACCCGCACAGGGGGCACCTGCGGCCAGAGCTGGTGTCCCCCGTGCCGCC
>SVQK01000003.1 GCA_015065385.1 Oscillospiraceae bacterium | reverse complement strand
CGCGCGAGGACACTGGGATACACTGTGAGACTTCGATTCAGATGTGAGCTGTCAGGTTATGCTCCTCGGCCAAGGAAACCCCCGCACGGGGGGAAACCTTCGGCCCGAGATGGTGTCCCCCCGTGCCTCCCGCCCCGAGCGGGGCAATCCAATCCGCAAATGCGGAGCATTTGCGACCCCTCCGCCGAAGGGTCAGGAATGACCCTTCGGGCTGATTCAGAAAGCCGAATCCTATGGAGTCGGGATCCAAAATCCGCAAATGCGGAGCATTTGCGCCTCCTCCGCCGAAGGGTCAGGAATGACCCTTCGGGCTGATGGGGAAAGCCGGGGGCAAGGGGCAGGCCCCTCTTACGTCCTCCCGAACTGCCTGTCCATCGCGGATTTGCGGATCTCGAACGCCACCGGACGGCCGTGGGGACAGGTGCGGATCACCGAGCCGCGCTCGTCGGGCTTCTGCAAGAGCCGGTCGCAGATCCATTTCATGTGGCCGGAGTCGTAGATCCTGCCGCCCTTGACCGCCGCCTTGCAGGACGCCTGCCACAGCTTCGATTCGAAAAATCCCCGGGTCGAGGACTCCACCGTCCCCGTCGCGTCGGACAGACGGGTCGCCAGCACATGAAACAGCTCCAGCGCCTCGGCCTGCTCCAGCTCCGTCGGGATCTGCGAAATCGAAGCGACGCCCCCGGACACGCCCCGCCGCTCCGTCTCAAAGACGTACCCGAGCGCCTCGATCTGGTCCCGGTAGTTTTCCAGCGCTTCGCTCTCCGAGGCGTAGAGATCGGCGGTCAGCGGGGCCAAAAGGATCTGCCCGGTCATCGGGATCCTCTCCCGGAAATGGCGGCGCAGCTTCCGGCAGAGCTCGTCGAAGAGGATCCGCTCGTGCGCCGCGTGCTTGTCCACTAAAAGGATCCGGTCCGAAAGCTGGACGATCAGATAGGTGTTGAACACCTCGCCGATCAGAAAATACTCCGGAATGTCCCCCGGATCGATCGCCCGGTCGTACGCCGCGTAGGGATCCTCTCCCTCCGGCTTCGGCGTCTGAGCGGGGGAGACGGGATCGGTCGTTCCGGACTTCTGCCCGCCCTCCGGCTCCGACCTGCCCTCCGGCTTTGACCCGGGATCTGCCTCTGTCTTCGACCCGGGATCCGCCTTCGTGTCCGTCTCCGTCCCGAGATGGAGCAGGGCGGCGGCGATTTCGGCGGGCGTCGGGCCGTTTCCGCGGAGCGTGTCCGGAGACCCCTGCCGCGCGGATCCCGTGTGCGAGGCGAACGCCGCGGACGCCCCCCGGATGTTCTCTGCGGCTTTCCGGTGCGCCTCGATGATCTCCTCCCGCGACGCGCCTTTGTCCTCCGATCCCGAAACGGGGGCCGGGATCCGGTCGAGCGGGAGCGGTCCTGCAGGCTTGATCGGCGCAGGGTTCTTTCCGCCTAAAGATGATCCGCCCCGGTCCATCGCCACCTGCTCCGGCTTCGGCGGCTTTTTGTCCATCGGAACGAAGGCGTTCTTCGGATCCGGACCGGTCTTCGGCAAGGGAGAGGGCGCGGCGTCCGTTGTGGGATCGGCGTCGGATCCGTCCCCGGCGATGGGGAAGGCAGGCCGGTTCACCTCGCGGTCGAGCGCGGAGAGGACGGCGTAGTACACCGCGTCGAAAATCAGCTTTTCGTTGGCGAACTTCACCTCGAGCTTGGCCGGATGCACGTTCACGTCCACCGCGGCGGGGTTGAGCTCGATGTTCAGCACGCAGAAGGGGAACTTGTCCGCCGGGATCTTCGAGGCGTAGGCCTGTTCCAGCGCGGCGGCGGCGGTCTTCGATTTGATGTACCGCCCGTTGATGAAGAAATTCTCCATATTCCGGTTCGAGCGGAACATGTCGGACTCGCAGACGAACCCGCTCACGCGGATCCCGTTCTCGCGCCTGTCCACGGGCAGGGAGCGGCGGGCGGCGTCCTTCCCGAAGAGCGCCCACATCGCCTCGCGCAGATCCCCGGAGCCCGAGGTGAGGAATTTTAACTCTCCGTCGGAGATGAAGCGGAAGGAGATCTCCGGGTGGGACAGCGCGATCTTCTCCGCGACTGCCCCGATGGCGGCGGCCTCCGTGGAGTCCTTTTTGAGGAATTTCCGCCGCGCCGGGACATTGTAGAAAAGATCCTCGGCGATGACCGTGGTTCCGTCCGCGCAGCCCGTGTCCTCGACGGATTTCACCTCGCCGCCCTCCGCCGTGAGCAGCGCGCCCATGTCCGAGCCCGGGATCTTCGAAAAGATCCGCAGGCGCGAGACGGACGCGATCGCCGCCAGAGCCTCGCCCCGGAACCCGAGCGTGAGGATGGAGTCGAGGTCGGCCGCCGTGTGGATCTTCGAGGTGGAGTGCCGCGTGATGGCG
The DNA here is from genome assembly GCA_015065385.1 of Oscillospiraceae bacterium. Classification (GTDB taxonomy): domain Bacteria; phylum Bacillota; class Clostridia; order Oscillospirales; family CAG-272; genus UMGS1696. Next base: position 443 of record SVQK01000003.1, on the reverse strand, counting down.
GGGACGAGGTCGTCCTTCTCCATGCCGCACCCGTTGTCGGATACGCGGATGAAGGTCACGCCCCCCCGCTGGATCTCGAGCGTGATCTGCGACGCCCCCGAGTCCACGGCGTTTTCGAGCAGTTCCTTGACGGCGGAAGACGGCCTGTCCACCACCTCGCCCGCCGCGATGAGGTTGGCGACCTCAAAGGATAAAAGGTTGATTTTTCCCATAAATCGATCGATACTGCGTATCGCACTGCATCATGTCCAAACGTCTTAGCCCGCCCGAAGGGTCACTCCTGACCCTTCGGCGGAGGAAGTGCAAATGCTTCGCATTTGCGGATTGAATTGCCCCGCTCGGGGCGGGAGGCACGGGCTGCGATCTTCGATCGCGGACACCAGCTCATGGCCGCCCAAGCTTCGCTGCGCGAACTTGGTTTCCCCCCGTGCGGGGGTTTCCTT
>SVQK01000112.1 GCA_015065385.1 Oscillospiraceae bacterium | reverse complement strand
CGCGCGAGGATTGGGATGTGAAATCGGTTTTCGATTCAGGGACGAGCTGTACAGTTATGCCATATGGCCAAGGGGGACCCCCGGGAGGGGTACCTTCGGCCTGAGATGGTATCCCTCCCGGCGCCCGGCCTGCGCAAGGCCATAAAATTCAGAAACGCGTAGCGTTTCTTTCCTTCCCCGACGAAGTCGGGATCCAAAATCCGCAAATGCGGAGCATTTGCAACTCCTCCGCCGACAGGTCAGGAATGACCTGCGGCTGATGGGAAAAGCCGAATCCTATGGATTCGGGATCCAAAATCTGCAAATGCGAAGCATTTGCAACTCCTCCGCCGAAGGGTCAGGAATGACCCTTCGGGCTTATAGAGAAAGTCGGTTTCGAAGGAGCCGGGATCCGGTAATCAGTCTTATAGTGTGAACACACTATAGTATCAGTTCCCGTTGTCGAGATTTGCCTGGAAGGCGTTGTACACCTTGTCCAGATTCTTAAGGCCCACCTTTTCGCTCTTCTTGTAGGCGGAGGCGAAATCGGTGCTGTTCGAGCCGAGAGGCGTGGAGAAGCAGGTGCCCAGCAGGAAGCCGCCCAGCGTGCCGTTGAAGGCCACCGGGAACGGGCTGGAAATGGAGTCGTGGATGAGGTCGATCAGTCTCGCGTCGTCCTGTCCGTTGGAGTATTTGACCTTCAGGCCTTCCTCATAGTACTTCGGAATGACCGTTTTGCCGGTCTCGCGGCAGAAGACCTCCAGACAGGTGGTGCAGAATTCCATGCTTTCCGGCGGGAGAGTCATGGGAATCGCGCCGACCTCGCTGGTGTCGTGGAGGGAGGAGACGTAGTTCTGCTGCTCTTCGTCCAGCTTCGGATAGGGCAGGATGCCGATGGTGAACTCGATGTCGCGCATCTTGGCGAGGTCGCCGAGACGGTTGTAGCCGATGATGAGGCTCTGGCCCGCGCCGAACACGATCCGCAGGCCGGCGTCGGAATAGTCGGCCAGGGTGGTCAGCGAACCGTCGGCGTAGAACAGTTCGTTCAGCTTCTCTAAGATCTTGACGGAACGCTCGTTGTTGAAGCAGTACTGCGGACCGTCCTCGGTACGCTCGATGAACTGGATGTCGGTGCCGATCAGGAACGGGATCATGGAGCCCCACATGCCGATGCAGGTGAAGCCGAAGCGGTCGCCTTCCTTCATGGTGCCGTCGCCGTCCGTATCCTGCATGACAGTGTTGATCACGTCGATCATGGTGTCAAACGTCCACTTGCCTTCGAAGACCATGTTCTGCAGGTAGTTCGGATCGTTGTAGTAGTCGTTGATGAGGTTCTTGTTGGAATACAGCGCGTGGGCGGACTGGAGGGAGTCGGTGAAATAGTCGCCGATGAGGATGTACATGCCGCCCTCGATGAACTGGCAGTCCCGCATGGCTTCGCTGTACCAGTAGGTCTTCGTCAGGTCGAGGATCTGGTTGGAATAGATGTTGTGCAGATAGCCGTCGCGGGCCAGACTGCCGAAGGCCATGATGTCGTTGGCCATGACGTCCCAGTCATCCGAGCCGGCCATGATCTGCTTCTTGATGGTGGCTTCGTGATTCGAGTAGCTCAGGCTGGCTTCGATGAAAGTCGGGTTGATGTTCAGAAGCTCGCTGACCTTGGCGTTGCGCTCGTAGACGGCGTCGTTGACCGCCTCGCCGTTCAGTTCGCCGGAGCCCTGAATGAAGGCGTTGCCGTTGGTGGCGTCGGTGTCGTCCACGGAGGTGTAGACACGGAAATCGCGGCCGCCGAAATCCGTCCCGGCGAAGGGATCGACGAATTCGGTTTCCTGCTCCGCGTCGTCGTTCTGCGCGTCGGCGGACACGGACTGTCCCTGAGAGGCGGAGTTGTCGCCCGCGTCGCTGTTGTCCGTACTGTCGGAGCATCCCGCGAGGACGGAAAGGGCCGATGCGGAAAGAAGCGCGGCGAGGAGGAGGCTGAGCGTCTTTTTCATATGCACGATCCTTTTCATGGAGAGAAGATGATGACTAATTATTAACTGGAGGTTAATAATTATGCTGTCTCATTATAGCATATTTTTCACGCGGTGTCAATTGAGGAGAGCGGTTTTTTGCGGGGAGAAACCGCGTTCCGCCCGCTCCTTCAAAGCGGATAAAGCAGGGAAGGGAACCGCCGGTCCATATTTGCATCGGAATGAGATCGTTCGGGGAACCTCGGCGCTCGAATCTGACGATCCGTGAGGGAGCCTTGGAGCTGTTCTTTACAAGAATTCTCCTATGGCAAGCGCGGTGAGCGGCGGCTCTCAGAGATAATACGCTTCCTCCAGCGGCTTTTCGTCTCCGAGCAGCTCGATCCCTCCGCTTCTCTCCCGCACGAGGGCGACGACCTCCGCCATTTTCGCGCAGTCGCAGAGCTGGGTCGGGGCGGAGCCGATGAAGCCGTCGCGGATGCAGCCGTGGGCGCGGAAGGCGGGCTCGTATTTCGGGTATTTGGCGGAGACCTCGGAGATCCCGACCGTATGGTGGCAGCGGATGGGCCGCTCGATCACGTCGCCGGAGGCAAGCCGGATCCGCATCGGGACGAAATTCGGGGACAGCCGGTTGGGCACGCCGAGCCACTCCTCCACCGAGTGCAGGTAGGTGTTCCGGTTGTGCCCCACGCCGACGAGCAGGACAAATCCGCCCGCGGTCCTGAGTTTCCCCCAGCAGCCGTCCGGAGCGGTCGAGCTCTCCTTCATGACCTCCCCTGCCACCCACGCGCGAACCTTCTCCGGATCCCCGAAGACCGCCATCGAATGGGTCGGGTGGAGGGAGCGCACGGCGTCCGCGCGTCTGAGGGCAAGGGTGGGCAGGGTCCCGACGCAGGTCCGCTCGTCCTTCACGTCCATCGTCACGGGATCCGGGCCGCCGAGCCTGTCCCATGTGTGGGTCGGGACGCAGAGCAGGCCGCCTTCCGGGGATTTGTCCCGGGTGACCCACGCGATCAGGGCGTCGAGCAGTCCTTCCCCGCGGTCCTCGACCTCGCCGACGGAGCGCAGGGAGGCGTGAACGACCACCGGGACGTCCCGCGGGATCCCGAGCTCTTCAAACTGTTCAAACAAAGCGGTTCTTGACGTCATATGTCCGTCCTCCGGAAGGAATGGTTCTTCCAATATTATACCCGGATCCGGGGGCCGTGTCAAGAAGGCCGGGACGTTCCGGGGGAAAACGGGACGGGACCGGGGCGTTTGGATATGTGAATCAATAAAGGATTTATAAAATCCACAAGGAATCTTGACAATCCCTTGTCGTTGTTGTATAATAGGAACATCATTTTCCGGATTGATTGAGCCAGTCCGGATTTTCCGGGGAGGACCACCATGAAAAAAAGACTGTTCTGCCTGCTGCTTGCCGCGCTCCTGACCGTCCCCGCGCTCGCCTCCTGTTCCGAGAGCAAGACCAACACGGCCGACGAGACCACCCAGACCGCCAGCCCGCAGGTTTCCGCCGGCGACGTTCCGGTCGAGGAGACGCCCGAGGACGAGACCGCGGAGATCTTGCCCGACATTCCGGAGCTGGACTTCGGCGGCGAGGACTTCACCTTTCTCACGAACGGCGCGAACGACGACTGCGGCTCCGACTGGATCACCTACGACGTGTCCGCGGAGGAGCTGAACGGCGAGGTCATCAACGACGCCGTCTTTGAGCGCAACGATTACCTTACGGGGACGTACAACTTCAAGCTCCTCGAGGAGAAGTCCTCCTCCACCGCCCACGATATGCTGAGAAAGGACGTCAAGGGCGGAGGCGGCGCGTATGACGCGTGCTTCACCGGATTCCTGCGCGCCCAGACCCTCGCGGCCGACGGCTTCACTCACCGCATGTCCGACGTGCCGTACGTCGATCTCACGAAGCCGTGGTGGGACCACCGCGCGGCCGAGGACATGATGATGCTCGGCGACGTCTACTGCGGCACCGGCGATATCACGACCATCGACAACGACGCGACGTGGATTTTGATGTTCAACAAGCAGATGATGGTCGATCTCGGCCTCGAGGACATCTACGAGGTCGTGCGCGAGGACCGATGGAGCTACGACAAGCTCTACGACACGCTGAAGACCGCCTCCCGCGACGTGGACGGCAACGGCAAGATGGAGGGCCCGACGGACACCTTCGGCTTCGTCACGACCGGCAACACCTGCTACGGCCTGCTCTACGCGTCCGGCGAGAAGATCTCCCCGAAGAACGCGGACGGAGAGCCGACCCTCATCTCCGACCTCAACCGCATCACCTCCGTCGTCGAAAAGGCGGGCCTGATCCTCGGGGATCTCGATCACGTCTTCGTCTGCGACCGCACCGGCTACAGCACCGACAACCTCCGCCACATCTTCGAGGAGGGCCGCTCCCTGTTCTACGGCGAGGTCATGCAGTGCATCACCCGCATGCGCGAGAGCGAGACCGACTTCGGCGTCATCCCGTGGCCGAAATTCGACGAGGGCCAGACCGGCTACTACAACTTCGTCCACAACACCGCGGGCAAGACGATCGTCGTCCCCGTCAGCCAGGGGAGAATGGAAATGGCCGGCGCGATCGTCGAGGCGATGGCGGCAAAGTCCATGTACACCCTGACGCCCGCGTACTACGACGTCTGCATGACCTACAAGTACGTCCGCGACGAGGAGAGCTCCGCGATGCTCAACCTGATCCTCGAGTCCCGCTGCTTCGACCCGGCCTACATCAACGACTGGGGCCTCGCCTCCACGACCTACAACGTCATCTACGCGGGCGGCGAGAACTTCGCCTCCAAGTGGAACGGCCAGGTCAAGGTCTTCAACAAGATGAAGGACAAGATGATGGGCAAATTCGAAACGCTCAAGGAAGAAAGAGGCGACTGAGGCGGACTTTGCGCCGTTGACACATCCGAATAGGGTAGAGAGGGGAGAAATCCCCTCCCTCCCGTTGCACCGTACGTACCGGTCAGGTATACGGCGCTACATCAAAACAGAAATTCAAGTACATCTTGCGAGATAGTACGCCAAAGGATCGACCAGACCCGGTCGGTCTTTTGTTTTGAGTCCGAGCACCTTCGGGCTCAGCGCATAGTTCATCACATCCCCGGCGCTCCTGCGATACCATCCCAGCCGGGAATTTGCAACCTTGAATATGTCTTCATCGCTGAGATT
>SVQK01000111.1 GCA_015065385.1 Oscillospiraceae bacterium | reverse complement strand
GCGTATCTCGACGCTCCCATCACGGCGGAGGTCGTGGCCGGGACGCATGCCTATGACATCGCGTTCCCGCGCATTTCCGAGATGAACAGCGTCGCGAGTTCCGGCGGCGCGTACGACATGAACAAGATCGAAAGCCTCGACCTCTCGAAGTCGTGGTGGAGTCAGTTCGCCAGAGAGTCCCTGACGGTGCACGATTCGATCCTCTTCATCTCCGGCGACATGAACTTCATGGACAAGTGGACAGCGGTCTGCATGTTCTTCAACAAGAATGTCGCGGCCTCGTACAACATCACGGCAAACGAGCTGTACGACCTTGTGGACGAGGGAAAATGGACCATCGACAAGTTCTCCGAGTACACAAACGCCGTGACCAACGATTCGAACGGCGACGGCACGCTCGACCAGAAGGACACCTGGGGCTGCACGGCCAACGTTTCGTATCTGGGCAACTTCCTGCACGCGTGGGACGATCCCTACACGACCGTGGTGGACGGCGAACTGACCTTCACGCTCAACACCGAGAAGACCTACGCCGCCATCGACCGGATCATCTCCGTCATGAACAACAACGTGATCTACGCCGGTTCGTGGGACGTCGCGGAGCCGGTCTTCACGGACGGGCGCGCCCTGTTCTTCATCGAAGTCACCCAGAAGCTGGCGAACTTCCGCACGCTGGAATACGACTTCGGCGTCCTCCCGATGGTGAAGTACGACGAAGCGCAGTCCGACTACCGCACCACCTGCGCTACGCTGGCTCAGATGATCTGCGTGCCGAAGACCGCCGCCGACAAGGAATTCGCCGGATACATGCTTCAGGCGATGGGCTATGAGTCCAGCCTGACCATCGCGCCCGCCTACATCGAGAACGCGCTGGAATCCAAGTTCGCCCGCGACGAGCGCACCGCCGATCAGCTCGGCTACATCTTCCGCGGCATGACCTATGATATCGGCTATCAGAACGCCATGGGCGGCGTCAGCGGTATGATCGACTCCATGATCTCCGCGCGCGAGAACACGGCGTCCTCCAAGTTCGCGGCTGTCACAAAGGCTTTGACCAAGCAGCTCGAAAAGGTCAACGCAGCCTACGCCAACGCCGAATAATCCGCTCCGATCCAAATCCCGCGCCGCGTTCTCTTCCCGGATCCGTCCCGGAGGAAGCGCGGCGTTTTCGCTCTCTTGACAGAAGGGGGGCGGGTGTGCTATAATAGCGACTGACCGCTGAATGCGGCGGTCCGGACCATTTATATTGTCAATTCATGGAGAAAAGAACGCTATGACAGAGCTTGAAAAGATTCAGTACACGAAACGCTTTCTCGATCAGCTGGCGGCGGGCGTGAATCCCGTGGACGGGACGCCGATCCCCGAGGGCGACGTCGCGCGGCAGGCGAGAGTGACCGGATGCTTCCGCTATGTGTCCGGCCTTTTGGACGACATGATCCAGAAGCGGATCCCGCGGTGGGCGAAGGGGGACTTCTCCGCGTCGCCCGAGGAGCTGATGCGCTATCATTTCCCGCCCGAGCCGATCGCCGTGAGCCGGTTTGTGCAGGCTGTGAACGACACGGTGGATCTGAGCCGCGTGCGGAGCCTGACCGTTCGGGATCTGACGGACTGGATGACCGCGAAGGGGCTTTTGCGGGAAGAAGGAACGGAATCCGGCGGAAAGCACAGGATCCCCACGCAGCAGGGGGAGGACATCGGAATCGCGTCCGCGGAAAAGACGGGACGCAACGGCCGCTATCACGCCGTGACCTACAACGTCAAGGCGCAGACCTATCTGCTCGATCATATGGGAGAGATCGCCGCGCACGCCGCCGAGAGATGGCGCGAGAAGCAGCGTCAGGCAGAGGAGAACAAAAACGCCGCCCGGCCCGCGGAAAACGAAGATACCCCGGAAAACGAATAAACGAAACTTCAATCGCCGCAGGACAGGGCGTTTCGGACAAGAACCGATTCGACCTCATCCGCGCGGCTTTTTTTGATTCCGAACGCATGATTCCCGCTCGTTTGGGCATACTCTTTTCCGGATCCGTTCGGATCGGAAGGAGGGCGACTATCATGCACTGGCTGTCGTTTATCGGAGGGCTGTTCATCGGAGGGATGCTCGGCGTCTTCTTCATGTGTCTCTTCGCCATCGCGGGAGAAGAAGACCGCAGACGGGAAAGACTGGACCGGAGAGACTGAATCCCCGGACAAACAGCGGAATGGAAAAGAACAGGACCGAAATAACGAATCCTGTTCTTTTTGTTTGGGTTCATTCCACCAGCATGCCCGTGACGCCGAGATCGACGCGGTGAATCGACCGTCCGTGCATCTCGACGTGGTCTCCGGTGAGCTCGCCCCGCAGGATCTTTTCCGCGCCCTCGATCAGCCGGGGGACGACGGCGGGGGAGACAGGCAGATCGGCATGGGACGGCCAGATCTCGTCGATTTCCCCGAGCCGGGGCAGGAGGTTTTTGAGGCTTTCGATATAGAGCCGCAGATCCCGGTGAGAGCCGAACATGAAAACATTCCCGTTCTGCTGGATCGGGTCTCCGCTGATGAGAACGCGCATCTTCCGGTCAAGGAGCCCGATGCTGCCGGGGGTGTGTCCGGGAAGATCCACCACCTCAAGGAGCCGCTCTCCCAGATCGATCATGTCGCCGCCCCGGACCGGCACGACGCGGTTTTCGTATCCGTTCTTCCGGTACAGAGGCTCTTCGTCCGGGTGCATCATCACTTCGTCAAATTCATCGTTTGAGCCGGTGTGATCCTGGTCGGCGTGGGTGTTCAGCAGGGAGACGGGCAGGGAGGTGAGTCCCTCCGCGATCTCCCGCGCGTTTTTCACGGTCATGCCGCTGTCCGCGAGAAGGGCGCGTTCCGTCCCGCAGAGCAGGAAGAAGCGGACGCCGCCGTCGTCGATGCGGAAGGTGTCAGGCCGAAGGTTCGATATCACGGGGTTCATTCTTCTTTCCTCCTTCTTTGTTCTGACGGACGGCGAGAATCAGGGCGATCAGGTCCGTCAGCGCCTGACAGAACATGAAGACGGCGGGGAGCTGATCCTTGTCGAGAAAGGAGATCAGACCGCCGTTGTGGTTGACGGCCACCAGCACGCCGAACACGATGGCGAGCACGGCGGAGAGGAGCAGCATGACGGAGACGGGGACGCCGTTCTTGCGGGCGGTGAAATACATCTGCGCCTCGTACAGACCGGCCACGAAGAAGATCAGGGCATAGAAGATGGTCCGGTATTCCATCATCATGTCCATCGTGGCGGGAATGACGCTGAACACGCCCATGAGCAGGGCCGCGACGCCCACCATGCAGGTGATGAAGCCGGTCAGCCCCTCCGGCTTTTCCTTGTAGAACCGGATGAGATTCATGCCGCCGATCACGATCATGACGATGCCGAAGAGGAAGAGGATCACGCGGGCCACTTTTTCGGGCTCGAGGAGCAGGAGCACGCCCGCCGCAATCTCAAAGAGTATCAGAAGCGCGAGGGAAATGTTTTGTCTCAGGGACTTCATGGGAACCCTCCAGAATCCGGATCGTTTTTATCATTATACATGATTTTCTCCCCGATTGCAAGGTTTCGCGGGAAATTTCGCGGATCCCGACGGATCATGCGCCCGGGGATGCCGCACGTTCTGCCCGAGGGAGAAGCGCGAAGTCAAAGACTCCCCCGCCGGTCTTTTGGCAGGGGAGTCTGATTCGGGATTCGTATCCGGTCGGGCCGGATGATGGATTACTTTCTCTTGGCGATCCAGGCGGAGCCGAGCACGGAGACGAGGACGATCAGTCCGCCGCCGATGAAGGAGCCGCATCCGGATTTCGCGGAGTCCACGGTGCTGCCGACAGCCTCGACCGCGTTTTCGGCAGCGCTGGAAACAGCCTCAGCTGCGTTTTCCACAGCTTCGGTCACATTTTCAGCGGCGTTCTCGGCCACTTCCTCAACGGTGGGAGTCTCCGGTTCGGGTTCGGGCTCCGGCTCAGGTGCGGGAGCGGGTTCCGGTTCCGGCTCGGGAGCAGGTTCCGGTTCGGGAGCGGCTTCCATGGTGAAGGGGATTTCAATCGTGGTGTCCACAAGACCGTCGTTCGCGTCTACCGCGTAGATCTTGATAAGGTGGTCGCCGGGGGCAAGACCGGAGACGTCGATCTGGATGTCGAAGCCGTTCGCATCCTCCGCGATCGCCGCCTTGACGTCGGGTCTGTCCTGAATGAAGTCTGCGGACTTCACAGCCTCGCCGCCGTCGATCGTGTAGGCAAAGCCGTTGATCGCGGAGGCAATGTACGTCCAGCCGCGGAACTCAAACGCCTCGATGGGACCTTCCACCGGGTTCGCGGCCAGCCAGTCGCCCGCGTTTCCGTCCACCATCATCTCATAGTCCACGAAAATGGTGTCGAAGGAGTGGTTGAGAAGCTCGGTGTCGGAGGTGGCGAGGGCGGGAACGGTGTCGGTGCAGAGGACCAGCTCGGAGACCTGGAAGGTGCCGGAGTCGGTGCCGGTTGCCTGGAACTGGAAGTACTGGTATGGCTCGGTGGGATTGATGGAGGCGGCGTAGTAGGTGAAGTTGGTTTCGTCGAAGAAGGAATCGTCGCCCTGCGCGATGACGGTCCAGCTTGCGCCGTCATTGGAGCCGAAGATCGCCCATTCGTTCGGGTTTCTGCCGTTGTAGGAGGCGTTGTCGTTCGCCGTCGCCATGATGATGCCGTTCACGGAGATCGGAGCGGAGGTCTTGGCGACCGAGATGGCCGGGAAGGTCGAGGTGCAGAACTTGGTGGCGGTGTCGCCGTCCCAGAGATTCATCGCGCCCTCGCCGCCGTTTCCGGCCGTTCCGTTGACGTAGGTGTAGCTCGTGATCGGGTTGGTCCCGAGAGCCTTCGCAGCGGAGGACGCGTCGTCATAGGACTTGCCGTCGTTCTTGAGCGCGTCGCCCGCGGGGATTTCCTGTGCCGCGGCGTCAAATTCCGGCGGAGGGGGCAGCTCGACGGCGCCCGGGAGGATCGCGTCAGGCTTCAGCGCGTTCTCCTTCTTCACGAGCTTGGATTCGTCGTAAGGGCCGATCGCTTCATAGTCGGCCATCGTGCCGATGAAGACGTGGGTCACGGGCTTGCCGCTCTCGAGGCCGGTCGTGGACGCGCCGGTCTGCGCTTCGAGAAGAGCGTCGTAGGCGTCCGCCATCTTGATGCCGTAGATCAGGGAGAGCATGCGGATGCCGATGTCGGTGGAAACGGTGCAGCAGGGCAGAGTCTCTTCGGTCATGCCCATGCCGAACGTGCCGGTCCCGCCTTCGATGACGTAGTCCACGTCGTCGATGGTTTCATCCTTGCCGTTGTTCATCACGATCGCGCCGACGGCTCCCGCTACCTGAGCGGCGCGGGTCTTTTCGGTGAAGGTGGACGAACCGCGGGCAATGAGGGCGATCTGACCGTCCGCTCCCGTGCAGTCCGCGCCGAGATCGTAGAACGCGGCCTCGTACCAGCCGGGATTGAGGTTGGTGATCAGGTTGGCGGGGATATCGCCTTCCAGATTGGGCATTTCGTACCAGCTGCCGGTGCCGTTGCTTCCGCTCATGGTGCCGTCTTCCAGCACGACAAGGTACTCGGACGTGTCGCCCTTGTCAAGGTTGAACGTATAGTCCGGAGACCAGTAGGTTTCGTCCGCGTCTTCCCATGTCAGAAGCACCGCGCCGGCTGTCAGCGACAGAGCGGAGATCATGAGAACGGAGAGAAGAACGGAGAGGAGTTTCTTCATGATGATACCTCCATAAGAAATGGTAACGGGGGAAAACCGCCGTTTTGTGTTTGGACAGAATCCGGATGAGAACGGGTCTCTCGCCGGTTGAACTGTCTGTGCTCATTATACCATTCCGTGATACTAAAGTCAATGAAAAAAAGAAAAACGGTACGGAAAATCGCTTTGGAAAAATGAATAAACATGAAGAAATCCGCGGAAAATACGACTGTATGCGTTAAAACTGTCGTTTTTGGCGGATACTCATCATATGTATTGTGAAAAATCAACCTGAATCTGATCCGCAGGCTTCGGCGCAGGTCCGGGCCAGCGTCAGAAGATTCCGGGGAAAGAGCGGCGCGCAGAGCAGCTCTTCAAAGGGTTTGGGCAGGGGCGTGCCCGGTCCGAGCAGGATGAGCTTCCGGTTGAGCTCCATCCTCTCCCGGCTTTCCCCGAGCGCTGAGCGGATCCGCGGCTTTTCCACCTCGTCCAGCCGGCAGAGAAGCTCGTCCAGCGTTCCGAAGGCGGAGAGCAGGGCGGCGGCGGTTTTCGGTCCGACTCCGGGGACGCCCGGAATGTTGTCCGAGGAATCCCCCACGAGGCATTTCCAGTCGGCGAACTGATCGGGCCGCACGCCGTATTTCCGCATCACCGCGTCCGGCGTGACGAGCTCGCATCCCCCGTTCAGATACCGGACCACAGAGATTCTCTCCCCCACGAGCTGCCAGTAATCCCGGTCGGTCGAGAGGATCATGGCATGCCACCCCTCCCCGGCGGACAGCGCGTAGGAGGCGATGAGATCGTCCGCCTCGCAGCCCCGTGCCTCCGCGTGGGGGATTCCGCATTCGTCGAGCGCGAGGCAGATTGCGGGAATCTGGGAGAAGGGGAGCTCGTCTTCGGCGGCTTCCGACCAGTCGGGGCGGTTGGCCTTGTATTCCGCGTCGAGCGCGCGCCGTTCCCCGCAGTCCTCCGTGTCGAACAGCACCAGCGCGTGGGTGGGACTCAGCTCGTACATCGCCGCCGCCATCGCGTTGAGAAATCCGTAAACCGCATTGTACCGGATGCCCTCGCGCGTGCGGAAGTGATCCGGCATGCCGTAGAACATCCGAAAGAGCAGATTGTGGCCGTCCACAAGGAGAAGCGTGTTCATCCGACGCGACCTCCGGCTTGTTTTTTCGATCATTGTATCACAGCTTCCTCCGTTTTGCAAGGGAGGATCGGGAGGGGATTTTTTCGGGGAAAATTTTCACAAACCTCTTTACAAACCCGGGGCCGTGTGCTATAATACAATCTGCTGACCGCCCTTAGCTCAGCCCGGATAGAGTACCGGATTCCGATTCCGATGGTCGTGGGTTCAAATCCCTCAGGGCGGGTGCGAAAAGAGAGAACTTTCCGAGTTTCGGGAGGTTCTTTTTTTGCGATTTTGCTCTGTCTCACGCGACTGTTGTCACTTCTTTGCGGATTTTGTTAATTTTTGCCGGAAATTTGTTCACAAGTATTGACGCGGACCGGCAATGTGAATATAATAAATATGAAATTCAAACGACTCCGGGGTGCCGTATGAGAAGGATCGCAAGGCTTCTGACCGTCTTTCTTCTTTTGGCGTCCCTTTTTGTCTGTTCTGCCCCCGGAACGCAGGCGGCGGAGTGGAGCGCGGACATGGCCGCCGGGGAGATCCTCTACCGTCAGTCCTTCGCGGATCTTTCCGATTTTGATAAGAGCGGCTGGACGAAGGGGACCTCCGCCTCCGAAAAAGCAACCGTCTCCGTGAAGGACGGCGCGATGCGGGTCAGATGCATGGACGGCGGGCGGGCGTATGTTCTCATGCCGTCCGTGAGCCGCGGGACGTCCTATACCGTCGAATTCACCTTCCGCTTTACCGAAAGCGGCATGGAAAACGGTTCCCTCGGCTTTCTGCTCACCTGCCGCGGAGAGGAACCCACCAACATCACCTCGCTCGTCATCCGCTCCACCGGAACCGTGGACGACTTCCCGGATCCGGATCCGGCGGTCAGTGCGGCCATCCGCGGCGGAAAGACTGTGACGGTGGAGATCCCCGTGGAGGAAGGCGCGGTTCACCGCATGAAGCTGACGGCGGGGGACAAATCCTGCACGCTCGAGAGGACGGACGTTCTGGTGATCGCGCAGGGATCCATGGGATTCGCGGTGCGGAACGACGGCGCAGCCATTTCGGACGTCTGGGTAGTCAACGGATGCGGCTACGAGAAGAAGACCGGTGACGACACCTCCGCCGTGCGCGACGAGCCGGGAGCGAAGACCCCTTCGAAGCCCGGTTCCGGCGGCCGGGGAGGAGGCGGACAGCCCTCCGGAGAAACCTCCCCGAGAACGGGAGACCGGACCCGCGCCCAGACCTACCAGCAGGTCGCAGCAGTGACCGGCGGCGCCGCCGTGATCCTTGGCTGCGGCCTTTCTCATCGGAATCGCCGCAGACGGATCTGACCGGCGGGGGACGGATTCTGCGGACCGGAAAGAATCAACAAACAGGACAGCGGAATGCTAATCAAATTCCGCTGTTTTTTCCATATTGCCCCAGAATTCATAAAATATTAACAAATACATAACGATTTGTTCTTGATTATGGAGGGCAAAAATGGTACAGTATAGGCACAGATTAGCACTCAGGTTATTCAAGTGCTAATCCGACCCGAAGGGATGCCGCGAAGGAGGTGGATGCGGTGAGCGGCGCTGAAAAAAAGCTGAACGAACGGAAAAAGCTGATCCTGAAGGCGATCGTGGACGCGCATATCGCAAACGGCGAGCCGGTGGGGAGCAAATTCCTGACACAGAATAAGCAGATCGCCTGCTCCTCTGCTACCATCCGGAACGAAATGGCGGAGCTCGAAGAGATGGGATATCTCGAACAGCCCCACACTTCGGCGGGACGGATCCCTTCCGAAGCCGGCTACCGCTTCTATGTGGATCAGCTGATCGACCGGTACAATCTGGCCCAGAGCGAAATCGACGAGCTGAAATCGGCGCTCAGGCAGAGGCGGTCGGAGCTGGACTCCATCATGCAGACGGCGGCGGCTCTGGCGGCCAAGCTGACCAATTACACCGCGCTGGCCGTCAAGCCGAGGCAGGCGCGCATCACCGTCAACCGCTTCGAAATCATGCGGCTGGACGAATACACCGCCGTCCTGATCATGCTCATCGGCGGCGTGGTGAAGACAAAGTACATTCGCTCGAGAAGCCCGATTCCCCCGGACGCGGCCATGCTGCTTGCCGGCGCGCTCAACGCGAAGCTGACCGGCCTGACGGCGGACGAGATCAACATGCCGATTTTGATGGACATGGAACGCTGCCTCGGCGAATACGATTACCTCGTGAATCCCGTGGTGAAGGCGGTCTGCGAGACCATCTCCGTGTTCGACGGCGGCGAGCTCCGGTTCGAGGGGATCAACAAGCTCCTCGCCTTCCCGGATTACTACGACATGGACCGGCTGAGAGAGATGCTGGCCCTGTTCGAGAAGAAGGAGGCCCTCCTCGAGGTGCTCTCCGACGAGGCGCGGAAGGACGATCAGGTGCAGGTCTTCATCGGGCGCGAGAACGTCGTGAAGGTCATGGACAATTCCACCCTGATTTTCAAGGCGGTCACCCAGAACGGCAAGGCCGTCGGTGCGATCGGGATCATCGGCCCCACGCGGATGGACTACCGCCGGGTCATCGCCACGATCGACAGCCTCTCGAGAGGCGTGACGGACGCGCTCGGCAGCCCGCGTGACGACGGATAGCGGTCCGCTCCCGGCGCACGACGTCCGATGAATGAAAGAAATACGCAACGGAGACAATAGAGATATGGAAGAGAAGAAGAAAGCGGAGGAAGAACTCCTCGAGAAGGATCCTACCGCCGGGGAATCCGATCCCGCGCCCGGGGAAGCGTCCGCCGAACCGGAGAAAACGGAAGCGGAAGGAAGCCCGGCTGAGGAACCGGTCCCGGAGGAGACTCCGGACGAATCCGGCAGGGACGCGGAACCCGAACCGAAGGGCCGCCGCGGAGAGATCCGGAAGCTGAAAAAAGAACTGGAGGAGACGAAAAAATCCCTCGCGGACGCGCAGAAGAAAGCGGAAGAGGCCGGGGACAGAGCGTTGAGACTCGCCGCGGAATACGACAACTTCCGCAAGAGAACCCAGAGCGAAAAGGCCGGGATCTACGCGGACGCGGTTTCCGATACCCTCAGAGGCCTCCTTCCGATCATCGACAATCTGCAATACGCCGCGAAATACTCCGGCGGAGACGCGGAAAAGGTGGCCGAGGGGCTGACCATGATCCTCTCGAAGCTGCCGGAAACCCTCGAAAAACTCGGCATCAAAGCGTTCGGCGAGGCGGGCGAGACCTTCGATCCCGCGCTGCATAACGCCGTCATGCACGTCGAGGACGAGAGCCTCGGGGAGGGCGTGATCGTGGAAGTGCTCCAGCAGGGGTACATGTACGGAGACAAGGTGCTCCGCTACGCCATGGTCAAAACGGCGAACTGACCGGAACGCCTGAAAGAATCCGGTCCTGAAATTCGTTAAAAATTTACCTTTACAATATACGGAGGAACACTGTTATGGCAAAAATCATCGGCATAGATCTCGGTACTACCAACTCCTGCGTCGCCGTTTACGAAGGCGGCGAGCCCGTCGTCATCCCGAATCCGGAAGGCGCGAGAACCACTCCGTCCGTTGTGGCGTTCTCCAAGACCGGCGAGCGTCTGGTCGGGCAGGTCGCAAAGCGTCAGGCCATCACCAACCCGGACCGCACCGTCTCTTCGATCAAGCGTCACATGGGCTCCGACTACAAGGTCACCATCGACGACAAGCGGTACACCCCGCAGGAAATCTCCGCCATGGTGCTGCAGAAGCTGAAGGCGGACGCGGAATCCTATCTGGGCGGCACGGTATCCCAGGCGGTCATCACCGTTCCGGCGTACTTCACCGACTCCCAGCGTCAGGCCACGAAGGACGCGGGCAAGATTGCGGGCCTCGAGGTTCTGAGAATCATCAACGAACCCACGGCGGCCGCTCTGGCATACGGCGTGGATAAGGAAAACACCGAGCAGAAGATCATGGTCTTCGACCTCGGCGGCGGCACGTTCGACGTATCGCTCCTCGAGATCTCCGACGGCGTGTTCGAAGTGCTGGCCACCAACGGCGACACCAAGCTCGGCGGCGACGACTTCGACCAGCGCATCATCGACTGGATCGCGGAGGAGTTCAAGCGCGAAAACGGCGGCATCGACCTCCGTCAGGACAAGATGGCCCTGCAGAGACTGAAAGAGGCTGCCGAAAAGGCGAAGATCGAGCTCTCCGGCGTGACCTCTTCCAACATCAATCTTCCCTTCATCACGGCGGACGCCACCGGCCCGAAGCACTTCGACGCCACCCTGACCCGCGCGAAGTTCAACGAACTGACCGCAGATCTCGTTGAGCGCACCATGGGCCCGACGAGAAAGGCGCTGGCAGACGCGGGACTCTCCGTCTCCCAGATCGACAAGGTCCTGCTGGTCGGCGGTTCCACGAGAATCCCCGCCGTTCAGGAAGCCGTGAAGAACTTCACCGGCAAGGATCCCTTCAAGGGCATCAACCCCGACGAGTGCGTGGCGGTCGGCGCCGCGATTCAGGCGGGCGTGCTCGGCGGCGAGAAGAAAGACCTTCTGCTGCTTGACGTGACGCCTCTGTCTCTCGGCCTTGAAACCCTCGGCGGCGTGTTCAACCGCATCATCGACCGCAACACCACGATCCCGGTCAAGAAGAGCCAGATCTACTCCACCGCGGCGGACGGCCAGACCTCCGTTGAGATCCACGTCCTGCAGGGCGAGCGCGAGATGGCGGCGAACAACACCACCCTCGGCCGCTTTATCCTCGACGGCATCACTCCCGCGCCGCGCGGCGTTCCTCAGATCGAGGTCACCTTCGATATCGACGCGAACGGCATCGTGAACGTCACCGCAGTCGATAAGGGAACCGGCAAGGAACAGCACATCACCATCACCTCCTCCACCAACATGTCCAAGGA
The DNA here is from genome assembly GCA_015065385.1 of Oscillospiraceae bacterium. GTDB lineage: Bacteria > Bacillota > Clostridia > Oscillospirales > CAG-272 > UMGS1696. The sequence continues at coordinate 29,060 of SVQK01000111.1, read as the reverse complement.
AGACATCGACAAGGCCGTGCGCGAGGCGGAGCGGTTTGCCGAAGAGGACAAGAAGAACAAAGAGGCGGTCGAGATCAAGAACCGCGCCGAGCAGGTGATCTACCAGAGCGAAAAGAGCCTGTCCGATATCGGCGACAAGGCTTCCGACAGCGACAAGGACGCCGTCCGCGCCGCGATCGACAAGCTGAAGGAGACGATGAAGGGCACCGACGTCGAAGCCATCAAGGCCGACACCGACGCGCTCGAGAAGGCCTTCTATCCCATCGCCGAGAAGATGTATCAGCAGCAGCAGGCGCAGGGCGGCGCAAATCCTCAGGCGGGCGGCACCACTGAGCAGGGGCCCGACGGAACCTACTACAGCACCGACTTCGAGGACAAGAGCAACAATTGACGGCCCAATCGGTCAGTCCGGGCGGAGGGAGTTCTCTCTCCGCCTTCTATCGGTAAAGGGAACCATCCCATGCCGGCCGATTCCGGGTATTTCCCACGAAGGGAGACTGAAGAAACACCATGGCAGACACCAAGCGCGATTATTATGAGGTTCTGGGCGTTGACAAGAGCGCGGACGACGCGGCCATCAAGAAGGCGTACAGAACCCTTGCGAAGAAATACCACCCCGACCTCAACCCCGGAGACGCGGCGGCGGAGAAGAATTTCAAGGAAGTCAACGAGGCGTACGACGTGCTGTCCGATCCCGACAAGAGGGCGAAGTACGACCAGTACGGCCACGCCGCGTTCGATCCGGCCTCCGGGATGGGCGGCGCGGGATTCGGCGACTTCGGATTCGATATCAGCGATATTTTCTCGAGCTTCTTCGGCGGCTCGTCCACGGCGGGGACCAGACGGAACGGCCCGATCCGCGGCGACAACGTCAACGTCCGTCTGACCCTGAGCTTTGAAGAGGCCGTCTTCGGATGCAAGAAGGAAGTCAGCTACTACAAGGTTCAGCAGTGTCCCGACTGCGGCGGCTCCGGAGCGGCTCCCGGAACGTCCCCGAAGACCTGTACGGCCTGCGGCGGCTCCGGTCAGGTCCGCGTCCAGCAGAGAACGCTCTTCGGCATGATGCAGTCCTCCAAGCCCTGCGACGTGTGCCGCGGGACGGGCAAGACCATCGAAAACAAATGCTCGCGCTGCCGGGGCTCCGGATTCGAGCGCGTGCAGAAGACCCTCGAGGTCAACATCCCCGCGGGCATTGACGACGGCCAGCAGATCGCCCTGCGGTATCAGGGTTCCGACGGCATGAACGGCGGCACGGCGGGCGACCTCAACATCATCATCAGCGTCCGTCCGCATTCCGTGTTCGAGCGCGACGGGGACGATCTGTACTGCGACGTGCCGATCACCTTCGCGGAAGCCGCGCTCGGCGCGGAGATCGACATCCAGACGCTCGAGGGCTCCCAGAAGTACACCATCCCCGAGGGAACGCAGACGGGAACCGTCTTCACCCTCCGGAACATGGGCGTACAGCGGGTGAACAATCCGAAGGTCAGAGGCAACCTGTACCTCACCGTGAACGTCGAGGTGCCGAAGAATCTGACGAACGAGCAGAAGGGGCTGCTTGAAAAGTTCGCTGCCTCCTGCGGCGAGTCCAACTATTCGAAGCGGCAGAGCTTCTTCAAAAAGCACAGAAAGAACTGAGACGGAACAAACGGGTGAACGGTATGGATGACAACAAGAGCTGGGTGCAGCTGAAGGTCGAATGCGGCGCGCGGGACGTGGACACGGTCTCCTCCGTCATGTCGATGGTGGACAACGGCCTCATGATCGAGGACAACTCCGAACTTGACGAGCTGATCAAACACGGGATGTACGGCGAGCTGATCGACGAAAGCCTGCTCGAAGCGGACAGGACGAAAGCCGCGGTCTCGGTGTTTCTGCCGACCGTGAAATCCCCCGCGGAGAGCGAGCTCTTCATCCGTCAGCGGCTGACCGACCTCGGGATCGCCTTCACCCTGACCCATTCCGGGATCCGGGAGGAGGACTGGGCCGATTCGTGGAAGCAGTACTATAAGCCCATCCGCACGGGCAAACGGCTCGTGATCGTCCCGGTGTGGGAGACCTACGATCCCGAACCCGGCGAGGTCACGGTGCTGATGGATCCGGGCATGGCCTTCGGGACCGGCACGCACGAGACCACGCGCCTCTGCGCCGGATTCGTTGAGGAATACACGAAGCCCGGCTGCTCGGTGCTGGACGTCGGATGCGGATCCGGGATCCTCGCCATCGCGGCGTCTCGGCTGGGGGCGGGGAAGTGCTTCGCGTGCGACATCGACCCAGTTGCCGTCCGTGTGGCGAAGGAAAACGCAGCGCTGAACGGAACGGACAACGTGACCTGCGCCGTGTCCGATCTCCTGAAGCAGGCGGAGAAGACCGAAGGCGGCTACGATTTGATCGTTGCGAACATCGTCGCGGATATCATCATCCGTCTGGCTCCCGACGTGGGGGATTACCTCGCTCCGGGCGGAACCTTCGTGGTCTCCGGCATCATCGCCGAGCGGGCGGAGGAAGTCCTCGGCGTGCTCCGTGCGAACGGGTACGAGGTGAAGGACGAACGGTACGAAAACGGCTGGTACGCCGCCGCGCTGAAAAAGAACTGAACGGAACAAAAGAACCGTCCTGCCGAAAAACAGGGCGGTTTTTATATGAAAGACCAAACAGGACGGTTCACCTTCGGAGATCGCTTGCCCTTGACAAATCCCGCGTACCATGCTATACTCCGGATATCACGACGGAACGGGAGGAGCCGATGGAGAAGGGGACGATATTCGATATCAAGGGCTTCGCGCTGAACGACGGGCCGGGCATCCGGACGACGGTCTTTCTGAAAGGCTGTCCGCTCCGCTGTCTCTGGTGCCACAATCCGGAGGGGCTGTCCCCGGAGCCGGAGCTGCTTTATAAGGCCGCGCGGTGCAGACATTGCGGCAGGTGCCGGAGAACCTGTTCCCATCCGGACTGTCAGCCGTGGGGACGGTGCCTGCGCGTCTGCCCGGAAGGCTGCCTCACCGTCGCGGGGGAGACGTGGACCTCGGAGACGCTGGCGGATCGGCTGGCGCGGGACCGGGACGTGTTCGGGGAGGACGGCGGCGTGACGTTTTCCGGCGGGGAGCCGCTTCTTCAATGGCGTTTCGTCTGCGAGACGGCGGAGATGCTCCGGGATCGGGACGTTTGCTGCGCACTCGAGACCTCGTCCTTCGCTCCGGAGGCGGCGTACCGGGACACGATCCGGAGAATGGACTGCGTGCTGGCCGACTGCAAGCTCATGGACGGGGAGGCGCACAAAAGATTCTGCGGCGTTCCGAACGACGGGATCCTCGGCAATCTGCGGATCCTCATGGACAGCGGCGTGCCGTACCTCATCCGGATCCCCCTGATCCCCGGGATCACCGACACGGAGGACAATCTGCAGGCAGTTTCGGCCTTCATCGGGGACTCCCCGGCGGAGCTCTTGCCGTACAACGTCATGGCCGGGGCAAAATACCCCTCGGTCGGACGGGCGTTCGGATTCCCGGACTTCAAAAGGCAGAGCGCGGAGGAGCTTGAGGGGATGAAATCCCTGTTCAGAAACGCCCGCGTCCGCAAATAGAAAAGATCCGCTCTCATCCATGCGGAAAACGCGCGGAGAGGGCGGATTTCTTTGGTTTTTACAGGATCCCGCTTTCGAGGACTTCGCGGCAGGTGACCGGGTTCCCGGCCAGAATCGATCCGGGGGAGGCGAAGGTCACGGGGGAGCCGTCCATGCGGGTGATGCATCCTCCGGCTTCGGTCAGGATCAGCGATCCAGCCGCCACGTCCCACGGGGAAAGCCGGTATTCGATGAATACGTCGAGGGAGCCGCACGCCGTCATGCACAGATCCAGAGCCGCGGATCCGGACCGGCGCACGTCCCGGGTCATGCGGAACAGCGCGGATACGGCGCGGAAGGTCGGCTCCGCCAGCTCGTCCCGGTAGTAGGGGGAGGTCCCGAACCCGGCCAGCGCGTCGCGCAGCGGGCGGTCGGACACATGGATCGGCGTGTCCTCTCCCGTGCGGGTATCGCGGACGAACGCCCCGTGACCGGCTTCTGCGTGGAACAGGCAGCGGTCGTAGGGGTTGTACACCGCGCCGAAGACCATCCGCCCGCGGTCGCACAACCCGACGGAGATCGCGCTGTACCGGCAGTTGTGGATGAAATTGGTCGTACCGTCGATGGGATCGATGATGAAGGCAAGGGAGGAGTTGAGAAGCTCCGTGTGGTTCTCCTCCGCCTCCTCGCCGATGAACACCGCGTCCGGGAACAGACGGCCCAGCTCACGGTATAACGCTTCCTCCACGGCGACGTCGTAGGCCGTGACATAGTTCGCGTCCCCGGGCTTGACGGTGACGTCGGCGTCCACGTCGTGCGCGGCGAGCATCAGGAGGGCGGCCTGTTCCATGATGGGAAGAATCTGTTCGTACATATCATGACCTCACGGATAAATTCGGATGGATGAAGCGGATCCCGCCCCGGTCCGTCAGGGGATGATCCTCCGCCAGCAGACGAATGTCCGCGCCTGAAGCGTCCAGCATGCGGGACAGCGTTTCGGCGTACTCCATGGAGGAGGGATCTCCGAAAAAGAAAACCTCGGATCCGTTATTTCCGTTCAGAACGCCGGACGCGCCGCCCAGAAATCCCTGATTGTACCCGGGCAGCAGGATCCCGTACGAGGGAACCCAAAACACCTCTTCGGAATACGGGCGAAGCGCCTTCATGATCCCCCAGTCGGAGGTCAGAAGCATCCCCGGGAGGGGAATACAGGAGCAGGCGGCGTATCCCTGCCTCACATGGACTGCGCGTATCCCGGCTTCCTCCGCCCGCCGCAGGATCTCGGGAAAGAGACTGTCCAGCCGCCCGACGAGCAGAGCGTCCCCCTCCTCCCGTTCCCATACGAAGGCGTTGCATCCCACGTCATGCGGATATACGGTGGAGCGAGGCGCGTCGGACAGGATGACGGGCAAGCCGGTCTTTTCCGCCAGCGCATGGATCAGGCCGGGATAGGTCTCGGCATACCGGCGGGAGAGAAAGAGGGCTCCGGCGGCCTCGGCGAGGATCATGTCCGGATGGCAGGCCACGGGTTCCGGCAGATCGGGATCCGGGGGCAGGGGAAGGACGTCGAACCGATCGGAAAGCCGTTTCATTTCTTTTTCGGGAAGTTCGGACGAAACTACGGCGAGCGGCTTTACAGACGACGGATCCATCGGGCTCCTCCTTTCCCGGCTGAAAAACACGCGATAAAATGATAAAACTCTCCGTGAAGGCTCAGGGAGAGTTTTGCTCATGCTCTGGAATTACGCATCCGCTTCGACGGACACGGCGGCGGGCTCCTTCACCGCGCGCTGAACCTTACCGGAACGCAGGCAGCGGGAGCAGACGGTGACTGTGGTATGCTTGCCGTCCACAACAGCCTTGACCTTTCTGATATTGGGCTTCCAAGCTCTGTTGGTCTTGCGGTTGGAGTGGGATACGTTATGACCGAAGGTCACGCCCTTGCCGCAGATTTCGCACTTTGCCATTCTGTTACACCTCCATCTCTCGGATTCTGACAAGTCAACATTGGGTATTATATCACAGCCCTCTCAAAAATGCAAGAGGGAATCGCTGTTTTCCTGCACAAAAACAACAGGCCGGGGACGGTTTTTTTAGAGCGTCCCGATGAATTTTTCGATCCGGTCCAGCGCCTGGGCGATATGCTCCACGGAATAGGCGTAGGAGATCCGCGCGAATCCCTCGCCGCAGTCTCCGAACGCCGTTCCCGGGACGATCACCACGCCGGCCTCCTCCATGAGCCGTCGGCAGAAGACCTCGGAGGGCATGCTGAAGCGGGAAATATTGGGCCAGACGTAGAACGCGCCCTCCGGATGGAAGCAGTCTACGCCCATGTCCTGCAGTCCTCCCACGAGATACCGGCGTCTGCGGTTGTATTCTGCCCGCATTTCCGCCACGTCGTCGTCCCCGTTGCGCATGGCTTCGACGGCGGCGAACTGGGAGGCGGTGGGGGCGCACATGATGGCGTACTGGTGGATTTTCAGCATCTGCCTTGTGATTTCCGCCGGAGCGAGGGTGTATCCGAGACGCCAACCGGTCATGGCGTAGCTCTTGGAAAAGCCGCTTGCGATGATCGTCCGTTCCCGCATGCCGGGCAGGGACGCGATGGACACATGGTTCCGGCCGTAGGTCAGCTCGCAGTAGATTTCGTCGGAGAGGACCATGATATCCGTGTCCCTGAGAAAGTCCGCGATGGGTTCAAGATCCTCCTCGGTCATGATGGCGCCGGTCGGATTGTTCGGGTAGGGAAGGACGAGCAGCTTCGTCTTCGGGGTGACGGCCGCTTTCAGATCCTCCAGCGTCAGCTTGAAGCGGTCCTTCTCCTTCGTCTCGAGGATCACCGGGACGCCCCCCGCAAGAGACGTGACAGGCGCGTAGCAGACATAGGAGGGCTGCGGCACGATCACCTCGTCCCCGGGATTGAGAACGGCCCGCATGGCAAGGTCGATGGCCTCGCTCCCGCCGACGGTGACGATGATCTCGTTCTCCGGCGCGTAGACCAGACCGAACCTCCGCTCCATGTAGGCGGCGATCTCAGTCCTCAGCTCCGTTGTACCGCTGTTCGATGTGTAATAGGTCCTCCCCTGCTCCAGGGATTCGATGGCGGAGACCCGGATGTGCCACGGCGTCACGAAGTCCGGCTGTCCCACCGTCAGCGCGATGAGATCCTTCCGGCCCCCGATCAAATCGAAGAACTTCCGGATGCCGGAGGGCTTGATCTGCTGCGCGGTCTTTGAGAGCAGTCTGTCGTAGTCGAACATCAGAATTCCGTCCCTCTCTCATCCACCGGAGCCGCGCCGTAGATGACGTTGTTGTCCTTGTATTTCCGAAGCACGAAATGGGTCGCCGTGGACACCACGTCCTCGAGCGTCGCCAGCTTTTCCGCCACGAAGAAGGCCACCTCGCGCATGGTCCGCCCCTTGATGAACACGGCGAGGTCGAATCCGCCGGACATGAGGTAGAGCGTCTCGACCTCGGGGTAGTTGTAGATCTTCCGCGCGATGTGGTCGTAGCCGTGGCCCCGCTGAGGCGTGATTTTCAGCTCGATCATGGCGGTGACATATTCCCGGTCGGTCTTGTCCCAGTCGATCATGGTGTGATAGCCGACGATGACGCCCTCGCGCTCGGCCTCGTCGATCATGGTTTTGATGTCCCCGACTTCCTTGTCGAGCATCAGGGCGAGGGCTTCGGGGGAGAGGCGCGCGTCGTTTTCCAGCAGTTTCAGAAGTTCGTTCATTTCTTTTTCACCTTATGCATGATTTTCTCAATCGAAAGGCCGTATTTGTCCGCGATATCCCGGGCGTAGGACTTTCCGTCGGGGCGTTCGCGCAGGATCTTGAAGCTCCGGGAGCCCTTCTCGATCGCCGCCACCAGATTGTCGATCCGGACGCCCCCCTTCGGCAGGGTGGATTCGTTGATGCGGTCCACGGAAGCGGCCAGATCGTGGAGGTGGGTCGAGAAGATCCCGCGGCATTTCACCATGGAAAAGCCCTCCAGTACCTCCGCCGCGATGTAGGCCCCCTCGAAGGAGCCGGTGGAGGACAGGGATTCGTCGAGCAGCACGAGGCTGTCTTCATGCACTTCCTCGAAGATCGCCGAGAGACGGGAGCATTCCTCGCCGAGGCGGCCTTTGTCGATGGTGTCCTCGCTGCCCGTGGGGAAGTGGGTGAAGATCTCGTCGCAGGGGGAGATGACGCAGGAATCCGCGCAGACCGGCAGTCCCAGCTGAGCCATGACGAACGCGATGCCGACGGCGCAGGTGATGACGGACTTGCCGCCGCGGTTCGGGCCGGTCAGGACGTAGATCATGCCCTGCTCGTCGAACTTAAAGTCGTTCGGAACGACCGGCGTATCCAGCTTCATAGCGACGATGGGATTGCACAGCCCCTTCGCGTCGAAGGCCTTTTCGGACACCGGACGGATCACCGGATGGCAGAGGGGGCATCCCCGCTCCTTCAGCTTGACCAGAAGCTCCGTGGCTTTGGTGACGAACTCGATCTCCGGCATCATGCGGATGAGAAAGTCGGTGTTCTCGAGGACGTAGTGCTGAATGACCTTCTTCCACGAGCGGACGGAGGAGCGGAAGACGTCCCCGATCGCGCCGTTGAACGCGTTCTGCAGGGCCATCTGCTGATTGTCGCTCTGCCCCTTGCGGAAGGGAACGAGCGGCGCGATGCAGGTCTTGTCGTCGTTCTTGAAGTCCAGCCGGAGCATCTTGTCGAGCAGCTCGCCGGACTTGAAGGGCTCGTTGTTGATGGACAGCACGCCCGCCCGGTCCGCCCGGAGCTGGGAATCCAGATTCACGCCGATGGTGACGGATTTGATCTCCCTCACCCGGGACGTCAGGGCTTTCAGCTCCGCGTTCAGATTGCGGTAGTACTCGGAACCGGTCAGGGTGTTGATCCGCTCGGCAAAGCGCATGAACGCCTCGCTTCTCAGCTCCGGAGCCAGAGGCAGCAGCTCGTCCCGCAACAGGTCCAGCAGGGTGGTGTAGAGCTCCACCTCGGTGATGCTGTAGAGATACGCCTCCGTGGACTGGGCCGAGTCGGAGCCCATCCGCCGCAGTTCCGTGATGTCGTTCAGAAGCGGGATCATTTTGAGCAGGATCCGCGCGAGCTCGGGATGGTTGGTCAGATCCTCGAAGGTCTCCTGCCTGTAAAGAATGACCTCCGGGTCGCAGGTATAGAAAGAGCCGAAGTCGCAGCTCTTGAGGTCCATGAGAAAGTACAGCTCGAGCTGTTCCGCCGTATTCTGGGACAGCCGGCCCGCCTCTTCGCCGAGCATGTGTCTTCTGAGGCTGTCCGCGTCGGGATAGAGCAGACTGATATCCGATACGTCAAGGGTTTCGCGTTGTTCCGCCATGGAGTGGCCTCCTGTAGTCGTGCATATAAAATCATTATACCGCGGAAGAGCGGAAAGAACAAGATACAAATTATGAATGAAAGAAAAAAGACGCGGGGAGCATCTTTCCGCCTCGCGTCCGTTTTGAGCGTTCAGTCGCTGAAATCGCTGTCCAGCACGATATCGAATATACATTCCGGATGGGCCGCCGCGATCTCGTCGCAGACTTTTTCGTAGACATCCTTCGCATTGCGGCCGAAATCCACCAGTAGATCGAAGGAGACGCGCCGCGAACCGGGCTCGATGTAGAATCCGTGGATGCCCAGCACCTCGGGATGGGAGGCCGCGATCCGTTCGACGTCCGCCTTGATGGCCTCGGCCTCCGGATCCTCGCTGTTGGAGGCGTAGATGCCCACGGTCAGGATGATGCCGAACTCCCTGTAGACCTCTTCGGAGATCTTCCGGGTCAGGCGGTGGATCTCGCGTGCGGTCAGGCTGTCGGCCACCTCGACGTGTACGGAGCCGATCAGCTTTTCCGGTCCATAGCGGTGGAGGATCAGGTCGTAGGTACCGAGCACGCCGTCCATCGAGTTGATCCTGTTTCTCAGCGAGCGGGTCAGATCCCCCTCCACGCGCTGCCCGACGATATCGGACAGGGATTTCATGAGGATCTCCGCGCCGGCCCGGATGATCAGGACCGAAATCAACAGTCCCAGCCATCCGTCAACGGTGACGTGGAAGAGCAGGGTCGCAGCCGCGCCGACCAATGTGGCGGCAGAGACGACGGCGTCGAAAAACGCGTCCGTTCCGGAGGCCACGAGGGATTCGGAGTTGAGCCGCTCCCCGGACTTCTTCACAAACCGCCCGAGGAAGAATTTCACGATGACCGCCGCGGCTACGACGATGACGGTGACGAGGGAGTAGTCCGCCGCCTCCGGATGCAGGATCGCGGAGACGGATTCCCGGATCGAGGTCACGCCGGCGAGCAGGACGATCAGGGACAGGACGACGGAGCTTACATATTCGATCCGGCCGTGACCGTACGGGTGCTTGCGGTCCGGGGGACGGTTCGCCAGCTTGGTCCCGATGATGGTGACCGCGGAGGAGAAGGCGTCGCTCAGATTGTTCACCGCGTCCAGCACCACGGCGATGGAGCCCGCAATCAGTCCCACCGCGGCCTTGAACGCGGCCAGAACGATATTGGCAGCGATCCCGACGACGGATACGCGGACGATGCTGCTGCTCCGGTCCATGATCAGTCCTCCCCGTTCCCGTCGGAGTCGTTCAGACGGTTCAGGGTCTTATAGAGCAGGGAATAAAGGGCCGCGGCCTCCTCGGGGGGCATTTTCAGGCAGGAGCCCACCTTGGCGGGGACTTCCGCCGCGTCCTTCTCGAGGGCTTCTCCCGCTTCGGTCAGGCCGATCACGACGCTGCGCTCGTCTTCCTTGGAGCGGGAGCGGGTGACCATTCCCTTCGACTCGAGCTTTTTGAGCAGCGGCGTCAGGGTGCCGGAATCGAGCCAGAGCAGCTCGCCGAGGGCCTTGACGCTGACCTGCCGCTTTTCCCAGAGCACGAGCATGGTGATGTACTGCGTGTAGGTCAGGCCGAGGGGATCGAGATAGGGCGTGTAAAGGCGCACGACTTCCTTTGCGCAGGCGTAAAGCGGGAAACAAAGCTGGTTCTCCAGCTTGAGCTGTTCGTAGGGGGTGTTGTTTTCCATGAGATTGACGCTCCTTTGCTGTCTTGATGATTTTGGTGTGAATGTGAAGGGATCCCGCTCATCCGGTCATGGGACGGGCGGGACCTGCGCGGAATCGGGTTTGTACGGGGGATCAGAGAAGCGACGCGACGCACTCCTCGACCGTTTTCATGTCGTTTGTGGGCTCGAAGCGGGCGACGACGTTCCCTTCGCGGTCCACGACGAACTTGGTGAAGTTCCAGCGGATGTCCGGATTGTCCTTCGGGATCTTCTTGAGCATCTGGCTCATCATCAGGGCCACGGGACCCTTGCCGAAGCCTTCGAAGCCGCGCTGGCTCTTCAGATAGCCGAAGAGGGGCAGGGCGTTCTCGCCGTTGACGTCGCTCTTCTTGTACTGGGGGAACTGCGTGTTGTACTTGAGGGTGCAGAACTGATGGATCTCCTCGTCGGTGCCGGGAGCCTGCTCGCGGAACTGGTTGCAGGGGACATCGATGATCTCCAGTCCCTTGTCGTGATACTCCTCGTACATCTTTTCGAGGGGCTCGTAGTGGGGCGTGAAGCCGCAGCCGGTCGCGGTGTTGACGATGAGAAGGACCTTGCCCTTGAACTCGGAGAGGGAGACCTCGGATCCGTCGGGCTTCGGGAGGGTGTAGTCGTAAATGCTCATGTGGATCTCCTTTGATTGCATGCGATTATTTCATCGGGTGTAATTGTACCCAATCCGGGCGCAAATGTCAAGCGGATTTGATAAAATTCACACTCACTTTACAATTTCGCCGGTTTGGCTGTGCTATACTTGCGTCGAAATGATTCGTCCGGACGGACGCGGACCGGGGACGTTTTCCTCCGTGTCCGGCGCTGTGCGGGCGGGCTGAACATGTGTGATCATTCGTATTTCACCGCAAAAAGGAGTATGTCATGAAGAAGCAAAGTATGACGCTGTGCGCGCTGATTCTCGCGCTGATCCTGGCAGCGGGCGTTTCGGCGGCGGAGGAATTCGTGCCGACCAAAACAGCCGCGCCGGGACAGCTCGTCGGCGATATCGACGGGGACGGAGAGGTCAATGCGGAAGACCGGCTGATTTTGTCCCGCTTCCTCGCCGGGTGGGAGGACTATAAATTGTATTTCCGCAAAGACGGCTCGGAGCTTCCCCCGGTTCCGCTGAACGGCGACGCGCTGACGTGGCGGATCGAAGACGGGACGCTCGTGATCGAAGGCACGGGCCGGATGCGGGACTATTCGTCCGCGGATCCCGCTCCGTGGGCGGACAGAGCCGCAGAGATCCGGAGCGCGCGGATCGCGGACGGCGTGACCTCGGCCGGGAACCGCGCGTTTGCCGGGTGCTCCGCTCTGACGGCTCCTCCGGCGTTTCCCGCGTCGCTGACCTCGATCGGGGACGAGGCGTTCGACGGCTGCTCCGCGATGAAGGGCGAGCTGACCCTTCCCGAAAACCTCGCAGCGATCGGCTCCTACGCCTTTGCGGACTGCTCCGGGCTGACGGGTACGCTGAGTGTTCCGGCGAGCGTGACCGCGATCGGCAAGCGGGCGTTCTCCGGCTGCGGGATCACCGGCGCGTCGTTTGAAGGAAATGCCCCCGAGGTCGGCGCGTCCGTGTTCGGCGATCGCGGGACGGGGTTCGCCGTACAGTGTAAGAAGGAGTTCGCAGAGAGCTTTAATGCGGATACGGTTTTCAGCGCGTCCGGTCTGACATGGCACGGATATCGGCTGACGGTGCTTTCCGAGAATCCGGGTGACGACGGGCAGATCACCGCCTCCGGAACATGCGGCCCGAACCTCACATGGACGCTGTTTGAGAGCGGACTTTTGGAGATTGAAGGGACGGGGCCGATGGAGGATTACAGCGCCGCGGGACTTTCTTCCACAGCTCCTTGGCAGGAATATCTGGTAACTGCTTTGAAGATTCAAGATGGAGTAAGCTCCATCGGTTCTTACGCGTTCTACTTTGACAAGCAGATAAAAAGCACTTTGTCCGGTACTCTGACGATCCCGGACAGTGTGACCTCAATCGGACAGTATGCGTTTTCAGGTTGTACGGGATTATCCGGGAAACTGATCATTCCGGACAGTGTGACGTCAATCGGGTCGGGAGCTTTTTACAACTGCACAGGTTTTACAGGGGATCTCTCCATTCCTGACAGCGTCACGGCCATTCCCGAAAAAGCGTTTGGTAAATGCTCCGGTTTTACGGGAACTCTGTCGATTTCGGACAGCGTGACATCGATCGGAAACAGCGCATTTTCTGATTGCGGCGGCTTTACGGGCAGCCTGACGATTCCGGGCAGTGTAAAGTCAGTCGGAAGCTGGGCGTTTTCCAACTGTAACGGTTTTAACGGCAGTCTGACGATTTCGAACGGCGTGACGGCCATCGGGGCAGGCGCGTTCAGCGGTTGTACCGGCTTTACGGGAGATTTGATCATTCCGAACAGCGTGGTCACGATGGAGGCGGAAGCGTTCAGAGGATGCACCGGCTTTTCGGGGACGTTGACGCTGTCGGAAAGACCGACCAATATTTATCGGTACACCTTTGAAAACTGCTCCGGCTTCACGGGCGAACTGATCATTCCGCAGAACGTCATGGAAATCGATGACTACGCGTTTTCCGGATGCAGCGGATTCACCGGCGGTCTGGTCATTCCCGAGTATGTAAGCGAGATCGGAACCGGCGCGTTTCAGAATTGCAGCGGTTTTTCCGGCGATCTGACGATCCGCGGCTATTCGGACGGTCACGGGCGTCCGAAAACAAAAATCGGAGACAACGCGTTCAACGGCTGTTCGGGATTCACGGGGAATCTGTCTTTCGGAAAGGGCGTGACTTCGATCGGTCAGTCGGCGTTTTCCGGATGCAGCGGCTTTGCGGGCGATCTGGCGTTATCCGCTTCGAAAATCGGCAATAACGCGTTCTTCGGATGCAAAGGGTTCGATGGCAGGCTGATTCTCGACGAAGGCGTGCATACCATCGGAGAGTCCGCCTTCTCCGGCTGTTCCGGCTTCACGGGCGATCTGGTCGTCGGCGAGTTGGTCTACACCCTCGGCGCCCGCGCCTTTGAAAACTGCACGGGCTTTACCGGAACTCTGACCCTCCCCTCGAATCTCGCTTTGATCGAGAGTTATACCTTCAAAGGCTGCACCGGCCTTTCCGGAAAGCTGACGATCCCGGCGAAGGTCACCACCCTCGGCGTCGGAGTGTTCTCCGGCTGCTCCGGCTTTACGGGCGAGGTCGAGATCGCCGCAACGGTCACGACCGTCCGCTCGAACGCCTTTGACGGATGCTCCGGACTCACCTCCGCGCGGTTTTACGGGAACGCCCCGACGGCACCTGGAAATACCGTCTTCGGCGCGCGGGACGACTCCTTCCTCGTCTACCGTCCGAAGAACGCGGAAGGATGGCCCGAGGTCGGCGCGCGCTGGGGAGAATACCTCACCGCCGTGTTCGAAAACTGAGTCCGGCTCCATTTCTGAATTTTTCCCAGCGCCCTGTACAAATCCACCGGACTGTGGTATAATCAGAACCGGAACAGGCCGGACTATCCGGCACGACAAAGGAGGACACACTATGGCATTCATGGAAGTCAACTTCTTTTCCGACGCCCTCGGCATGGCGATGTCGCTGAACGCGGTGATTCCCCAGCGCACCCGCGGCAACATCGGCGTGAATCCGGGGGAGACGGGAGAGACCTTTCCCACCCTCTGGCTGCTCCACGGCATGAGCGACGACCACACCATCTGGATGCGCCGCACGTCGATCGAGCGGTACGCGGAGGAGCACGGGATCGCCGTCGTCATGCCCACCACCTACCTCGGCTGGTACACCGACATGAAGTTCGGCTATGCCTACCGGACCTTCATCGGCGAGGAGCTGCCGAAGATCTGCCGCTCCTTCTTCCCCGGCATGAGCGCGCGGCGCGAGGACAACTACATCTCGGGCAACTCCATGGGCGGCTACGGCTCCCTCGCCCTCGCCCTGACCTACCCCGAAACCTACGGCGTGTGCGCGCCCCTTTCCGCCGCTTTCGATCCCACCCATCTCTACAATCCCGAGCACCCGGAGAACACCTTCTTCACGGATATCTTCGGACCCATTGACGAATTCGCGGGCTCCCCGAACGACCTCTTCCACATGGCGGAGGTGAGGAAAAACGACGGATCGCCTCTCCCGAAGCTCTTCATCGCCTGCGGTCAGGACGATTTCCTGCTGCACGACAATCACCGGATGCGGGACTGCCTCACCGCCCTCGGCTACGACGTGACCTACCGGGAGCCCGACGGCGCGCACACCTGGGGCTTCTGGGACCGCGAGATTCAGAATGTGCTGACCTTCATCGACGACTACAGAAAGGGGATCTGACATGGCGCTCGTACATACGCATTTCTTCTCGAACGTACTCGGCCGCGGCACGGGCTGCGAGGTGATCCTTCCCCAGAAATCCACGAAGCTCATCGGCATGAACACCGAGGAAAAGGAGAAAATCCCGGTCCTCTGGCTGCTCCACGGCGCGTCCGACGACGAAACCATCTGGCAGAGGCGGACGTCGATCGAGCGGTACGTCGCGCCCCTCGGGATGGCGGTGGTCATGCCCGGCGTCGAGGTCTCGGGATACGCGGATCTGGCGCACGGCGGGAGGTTCTACACCTACGTCGCGAAGGAGCTGCCCGAGGTGATGCGCTCTTTCTTCGGCTTCTCCGCGGCCCGCGAGGACAACTTCGTCTGCGGCCTCTCCATGGGCGGCGCGGGGGCTCTCAAGATCGGACTGGCCAATCCGGAGCAGTACGCCGCTATCGGATGCCTCTCCGCCGGGATCTTCAACCGCAGGCTGCCCGCGGACACGAAGCACATCGATCCCGCAAAGGAGCGCGGCGCATACATCCGCTACGACGGCCGGGATCTCGAGGGCTCCGAGGAGGATCTGATCGGCAACGCGAAGCGGATCATCGAAGAGGGAAAGCCCGTCCCGCGCATCTATCACTCCACGGGCTCCGAGGACTTTTTACTCGATTCCGCCCACTTCACCCGCGATTTCTTCGGGAGCTTCGAGGGAAATCCCTTCGATTACGTCTACGAGGAGGATCCCGGCGCGCACACATGGGAATACTGGGACGAACACATCCAGCGGTTCCTCGCGTATATCCGGTGATCCGGCTATAGAAAAGAAAAGGCAGGAGGCGCATGTGCGTTTCCTGCTTTCTTTACGGATCCGGCTGAACGGCGGGCTTTACGCTTCTGTCTTCGACAGCCGGATCAGATCGTGTTCCGTATCCGCTTCCGGCTTCCGCTCTCCGTCCGGGGTAAATCCGCGGCGGGAGTAAAACCGCAGGGCGCGCGTGTTCTCCTCCAGCGCCCAAAGCGTCCGGACTCCCCGCTCCCGGACGGCCATGCCGAAGAGGGCGGTTCCGATCCCGCGGCCCTGTAAACAGGGTTCCACGAAGAGCTCCTTCAGCTCGTCCCCCTCGATCCGAGAATACCCCTTGACCGCGCCGTCGTCGAATACGGCATACGCTCCCGGGAAAAGGGGATCTTCGCGGATCCGGCGGGCGAGACCCGTCACCGAAAGCTCCCCGAAATAATATGAGTCGGAGCGGAAGATCGGGTAAAAGTTCATCCGGTAACAGCCGACCCGGATTTCCGCGATCCGTTCGGCGTCTTCCTCTCGCGCTTGACGGACGGGGGAGGGAAGCAGTCCGGCCTCGCGGTAAACCGACTCGATGAAGGGCGTCTTCGCCTCGATGTACCGCTCGATCTCGTATGGAAAGTCCTCGGCGGCTCTCTGCTTGATCCTTCCGTAGGCTTCCGCTCCCGCCGGATGTTCTCTCAGCCAGTTCCGGAGCGCGAGATGGCGGGCGAGTTCGGGCGAATCCGGCGGGCAGACATACAGATTGTGCTTCGGCAGAATCTCCCCGCCGACGTACCGGAACGCCTCCCGCCCGGGGATCCCACGGTCCCCCTCGTATTCGTATCCGATCCCGGCGAGCGCGTCTTTCGCGGCGGGAAACAGGCCCGCGTCCGCAAGCACGGCGTCGATGTCAACGATCGGTTTTGCGCAAAGCCCTTCGACCGAGGTGCTCCCGACATGCTCCACCGCGGAGAAACAGGATCCGGCGGCCCCGGCGATCCGGTCCCGGAGCAGGGCAAAATCTTCTTTCCAGCGGGACGAATACGGAACGACGGAGACGGCCTTGCCCATCCGCCCGATTTTTCGAATCTCCCGGTACACACAGCGATGGGATCTTCCGCGGTAGTCGATCTCCTCGCTCTCCCCCGTGAGGGTCATCCCGCATTTTTCCATCACGCGGCGGCTGGCGGCGTTCTCCTCGAAATACCCCGCGCGGACGGCGGAGTATCCGCATCGGAAGAGCATCCCGATCACCTCGCGGAACGCCTCCGTCATATACCCGCGGTTCCAGTGATTCGGATGCAGGACGTAGCCAAGCTCCATCGCATCCCCCTCCCGGGCGACTTCGTTCAGAAAGCCGATCAGCCGGTCGTCCTCCCTCAGCGCGATGCCGTAAACGAGCTTATCCTCCGCCCCGGTCTTTTCGGAGAGCGCGGCAAGGCGGCGGGCGAGCGGCAGGGCGTCGTCGGGGGAGGGGTAGTCCGGGAGCATATAGGTTTCGGCGCAGCGGGGATTGGTCAGGATGCGGACGGTGTCCGGCGCGTCGTCTTTGCGGATCGGGCGCAGGATCAGCCGGTTCGTTTGAATGATCCGGGGACGGGTGAGGAGTTCGTTCATTGCGGCACCTCGGCGTTTTTTCTTTCATTTTATCACATTTTTCCCGAAATGAAAAGAGCGCGGCGGGATTTTCCCTTGACAAGCCGCTCGGGGCGTGGTATAATGCCATCAATCATTCAAACGCCATGACGGAACAGAAGTAGGCCGGGATCCGATCCTTCCAGAGAAGCGGCGGTCGGTGCAAGCCGCAGGGAGATCCCCTCCGAATACAGTTCCCGAGCGGCGCACCGAAAGAGCGGGCAAAGAGTCCGTTCCGCGTAGGCTGCGACGGAGGCCGCCGTTATCGGGCAGGACTTGCGGGACGCGTTTTCCCGAAGTCCCGGAGGCTTCGCCCGAGAGAGCGGGGCAAACTGAGGTGGTACCGCGGATATCTGATCCGTCCTCTGCTGAATTTCGGCGGGGTTTTTTTGTTTTCCCCCGGATTTAAGAAAGGAACGACACAATGGTCATTACCGATCTTCTGGAACGAAACGCCAAGCTGTATCCCGACGAGGTCGCGCTGGTGGAGCTCAATCCCCAGAACCAGCCGGACCCCAATCTCACATGGAGGGAATTCTCCCTCATCGAAGCCGCTCCCGGGGGACGCTACCGCCGCGAAATGACGTGGCGCGAGTTCGACGTGAAGGCCAACCGCTTCGCCAACCTGCTCCTCACCCGCGGCGTGAAGAAGGGGGACAAGGTTGCGATCCTTCTGATGAACTGCCTGGAATGGCTGCCCGTTTACTTCGGCGTGCTCAAGACCGGCGCGCTGGCGGTTCCGATGAACTACCGCTATTCCGCAGAGGAGATCAAGTACTGCGCCGAGCTGGCCGACGCCTCGGTCCTGATCTTCGGCCCCGAGTTCACCGACCGCGTGCGCTCCGTATTCATGGATCTGCCCCTCATCAAGAATTACTTCTTCGTGGGCGAGCCCGTGCCGGAATTCGCCGACAGCTACGACCGCCTTGTGACCTACTGCTCCTCCACCGCTCCCGCCGTGGAATTCGACGAGGACGACTTCGGCGCGATCTACTTCTCGTCCGGAACGACCGGCTTCCCGAAGGCGATCCTGCACAAGCACCGCTCCCTCATCTCCTCCTGCCAGGTCGAACAGCACCACCACGGGCAGACGAGGGGGGACGTGTTCCTCTGCATCCCGCCGCTCTACCATACGGGCGCGAAAATGCACTGGTTCGGGTCCCTCATCTCGGGCAGCCGTGCCGTGATCCTGCGGGGCGTCTCTCCCGAGGGGATTATCCGGGCGGTTTCGCAGGAGAAGGCGACGATCGTCTGGCTGCTCGTGCCGTGGGCGCAGGATATCCTCGACGCCATCGACCGGGGCGACATCAAGCTCGAGGACTACCGCCTCGATCAGTGGAGACTGATGCACATCGGCGCGCAGCCCGTTCCCCCGTCCCTGATCCGCCGCTGGAAGAAGGTCTTCCCGCATCACGAATACGACACGAACTACGGCCTGTCCGAATCGATCGGCCCCGGATGCGTCCACCTCGGCGTGGAGAACATCCACAAGGTCGGCGCGATCGGCGTTCCCGGCTACCTCTGGGAGGCTGAGATCGTCAGACCGGACGGCACGCCCGTGGAAGGGGAAGAGGTCGGCGAGCTGATCGTGAAGGGCCCCGGCGTCATGACCTGCTACTATAAGAATCCCGAGGCCACGGCGGAAGTTTTGAAGGACGGTTGGCTCTATACCGGCGACATGGCGAAGCGGGACGAGGACGGCTTCATCTATCTGGTGGACCGGAAGAAGGACGTCATCATCACGGGCGGCGAAAACCTTTATCCCGTGCAGATCGAGGACTTCCTCCGCAAGCACGACCGGATCAAGGACGTCGCGGTCATCGGGCTCCCGGACGAGAGACTCGGCGAGATCGCGGCGGCCATCATCGAGGTCAAGGAGGGCATGGAGCTGACCGAGGACGAGGTGAACGAATTCTGCCTCGAGCTGCCCCGGTACAAGCGCCCGCGGAAGATCATCTTCGCCCACGTTCCGCGCAATCCCACCGGCAAGATCGAAAAGCCGAAGCTGAGAGAGATCTACTGCGGCGGACGGCTCGTGGAAGAGCAGACCACCCGCTGACCTCACCCGGCGAACGGCATGGGCATGAAAGACAAACGGCTGATGCTGCGATCCGACGGCCCCGGCGCGCTCGATCCGCTCTTTTCGCTGATCCGGGACGCGGAGAAGCCTTTCGTGATCGCGCTGGACGGCTTCTGCGCCTCCGGGAAGACCACGCTGTCGGAGGAGCTTGAAAAACGCTTCGGCGCGCGGGTGATCCATACGGACGACTTCTATCTCCCCCGGGACATGCGGAGCGCGGAACGGTACGCCGAACCGGGGGGAACCATCCATTACGAGCGGCTGAAGGCGGAGGTCATCGACCGCCTCGCCGATCCCGGCCTGACCTACGGCGTGTTCAGCCACGAGATCATGGGCATCGCGCGGACCCGGACTCTGCCCGCCGCCCCCGTGACGGTGATCGAAGGGGCGTACGCGTCCCATCCGTATTTCGGTGATTACGCCGATCTGCGCTGCTTTATGGAGACCGATCCGGAGGAGCAGCGGAGGCGGATCCTCGCGCGGAACGGCCCGGAGCGGCTGAAGCTGTTCGAGGAACGCTGGATCCCGTACGAGATCCGGTACGAGGCCGCCTTCGGGATCCGGGACCGGGCGGACGTCCTGATCCGGACATAAACAAAAGGGAGGACCATCATGCAGAAGCTGAGAACGGGCGCGGCCTATCACGGCTGCCGGATGCTCCACCATGTGGAGAACGATATGCGGGACATGGCGGACAACCACATGAATTTAGTGGTGCACATGCTGTCCCACACGGACTGGGACCGCCACTGCCGCGTCATGAAGGAGATCGTGGAGATCTCCGAGGAGGCGGGACTTGAAGTCTGGCTGGACAACTGGGGACTGGGAGGCCCTCCCGGGGACAAATCCCATTTCCTCGCCTATCACCCGGAGGCCCATCAGATCTATTCGGACGGGACTCCCGATCCGGTGCGGGCCTGCCTGCGCCAGCCGTCGTTCCGCCAGTTCGTGCATGAATGGATCGACACCGTGGCGTGGACCGGCGCGAAGACGATCTTCTGGGACGAGCCCCATCTTCCGATGCGGGACGGAGCTTATTCCTGCGCCTGCCCCCTCTGCCGTAAGGCCTTCGAGGAGAAGTACGGGCGCCCCATGCCGGAGACGATGGACGAAGACGCCGCCGCATTCCGCCTCGACACCATCGCGGAGTATTTCCGGGATATCTGCGACTACGCGGCGTCGAAGGGTCTTTCCAACGCGGTCTGCGTCATGCTGTCCGAGGGGATCGGGATCAATCTCTCCTCCCTCGGGCGGATCGGCGGGATCGAAACGCTCGGCAACATCGGCTCCGACCCGTACTGGGGCTACACAGGAGTGAATCCCTACGAATTCGTCTACAACGGCGCGAAGAAGACCATCGAAACGGCTGAAACCTACGGCAAGGATCACAACGTCTGGATCCAGACCTATCACACCCCCCGCGGCATGGAAGAGGAGATCGTCGAGGCCACGGAAGCGGCGTACGACGCAGGAGCCCGCACGATCATCGCGTGGGGCTATTTCGGCTCCATCTCCAACGACTACGGGGCGAAGAATCCGTATCTCGTCCGTGCCAAGACCAATCAGGCCTTTGCCCGGATCTGGTCCTTCGAGCGCGACCGGATCCTCTCCGAAAACCGCGCGAAGTATCGGAAGTAAGCCGGAGGGAACAACCGCAGATCTCCGCGGACCGGATCCCGATTTCCGTCGGGCGGTCCGCTTTTTTGACAGATTTGTTAAATCGCGGGCGCGCCGCTTGTATTGGTGCGCGCGATGTGGTATAATTTCAGTGAGTGAATCATTCGAACCTGAAACTATCGGAAACGCAGGGGGACAAGGCGCATGTGGAAGACGGGCAACACGCGATGGAAAAAGCTGGATAACGCGGCGAAGATCTTTCCGTCAATCGCTTCGGCGGAGGATCCGGAGATCTTCCGGCTGTCCTGCGAGCTGAGGGAGGAAATCGATCCCGTCGCCCTGTCCCGCGCGCTGGAGGAATCGCTCGAGGAATTCCCGCAGTTCACCGAAACCGTGCGGCGCGGGATCTTCTGGTACTATCTCGAGCGGAGCGGCGTCAAGCCCGAGGTGAAGGAGGAGTGCGAACCGGCGCTCACCCCGCTCTTTACGGACGAGGGCGGACTGTTGTTCTCCGTGACCTACTATAAGAAGCGGATCAACCTCGAACTGTTCCACGCCCTGACCGACGGCACCGGCGCGTTCGTCTTCTTCCGGAATCTGGTGGAAAACTATCTGGCCGAAGCCCATCCCGAATCCTTCGAGCGGAGCGCGGTCGAAACGCCGGACGTATCCGAGCGCGATCAGGCGGCGGACGGGTTTACCGAGAATTTCAAAAAAGGCGTCGGTTCGCCCCTGAATTTCGAATTCCTCGGCGACCGGGGCAAGCAGAAGAAGGTCTACCGGTTCAGCGAGCCGAAGACGCCCGATCTGCGGCAGAACGTCACGGAGGGCTGGGTCAGCGCGGAGAAGATCCATGCGGCGGGGAAGGCTCTGGGCGTCACCGTGACCGAATATCTCTGCGCGCAGCTGATTCTCTCGATCCGCGACACCATGGCGCCCGCCGACCGGAAAAAAGCCGTGGCCGTGGCGATGCCCGTCAATCTCAGGCGGTATTTCGACAGCGAGACCATGCGGAATTTCTTCGGCATCGTGCAGATCACCTACGATTTTTCCGAGGGATCGGAGGACCTCGCGGACGTGGCGGCCTCGGTGAAGCAGTCGTTTTTGAATGAGCTGACCCAGGAAAACATGGAGCAGAAGGTGGCCTCTCAGGTGAAGATGGAGCGGCATCCGGTCGTGCGGATCTGCCCCCTTTTCCTGAAGGACTTCATCATGAGGACGCTCCAGAATGTCTCCATGAAGCGGCGGACCGTGACGCTTTCGAACGTCGGGCGGATTTCCATGGCGGAGCCCTTCGCGTCGAGTATCGAGCGGTTCGACGTGTTCAACTCCAGCTCCTCCCGCCAGATCTGCCTGTGTACCTTCGGGGATAAAATGACCCTGACCTTCTCCACCGTTTTCGCCGAGCACGAGGTGGAGCGGGCCTTCTTCCGCCGCATGGCAAAGGTGGATCCGGACATCGTGGTGGCGTGCAACTATCTGGTCTGACGGAGAGCAAACGAATGAACTGGACGAAGGAAGAGATCCGGCAGATCGCCCTGAGGCAGTCTGCCGCGGATCACGGCTGTTCTCCGGAGGACTTCGAGGCTTCGGAGCACCGGTTCTTTCCCGCTGGGATCCGGGGAAATGCGCGGGTCTATCTCACCGAACCCGCCATTCTCGATGTGACGACCTACGGCCCGAACGCGGTCGTGACCTGCGACCCCGCTCTGACGGACGGGGTGCGGGAGCTGCTCGAGCGGGATCCGGAGTTCTGGCAGCTCTTCGCTCCGGAGGGGACGCACGATCTGGACGCGCTTCTCGCTCCCTTCGGCGCGGGGCTGTCGTTCGCCGTCTCGTCCTTTCTCCCCGATCCGGAGGAAATCGGAAGGTTCAGCGGGACCTCCCCCTTCCGGATGCGGATCCTCGGCCCGGAGGATTTCGCGTATCTGTACCGCCCGGAGTGGTCCGACGCGCTCTGCGAGAAACGGCGGGAGCTCGACCGGATCGGCGCGGGCGCGTACGACGGGGATGTGCTCGTGGGGCTGGCCGGGGCTTCGCAGGACTGTCCCGACATGATGCAGATCGGCGTGAACGTCCTGCCCGCATACAGAGGGCTCGGGATCGGGGCCGCGCTGACTAACCGCCTCGCCCGGGAGATCCTCGATTCAGGTCAGGTTCCGTTTTACAGCGCGGTCTGGGCCAACGTCCGCTCCGTCGGAAACGCCGTCCGCGCCGGATTTCGTCCCGCGTGGGCGTCCCTGTCGGCGGTCCGGATCCCGGAGCGAAAAGAACAAACCGGTAAGAAGGAGGAATACTGAGATGCAGCACTGTCCCGTATGCGGCGTGAAGACGGACGGGGAGAGAAAGCGGTGTCCCCTGTGCGGACGGATCCTGTCCGACGCGCCTGAGACGGTCGAGAGCGCCGGGGTTTTTCCGGTCATTCCCGCCCGGCACACCTACGACCTGATTTTCCGCATCTCCACCTTCGCCGCGATCGTGATCCTTCTTGTGGCGGCGGTGATCCATCTGCTGTATATCCCCCATATGCCGATCTTCACCATGATCGTGCTGGGGACGGTCTGCGCGTGGATCACGGTCAACGTCGGCGCGCGGAAGAGGAAGAACATCGCCAAGGGGATCCTCTGGGAGAGCGTGATCGCCATGCTCCTCTGCCTCCCGTGGGACTGGATGACCGGCTGGCACGGATGGAGCTGGGGCTACGTCCTCCCCGTCCTCAGCGCGGGACTCGCGGTTTTCTATTTCGTCATGGGCATTGTGGACGGACGGAGGCTCGGGACCTACGCCGGGTATTTCCTCATCGCCCTCTGCGGCACGGCGGCGGTTGCGGTCCTGTATTTCACCGGGAAGATGACGGGGCTCTACGCCCATTTCGCCCTCCTTTCCATGACGGTCTCCATCCTTCTGCTGTTCGCGCAGGTCGTGTTCCGGGGAAAGCATTTTCTCTCCGAGCTCGGGCGGTGGGCGCATCTCTGATCCCGCGCGGGAAAGGCGAAAAAGTTGCCGAACCGTCTTGCAATTGCGCGGCGCGGATGCTATAATTGATCCGACCGATTTATGCCTCCGCGCTCTCCGCCGGGGGTGTAGCAGAACCGATGCAGAAAGGACGCCGTCATGAGCAAAATCCGCGTGTTTTCCTTCAATATCTGGACCGATAACTGTCAGGGAACCGGGCCGAGAAGATTCTCCTCCCGATCCAAGCTGATTCTCGACGAATTTCTCCCCTATGAGCCGGATCTGATCGGATTTCAGGAGACCCAGCCGCCGCAGAGACAGTGGCTGATCGACAACTTCACCGATTTCGAAGTCTGCGGCATCGGACGCGACCGGGATCTGCTCGGCGAGAGCAATGTGGTCCTCTACCGCAAAAGCCGCTTCGACCTCGTCTTCCTCGAGACCTTCTGGCTCTCCGACACGCCGCGGATCCCCGGATCCCGCTTCTCCACCGACCAGAGCGACTGCCCGCGGATCTGCACCTGCACGACGCTGAGAGAGCGTGAGAGCGGCAAATGCCTCCGCCATTACAATACCCACCTCGACCACGTCGGAGCCTTCGCGCAGGCGCAGGGGATCTCCCTGATCCTGAACCGCATCGCCTCCGACTATGCCGAAAATCCGCTGCCCATCGTTCTGACCGGCGACTTCAACGTGACGCCCGACAGCCTCGTGTACAAGTCCGTCGTGACCTTCGGCGGATGCGGCGCGCCCCTTGCCGACGCGACGGCGGACGTGGGCGGCACCTACCACGGCTTCAAAAAGGATTGGCCCGGCTCCAAGATCGACTATGTGTTCACGACGCTGCCCTTCGATCCGTCGAAGTCCTTCGCGGCAAAGAACGAGCGCGACGGCCTGACGTTTTCCGACCACTATCCCGTCTGCGCGGATTTGGAGTTCTGATTCCACCATCGGAAACCGGAGGTTAGCCTATGAAATGCCCTGCCTGCGGCTGTGAGAAATCCACGGTGATCGACAGCCGTCCCGTCGAGGAAAACAACAGCATCAAGCGCCGCCGCGAGTGCGTTGAATGCAGGCGGCGGTTCACCACCTATGAGATCATCGACCAGCAGAATCCCTTCGTCATCAAGAAGGACGGATCGCGGGAGATCTTCGACCGGAACAAGCTTCTGGCAGGGCTGTACAAGGCGTGCGAGAAACGCCCCGTCAACCCCAAGGAGGTAGCGGACTGGATCGAATCGCAGATCCAGAGCTGCATGAAGTCCGAGGTCACGTCCAACCGCATCGGCGAGCTCGCCATGGAGCGGCTCAAGGAGCTGGATCCCGTGGCCTACGTCCGGTTCGCCTCCGTGCACAGGGAGTTCAAGGACATCGACACCTTCATGCGGGAGATTTCCGAGCTGAAGCAGGAAGGGAAATAATATGTTCTTATATATCGTTCGTCACGGACACCCGGTCTACGGTCCGAAGGAAATGCTCACGGACGTCGGGCGGAAGCAGGCGAGGGCTCTCGTGCCGCGCATGAGAAGGGCCGGGATCAACCGGATCTACGCCTCCCCCCTGCGCCGCGCGATCGAGACCGCCGAGCCCACCGCCCACGCCCTCGGACTGCCCATCTTCATCGAGCCGTGGTGCTCGGAGAATCTGGCGTGGTCCCGCTTCACGAGAGATCTCGGCGAGGGGCGGCGGACGTGGGTCTGGAACGTGGACGATATCGGTTCCTTCGTCCGGGGATCCAACCGGGACGCCGGGGACCGCTGGTACGAGATCGACGCCATGGCCGCGATCGTGAACGGAAAGGACGGGTACGCCGCCCTCCAGAGCGAGTCCGACGAGTTCATGGCGCGGCAGGGCTACGTCCGGGAGGGGAACGAATACCGGATCGAGCGCCCAAACGACGACCGTGTGGCGGTGTTCTGCCATCAGGGCTTCGGGCTCTCGTGGCTGTCCCACCTGCTCCGGATCCCGCCGAACGTCTTCTGGGCAGAGTTCGATATCACCCATACCGGCGTCACCGTGCTGGAATTCTCCAACCGGAAATGCGGGACCACCGTCCCGAAATGCCTCTGCATGTCCGATATGTCCCACCTCGCCGAGGACGGATGGGCGGACAGGCGGTATCATACGCACTTTACGATCTGACATCGCCGCGGCTGTCCCGAACTGACGGGGCGGCCGCGCTTTTCGTGATAGGGAGAGTCTTGTGACACAGGAAGATCGGAAGAAAATCTTGCGCTGGACGGGGATCTTTTCGATCCCGTGGGTGGTTCTCGGGGTGCTCTTCTGGCTGGCGACGCGGCCGGAGAAGCCCATCCCCGGGACGGAGGCCGTCGTGGAGGGCGTGAGAATCGACAGCGGGATGCGGCATGATGATGATCCGCTTGCCAAGAGCTCGAGGGGCTGTCTGATCCTGCGGTACGACGACGGAACAGAAGAGGTTTTCTGGGAGGCAGCCATCGGCGCGGAGCATGTGAACTGGGATTCGTGGAACCCGACGGAAGATCCCAATCCCCGCGTCCGGGTGACGGTGGCTGAGGAGCGGGGATGCGAAGGCCGGGTGTACACAAGGCTCGAACGTCTCCCGGACTCTTGACAGAATTTGAATTTTATGCTATACTTATCCCGTTCCGCACGAAGCGGGAATCGGAAGCCGCGAAGGCATACGTCTCATGGATGGGGGAGGTATGCCGTTTTTTGGTAATGGGAGAGCGGCGGATCCACGGAAAGGATGAAATCACAGATGAAAACACTGTATATCGGATGCAATATGGGCGCGGCGGGGGACATGCTGACGGCGGCTTTATGCGAGCTGATGCCCGATCCGGACGGATTTGTGTCAAAGCTCAACGCCCTCGGGATCCCCGGCGTGAGATTCGAGCGGGAGACCTCCGTGAAGTGCGGCATCACCGGCACGCACATGAAGGTCACGGTGAACGGGGAAGAGGAGGAATCCGAAGACGTTCACGACCATCATCATGAGCACGACCATGACCATGAGCATGAGCACGACCACGATCATGACCACGACCATGACCACGATCACGAGCATGAGCACGACCACGACCATGAACATACCCACGAACACGAACACGACCACGGCCATCACCACCACAGCCATTCCACCCTCCACGGGATCGGACACATCGTCCGGGACCACCTCGACCTGCCCGCAAAGGTGAAGGACGACGTGATGGCGGTCTATTCCCTGATCGCGGAGGCGGAGAGCGCGGCCCACGGCGTCCCGGTGGAACAGATCCATTTCCACGAGGTCGGGACGATGGACGCGGTGGCGGATATCACGGCGGTCTGTCTTGCCATGGCGGAGCTGGCTCCGGACGAGATCGTGGTGTCCCCGATCCATGTGGGGGCGGGGAACGTCCGGTGCGCCCACGGGATCCTCCCGGTTCCGGCTCCCGCGACGGCGTACATCCTCCGGGACGTTCCCACCTACGGAGGGGCGGTCAAGGGCGAGCTCTGCACTCCGACCGGCGCGGCCCTTTTGAAGCACTTCGCCGCACGGTTCGGGGATCAGCCCGTGATGCGCGCGGAGAAGATCGGCTACGGCATGGGAAAGAAGGACTTCGAAGCGGCAAACTGCGTCCGCGCGATCCTCGGCGAGCGGGAAGGGGAGCGGGACGACGCGCTGCTTCTGGAATGCAATCTCGACGACAGCACGCCGGAGGAAATCGGATTCGCCATGGACGCCCTTTTTGCGGGAGGCGCGCTCGACGTCTGGACCACCGCCGCCGGGATGAAGAAGAACCGCCCGGGCGTCGTTCTGTCCGTCCTCGCAAAGCCAGAAGACCGGGAGGCGATGGTCCGCCTGCTGTTCCGCCACACCGCCACCATCGGCGTGCGGGAATCCGTACTGCGCCGGTATGTGCTCGCCCGGAGGATCGAAACGGAAGAGACGCCTTTCGGTCCGGTCCGGAAGAAGATCTCCGACGGATACGGCGTGACGAGGGAGAAATACGAATACGACGACCTCGCCGCCGCCGCCCGCAAAGCCGGAAAGAGCATCGCGGAAATCCGGAAAGAGATCAAATAAGACCGAGAAAAAACAGGAAACCGCCGCTCCAACGGTCAGACGCCGGGGCGGCGGTGGTTTTGCGTGTTCTTTTCAGTATGCGTTGAATCCGGTGGTCCAGTACGGTGCGTCCGCTTCGGAGTGGTACACTTTGGTCCGCGCCGGCGGGAGAACGGAAATCATCAGGATCTCGATCCCGTATCCGGTTTCTCTGATTTCCACGAACTGCGCATGGGCGGGGATGCCGAATAAACCGAACATCAGCGTGTGGCTGTATCTTATGCACGCCTCTTCGTACTGCCGGTACAGATCGGTTCCGAGAAGCACCGCCGGATGTTCGTATGTGATGTAGCAGAAACCGACTGACAGCACAGCGATCGCCAGAAGGACCGCGATTACGGCAACAGTTCCTTTTTTTGTCGGTTTTTTCCTCTGTTTTCTGTTTCCCATTTGAATACATACTGTTTTGCTTCTATAGCAATCCACACATTTAGGAGCACAATCCCGCAGCAGAGAACCAGCCAAGGCAGTCCGAGGTGGTGACGGCATGGAAGGCAGAAGCGATGGCGTTCGGCAGTTCTTCGGCTGTACGAATTTCAAGACTGCGAAGGATGGCTTTGATCTTTGACCAGAGCATCTCGATCGGATTCAGATCCGGACTGTATGGGGGGAGATACAGGAAATGTATTCCCGCCTTCTCCAAGGTTTCTTTGACTTCTTTGACGTGGTGGGAACGGAGGTTATCCATGATGACAATGTCGTCTTTCCCGAGTGTGGGAATCAGATTGTTCTTCAAGTAATCCACAAACTTCTCCCCTGTAGTCCCTCCGCTGTAGGTCGTATAGTTCGTGTTTCCGCTCAGGCAAATGGACGACAGGATCGTCGTGCTTTTCGGAGTGTTCAGAGGCACGCTTCCGACAACGCGTTCTCCGCCCTGCGCTCTTCCGTAAGCGCGGGTCATATCCGTGTTGACTCCGCTTTCATCCAGAAAGTACAGATGCTTGACGTCAAGTGTC